>NZ_JBIAQI010000001.1:0-24715 GCF_042888905.1 Streptosporangium sp. NPDC002721
GGCCCGGGGGCGCCCCCGGCCGGGGGCCCGCGCCCCAACCCCCGGCCCGGGCCCCGGGGGGGGGGGGGGCCCCCCGCCGGGGGCCGCCCCCCCCGCCCCCCCCCCCGGGGGGCCGGGGGCCGCTCCATGCCGGTCGAGTACCATCGGCTCGTATGTCCGTCCCGAAAGGGCGCCGCGCCGTGCTCGCCGGGATGCTGGCGCTGATGAGCGCCGGCCCGTTCGCCGGGACGGGCCCCCTCCTTGCCGGAGCCGCACCGCTCCCGCACGGCGCCCGGACCTCTCCGCGCGTCCCGTACAGCGAACGGAACCCCCGCGACCTGTGGCCGGGCACCGCGGTCACCGTCAGGGGAGAGCACTCGCTCGTGATCGGCGACGGCGTCCCGGTCGCCGTCCTGCGAGATCTGGCGGCGAGGGCCGACCGGGCCCGCGCGACGGTCGCGGCGATCTGGGGGCCGGTCCCCGCGGTGGTCCTCTTCCCGGCCACCGACGCCGAGGCCGCGGCGCTCGCCGGGGCCGGGAGCACCCGTGGCCTGGCCGCGATGGCGACCGCGGACCGGGTGATCGTCCTGCCGTCGGGATACGCCCGGCTCACCGGGACGGGCAAGGACGTGGTGATCACCCACGAGCTCGCCCACGTGGCCACCGGCGCGACCCGGGGCGGCCGGGTGCCGATGTGGCTCTCGGAGGGCTTCGCCGACTACGCGGGCTACCGCGACGCGGGGATCGCGGTGCGCACGGCCGCCGCCGAACTGGCCGCCGAGGTGCGCGCGGGCGTCCTGCCCGCCCGGCTCCCCGTCCCGGCCGACTTCGCCCCCGGCGCGCCGAGGCTCGCGCAGGCGTACGAGGAGGCCTGGCTCGCCTGCAGGTTCGTCGCGGAGCGCTTCGGAGAGAAGGCCCTGGTGAGGCTCTACGGTAGCGATGTCGAGAGCACGCTCGGCCTGCCGGTGGCCGAGTTCACCGGAGCCTGGCGCGACTACCTCAGGAAGGAACTCACGTGACGCTGAGCACGACGGACACGCCCTCGGGCGTGCGGTCGGCGGGGTGGGCGCTGGCCGTCCTGGGGGTGGTCACGCTGGCGGTCGTGGCGTTCACCACGCCCTGGCGGGCGCTGCCCGAGGGGGCCCCGGCCGTCGTTCCCGATCCGGCCCGTGACTTCACCGCCGAGCAGATCGCCAGGGCCGAGAGGTTCGACGCGCTGGTCAGCCTTCCCGGCTACCTGTCGCTCGGCCTGACGCTGGTCGTGGCGGGCGTGCTGGTGGCCACCCCGCTGGGCGCGCGGCTCGCCGACCGGCTGCCGGGGCCGTGGTGGCTGCGGGCGCTCCTCGGCGTGCTGGCGCTGTCGGTGGCCGTGGCGATCCTGCGCTGGCCCCTGGGGATGTGGTCGGAGAGCTACCTGCGCGACTTCGGGCTGTCCACCCAGACCTGGCCGTCCTGGGCGGCCGACCGGGCCAAGAGCACCGGCATCGGCACCGCGCTGACCGCGATCATGGTGCTGGCGGTGATCGCCCTGGCGCGGCGCTACCGGCGCTGGTGGATCCCCGCGGCGGCCGGGGCGTTCGTCCTGACCGTGGTGGCCTCATTCGCCTACCCGGTGCTCGTCGAGCCGGTCTTCAACGACTTCAGGCCGCTGGAGGCCGGGCCGCTCCGCGACGACCTGCTCGCCATGGCCGGCAGGGACGGCGTGCCGGTCGAGGACGTGCTCGTCGCCGACGCCTCGCGGCGGACCACCGCGCTCAACGCCTACGTCTCCGGGTTCGGCGCGACCCGCAGGATCGTGGTCTACGACACGCTGCTGCGCGCGCCCGCCGACGAGGTCGAGCTGGTGGTCGCGCACGAGCTGGGCCACGCCAAGGCGGGCGACGTGCTGTCGGGCACGCTCGTCGGCGGCCTGGGCGCGGCGTTCGGGGCGTGCCTGCTCTACGCGGTGACCTCGGCGGGTGTCGTACGGCGCCGGACGGGGGTCGCCTCGCTCGGCGACCCGAGGGCGGTGGGCCTGGTGACGGGGATGCTGAGCCTGGCCACGGTCCTGTCGGGACCGGCCCAGAACCTGGTGAGCAGGCAGATCGAGGCACGGGCCGACGTGCACGCGCTGGACCTGACCAGGGACCCGGCGACGTTCGTCGCCATGCAGAGACGGCTGGCGGCCACCAATATTTCGGATTTGTCACCTGATCTAGTCGAATATGTACTTTATGCATCGCATCCCACGACGCCGCAGCGCATCGCCCTGGCACGCTCCTGGGCCGGGCTGAACGGCCTCCCCGAACCGTGAGCCGCACGCTGGTCGTCACGAACGACTTCCCGCCCCGCGCGGGAGGGATCCAGTCGTTCGTGTACGGCCTCATCGCCCGCCGCCCGCCCGGCTCGGTCGTCGTCTACGCCCCCCGGTGGGCCGGCAGCGCGGCCTTCGACCTGCGCCAGCCGTACCCCGTCGTGCGGCACCCCACCTCGCTGATGCTGCCCACGCCCGCCGTCGCCCGCCGCGCCGCCGGGCTGGTCGCCGAGTACGGGTGCGACAGCGTGGTCTTCGGGGCGGCGGCGCCGCTCGGGCTGCTCGCGCCCCGGATGCGCGAGGCCGGGGCGCGCCGCGTCGTCATGGTCACCCACGGCCACGAGGCGGGCTGGGCCGGGGTCCCGGCCGGCCGCCGGGTGCTCGCCAGGATCGGGGCGGAGGCAGACGTGGTCACCTATCTGGGGGAGTACACCCGGCGGCGGCTGGCCCGGGTGATAGCCGCCGACAAGCTGGTGCGGCTCGCGCCCGGCGTCGACACCGAGGTGTTCCACCCGGGGGCCGGGGGGGAGCGGGTGCGCGCGCGGCTAGGCCTGGGGGAGCGGCCGGTGGTGGTCTGCCTGTCCAGGCTGGTGCCGCGCAAGGGCCAGGACACGCTCCTGCGGGCCTGGCCGGACGTGGTGGGGGACGTGCCCGGCGCGGTGCTCCTGATCGTCGGCGGGGGCCCGTACCGCAGGACCCTGGAGCGGATGGCCCGGCCGATGGGCGGCTCGGTCAGGATCACCGGCCCGGTGCCGGAGGCGGAGCTGCCCGGCCACCTCGCCGCGGGGGACGTGTTCGCCATGCCGTGCCGCACCCGCCTGGGCGGTGTCGACGTGGAGGGGCTCGGCATCGTCTACCTGGAGGCCTCCGCCACCGGCCTGCCGGTGGTGGCCGGTTCCTCGGGCGGCGCCCCCGACGCCGTGCTGAACGGGGAGACCGGCCTGGTCGTCGACGGCACCCGTCCCGGCGAGGTCGCGGCGGCCCTGGTCGGCCTGCTCAAGGACCCGGCCGGGGCGCGCGCGATGGGGGAGCGCGGGCGCGAGTGGGCGGCGCGCGAGTGGAACTGGGACCTCGCCGCCTCCCGCTTCGCCCGCCTCCTGGAGCCCGCGGAGACTTCCTAGCCGTATGGAGCCTCAGCCGTACGGCTGAGAGGTCTCAGCCGTACGGGGAGCTTCAGCCGTGCAGGAAGTCTCAGCCGTAGAGGGAGTCGACCTGCTTGGCGAAGTCGCGCATCACGATGTTGCGCTTGATCTTCAGGGTCGGGGTGAGGTGCCCGCTCTCCTCGCTGATGTCGATGTCGAGGACGGTGAACTTCTTGATCTGCTCGGCCTTGGAGACGAACCTGTTGGCCCCGTCCACCGCCTTCTGCACCTCGGCGACGATCACCGGGTCGGAGCTGAGCTCGGTGAGGCCCGCCCCCGCCCTGCCGTTGGCGGCCTTCCACTGCTCCAGGGCCTCGACGTCGAGCGTGACGAGCGCCGCGACGAACGGCCGGTCGTCGCCGACCACCATCGCCTGGCTGATCAGCGGGTGGGCGCGGATGTGGTCCTCCATCGGGGCCGGGGCGACGTTCTTGCCCGCGGCGGTGACGATGATCTCCTTCTTGCGCCCGGTGATGCGGAGGTAGCCGTCCTTGTCGAGCTCGCCGATGTCACCGGTGTGGAACCAGCCGCCCGTGTCGATCGCCTCTGCGGTGGCCTCGTCGTTGTTCCAGTAGCCCTGGAAGACGTGGCGGCCCTTGACGAGCACCTCGCCGTCGTCGCCGATGCCGATGGTGACGCCGGGGAACGGCTTGCCGACGGTGCCGATCTTGTTGGCCCCCGGCATGTTGACCGAGGACGGCGCGGAGGTCTCGGTGAGGCCCCAGCCCTCCAGGGTCTCGATGCCCACGCCGCGGAAGAAGTGGCCGAGCCGCTCACCGAGGGCGGAACCGCCGGAGACCGCGGTCGTCAGCCTGCCCCCGGTCGCGGCACGGATCTTGCCGTAGACGAGCTTGTCGAACAGGGCGTGCTTGATCCTGAGGCCCAGCCCCGCGCCGCCCGCCGACTGCGCCCTGCTCCAGGCGACGGCGGTGTCGGCCGCGGCGTGGAAGATCTTTCCCTTGCCCTCGGCGGTCGCCTTCTGCTCGGCGCCGTTGTAGACCTTCTCGAACACGCGGGGCACGCCCAGCAGGAACGTGGGCTTGAAGGCCTGCAGGTCGGGGGCGACGTTCTTCATGTTGGGGGTGTGCGCGAGGATCGTGCCGGTCTCGATCAGCACGATCTCGATGATGCGGGCGAAGACGTGCGCGAGCGGCAGGAAGAGCAGCGCCGCCCTGCCCTCCACGACGAACAGGCGCTCCAGCGGGCCGTTCGCGACGTTCCTGGCGGTGAACAGCAGGTTGTCGTGGGTCAGGCTGCAGCCCTTGGGCCTGCCGGTGGTGCCCGAGGTGTAGACGATGGTCGCCAGGTCGGCGATGCCGCGCCCGGTCCTGCGCTCGGCGAGCGTGTCGTCGGAGACCTCGGCGCCGAGCGCGGTGAGCTCGTCCAGGGCGCCGCCCTCGATGCGCCAGACGTTCTTCAGGCCCGGCAGGCCGGAGGCGTCCTCGCGGATGGTCTCCTCGTGCGACTCCAGCTCGGCGAACACGGCCTTCGCGCCGCTGTCGGAGATGATCCAGGCGACCTGGTCGGCCGAGGAGGACTCGTAGATCGGCACGCCGACCGCCCCGGCGGTCCAGATCGCGTAGTCGATCACGGTCCACTCGTAACGGGTGCGCGACATCAGGGCCACCCGGTCGCCGGGCTCCACCCCCGCGGCGATCAGGCCCTTGGCCACCCCGGCGACCTGGTCGCGGAACTCCCTGGCGGTGACGGCCGTCCAGTCGTCGCCGACCTTGCGCCGCAGGGCGACGACGTCGGGCTCCTCCTCGGCACGCTTGAACACCGTGTCGGTGAGGTTGGCGGAGGGGGGGACATCCACCAGCACGGGGACGCTGTACTCACGCACGGGTCACTCCTGGAGACGCACGATCGATGGGCTGCCTGGAAGCTATCGCGATAAGTTACGCATGGGTAAATTCGTCACCCAGGCGTTATGAAGAGGGATTTCACCGTAGCAACTACCGTCGCGCCGGACCTCCGGCCGCGCCGGTGCGCGCCGACGCGCTTCCTGCTCGCGAGGTTCATCACATATGGCCGTATTCATTGGTAGTTAGGATGTCCGCATGCGGGTCCATGTCGTCAGCGATGTGCACGGAAGGGCCGACGCGCTGGCCCGCGCGGGAGAGGGTGCCGACGCGCTGATATGCCTGGGCGACCTGATCCTGTTCGTCGACTACGAGGACCACTCCCAGGGCATCTTCGCCGAGCTCTTCGGGGCCGAGCGGGCGGGGGAGTTCATCGCGCTGCGCACGGCCAAGCGGTTCGACGAGGCGCGGGCGATGTCCTCCGCGCTGTGGGCCTCGCTGGAGGGCGACCCCCGCGAGCACATCGAGCGCTCCGTCCGCCGGCAGTACGGCGAGATCTTCGCCGCGATGCCGACCCCCGCGTACCTCACCTACGGCAACGTGGACGTGCCGCTCTACTGGCCCGAGTACGTCCGTGAGGGCCACCACGTGCTCGACGGCGAGACCGTGGAGATCGGCGGCCTGCGCTTCGGCTTCGTCGGGGGCGGGCTGCGCACCCAGTACCGCACGCCGTACGAGATCGACGACGAGGAGTTCGCGCGCAAGGTCGAGGCCGTCGGCGAGGTCGACGTGCTCTGCTGCCACATCCCTCCCGCGATCCCCGAACTGCTCTACGACGTGGTCGCCCGGCGCTTCGAGCGGGGCAGCGAGGCCACCCTGGAGGCGATCAGGCGGACTCAGCCGCGCTACGCCCTGTTCGGCCACGTGCACCAGCCCCTCGCCGCCCGCACCCGGGTCGGCAGGACCGAATGCCTCAACGTGGGGCACTTCCGGAACAGGGGCGTCCCCTACGTCCTGGAGTGGTAGCCGCGCGGTCCGGTCGTGTGGGGTGTCCGCTTCGTGGCGCCGCTTCCTGCCGCCGCCGCCACGGCCGTGCCCGGCCCCGCCGGGCGTACGCGGACGATCGTGAAGCAGTACGGTTGCCCCATGGCTGATCGCACCACCTCCAGCATCAAGATCGGCGCGGACCGGTCGACCATCATGACGGTCATCGCCGACTTCCCCTCGTACCCCGGGTGGGCCGGGCAGGTGAAGGCCGCGCGGGTCCTCTCCACGGGCGAGGACGGCCGGCCCGAGACGGTCCGGTTCGTGCTCGACGCGGGCGTGATCAGCGACGAGTACACCCTCCGCTACACCTGGCACGACGACGAGTCCGTCGACTGGAGCATCGCCGAGGCGGGAAAGATGGTCTCCGGGCTCACCGGGAGTTATCGTCTTGCCGACGCGGGCAGCGGCACCGAGGTGACGTACGAGCTCGCCGTCGACCTCAAGGTGCCGATGATCGGCATGATCAAGCGGAAGGCGGAGAAGGTCATCATCGACACCGCCCTGAAGGGGCTGAAGAAGCGCGTCGAGACCCCATGAGGGAGCCGGGCGCGCGGCACGGCGCGGTCGCGGAGCGGAGCCCCGCGCCGTCCCGCCGGGAGATGGCGTGAGCAGGGTCCTGCTCTTCACCGGCAAGGGCGGCGTCGGCAAGACGACCGTCGCCGCGGCCACGGCCACGCTCGCCGCCCGCTCCGGGCTGAAGACCCTGGTGGTCTCCACCGACACCGCCCACTCGCTGGCCGACGCCCTCGGCGTGCGGGCCGGCGGTGAGCCCACGGAGATCGCTCCCGGCCTCTCCCTCCACCAGGTCGACACCCAGAGGGCGCTGGAACGCCAGTGGGGCGAGCTGCGCGACTACGCCAGGGGCGTCTTCGCCGAGCTCGGCCTCGACGAGGTGACCGCCGAGGAGATCACGGTGCTGCCCGGCGCCGAGGAGGTCATCGCGCTGCTGGAGCTGCGCGAGCAGGCACGCACCGGGCTGTGGGACGTCATCGTCATCGACTGCGCCCCGACCGCCGAGACGCTCCGGCTGCTCGCCCTGCCCGAGGCCCTCGACTGGCACGTGAACCGCCTGCTGCCGATCGGCAGGCGGCTGCTGAGCACCATCTCCCCGCTGGTCCGCCGCCTGGCGCAGGTCAGCATGCCCGAGGACCACGTGATCGGCGCGGGCGAGCGGCTCCACCGGGGCCTGATGGAGGTGCGCGAGCTGCTCACCGGGCCCGGCGCGAGCGTCCGGCTGGTGCTCACCCCCGAGGCCGTCGTGCTCGCCGAGGCCCGCCGCACGCTCACCTCCCTCAGCCTGTACGGCTACCGGGTGGACGCGGTGATCGCCAACCGTGTCTTCCCCTCGGAGGGCGCCGACCCGTGGCGGCAGAAGTGGGTGGACGCCCAGGCCCGGCACCTGGCCGAGGTCGAGGAGTCCTTCGCGCCGCTGCCCGTGCACGTCGTCCCGTACCTGGAGGCCGAGCCCGTCGGCCTCGACGCCCTCGCCGCCGTCGCCGAGGCCATGTACGGCGAGGGTGACCCCTTCGCCCCGCCCTCCGTCGACCCGCCGCTGCGGATCACCGCCGAGGGCGAGCTGATCCTGGCCCTGCCGCTCGCGGACAAGGACGAGGTGGATCTGGCCCGCAAGGGCGACGAGCTGATCGTCAACGCCGGTTCCTACCGCCGGGTCCTGGCCCTGCCCGCCGCACTGGCCCGCAGGTCGGTGCGGGACGCCGCGCTCCGCGACGGGTTTCTCCGGGTACGGTTCGAATCGGGAGGGCCTGATGACCGATAACACGAACGACGCAGAGAAGACCCCGAAGCCGCGCGCGCCGAGGAGGCCACGGAAGGCCGCGGCCGCCGTGACCCCGCCGTCCGAGACCGCGGGCGTCGAAGCCGCCGAGAGCGCCGGGACCGCCGGAGCCGCCGGAGACGCTGTGGGTGCCGAGAGCGCCGAGGGCGCGGGCAAGGCCCAGAAGGGCCGCCGCACGGGGAAGACGACCCAGGGGAAGACGACCCAGAAGGAGCGGGGAGCGGCCTCGGCCGGGAAGTCCCCGAAGGGCGGACGCACCGGCTCCTCCGAGCCCGTCGAGCCTGCCGAGCCCGTCGGGCGGATCGAGCAGGTCGAGGTCGTCGAGGTCGTCGAGGCCGTCGAGCGGCTGGAGGGCGCGGGGGAGCCCGCGCGGGCCGAGCGCGTCGAGAAGGTCGTGCACCTGGACGTGGTCGAGGTGGAGGCCGAGGCCGCGCCCTCCGGGCAGACCGCGGCCTCCGATCGGTCTCCGGCCTCCGAGCAGGTCCCGATCTCCGAGCCGACCGCAGGCAAGAAGCCGACCGCAACCACCGAGCCGACCGCAGCCACCGAGCCGACCGCAACCACCGAGCCGACCGCAGGTACGGAGCAGACCACGCGTACCGGGCGGACCTCGGATTCCGCGCAGGCCGATCGTGACGCGCGCGCCGAGTGGTTCGAGCGCGCCGAGCGGGCCAGGCGTGAGGAGCGGACCGGATGGACCCCGTGGGCCAGGCCCGGCGACCGCGCCGGGTCCGCGGAGCGGGAGAAGGACGCCACGGCCGGGGAACGGGCGCGTGACGAGCGGGCGCAGCGGTCCCAGGGCGAGTCACAGAGCGGGGCGCAGAGCGGCTCCCAGAGTGGCAAGGACCCGCTGGGCACCGCAGCCGAGGAGGCGTTCAAGCTCTTCGACACGCTGCAGCGGAAGGCGACCAGGGAACTACGCAAGAACCTGATCAAGGGCACGATGACCGGGGTCGGCGGCGCGTTCTCCGGTGGTGGCCGAGGAAGAAGAGAGCGGGACGTGTGGGAGGAGGCGGTCTCGGAGCATGAGGAGTACATCTGCCGGGCCTGCCCCGTCTGCCGTGCGATGGCCGCGCAGCGCGAGTCGGGCGGTGCCGTCACCGACCACCTCATGCAGGCGGGCACCGAGCTGTTCGCCGCCTTCAAGTCGGCCGTCGACGGACTCGGCAAGCCCGCTCCCGCGCAGCGGGAACGCGAGCGCGAGCGAGGAGACACCCCCGTGGAGCACATCGACCTGGGGTGAGCCCAGGGGGAGAGGATGAATGGACAATGGCGCTGACCATCGGTGTGGACATTGGCGGTACGAAGGTCGCGGCGGGAGTCGTCGACGAGGACGGCCAGATCGTCGAGCATCTCTTGCGGCCCACCCCGGCGGAGAATCCGGACCAGGTCGCCCACACGATCGGTGACGCGATCCTGGAGCTCTCCAAGGGCAGGGAGATCGAGGCCGTCGGTCTCGGCGCGGCCGGGTTCGTCGACGAGACCAGGTCCATTGTCCGGTTCGCCCCCAACCTCGCCTGGCGCGAGGAGCCCTTGCAGAGGAAGGTCTCCGACATGGTCGGCCTTCCCGTCGTGGTGGAGAACGACGCCAACGCGATGGCGTGGGGCGAGGCCAGGTTCGGCGCCGGTCGCGGCGAGACCCACCTGGTGTGCGTGACCGTCGGTACGGGCATCGGCGGCGGCATCGTGCTCGACGGCTCCCTCTACCGGGGGCGCTGGGGCATGGGCGCCGAGCTCGGCCACATGCAGGCGGTCCCCGGCGGGCGCCTGTGCGGGTGCGGCAACCTCGGCTGCTGGGAGCAGTACGCCAGCGGGAACGCCCTGGTCAGCGAGGCCAGGAGGATCGCCGAGGCCGAGCCGGACAAGGCCGTCAAGCTCCTGGAGATCGCCGGGGGGACGCCCGACCAGATCGAGGGCCAGGAGGTCACCGAGGCCGCCAGGCAGGGCGACCCGGCCGCGCTGGCCGCGTTCTCCTCGATGGCCCGCTGGATCGGCCAGGGCCTGGCCGACCTCGCCGCCGTCCTCGACCCGGGCTGCTTCGTCCTCGGCGGCGGCGTCTCGCGCGCCGCCGACCTGTGGATCGACGAGACCCGCGAGTTCTACAACACCCATCTGAGCGGCCGGGGACACCGCCCGCTGGCCGACATCCGCTGCGCCGAGCTCGGCGCCTCGGCGGGCCTGGTCGGCGCCGCGGACCTCGCCCGCAGGCGCTGACCCGTTCCCGGCGCGCACCGGCCGCCCGCGTACCCACAGGGGCGGGCGGCCGGTGCGTCCGGCGGCGAGCGTGCCTGCCGGGGCAGACGGCTGACGCGTCCGGCCGCCCGCGCACCATCGGGGCGAGCGACCGATGTAGCCGGTGGTGAGCATGCCGATCGGGGCGAGCGACCGATGTAGCCGGTGGTGAGCATGCCGATCGGGGCGAGCGACCGATGTAGCCGGTGGTGGGCATGCCGATCGGGGCGGGTGGCTGGTGCGGCCGGTGGTGCGCGGCTATCCTCGCGGCACGCGTCGCGAAGTGAGGTGCCGTGGTGCTCAGGATCGCCAGCTACAACGTGCGCTCCATGAAGGACGACGTCCCGGCACTGGGGCGGGTGGTCGCCGCGCTCCGCGCCGACGTGCTCTGCGTGCAGGAGGCGCCCCGGTTCCTGTGCTGGCGCCGCAGGCGGAGGCGGCTGGCCGCCTTCGGGGGGCTGTCCGTGGCCGCGGGCCGTCGCAGGGGCGGGGTCGCCGTGCTGACCGGCCCCGGGGTGCGGCTGCTGCACGGGGAGGGCCGTCTCCTGAAGTCCTTCTTCCCGCTGGAGCGGCGCGCCATCGCGATCGCCGTGGTGGAGGCGGAGGGGTGGCGGCTCGCCGTCGGCTCCATCCACCTGGACCTCGACGAGAACGCCCGGCACCACCACGCGGACGAGGCGGTGAGGCTCCTGCGGGAGGTGGCCGACCGGTTCGGCGCGCTGCCGGTGCTGGCGGGGGACATCAACGAGCAGTCCGGCCAGCCGAGCTGGCGACACCTCGCCGAGCGGCTCACCGACTGCTACCCGGTCTCGCCACGTGGCGACGGCTTCACCTTCCCCGCCAGGGGCCCGCACAAGCGGATCGACGCGATCTTCGCGGTCGAGGGCCTCTCTGTGCTCTCCTGCGGCGGGGTCGACGCCGACCCCGACGACCTGGTGGCCGCCACCGACCACCTGCCGGTGATCGCCGAGCTGGACCGCCCGCGCCCGGCGTGACCGGCGTCCCGGTGGCGAGAAAGAGGGCGAGAAAGAGCGAGAGGAAGGTGGCGAGAAGGACGACAAGGGAAGAAGGACGACAAGGGAAAGGGTGTCTTTCCAGATCGTGCCGGTCAAGTGGGGAGACCGGCACACGGGGAGCGCACGAGCCCCGTACCATTTGAAACATGACCCGTCGCCTTCCGCGGCGTGCGCTGGTTCTCTGCGCGGGAGGCCTGCTTCTGCTGTCTCCGCAGACGTTCCCAGCTCATGCCGATCCCGTCAGCCCGCCCGTGGCCGAGGCATGGCAGGCCCCGGTCAGCGCGGGCCTGAGCAGTGACGGGTCGCTGTCCGACGTGGCGGGGGTCTCGGCCACGAGCGTGTGGGCGGTCGGCCAGCAGAGCGTCTGGGACGTCTGGCAGAGCCGAGGCGCGATCACCCACTGGGACGGCACCTCCTGGAAAGAGGTCGGCATCCGCAACGACCCGACCGGTGCCGGGCCCCTGCGTTCTGTCGCGGCGGCCTCGGCGACCGAGCTGTGGGCCGTCGGAGAGGGGCACGACAGCCTCCCCTACCTGGCGAGAGGGGACGGGGCGTCCTTCGACCGGGTCATCGTCGACAAGCTGCACTCGGGCGACTGGCTGGGCGGGGTGGCGGCCGTTCCCGGCCAGGTGGTCGCGGTCGGCCGCCGCGACAAGCTGCCCATGATCGTCACCGGCGCCGGATCGAAGTGGAAGCTCACCCACCTTCGCGACCGGGGCACGCTGTACGGGGTGGCGCTGTCGGGCAGGAACGACGGGTGGGCGGTGGGCGACACCGGCGGCAAGCCGTTGATCATGAGGCAGTCCGGTGGGCGCTGGAAGACCTTCAAGGCCCCCGACATCCCCGGCGGCTACCTGCGTGACGTCCACCTCGACGGGCCCAAGCGGGCCCTCGCCGTCGGCGGCGTCTACCGGGAGGCCGGCGGGATCGTCCCGCTGGTCCTGTCGTGGAACGGCAAGAAGTGGTCCCGGGTCTCCCTCCCCGACGGCGACGTCCGGCTGTACGGGGTGACGGGCGACCGCAAGGGGCACTTCTGGATCTCCGGGGTCGACCTGGAGCGTCCCGGCGAGGCGTTCATGCTCCGGTACGACGGGCGCGCGGTCAAGGCGCTGCGCGGTCCGGAGACGGCCGCCCCCCGGACGGTGCGGCTCCAGTCGGTGGCCTACCTGCCGGGCACCGGCACGGTGTGGACCGTCGGCCACGTGGTCGACGCCTCGGGCAAGTACACCGACGTGATCGAGCGCTTCGGCACCTCCGAGCGCGCCAAGCCGTAGCCCGCCCGGCCGTAGCCCGGCGACGGTCGCGGCCGGATGTCCGCCCGGGTGGATGGCCGGATGTCCGTCCGGGCCGGTGAGGTGACCGTGACCGGGCGAGACCCGCTCAGATGACGGCGCCGTCGTCCCAGCCGGAGTCGTTGGGCGGGCCGTCGCCCATGCGGACCACCAGCGCCACGAAACCGCCGATGAACGCGGCGACCGCGGTGAAGAGCATCCACCCCTGCAGGTTCCAGTTGAGCGCGGCGCTCAGCAGGAGGTAGGCGGGGCCGCCGAACAGCGCCAGCCATGCGATCTTGGTGGTGGCGTCGGTCTTGGGCAGCGGGGGCGGTGGCGGGGGGACGTAGTGCCCTTCCTCGTCCTCGCCGCCGGACTGCTCCGTACCGGATTCGGCGTCGTCGGCGAGGTCGTCCTCCCGCAGGAGGTCCTCCTCGTCCGACTGTTTGATCACCCGTCGCGGAGGCTCGGCCGGGAGGTTCTCACTGTCCGGCCACGGCTGATCCGCCGAGTCACGCTCGGCGGTGTCGTTGAAGGACGCGACGATCTGACGCCAGACCTCGTCCTCATCGCTTTGAGGTGTCACCTAGCTGGGCCCGTTGTTCATCGGCCGATCACTTTCTCCCGGAGACCGTGCATCCCCCGCTGGCGATCAGTCTCTCTGCAAGGGTACAGACGCGTTCGCGGTGATGAACTCCAGGCTCCCCGCAAAGATCCGATCAGCATCGTTGTCAAGCGTCGCGACGTGATAGCTGTCGGCGAGCTCCACCACATTCAGATTCCCCCCGGTCAGCCTCTCACGCAGAATACGCACACTCCCCGGTTTCACAACATGATCCTGCGGACTGTGGAAAACCAGGACGGGCTGGGTGATCTTACCCAGCTCCGACCGGGTCAACGACCACAGCCGCAGGAGGGTGGCCGCGGCCTTGACCGGCGTACGCGTGTAGCCGAGTTCGGTGGCCCCCTCCTTCTTGATGTCCCCGGCGACGCCGGGCACCGAGGCGACCACGAACTTGAGCAGCGGCGCCAGCTTGAGCAGCGGCACGTCGTTGACGATCGAGGGGTTGACGACCACCAGCCCCTTGATCCCGTCGCCGTGCACCTCGGCCAGTCGCAGCGCCATGCACCCGCCGAGCGACAGGCCCATGACGAAGACCTCGGCACAGCTGCCGCGCAGGTCCGCCAGGGCCTTGTCGAGCTCGGCGTACCAGTCCTCCCAGCGGGTGCGGGCCATCTCCCGCCAGGTGGTGCCGTGACCGGGCAGCCTGGGCAGCGCCACCGTCATGCCCGCCGCCGCGAGGTATTCGGCCCAGGGGCGCAACGACTGCGGCGATCCGGTGAATCCGTGGCAGAGCAGGACGCCGATCCGTCCTCCCGCATGGTGGTACGCCTCCGCACCGGGCATGACTGGCATCGCGGCTCCTAGTAAGTTTCGCCCGATCGTCGCACGACTGGGACGTGTTTTGCGAGAGGTCGATTTGGGTGGTTCGGTGGGGTAGGTGACCGGGATCGGAAGTGGGAGGATAACTCCAGGTCCACGCCTGTCAACCGAAGGAGCATCGAGTGTTCTACTGGGTGGTGAAGGCCATCCTCTCGCCCTTACTCCATCTGATTTTCCGTCCCTGGGTGGAGGGCGTGGGGAACGTGCCGAAGCAAGGACCGGTGATCCTGGCCGGAAACCACCTGTCGTTCGCCGACCACTTCTTCGGCGCGCTGTTCCTGCGACGCAAGGTGATCTCTCTCGGCAAGTCCGACTATTTCACCGGCCGCGGTCTCAAGGGGATGATGAGCAAGGCCTTCTTCAGTGGTGTCGGCACCGTCCCCATCGACCGCTCCGGGGGCAAGGCCAGCGAGGCGGCGTTGCGTACCGGCAAGCGCATCCTCAACGAGGGGCAGGTGCTCGCCATCTACCCGGAGGGGACCCGCTCCCACGACGGCCGCCTCTACAAGGGCAAGACCGGTGTGGCCCGCCTGGCGCTGGAGTCGCGGGTGCCGGTCATCCCGTGGGCGATGGTCAACACCTTCGAGATGATGCCCCCGGGCAGCGTCCTTCCCAAGCTGGGCATCCGCCCGGGGGTGAAGTTCGGCAAGCCGCTCGACTTCACCCGCTACTACGGGATGGAGGAGGACCGCCTCGTCCTGCGCGCCGTCACCGACGAGATCATGTACGCGCTGATGGAGCTCTCCGGCCAGGAGTACGTCGACAAGTACGCCGCGAGCGCCAAGGTCGAGGCCGTCCGCGCCGCCAAGGAGGCGAAGGAGGCGGCGAGGCAGGCCGCCAAGGAGGCACGCAGGCGCCCCTGACCGGGGGCGGCTGTCTCGGGCACCCCTCTGCGGGTCGGCCGGGCCGGGCAGGTGAGGCCGGCGCGTGCTCGCCTCACCGGTACCCGGGGATCTTCGGGCACGTGCGGGTGCGCTGCCTCGGTCCTACCATCCTGAGCGGGCGGTGGCCGCCGGTGAGCGGAAAGCCGTCATCGTGGGCTCCGTCCTCGTGGGCTCAGGGTGGGGCGCCGCGTCATTCGGCCTCGGCCTCGGCCTTGGGGTCCGCGTCGGCGTCGACGTCTGTCTTGTGTTCCCGCGCTTCGTCCGCGACCCCGAAGACCTCGTCGAAATGCCGCAGTGCCTCGATGGCCCGTGCCGGATCGAGGCAGGTCGCGAAGGCGTCGAGGCTGAAGGTGCCCCCGGCGGTCGCCGCGGCCGCCGCGACCGCGTCGTAGAGCGGCTGGATGTCGCCCCTGAAGTACGCCTCGCACAGCTGCTCGTCGTCTATCCCCGCGTGCCTCACGAGCTTCTCGATCGCCTGGCGCTGCGGGCCGTACTGGTCCTCGCTGCGGACGGCCTCCTCGCCGAGCGCGCTCACCGGGTAGCGGGTCAGGTATTCGGTGAGTCCTTCGTTGAACCAGTGGCCGAGGACCCGGTCCACCGTCGGGTCGGAGAACCAGTGGATGGCCTCGTGATACTCCGTGCCGGTGCCGAGCTGGTCCAGCTGGATGAAGATGTGACCGTTGACCGAGAGGCCGGGCGTGCTGAGACCGGCGTTGAACAGGATCTCGTTGGCCGTCCGCGCGATTTCGATCTGCTCCTCTCCGTCCGGCATCCCGTCGAGGACGAAGACCGCGCCCATCTCCTGGGAGGTGACGTAGTGCAGCCGGTCGCCCGTCAGCCGGCGGCCTGCCAGGTGACGTGCGAAGTACTCGTCGCCGATCAGGACCTCCATGACCCTCTCTGCGGTGATCCTCTGAGCGACACCCTGCTCCTGTGCCGTGTCGGCATGCGAGCGGTCGGAGCCCCAGACGATCTCGCCCGGGATCAGCACGGCCTGCCTGCCGCCTTCGACGTTCACCTCGACGATCGCGCTGAACGGCGCCAGCTGGTCCGGAAACCCGAGCGTCGACGAGTGGATCTCCGGCAGGGGGTGGGTCCCGGCGGGGACGGTGACGAGGGAGTCGGCTGTCACCCGCCCCGACTCGAACGCGCTCACCTTCAGGCCCGACACCGGCTGCGCAAGCGTGATCTCGGTCATCGCGTCCAGTTCCCGGCGCTTCTCGGGCCAGAACGTCTGCTGAAGACGGTCCTGGCTCTGCCGGACGAGGGTCTCGATCGCCGCGACCGTCTTCTCATAGCCGTCGTCGACCAGGTCCGCACGGCGGACGAAGATCGGCGGGTCCGTCCTGTGCTCCGGTTCGGCGTAGACCAGTAGCTGGCCGTCGGCGCGCGTCTGCCGGTCGGGGACAGGGGTGTACAGCACTCGCGGCATTCCGATCAGGGACTCCTTCCTCGCTCCCACGGCGCCGGAGCCGTCCCTGACCCAGTAGGTCATCCTGCCCTGTGCCGGGCGCCAGCCGAGCTTGACCACCGGTGGCCGGACGACGGGGGTCGAGGGCCGGCCGACCTCGCCGACGGACCGACGCCTGGTCCGCCGGAACTCCTCCGGCTCCTCACGGTCGTTCGCCGGCGGGTCGTCCTGTCGCCGCGGGCCGAGGTCTTCCTCGTTCCCCCTGTCTCCCCTGTCCTCCGTGTTGCCGCCGCCGCTGTCGGCGCTCTGGTCGACGTCCCGGCCGGGCTCGCGCTCGGAGGTGTCGCCGGGGTCGGCAGGTGGGGGCGACTCGCTCTGCTTCCGACGTAGTGATCTCGCCTTTCTCATCTCCATGTGAGCTCCTTGAGGTCGGCGCGGCGCACCCGACGTCCGTGAGAGCTGAAACCGTGCCGCGCAAGAAGGCTCGTGGGTCGGCGACCGTGGCGCAAGCCCGGTGCCACGCGCGCCGGACCGCCGATCGCCGATCGCCGCGATGACGCCTCGCCGCCCGTTTCCACGGGTCGAAGTGCTCGATGTCCGCCTCTACGCCAAGCGGCCCGGGGACTCCCGGTCGCTCACGGCCGCTTCGCGTCCGGTCGCACGGACCCCGGCGGTCAGAGGGTCGACTCGCGGATGACCAGCTCGGGCTGGAACATGATCTGCTGGTGGGCGTGTGAGTCGGGGTTGTCGCACTCGTCCAGCAGCAGTTCGGTGGCGACCCGGCCGAGCCGGTGGGTCGGCTGCCGGATGGAGCTGAGCGAGACCGTCGAGGCGGAGGCGAAGTCGATGTCGTCGTAGCCGATGAGGGAGACGTCCTGGGGGACCCGCACGCCCGCCTGGAGCAGCCCGCGCAGCATGCCGAGGGCGAGCAGGTCGTTCGCGCAGAACACGGCGTCGGGCAGCCGCCCCTCGGCGATCAGTTTCTCCGCCGCCTGCTGCCCCGACCTGGCGTTCATCGCGCTCATCGGGATCTCCTCCAGCGTCTCCCCGGGGTCGCGGCCCGCCGCGACCAGCGCCCGCTCCGCGCCGATCAGGCGGTCGGCGCACTGGCGGATGGTGAGGGGGCCGGTGACGTAGGCGATCCGCTCGGCGCCGGTGGACAGCAGGTGGGAGACCGCCAGTGAGCCGCCGGTGATGTCGTTGACCGCCACCGAGCACTGGTCGGCGCGCTCGGCGGGGTGGTCGACCAGCACCACGCTGATGCCGCGCTCCTTGAGCTGGTCGAGCTTGGCGAGGTTCGCCCCGGCGGGTGTGATGAGCACCCCGCGGACCCGCTGCTCGGCGAAGACCAGCAGGTTGCGCTCCTCCTTGAGCCGGTCGCCCGAGGAGTTGCCCAGGATCACCGCGTACCCGCGCTCGCTGGCGACCTCCTCGACCCCGGCCGCCACGTCGGTGAAGAAGGGGTTGCCGATGTCGATGACCGACAGGCCGACGGTGCGGCTGTGCCCGGCCCGCAGGCTGGAGGCGGAGCCGTGCCGGACGAACCCGAGGTCGCGGATGGCCTCCTCGACCCGGGTGCGGGTGGACTCGGCGACCTTCTCCGGACGGTTGAGCACGTTGGACACCGTTCCGGGGGACACCCCGGCCCGTGCCGCGACTTCCTTTATGCTCACCGAACTCATGTGCACTGATTAAAACGTAACAACCGCTGGTTCGCCAGTCAGGGTCGTGCTTCCGGCCCGCCCGGCGGCTTTCGGCTCACGATCTCACGTGACGGCGTTGACAGTGCCGTACGTGTCACATAGCTTTTTCACCGTTCTTAAAACGTTTTTAAAAAGATCTCATCCCGCCGCACCCCGGGCCTTCCACGAGGTCCCGCCGGGTGCCCGCGGGGGTGACGGGTGAACGAGCGAGCGGAGAGGTGCCATGACGTCGCCGGTTGAGGAACTGCTGCAGCGGTCGCACGCGCTGGGGGCCGATCCGCGGAACACGAACTTCGCGGGGGGCAACACCTCGGCCAAGGGGACGGCGGCCGACCCCGTGACCGGATCCCCGGCCGAGGTGATGTGGGTCAAGGGTTCCGGGGGAGACCTGGGCACCCTGGCCGAGCGCGGCCTGGCGGTGCTGCGGCTGGACCGGCTCCGGGCGCTGGCGGGGGTCTACCCCGGGGTCGAGCGCGAGGACGAGATGGTCGCGGCGTTCGACTTCTGCGCGTTCGGCACCGGTGGCGCCGCGCCCTCGATCGACACCGCGATGCACGGCCTGGTGGACGCGGCGCACGTCGACCACCTGCACCCCGACGCGGGGATCGCGATCGCCACCGCCGCCGACGGGGAGGCGCTGACGGCGCGGATCTTCGGCGACCGGGTGGTGTGGGTACCCTGGCGGCGGCCCGGCTTCCAGCTGGGGCTGGACATCGCGGCGATCAAGAAGGACAACCCCCTGGCGATCGGGTGCGTCCTGGGCGGGCACGGCATCACCGCCTGGGGCGACACCTCGGCCGCCTGCGAGGCCAACTCGCTGGAGATCATCCGCACCGCGGAGGCGTACATCGCCGAGCACGGCAGGGCGGAGCCGTTCGGGCCGGTGCTCGCCGGGTACGAGCCGCTGGAGGAGGCGGCGCGGGCCGAGCGGGCGGCGGCGCTGTTCCCCGTGATTCGTGGGCTCGCCTCCACCGACGCCCCGCAGGTCGGCCACTACACCGCCACCGGCGAGGTGCTGGACTTCCTGTCGCGCGAGCGCCACCCCGAGCTGGCCGCGCTGGGCACCTCCTGCCCCGACCACTTCCTGCGGACCAAGGTGGCCCCGCTGGTGGTGGACCTGCCCGCAGGAGCGCCGATCGAGGACGTGGTCGCCCGGCTGCGGGAACTGCACGCCGCCTACCGCGAGGAGTACGCGGCCTACTACCGGCGGCACGCCGTGGAGGGCTCGCCCGCGATGCGGGGAGCGGACCCGGCGATCGTGCTGGTGCCGGGGGTGGGCATGTTCTCCTTCGGCAAGGACAAGCAGACCGCGCGGGTGGCCGGGGAGTTCTACGTCAACGCCGTCAACGTGATGCGCGGGGCCGAGGCGCTCTCCTCGTACGCGCCGATCGAGGAGAGCGAGAAGTTCCGGATCGAGTACTGGGAGCTGGAGGAGGCCAAGCTGCGCCGGATGCCTCCCGCGCGCCCGCTGGCGACGCGGGTGGCCGTGGTGACCGGCGGCGGCTCGGGCATCGGGGCGGCGACCGCGCGCAGGCTGGCGGCCGAGGGCGCGTGCGTGGTGGTGGCCGACCGCGACCTCGGCGCCGCGAGCAAGGTGGCCGCCGAGCTGGGCGCGAAGGCGTACCGGCCGGAGGACGTCGCGGTCGCGGTGCAGGTGGACGTCACCGACGAGGTACAGGTGGTCGCCGCGCTCCGGGCGGCGGTGCTGGCGTTCGGCGGGGTGGACCTGATCGTCAACAACGCGGGCCTGTCGCTGTCGCGCTCGCTGCTGGAGACGAGCGTGGCCGACTGGGACCTGCAGCACGACGTGATGGCGCGCGGGTCGTTCCTGGTCTCGCGGGAGAGCGCGCGGGTGATGATCCCGCAGGGGATGGGCGGGGAGATCGTGTACATCTCCTCCAAGAACGCGGTGTTCGCCGGACCGAACAACGTGGCCTACGGGGCCGCCAAGGCCGACCAGGCGCACCAGGTGCGGCTGCTCGCGGCCGAGCTCGGCGGGTACGGCATCCGGGTCAACGGGATCAACCCCGACGGGGTGGTGCGCGGGTCCGGCATCTTCGCCTCGGGGTGGGGGGCCAACCGGGCCGCGGTGTACGGGGTGGAGGAGGAGAAGCTGGGCGAGTACTACGCGCAGCGCACCCTGCTCAAGCGCGAGGTGCTGCCCGAGCACATCGCGGGGGCGGTCTTCCAGCTCACCCAGCTCACCCAGACCACGGGCCTGCACATCCCGGTCGACGCGGGCGTCGCGGCCGCCTTCCTGCGCTGACCCGTCACACGTCCCCGGTTCCCCCCGTGCGGCTCCTGCCCCGCAGGGCGAGGGCCGGGGACATCCCTGCTTTTCAACTCCTGAAAGGGGCTCGCATGCAGTCGGCACCGGGGACCGGACGGCCTGAGGAGAGTGAGCGGACCGGACGGACCGGGCGGTACGCCGCGGTCGACCTCGGCGCGTCGAGCGGCCGGGTGGTCGTCGCCGAGATCGGGCCCGACACCCTGGAACTGCGCGAGGTACACCGTTTCGCGAACGTGCCCGTCCGGGCCGGCGGCACGCTGTACTGGGACATCCTGCGGATCCACCGGGGCGTGCTGGAGGGTCTGCGCGCGGCGGGTCCCGTCGACGGCATCGGGATCGACTCCTGGGCCGTCGACTACGGACTCCTGGACGAGGCCGGGGCGCTGCTCGGCAACCCCGTCCACTACCGCGACGCCCGCACCGAGAAGACGGCCAGCCAGGTCCCCTTCGAGGAGTTGTACGCCCGCACGGGCATCGCCCGCCAGCCGTTCAACACCATCCACCAGCTCGCCGCCGAGCACCGGCTGGCCTCGGCCGCGACGCTGCTGCTCATCCCCGACCTGATCGCGTACTGGCTGACCGGGGAGGTCGGCGCGGAGCTGACCAACGCCTCCACCACCCAGCTGCTCGACGCCAGGACCCGGAAGTGGGACACCGTGCTGACGGACGGGCTGACGGGCGGGCTGACGGACGGGCTGACGGGCGGGTCCAGCTCCGCGGCCGGGATCCTGCCGCCGATCCGGCGTCCCGGCGAGGTGATCGGCCCGCTGACGCCGGACGTCGCGGGCGAGCTCGGGCTCTCCCCGGACACCCGGGTCATCGCGGTCGGCTCCCACGACACCGCCTCCGCCGTGGCGGCGGTCCCCGCCGAGAACGAGCGGTTCGCCTACATCTCCTGCGGCACCTGGTCGCTGGTCGGCGTCGAGCTGGACCAGCCGATGATCAGCGAGGAGGGGCGGCGGGCCAACTTCACCAACGAGGCGGGCATCGACGGCACCGTGCGCTACCTGCGCAACGTCACCGGGCTGTGGCTGCTGCAGGAGTGCATCCGCACCTGGGAGGCGGAGACCGTCCCGGCGGAAACACCGCTCGGCACGGGGGCGTCCAACAGGTTGTCCGCGGAGCAGCCCGCCGGGTCGTCCACCGGGTTGTCCTCAGAGCAGCCCGCCGAGTCATCCGCGGGGTCGTCCACCGGGTTGTCCGCCGGGGCGCCGGGAGGGCGGGTCGATCTGGAGGAGCTGCTCCGGCAGGCCGCCCTGGAGGAGCCGTTCCGGTCGGTCGTGGACGCCGACGACCCGGTCTTCCACCCGCCCGGCGACATGCCCGGACGCGTCGCCGACTTCTGCCGCCGTACCGGCCGGCCCGTGCCGGAGACCCGCGCCCAGGTCGTCCGCTGTGTGATCGACTCCCTGGCGCTCGCCCACCGGGCGGCGATCGAGGACGCCCGGCGGCTCACCGGGCAGGCGGTGGACACGATCCACATCGTCGGGGGAGGCTCGCGCAACGCGCTGCTCTGCCGGCTCACCGCCGACGCCTGCGGTCTCCCGGTGGTCGCGGGACCCGTCGAGGCCACCTCGATCGGCAACGTCCTGGTGCAGGCCAGGGCCGACGGGGTCGTCTCCGGTACCCTCACCGACCTGCGCGCCCTGATCCGGCGCACCCAGCACCTGGAGCGCTACGAGCCCCGCCCCGACGCCGTGATCCCGCCCCTGGAGACGTTCGCCAGGCCCGTTCACGCCGAGGGGTGAGCCCGGATCCCCAGGGTGTGCTGCCGGGGATCCGGTGTTCGTTCGCGGGCGCGTGACGCGCGGGGGAGAGGCGGCGGCGGGTCAGGACCTCACGAGGCGCCCGACCCCGTGAGGTGGGCGCGGATCTGGCGGATGTGCTCCGGGGTGGTACGGCAGCAGCCGCCGACGAAGGCGGAGCCCGCGGCGGTCCACCCGGCCGCGGCCTCCCCGAACTCCACCGGGTCGGCGAGCCCGAGCCAGCGCCGGTTCGCGGAGTCCCAGACCTCGCCGGAGTTGGGATAGACCATGGTGGGCTTGCCCTTGATCTGCGAGATCAGGCTGAGCACGTGGCGCGGTGCCGTGCAGTTGACGCCGATCGCGATCACCTGGGGGTTCCCGGCGAACAACCCCGCGGCCATCTTGAGCGGGGTGCCGTCGTTGATGTGCTCGCCGTCGCGGCAGGAGAAGCTCACCCACGCCCGCATCCCCGGCGTCTCGGCGAGCAGCCGCCGCAGCGCCCTGGCCTCGGTGTAGGACGGGATGGTCTCGCAGGCGATCAGGTCGGCCTCGCTGTCGGCCAGGATGTGCCAGCGGTCGCGGTGCCAGTCGGTCAGGCCGTCCTCGTCGAGGTCGTAGTCGCCGGTGTACTCGGCGCCGTTGGCCAGGTAGGCGCCGTACGGGCCGACGCTGGCGGCCACGGTGCCCGAGCCGTGGGTGTCCCTGGCCTGGGCTGCCAGGTGCACGGAGAGCAGGATGAGGTCCTCGGCCTCGGTGGCGCTCAGGCCGCGCCGCACGAACGCGGGGATGCTCGCCTGGTAACTCGCCGTTATCGCCACCTCGGCGCCCGCGGCGAAGTAGTCGAGATGCGCCTGCCGGATCACGGAGGGGTTCTCCAGCAGGAGCTTCGCCGACCAGAGGTCGTCTCGCAGGTCCGCGCCCAGCTCCTCCAAATGGGTGGCCAGGCCGCCGTCCAGAATCACCATCCCGCTACTTTATGTGGAGCGGCCGGGGTTGGAACCCCGCTCTTCCCGCCCTTGGTCCCGCTCTGTCCCATATCGGCCTCGTGGCGTCTTCACCCACGCGTCGCCTTCCGCTGTCGTCCGAACCGGCTCGCCGCCGAGTAGATGTCTGTGAGGCTCCAGGACGAAGGAGGCTTCAGGACGGAGATCGCGGATGGACGACGGGTTCGACGCTTACGTGGCGACGCGTTACGAGCGGCTCCGGCATACGGCGTACCTGCTCACCGGGAACAGGGCGACCGCCGAGGATCTCGTGCAGACGGCGCTGGCCAAGGCGTGGGTGGCGTGGCGGCGGATCGAGGGCGACCCCGACCCGTACGTGCACCGGATCATCGTGAACACCCACGCCTCCTGGTGGCGCAGGAAGTGGCGCGACGAGGTGCCCGCCGAGCACCTTCCCGAACGCGCGGACCCGCGGGACTTCACCGCCGAGGTCGGCAGCCGCCACGTGCTCCGGGAGGCGATCGGCGGCCTGTCGAGGCGGCAGCGCGCGGTCATCGTCCTGCACTACTTCGAGGAGCTCACCCTCGCGCAGTGCGCCGACGTGCTCGGCTGCTCCCTCGGCACGGTGAAGACCCAGCTGGGCCGGGCGCTGAGACGCCTGCGCGTCCATTCGGAGATGCAGACGACGGGAGCGAAGCGATGACGCACACCGAGGACGAGCTGCGCGCGGCGCTGGCCGACGATGTTGTCGAGGGTCTTCCCGACGTGCGGGAGATCGTACGGCGTGGTCGCCGCATCAGGCGGCGCAGGGCCGTGGTGGGTACGGCGGGCGCGGCGGGCGCGGCACTGGCGGTGGCCGCTGCGGCCGCCGTGGCCTTCCCGGTCCAGGGGTTCTGGAGGGGCGCGGAACCGGTGGAGAAGGAGCCGCCGACGGCGGCGCGGATCTCCCCCTCGTTCGCTCTGCCCCCTGAGAACAGCCTGGGAGCTCCCCTGATCGAGTCATACGGTTCCACGACCGTGCCCGACGGCGCGACGGTCACGTTCCGGCCGTTGAGCATCCACACCTCGTACAGGTTCGTGTGCGCCGATCCGGAGGCGATGCTGGTGATGCGGACCGCCAGCGGGGGCAGTTGGGCCGGTAGATGCGGAGGGGCGGACGTGGATACCGTCTACGACTGGAACACGGTGACCTCCGACTGGTTGGAGCGGCCCCAGTCTTTCAAGATCTGGATCCTGCCCGGTGACACGCCGATCCATTCTCTCGGCGCCGAACCGAACTCCTACGACGACTGCAAGGTGGTCAGGAAGGAGGTGGGCATGTGTGACGGCAAGTACAGGATGTCGGAGTTGCTCCGGCCCGGCGTCGTCGAACGCGTGGCCGCCGAACTCGAACGGCAGCAGGGTCGGTGGGAGGTCGGGTTCTACGATCGAGCCGGTATGACCGCGCTGCCGAGGCCGAGGCCGACCCCGACGAGGACCGTCACTGTCGGCCCGGGCGGTCCAGCGGGTACGACAGCGCGACCGGAGCCGACTCCGACGAGGACCGTCACCGTCAGGCCGTGAAGAGGGCGGACCGTCTGCCGGTATCTTCGCGGCGGTTCGGCCGGAGGTGGGGGGGGGGGGGGGGGTTTTTTTTTTTCCCCCCCCCCCCCCCCCCCCCCCCCCCCCAGACCCCCCCCCCGCCCCCCCCGGCCCACCGCCGCGCGCGGGGCGGCGG
>NZ_JBIAQI010000001.1:24725-563431 GCF_042888905.1 Streptosporangium sp. NPDC002721
CGGCCCGGGCCGGGGGGGGGGGGGGGGGGGGGGGGGGGGGGGGGGGGGGGGGGGGGGGGGGGGGGGGGGGGGGGGGGGGGGCAAAAAAAAACCCCCCCCCCCCCCCCCCCCACCACCGGGTCACCGGGACGGGATCACCGCTTCCAGAACGGGCGGCGTTTGGCGGGGCCCGCCAGGGACTCCAGGACCTCCTCGGCCCGCCGCCACAGGACGTCCACGTCCCCGCCGGCCCGCAGCTCCTCGGCCAGGGCGGCCAGCTCCGCGTGGCCGCCGAGGTAGACGGCGAGGGCCGCGAGGCGGCTGCCCAGGTCCTCCAGCAGGCGCAGCCGTTCGGCGGCGGGCAGGGAGGCCGCGGCGCGCAGCCGCCTCAGCTCCTCGGCGAGCTGCTCCCTCGGCGGGTCCTGCGGCGCGCCCTGCTTCGGGGCCGCCCCGGCGGGCGCGGGACGCAGCATCCGGGCGCGGTCGTCGAAGCCCCCGGCCGCCGCGTCCTGCGGGATGCCGCCGCCGAGCGGGCTCGCCGCGAACCTCGGAGCGGCGCCGGGAGTGGCCATCCCGGGCGGTCCCATCGGCGCGGGGGGCGGGATCGGGGCCCCGCTCTCGAAGGCCATCGAGGTCATCATCATCGGAGCGGCGGCGACGACCGGGCTCTCCCAGCCGCTGGGCAGCTCCACCGGCTGGATCACCCGGTGCCCCGGGCCGCCCTCGGCGACCACCTGTGTGTCGACCGCGACGAAGGCGGTGAACCGGCAGAGCACGCCGTACCTGAGCGAGGTCTCGACGATCTCGGCCTCCAGCGACCGGTCACCGGCCGCGTAGCGGTCCTCCAGGGCCCGCAGCCGCGCCCGCGCCCAGATCGCCCGTACGGCCGGATTGTCCACCGTGGACGCGGCGACCCTCCGCTCCCACGGCGAGCCGTCGAGGCCCGTGCCCCGTACGGTCAGCGCCCCTGTGGCCGTGCCGCGGTAGCGGCCGAGCACGGTGAGCGGGACGCCCGGGTAGATCGAGCCGACGTGGCTCACCGTCCCGGTGACCAGGTCGAGCCCGTCGGCCTTGAGGGACAGGTCGGTGACCAGGGGGGCGCCGATGCGGCGGTGGATGTGCTCCATCGCCTCGTCCAGCCGGTCCTCGGACTCGACCAGCTCGCACCTGCCCCCGCCCGCCCCGGCCAGCCTGCCCAGGAACCCGGCGTTGACCGCCCTGTCGATGCCGACGGTGTGCACCCGCACCCCGGACAGCCCGGCGGCGGTCCGCTCCAGGATCTGGTCCTCGTTGCCGACCTGCCCGTCGGTGACGAGCACCAGCACCCGGTCCTTGGCGGAGTCGGCGAGCAGCGCGGCGGCCCGCTCCAGCGGGGACAGCATCTCGGTGCCGCCGCGCGCCTCCAGCCTGGCCAGGTGCTCCACGGCCCGGTAGCGGTTGCGGTCGGACGCCTCGGACAGCCCCTCGCCGAGGCCGTCCGGGTACTCCACGACGGTGTCGAAGGAGAGCACCGCGAACCGGTCGTCCGAGGTGAGCGTGTCGACGATGCGCGCGGCGGCACGACGGGCGGCCACCATCTTCCAGCCGGTCATGCTGCCCGAGCGGTCGAGGACGAGCACCACGTCCTTGGCCCGGCCCCCGGCGGGCGCCGGTTCGGGGACGACGGTCAGCGTGAACGTGCCCTCGCTCTCGTCGTCCCCGTCGGGGGCGAGCGCGAGGGAGGTGGAGGCGTCGAAGGCGAGGCGCAGGATGAAGTCGCGGTCCAGCCGCTCACCCGGCTGGAGGCGGATCTCGGTGCCCTCCTCCTGGACCACGTGCAGGCTGGAACGGACCTCGCGCAGCTCCAGCCCCGCCGGGTCGACCGAGACGGCGAGCGACAGGCGGACCGGGTTGGGGAAGCCGGGCAGCAGCACCGGCGGGGTGATCCGGGAGGCGTCGGGGACCGCGTCGGTGTCCGGGGCCCAGCCGTCGCCCGCGCGCTCGCCGTCCAGCGGGGTGCCCGGGATGTAGCGGGGGGCGACGACCAGCGGGAAGCGGAAGGTGGCCGCGCCGTCCTCGTACGGGAGGGGCTGGTTCAGCGTGAGGTGCACGGTGACCCGCTCGCCCGGCACGATGTTGCCGACCCTCATGGTGAAGACGTCCGGCCGGTCCTCCTCGGCGATCGCGGCCCGTTTGCCCTGGGAGATCGCCTGGTCGTAGTCGGCCCTGGCCTGGCCGCGCTCCTTGAGCACGCCCTCGACGACCCGGCCGTCGGCCTCCATCCTGAAGGCGGTCACGGCGGCCCGGTCGGGCAGCGGGAAGACGTACGTCGCCTCAAGAGCCACGTCGTGCGGGTTGCGGAAGCCCTGGACCACCTCGACCCCGGCGCTCAGGCCGGACACGGCGGCGGTGACGTCCACGCTCTCCAGTGGCAGGTTGCCGCGCTCGGTGCTGAGCGCCCCCATCCCGGCGTCGGGGACGGGCAGGCACTCCTCCGGCGGCAGTGTGGTGATCGAAGTGGTCATGCGTGCGTTCCTTCCGGAGGTGTGAGGCCGCGTTCGCGAAGGAGCGACAGGAGCCCCTTCGAGGCGGCGGCGATCTCGGCGAGGTCATCGGGTGTGGGGGCGTGTCCGCCCGTGTCGAGCATCAGCGTCACGCCGTGCGCCAGCCGCACGCCGTGGACGAGCACGGCGTGCGGGGCCTTCGGGCTCTCCGGGGCGGGCGGGGCCTGGACCGGCAGAGCACGTGGGATCGGCAGGGCCGTGGCGGTCGAAGTTTCAGGGGCTTCACCGGACGAGAGCGGAGGGGGCTTCGCCGGAGCGGGGACGACGGCGTCCGCCGTGAGGCCGGTGTCCGACGATGCGGTGGACGGTCCGGCCCAGAAACGCGGGCGCGCCGCCGGAGGAGAGCCGGTCCCGGCCGGAGGCGCGGACGGGCGCCCGGGGGTGTTCTCCGGAAAGTGCTCGGGAGGATGCTCCGGCGGATGCTCCGGCGCGGTTTCCGGTTCCGGTGACGGTTCGGGGAGCCGGGCGATCGACTCCAGGGTCTGGTCGGTGGCCCCGGCCAGCTCAACCTGGATCTCGGCGATGGTCCGGCCGTCGGACTGGCGTCGCTTGACGGCGACGATCTGGAGCAGGTGGCGCCTGCCGTAAACGGCGACGCGGCCCCGGCGGGCCAGCGGGGGGTCGAGGAGGCCGATCGTGGAATACCAGCGGATGAGGCGCTCATTGGGCATGTCCCTCACCCGCCCGTTGAGCTGGGCGGTGGGGGTCAGCGCGGCGGACGCCCGCTCAGCCAGTTCACCGATGGTCCATTCCATGCCTCGATAGTGACACTGTAATCATGACAGTGTCAACATGCTGGCTGGAGTAAAGGTGCAGGTGGGTGGGTACGGACATTGCGTACCAAAGGGGAAATTAAGCTCGAAACAGGGGGAGGACGCTTCATGTCCGCGATCACCAGCCCGCTCACGCCAGAAGACAAGAAGACCATCGCCGTCGTGCTCCAGGGGGCTCTCGTCGACCTGCTCGACCTGTCGCTCCTGACCAAGCAGGCCCACTGGAACGTGATCGGCCACAACTTCCGGTCGCTGCACCTGCAGCTCGACAAGATCGTCTCGTCGGCCAGGAAGCACGCGGACACCGTCGCCGAGCGCGCGGTGGCCCTCGGGTGCAACCCCGACGGCCGGGCCTCCACGCTGACGAGCACCAGCGAGGTGCCGCAGCTGGAGTCGGGTTACCTCAACGACGGCAAGGTCGTGGCCGCCATGACGGACATCCTCGGGTCCATCATCCGCCGGATGCGCGAGCGCATCGAGGCGGCCGAGCAGCCCGACCTGGTCACCCAGGACCTCCTCATCGAGATCACGCAGGACCTGGAGAAGCACCACTGGATGATCGAGGCCCAGCGCTAGACCGTCCTTCGAGACGCCCCGGCCCGTGAGGGCCGGGGCGTCTTTCTCTGCTCCCGGCGCCTCCGGACGCTATGGCATGAGGTTCTTCGCGTCGCCGCCCCCGAGCCAGACAAGCTCGGAGTGAAACCGCCGCGCGGCACTGCGCGCGCTCGTCCACCGGCCGAACCCATGACCGTTCGCCCCGATGGTCGCCGCAGTCCCGCCGGGCAACGTCAGCCCGTAGGCGACCACCTCCACGACGGCTTTTTCGTCATCCCCCGCGTACTCCTGGATCAGGGCGAACAGGCGCGGTAGCTCACCCGTCGGAAGGCGCGTTTCTTCGCGAGGGTGTTCCGGCTCCGTGTCGTGTGTGAGATGGTCGCCGACGCCTGGAGCGTGGCAGGCAGACGGTTGGTCGAACTCAAGGGAACGTTCCACGAGAAGTGCTCTCTTTCTGCCTGACGCCTGTGAAGGCCGCCCGATTTGAACACGTTTCGGTCAACTGCAGGGAGAGGTGGCGTCTGTGGCGCATCGTCAATTTTGGGGCTTTCGATCCTTCGACCTTGAAGGGGTCGCCCGAGGCTTTGTCATGTAAACGCGGATTGGCCTGCCTGTTCTTTGGCCTGCGGCAGCTCTATGGTGTTCTAGAGCACCAGTGAAGTCAATGGCTGATTCAGAGTGCACTAGAACAGGGGTTCCGACATGGCTGACCGCCCGCAGGCTATGGCTCCGTACAAGCGGATCGCCGCGCAGATCAGGGCCAGGATCGAGAGCGGGGAGATCCGGCCGGGTGACCGCGTTCCGTCGGTGCGGGAGATCATGCGGGACGAAGGGGTGTCCACCGCGACCGCCACCCGGGTCGCGGCCGTGCTGCGGGCGGAGGGGTACGCGGAGTCGGTTCCGGGGATCGGCACCCTGGCCAGCCTGCCGAAGAAGATCACGGCAGGTTCCGATCGTCTTCGAATGCTGCGGGCGAGCGGGAGCGGCTACCGCGAGGGTGAGCGAGTCGAGATCTTGAGCGCCGGCCTCGTCCCGGCGTCCGAGGTGGTCGCGGACGCGCTGGGGGTCGAAGAGGGAGCCGCCGTCGTCCAGCGCCGTCGCGCCTACTACGACGACAGAGGGCTCGTGGCGCTGTCCACCTCGTGGCTTCCGGGTGAGCTGAGCCAGGTGGTGCCCGAACTGCTGATCGCGGAACCACTTCCGAGAATGACTTTCGGGCTGGTCGAGGACAGGGCGGGCCGACGGGCCGTCCGGCGGCGCGACCTCGTCGCCATCAGGCCGGTTCCCGAGGACGTCGCCCCGATCCTCGGCGTGGAAAGCGGTCTGCCGGCACTCACCATGACCAATCTCTACTGGGACCAGCACGACGAGGTGACCGAGTACGCCGTGGACTTTCTCGGCCCCGGCCGCGAGCTCTCGGCTGACCACACCCTGGAGTAGCCCTCTTTTTCTCCATCGCTGATATCGGCGTTCACAAAAGTGTGGTCCGAGAGATCGATGTCGCGAGCTTCGCGTGAGCGTACGATCCCCGCGAAGTGCCGCTCTCATTACGGATGAGTTCGCGACCGTCATCCGAGCTGTGGCCAGCCATCTCAGACGAGTGAGAGGGAGGAGCACGTGATGATCAGTCCTGAGGAACTGGCCGATGTGGCCTGGCACATCAGCACCAGGAGCGCCGACAGCAACGGTCAGTGTGTCGAGGCCGGTCCGTTAGCCGACGGCAGCGGACGTGTCGCCGTACGGCACAGCCGCCGTCCCGAGGCCGAGGTGATCGTCTACAGCCGGGCCGAGTGGGAGGCGTTCGTCGGCGGCGTCAAGGACGGGGAGTTCGACTTCCCCGCCCGCTGACCGTACCGGCTCACGACAAGGCGCGACCTCGAATGACGGTCCGGCGGTTCGGAACGATTGGACACGATCGAATTCGACGGGCGCCTGCTGGTCCCGCCCTTTACGAGCTCCGTTCTACCTCGGTGGTAATCGACGGGCGACGCCCGGAACCGAGAGGCTTGCGGCATGAGTGGTGAAACCCGTGACATCGTGGAGGAACTGCTGCGTCGGATGGCCGAGGGCGATCACGACCGTACAGCGGAGTTGTTCGCCGAGCCGGTCGACTGGCGGCTCGCCTGGCCGGCCGAGGGGCATCCGGCGGTGCCGTGGATTCGCCCACGGTCCGGCCGGGCCGAGGTGGCGGACCATTTCCGGTCGCTGGAGGCCCATCACGTACCCGAGCTGAACGGCACGTCGGTGACGCGGATCCTGGTCGACGGGGCGGACGCCGTCGTGCTCGGGGAGATCGCGCAGACGGTACGGGACGGCGGGGCCGCGTACACCTCACCGTTCGCGTTGCATCTCACCGTCGAGGACGGGCTCGTCACCCGCTTCCACATCTACGAGGACAGTCTTACGGTCGCGCGGGCCCTCGGCGCTTGAACGCGATCGCCGAGGGGCTCATTCCGTAATACCGCGCCGCACGCTGTTCCGGCGGAACTCCCATCCCAGGATGGCCCGGCATTCCGGCTGTAGGCTCCCGTCCCGTGCCGAAACGATCATCGATTCTCTGGGGAGCGGCGATTCTGGCCGCCCTGGCTCCCGATGTCTATTTCCGGATCAAGGCGATGGCGTCCGGCACGGGGAGCGGCGGCGGTGGCGTCTGGATCACGTTCGCGTCCTGCGAGGGGCACCGGATCGGCTTCTGGCTGAACGGGCTGCTCGACCCGCTCTGGGACCTCCCCCTCCTGTGGTTCGGATCCGCGCCGCTGATCGTCCTCGCATGGGGAGGCTCGCTGCTGGGCGAACGTGCCGGACGTCCAAGGATCGGCCGGATCCTGGGACGCCTCGTCGCCCTGGTGATGATCGTTCGCTATCTCCCGTCCCTGCTGCTGCTCGTGATCGACATGTCCGGCGATCCCCGATGCGCGGACGCCTGGGGGCCGGGACTGACGATCTGGGGTGTCACGCGGGATCTCTGCCGCCTGGCCTCCGCGATCCTGGTGCTCCTCGCTGTCCGTTCTTCCCGTACCCCGAGGAACGGCCTCACCCGTACGGCGATCGTGGTGCCGCTGGTGATCGCGGTGCTCCTCGGCGCGGTGGGCGACGCCGCGCGGGGGAAGGTGAGCGACGGGTCGGCGCTCGACTGCGCCGGATTCGGCGACGGTACGGTCTCGGGGCTGGACAAGAGCGAGAAGGAGTTCCTGTGCCGGATCCGGGACGACTACAGGTGGGGCATCTCGGCGCTGGAGGACATGCCCGACCGCGATCTTCTCGCGTACGGCCGAGGGCTGTGCGACCTGGCGGTGCGCCACGGGGGAGGCGACGTCGACGCGCCCGCCGTGGCGGAGGCGATCGGTGAGTTGCACAGCGACCTGCTTGCGGGGGCGCTGAGCCTGTTGTGCCCCGAGGTGGCCGAGGTGCAGCAGGAGAAGGGGCGGCGGGCACAAGAGGAGAGTGACGCCTACTTCGCGGCGGCGGAGCGGGCCTGTGCCGCCCATCCCCGGCACCGGCCGAGGATCGCACCGGTACGGCAGGCCCGCGCGACCATGTGGACGGAGTTCTGGGAGATCCACGCCTGGGACGAGGGGAACGAGGGCGCCGAGGTCGACGGCCGGGTGGCCGACCTGGTGGGCAGCGAACCCGGCGCGCTGGGCATCTGGGCGGCGGATGAGGGCGGTCACGCGTGCGTGACCGGTGAGTCCTACCGGCGTCGGCCGCCGGTGGAGACCCGGGGGTGGGAACAGGTCGTCGAGGTCGGTTACCGGACGGGGACGGGAGTCCTGTCCATCGTGGACGTCGAGGGTCATGAACTCCCCGATCTCACGGCCGGCGGCCCGGGGGACTACCGGGTCCGGGTCCATGTCCGGGGGCGCGAGGCCGTACGGGAGAACTACGACGTCCCCGACGGCACCGTCCAGCTGCTGATCATGGTGTTTCCGGGGAAGGCGAAGGAGCCCAGGATCTACCGCGACTCCCTGTCGTGAGCTCAGAGGAGATAGCGGGCCAGGTCGGCGATGGGGTGGGGGCCGGAGAGCAGGTCGCGCAGGGCGTCCAGGTGGGGGTCGCCGAAGGTGTGGTGGGCGGTGAGGCCGGTGTCGTGGACGGCCCGCTCCCAGACCCCGTCGTCGTTCGCCGCCTCCTCCAGCCGCCGCAGCACGCTCGCCCCGTCCGTCTCGGCGGCCAGCAGCGTGAGCAGGTGCGGCCACTGGACCGCCAGAGCCGCGAGCTTGGCGACCTCGCCGTCCGAGGCGGGGGCCGCCCCGGCGAGGGCGCGGCGGTAGGTCAGGAACGAGTAGAAGCGGAACACGTTCACGTACCGCTTGATCTCGCGCGGGTTGAAGAACGTCAGGGCCGGGAGCACGAACTCGATCGCCCGGTAGGCGTTCTCGTCGCTGTAGAGGTCGTCGAAGACCCGGTCGGCGGCCTCGCGGGTCGCCGCGCACAGGCCGCCGACGGCGTCGGAGCACTCGATGCCGAGGGCGTCCTGCGCCAGCCGCGCCGCCTCGTCGAGGGTCGTCGTGGTCGGGCGCAGCGCCCAGATGGCGTCCTGCAACCGGCTCACCTGGACCGGGTCCGGCGGTTCCGGCGCCCGCGCTCCGGGGCCGGGCGTCTCCACCGGCGTTCGCGGCCCGGATCCCTGCGGCCCCGGCCCGAATCTCTGCGACTCCGGCCCGAATCCCTGCAGCTCCATCGTCGCCCGCAGCCCGAGCCCGGGTATCTCCACCGGTGTCCGCAACCTGGGCACCGGTGCCCGCAGTCCCGGCACGGCCGCTCCCGGTGGCGGGGTGATGCCGGGAAAGCCCGGTGTGACCGCGTCGAGCGGGGAGGGCCGTGCGGGAGGCAGGGGACCGCGCGAGCGCGGTCCGGCCGGATCCGGTGGCGGGTCGAGCCGTTCCAGGGCGGCTGAGGGGCCCGCCGGACGCGGTCCGGCCGGATTCGGTGTCCGTGTGGTGTCCGGGGCGACCGGGGGTACCTCGGGAGCACCATAGGGGAAGGTCGCGGGCCTCATGACGTCCGGCACGCCCAGCAGGGCACGTACGAAGGCGGGCAGCCGGTCGGCGTCGTCCAGCAGCGGCACGCTCAGCGGGAGCTGAACGATCTTCTCCAGGAACCGCCAGCCCAGCCCCGACCGCCCGCCGCCCGGCAGCGTCTCCGCCAGTTCCGGGTAGGCGGCCTCGACGTGTGCCACGACCACCTCCGGTTCCATGGCCAGCACGAACACGCAATTGGGGAACTCCCCGGCCAGGAACAGGTTGATCGCCTCGATGACCTGCGCCACCGTTCCCGGCGAGCAGCGGTCCAGGTCGTCCACGAACACCACCAGCGGGCGCTCCTCGGTGGCGACGAGGTCGAGGACCTGCCGCATGTCTGTCTGCACCAGGTGCAGGAAACCGGTCCTGGAGCGGTACCCGGGGGTGGGCGCGACCTCGTTGGCGAACCCGTCGGCCGCGCCGGGGCCGAGCAGGTCGGGCTGGGTGACCAGGCCGCGGAACGCGTTGTCCGCCGACTCCCCGAAGAACCGCGCCAGCCGCAGCGCGCCCGCGGCCACCACCACCGCCGACCCCGCGGAGCCGACGGCCGCCGCGGCGTTGCCCAGGAAGGCGCCGAGCGCGGGCAGCAGCGCGGCGGCGCCCAGGAGCGCCCCGGTGAGGACGACGGTGGCGACCAGGCCGAGGGCCACCGGCGCCAGGCGGGTCATCGCCAGGTGGTACGCGCGCCTGCGGACCGCCTCGCGGTCGATCCTGGACAGGTGCAGCTCCAGCCAGAACCGTTCCCGCTCGGCGCGGGGCAGCCGCCGGGTGACCTGGGTGATGATCTCGTGGGCGAGCCCGGCCCAGACCTGCTCGCCGCTCTGGTACATCCACGGGTTGAACCAGACCGTGGGCCGCCAGTCCGCCGGACGCAGCGGGAGCGGGCCCGGCTCGGCCTGCCCGGCGCTCTCCCGGGGGCGCCGTCCCGTCCTGGCGAGCACCTCGGCGTTGGTCAGGGTCCGCTCCGCGCGGGAGCCCGGCAGGTGGATCGGGGCGGGGGCGTCCCCGGCGGCCCCGGGGTCCAGCAGGTCCTGGATCATCCGCATCAGCGAGGTCTTGCCCGCCCCCCAGGGCCCCTTCACGCCGATCGTGAGCGGGGGCCGGGTCTCGGGGTGGCGGACGAACGCGGCGATGGCCTCGGCGTAGACCCGGTGCCCGAGCTGGTCCTCGGTGGTCCACCGGTCGGCGGTGAGCCTGGCCCTGGGCCGTACCGTCCGCAGCCCCGCCCGGCGGCGGCGCAGCAGCGCGGAGGTCTGGGCCCGCTCGGCCGCCGACAGCCGCGAGTGGCCGAAGGTCCGCACGTCCGGGTGGACGAACGTGGTCGTCTCGCCCAGCAGGCCCCAGTGCCTCAGCTCGGCGGCGTCGCCGAGGATCTCGTCGATCGGCTCGTCCTCGTCGAGCAGGGCCGCCCTGCGCAGGATCTCCCTGGCGGGCTCGCTCAGGTGCAGCTCGTACACCCGCCGGACGATCTCGATCCCGCAGGCGGGCGGGGCGTGGTCGCCGAGCCGCGCCAGGACGCGGGCGAAGGCGGCGTGCGGCACGGCGGCGGTGTCCCGCGCCGGGGTCAGGGCGACACCCGCGACGGCGCCGTACGAGATCAGGATGGGCGTGCGGGCGGCCGAGACGGACGCGTAGCGGGCGAGCGCGTAGGCGTGCAGGTCCCCGACGCTGATCGTCCCGTCCCCGTCGAGGTCGGCGGCCCGCGTCGTGAGGCCCTCCGCGATGACGTCGGTCAGCGTGCGCACCGGGCCCGGTACCGTCTCGTCGAGCCTCAGCGTGAGGGTGAGGGCCGCCGCGGCCACCCTCGGCTCCCCGGCCACGGCGAGCTGCCTGACCGGTTCCGCGGAGCCGTCCAGGGCGCTCCAGCCGAAGTCGACGATCATCAGTACGGCGGCCGCCAGCGACTCGCCGACCTGCCGCCCGAACGCGCCGATCATCGACCCCAGCTGTCCCGAGGTCCAGCCGCCGTCGGCGGGCAGCCGGATCACCAGCAGGTCGCCCTCCCGCGCCGAGCGCAGCAGGTTCCACACGCGCTCGCCGTCGGCGCCCGCCCCCTCGCCGGTCTCGGCCTCGACGGTGAACCCCTCGGCGCGCAGGGCGCTCACCAGCCGCGCGTCCGGCGAGGTCGGGGTCGGGGGTGAGGTCTGGGCCGAGGACGAGGCCGGAGGTGAGGGCGGGGGAGAGTCGAGGAAGACGAGAGCTCGGCGGGTGCCCACGTGGGGCGTGGTCTCGAAGACTGGATTCGCGAACGCGAGTCCCTCGCTCAACGGTCCTCCCGATCTGACGGCGGTCATTCCACTGTGGACGCGTCAGACGGGACAGATGGCGATCTTGGCGATAGGTCGACCTGTTTTGACGGATGTTTGCCCGTAGGTTTCTGCAAAGTTTGCTGCGGGGGAGCCCGGAGGCGTCACCGGCCCCTCCGCCGCAGGGCGGCCCGGTCTCGTCGAATCACAGGGATCCTTCGCCACCGGGCGGTGTGGCCTTCCCGAATCACCGGCCCTTCAGCCGACGGGCGGCGTGGCTCCGCTGGATCACCGGTCCCCTCCGCCGACGGGTGACGCGGCCTCCCTGACCACCTCCGTCAGTTCCTCGCGCAGCCCGGCGAAGAGGGGGTCGGTGCGGGGATGGTCGCCGCGGGGCAGGTCCGAGGCGCGGTCGAAGATCACCCGGCCCGGCCTGCCGCTCAGCGCGAGCACGCGGGTGCCGAGGTAGACGGCCTCGTCCACGCTGTGGGTGATGAACACCACCGTCGTGCCCGCCCGCCGCCACAGCTCGCGGACCTCCTCCTGCATGCGTTCCCTGGTGAAGGCGTCCAGGGCGGCGAACGGCTCGTCCATCAGCAGCAGCGCGGGGCCGGGGGCGAGGGCGCGGGCGATCGCCGCGCGCTGCTGCATGCCCCCCGACAGCTCGTACGGCCTGGCCCTGGCGACGTCGGCCAGCCCGGTCAGCTCCAGCAGCTCGGCCACCCGCTCGCGCCGCGCGGCCCTGGGCAGGCCGCGCAGCCCGAAACCGACGTTCCCCTCGACCGAGAGCCAGGGGAAGAGCCGGTGCTGTTGGAACACGTACCCTCTGGCCGGGTCGGGGCCCGACACCGGCCCGCCGGAGGCCGTGATGGCTCCCGCCGACGGCGCGGTGAAGCCCGCCACCAGCCGCAGCAGCGTGCTCTTGCCGCACCCCGAGGGGCCCACGACCGTGACGAACTCCCCGGCGGCGATCTCCAGGTCGATCGGGCCGAGCGCGTCGACCGTCCCGGCGCGTCCCCGGTAGGAGTGCGACACCCCGGCGAGCGCGAGCGCCGTGTCCCGGGGGGCCGCCGTGCTCACGTCGCTCGCCGCACCGGGGGCCGAGCCCGCGCGGGCGGTCTCAGCTTCCGGCGAAGGCATCCGCGAGCTCCTGCGTGGCCAGGCCCTTCTGGAAGACGCCCAGCTCCGGTACGGCGTCCACCTTCTTCTGTCCCTTGAGGAACTCGGCCGAGCTCCGCAGGTTCTCGGCGAACCTGCCGGGAGCCGAGGGGGTGCCGAGATACTCGGCGGAACGCTGCTCGCTCGCGTCGAGGAGGACGAGCTGGCCGAGCTGGCGCCCGGCCTCCGCCGGGTCGAGGTTGAGCTGGCGGCCGATGGCCGCGGCGGCGGCGTCCTTGTCGCTCCTGGCCAGCTTGACCGCGCGGTCCTGCTGCTGGAGCCAGACGTGCAGCGCCTTGGGGTACTTCTTCGCGAAGTCGTCGCTCACCACCGCGAGGTCGGCGGTGAGCTTGCCCCGCCGGGCCAGCTCGCGGCTGGTGACCAGCGTCGTGCCGCCGTTCTTCTGCAGCTCGGCCAGGGTGGGCGTCCAGACGTACGCGGCGTCGATGTCACCGCGCTGCCAGGCGGCCTGGATGTCCGGCGGCTCCATGTCGAGGATCTTCACGTCGGCCTCCGACAGCCCGGCCTCCTCCAGCGCGGCGAGCAGGCTGTAGTGGGTGGTCGAGGCGAAGGGGGCCGCGACCCGCTTGCCCGCGAGCCCCTTGACGTCGGTCACGCCGCCCCGGGCGACGAGCGCCTCGTTGTCCCCGATCACGTCGAAGATCCACGGCACCCGGTACGGGATGTTCAGGGGCGCCGACAGGCCGCGGGTGACCGGGCTGCTGCCCGCCAGCCCGATGTCGAGCGATCCGGCGATCATCGCGGTGTTCACGTCGCCGCCCGAGTCGAACTTGCTCCACGTGATCTTGGTGTTGGGGAGCGCCTTCTCCAGCCACTGCTGGTCCTTGACGATCAGGTCCCCGTTGGGAATGAGCTGGTAGCCGATGCGCAGGGTCGCGGGGGAGCCGTCGGCGGCGGGCTTGGCCTCCTCCGTACCGGACCCGCAGGCGGTCAGGGCGAGGGCGGCGGCGGTCAGGGCGAGGATCATGCGTTTCATGGGGGTCTTTCCTAGGTACGGCCGCGCCAGGGCACCAGGCGGCGGTCCAGCGTTTGCAGGAGGAAGTCGATGAGCAGGCCGGACAGGCCGATGACGATGATCCCGAGCACCACCACGTCCGTCTGGTTGTAGCGCTGGGCGTCGCGGACCATGCCGCCGATGCCGGGCACGCCGTTCACGGTCTCGGCGGCGACCACGGTGGTGTACGCGACGCCCACGGCCACCCGTACCCCCGTGATGATCTCGGGCAGCGCGCTCGGCAGCACCACCCGCAGGGGCAGCTCGTGCCGTCGGGCGCCCAGCGAGCGGGCGGCGTTCAGGTAGTCCTCGTGCACCCCGCGCACGGCGTCGGCGGTGGCCACCGCGACCGGCGGGAGCGCGGCCAGCAGCAGGAGCCAGATCTTGGGTTCCTCGTCGATGCCGAACCAGATCACCAGCAGGCTGAGGTACGCCAGCGGCGGCAGGGTGCGCACGAACGTGACCAGCGGCCCCAGCAGCGCGCGCAGCGTGGGGACCATGCCGATCAGCAGTCCCAGCGCGATGCCGCCGGTCACCCCGTACAGGCAGCCGAGCAGGATGCGGCGCAGGCTGGTGAGCAGGTGCTCCTGGAGGGTGTAGCCGCTCACCCCCTCGACGGTGGTGCGCAGGAACTGGTCCCAGACCGCGACGGGCTCGGGCACGAAGACCGGCGGCCAGATCCCGGCCATGGCCACGGCCTGCCAGATCGCGACCAGCGCGACGATCGCCCCGGCCCGCAGCGCCAGGGCCCGCCAGAACCCCGCCGCGGGACGGGCACGGGTCTGGAGACGGGGCCGGGAACGGGGAGGGGAGGTGAGAACGCTCACGCGACGAGCGCGGGAGCCGCCAGCAGGGGGAGGACGAAGTCGCCCACCCGCCAGGCCTCCTCCAGGTGCGGCCAGCCGGACAGCACGAACTCCGACAGGCCCAGGTCGGCGTACTCGCGGACGCGCTCGGCGACCTCCGCGTAGCTGCCGACCAGCGCGGTTCCGGCGCCCTCCCTGACCAGCCCGACCCCGGCCCAGAGGTTGGGCGAGATCTCCAGCGCGTCGGCGGAGCCCCCGTGCAGGTCGGCCATGCGGCGCTGCCCCACGGAGTCCATCCGGGCGAACCGCGCCTGGGCGGCGGCGATCCTCTCGGGGTCCATGCCGTCGAGCAGGCGCCGGGCGTGCGCCCAGGCCTCCTCGGCGGTGTCGCGGGCGATGACGTGCAGCCGGATGCCGAACCGCAGCTCGCGGCCCGCCTCGGCGGCGAGCTTGCGCATCCTGGCGACCCTCTCGGCGATCATCGCCGGGGGCTCGCCCCACATCAGGTAGACGTCCGCCCCGGCGGCGGCCACCCGCTCGGCGGCGGGGGAGGCGCCGCCGAAGTAGATGTCGGGGGTGTCGAGGAGCGGTGTGGCGAGTCCTCCCCCCGACACCCGGTAGTGGGCACCCTGGTGGTCGAACGGCTCGCCCGCCCAGGTGCGCCTGAGCACCTCGATGAACTCGCCGGTGCGCTCGTAGCGGGCGTCGTGGTCGAGGAAGTCGCCGTAGGCGCGCTGCTCGCGGGGATCGCCGCCGGTGACCACGTTGAGCAGCAGCCGCCCCCCGCTGATCTCCTGGAGGGTCTGCGCCTGCTGGGCGAGCAGCGTGGGCAGGGTGAAGCCGGGCCGGAAGGCCACCAGCAGCTTGAGCCGCTCGGTCCGGGCCGCGACGGCGCTGCACGCCACCAGCGGGTCGGGGCATCCCGCTCCCACCGGGGTCAGCGCCGCCTCGAAACCGGCCGCCTCGGCGGCGCGGGCCACCTGGGACAGGTAGTCGAGCGTCGCGGGCCTCGCCGCGGCGCCTCCCGCCGCGACGGTGGTCGTGGCGGGCCTGACGTGATGGCCGTCGCCGGTGGTCGGCAGGAACCAGTGCAAGCGCATCTTCGCCTCATTGGGCTCATACGGAACGGGGTGGTGCCCCCGATATTAACCACATAATACCTATCTATAAAGAGGGAATTAGGGCGGGGTTGGAGACGGTCCCTGAGCAGGGCTCTTGAACCGGTGGCCGACCGGCCGGGGGCCGGTTGGAGCCTTCGCCGCCCCACGTGGCGGGTTCGCCGCGAAGGCGAGGGCGCTTGGAGGTCGCGGGTTCAGGTGAGGGTGAAAGCTCTCGGAGGTCACGGGTTCAGGTGGGGGTGAAGGTCCTCAGGGGTCACGGGTTCAGGTGGGGCGAGGGCCCTCGGGGGGCGCGGGTCCAGATGGGGGCGAGGGGCGCTCAGAGGTCGCGGGCCCAGATCTCCTCGACGAAGGTGTCGCCGTCCGCGCCCCGCTCCTTCTCGACCAGCTCGAAGCCCGTCGCCCGGTAGATGCGCCTCGCGCCCACCAGGACGTCCCTGGTCCACAGCATCATCCGCCGGTAGCCGGCGGCCCTGGCGAAGCGCACGCACTCCTCCACGAGCCGGGTGCCGATGCCCAGGCCGCGCGCGGACGGCTCGACCAGCAGCATCCGCAGCTGCGCGGTCTCGTCGTCCTTGCGCACGCAGAAGACGCACCCGGCGCGCTCGCCGTCCACCTCGGCGATCCAGCCCGCCTCGCGCCGGGGGTCGTGATCGTCCGCGTAGTCGGCCACGATCCTGGCCACCATCGCCTCGAAGTCCATCCCCCAGCCCTGCTCCTGGCTGTAGAGGGTGCCGTGCCGGTAGACCACCCAGCCGAGGTCGCCGGCGCGCGGCGGGCGGATGACGTAGGGCCGGTCCGTCCTCGGCTCCCGGCCGAGGATCCCCTCGATCGTCGCCATGCTCGCGACCAGCCGCCCGCGGTCCTCGTCGCTCACCCCGGCCAGCAGGTCGCGTACCTCCTCCGCCGCGCGCTCGTCGAAGCCCGCGAACCTGGCCCTGCCCTCGGCGGTCAGCTCGACCACCTGCCGCCGTGCGTCGGCGGCGGAACGCGCGCGCACCACCAGGCCCTCGCCCTCGAACCTGCCGAGCATCCGGCTGAGGTATCCGGCGTCGAGCCCGAGCAGCCTCCGCAGCTCGCCCGTCTCCATCCGGCCCGCCCGGTCCAGCTCGAACAGCACCCGCACCTCGGTCAGCGAGTAGGGGCTGTCCAGGACTCCCTGGTGCAGCACGCCGATCAGCCGTGTGTAGAAGCGGTTGAAGGCGCGGACGTCCGCGACGTGTCTCTCCATGCTTGACAGAATCAACCAATTCGTTGACGGAGTCAATGAACTAATCGACCTGGCCTCCTGTGAGATCCACGGTCGGCTGCGCTAACTTCGCACTTTGCCTGAGAACGGATGATGAGCGGGGGCGGCGCGTGCCGCGCCCATGGTGGGAGCATGATGGCTGAGGTCGCGTACGTCGGCGGATACACCCCGGACACCAACGGGTCCGGGCCGGGGATCACCCTGGTCGAGCTGGGGAGCCTCGCGCGGCTCGGGGAGACGGCGTCCTCCGGCCCCTCCTTCCTCGCCGTCCACCCCACCCTTCCGGTCCTCTACGCGGTGGGGGAGAGCGAGCGCGGCACGGTCGGCGTCTTCGCCCGCGCCGGGGACGGCACGCTGAGCCCGCTCGCGCAGCGGCCCAGCGAGGGGTCGGCCCCCTGTCACCTGGCGGTGGACCCCACCGGCACGCGCCTCGCGGTGGCCAACTACGGCGACGGCACGGTCAGCGTCCACGGTATCGACGGATCCGGCCTGCTGACCGACGTGTGGATCTTCCCCTACCGCGAGGGCGCCCACGCCCACCAGGCGGTCTTCGGCCCCGACGGGGTGCTGTACGTCAGCGACCTGGGCTCCGACGAGGTCCGCCGCTACCTGGTCGGGGACGAGGTGGTCCCGCACCCCGCCGGTCCGGTGCGGCTCGCCTCCGGCATGGGCCCCCGGCACATGGCCTGGTGGGAAGGTCACTGGTACGTGGCGGGGGAACTGGACGGCACCGTGCGCGTCTACGAGGTCTCCGACGGGCTTGACGGCACCGAGGGCCTCGACGGCTCCGACGGCTCCGACGGCTCCGACGGCTCCGACGGGTCCGACGGGTCCGACGGGTCCGACGGGTCCCGGGGGCCCGGCGCCTCCGGCGGGGAGTGGCGCGAGATCGCCGCCGTCCCGGCCAGCGGGAGGGTGGGGCACAACCAGCCCTCGCACCTGGAGGTCTCCGGCGGGCTCGTCTACGTCGCGAACCGGGGACCCGACACGATCTCGGTCTTCGCGGGACCCGGGCTGGACCCGGTGGCGGAGGTCCCCTGCGGAGGTGCCTGGCCGAGGCACTTCGCCATCGCCGACGACCGCGTGTACGTGGCCAACCAGCGCTCGGACGACATCGCCGTGCTCCCGCTCAAGGGGGGCGTACCGCAGCCCGTGGAAGGGGTCTTCGCCGTCGGCACCCCCTCCTGCGTGCTGCCCCTGCCTTGACGCGCTCCCCGGCCTGAAGGCCGGGGATTCAGTCGGTGCCGCGTCATGCGGCACCTCTGAGGCTTCCTGCTTCGTCGGCGTCCGCCACCGCGAGCGGTGGTCTTACGTCACCTCCACAGGCGTTTAACCTGTCCGCCCGTCCGGCTGCCAGAATGTTGATCGCAGCGTTGACGTCCCGGTCGTGAACCGCCCCGCACGGGCAGATCCACGACCGGACGTCCAGCGGCATCTCCTCGGCGACGGTGCCGCAGGTTGAGCACAGCTTCGACGAGGGAAACCATCGGTCGATCTTCACGAAGGTCCGCCCGCACCTGGCGGCCTTGTACTCCAGCATCGCCACGAACTGCGACCAGCCCGCGTCGTGCACGCTCTTGGCGAGCTTCGTGCGCGCCAGAGCGGACACCGCCAGGTTCTCCACGTACACAGCTTGGTTGTCGCTGATCAATACGGCGGAGAGCTTGTGGGCGAAGTCCCGGCGGGTGTCAGCTACGCGGGCGTGTGCGCGGGCGACCTTCACCCGGGCCTTGGCCCGGTTCGCGGAACCCTTCTCCTTGCGACTCAGCGCTTTTTGGGCTTTGCGGAGCTTCTTCGCCCTGGTTGTTCTTCTTCGACCGGAACCGGGGCGGCGCGACCTCGCGGCCCTTGCGCTTGCCCGACAGCGAGGCAAAGAAGTTGCGGTAGGCCGTGTTGAGGTCGGCGAGGGCCTGCTGCAACACGACGGCGGACACCTCGCCCAGCCATCCGCGCTCCACGGTGAGCTTGGCCTGGGTGATGACCTGCTTGGACAGGTCTCCGTCGCAGATGTACGGCAGCCCCGCCTCGTGGGCGTCTTGGCGTGCGCGCAGTCCGTCGTTGAACACCACGCGGGCGCACCCGAACGCCCGTGCCAGCGCGTGGCGCTGGTCGGCGGTCGGGTAGAGCCGGTACTGGTATCGAAGCCGTACGGTACCAACGGTACCATGCCTTATGACTGAGCGTATGAGTGTTCGAGAACTCCGAGACCAGCTAGGCCGCCGCATCGACGTCGCCCACTTCACCGGCGAACCCACCATCGTGGAACGCCACGGCGAACCCCGCGCCGTCCTCGTCTCCTACACGTGGTGGGCCGAACAGCAAAACCGGGAAGGTCAAGGCACGCTCGCGCCCTAGCGGGCACTCCCGCGCGGGCCTTCACCCCCGGCCTGAAGGCCGGAGCACTAACCCGCAATTCGGTAGCATTCCCAAAAAGGGACATCTCTCCCGCGTCCGGCGTCGCCTCCCGAGGTGCCCGTGACGCGTGTGCCCGGCCGGACGCGGGAGAACCGGGCCCGCCGGGCGGCTCACCCGCCGATCACGGGAAACGACAGGCGCGGACTGCTCATTTGGTCTAGACCACTGGGCGCATCTGCGGGCAGAATGCGTTGCGTCGGTGGCGAAAACCCATCGCCGTACCGACCGTGCCACTTAGTCTGGCCATCTTGTCACCCAACTCATTACCGGAGGATGCCATGCGTATCGGAGTGCTCACCGGAGGCGGCGACTGCCCCGGCCTGAACGCCGTTATCCGCGCTGTCGTGCGCAAGGGAGTGGGCGTCCACGGACATGAGTTCGTCGGTTTCCGCGACGGCTGGCGGGGCCCCCTCGAGGGCGACACCATGCCGCTTGACATCGACGCCGTACGCGGGATCCTGCCGCGCGGCGGAACGATCCTTGGCTCTTCCAGGACCAACCCGATCAAGATCGAGGGCGGCGTTGAGAAGATCAAGGAGAACCTCGCGAAGGGCGGGGTCGACGCGCTGATCGCGATCGGCGGCGAGGACACCCTCGGTGTGGCCAAGCAGCTCTTCGACAAGGGCGTGAAGGTCGTCGGCGTGCCCAAGACGATCGACAACGACCTCAACGCGACCGACTACACCTTCGGCTTCGACACGGCCGTCAACATCGCCGTCGAGGCGATCGACCGCCTGCACACCACCGCCGAGTCCCACCACCGCGCGCTGATCTGCGAGGTCATGGGCCGCCACGCGGGCTGGATCGCCCTGCACGCCGGAATGGCGGGCGGCGCCAACGTCATCCTCATCCCGGAGAAGCCCTTCGACATCGACAAGGTCTGCGCCTACGTCGAGTCCCGCTTCAAGACGAAGTACGCGCCGATCATCGTCGTGGCCGAGGGCGCGCACCCGGTCGAGGGCCAGATGGCGCTGCAGGCGGGCGAGCTCGACGCCTTCGGCCACGTCCGGCTCGGCGGCATCGGCGAGAACCTCGCCAAGGAGATCGAGAAGCGCACCGGCAAGGAGGCCCGCACCACCGTGCTCGGCCACATCCAGCGCGGCGGCACCCCCACGGCCTTCGACCGGGTGCTGGCCACCCGGTTCGGCCTGCAGGCCATCGACGCGGTGCAGGAGGGCGACTTCGGCAAGATGGTCGCCCTGCAGGGCACCGACATCGTCAGGGTCGGCCTCGACGAGGCCACCAAGGAGCTGAAGACCGTTCCGGCCGGCCGCTACGAGGAGGCCGAGGTCTTCTTCGGCTGAGCCTCCCGGGGTCTCGGCCCCGGTAAGTGTTCTGCAAGCGGCCTCCCCTAGCCTCCCGGCAGGGCGGCCGCTCGCGAGTCCCCTCCATGTACGGCTTGCGCCTTGACCAGGCACCAGCGGGGGCGCAAGCCGTACATCACCGCTCCCGGGAGTCGAACAGTGACGGGCCCTTCGGCGCGGGGGCCGGGGCGGGGGCGGCCGGCTCGCGGAGCCGGTCCTCGTCGCGGCGGTTCTCCAGCCTGGCCAGCAGGGCGGCGTCGGTCTCCATCTCCCGCTGCGACGGCGCCAGGATGACGGCCAGCAGCAGGCCGAGGGTGAGCAGGCTCACCAGGGCCAGTGTGGGCAGCATGAAGTCGACGCCCCGGGCCCCCTCGATCGGAGCCAGCGAGATCAGCGGCCGTACCTCGAGGGCGAACATGCCGGTGTAGTGCATGCCGCAGACCGCCAGAGCCATGATCAGCGCGGCGCCGCCGGTGGCGAGCGCGCCGCTGACCCGCAGGGTGAACCAGAGCGCCACCGTGGAGGCGGCGATCGCGATCAGCACCGAGAGCCCGACCAGCAGCGGGTCGTAGGAGACCTGCGCCGACATGTTCATCGCGAACATCCCGATGTAGTGCATACCCGCCACGCCGAGACCGGTGAGTACGCCCCCGGACAGCAGCGGGAGCACCTTCTCCCCCCGGTAGGAGACCAGGAACAGGCCCGCGCCCACGATGACGACCGCCAGGGCCGCCGAGCCGACCGTCAGCGGAACGTCGTAACGGATCTGGCCACCGCCGACGGCGAAGCCCATCATGGCGACGAAGTGCATGACCCAGATTCCGGTGCCGCCGATGGACAGCGCCCCGCCCGCCAGCCAGCGGGCGCGGGCCGCGCCCGTCGTCGCGCGGGCCTTGGCGGTGAGCAGAAGGCCGAGCATGCATCCGACGCTCGACATGACGTAGGCCAGCACGGGGGTGAGCAGGCCATAGGAGAAGTGATCTACGTGGGACATGTTCCGGTTTCTCGTAAGAGGGAAATCAGGGGATTATTGCAGTTCGTCACCTTTGCGGCGAAAAGCGAGGGTGGCCGGTGACCGGAATCGAGGATCCGTTCTGGCGGGCGGTGGCGGTCTTCCGCGTCGCGTCCCTCGCGTACGCGGCGCTCCTGCTCGTCCGGGCCGGGGGGTACGCCCACCCGGCGACCGGCTGGCTGGTGATCGGCGTCATGGCGCTGTGGACCGTGGCGACGATCTTCGCCTACTCCATCAGGGAGTTCCGCGGCCGGCCCCTGCTCGCCGCCGACATGCTCGTGACCGTGGGCTGCCTGCTCGCCACTCCGGCCGTGCAGGGCATCTACCAGCAGGGCAGCCTGCCGATCACCGGCACCTGGATGGGCGGTGCGGTGCTCGCCTGGGCGGTGTACGGCGGGCGGCGGCTGGGGGCGGTGGCCGCGCTGATCGTCTCGCTCGCCGACCTGTGGCTGCGCGGCGTCCTCGGGGGCGACCTCGGGATGCTGCCGATCAACGGCACCGTCCTGCTCTTCCTCGCCGGGGTGGTCGTCGGGCACGTGGCCCGGCTCGCCAAGAAGGCCGAGGAGCGCATGCAGCAGGCGATCGAGCTGGAGGCGGCCGGGCGGGAGCGGGAGCGGCTCGCCCGGGGGATCCACGACTCGGTACTCCAGGTGCTCGCGCTGGTCCAGCGGCGCGGGCAGGAGATCGGCGGCGAGGCGGCCGAGCTGGGCAGGCTCGCGGGCGAGCAGGAGGCCGCGCTGCGCGAGCTGGTCAGGCTCAGGCCCGAGACGTCCGCCCTGGGCACCGCCGACCTGTGCGTCCTGCTGCACAGGTACGGCTCGGCCACGGTCACCGTCTCGGCCCCGGCGACCCCGCTCACCCTGCCCGCGGCCACCGCGGCCGAGATGGCCGCCGCGGTCGGGGCCGCCCTGGACAACGTCGCCCGCCACTGCGGGGCGCGGGCGCCCGCGTGGGTCTTCGCCGAGGGCGAGGACGGGCTGGTCACCGTGACCGTCAGGGACGAGGGGCCCGGCATCGCGCCCGGACGCCTGGACGAGGCCGCCGCCGCCGGGCGGCTCGGCGTCGCGCAGTCCATCAGGGGCCGCATCGCCGACCTCGGCGGCACGGTCACCGTGATCTCCGGACCCGGCCGGGGCACCGAGATCGAGATGTCGGTTCCGGCGGGTTAGGGCGGTTGGGCCGGGTGGGCCGCGACGGCTTCCGGTCGTGGCGTGCGAGTGGCGTACGAGTGGTGTACGAGTGGCGTGGGCGGGTGACCTCCGGGGCGGGTGACGGGAAGAAGACCGGCAGGGTGGGACAGAACGGCTTTAAGGTGAGCCAATGCGCGTGATGGTGGTGGACGACCACCCGATGTGGAGGGACGGGGTGGCCAGGGACCTGGCCGAGGCCGGGTACGAGGTCGTGGCGACGGTCGGGGAGGGGCGGCAGGCGGTCCGGGTGGCCGCGGCGGTCCGGCCCGAGCTGGTCGTGCTCGACCTGCAACTGCCCGACATGCCGGGGGTCGAGGTGGCCAGGAGGCTCGCCGCGTCGGAGCCGCCGCCCAGGGTGCTGATGCTGTCGGCCAGCGGCGAGCAGGAGGACGTGCTGGAGGCCGTCAAGGCGGGCGCGTCCGGATATCTCCTGAAATCCGCGAGCAAGGAGGAGTTCCTCGACGCGGTCAGGCGCACCGCCGAGGGCGACGCGGTGTTCACCCCGGGCCTGGCGGGACTCGTCCTGGGGGAGTACCGCAGGCTGGCCGCCAGGCCCGCGCCCGAGGCGACCCCCCGCCTGACCGAGCGGGAGACCGAGGTGCTGCGCCTGGTCGCCAAGGGCCTGTCGTACAAGCAGATCGCCGAGCGTCTCGTGCTCTCGCACCGGACGGTGCAGAACCACGTCCAGAACACGTTGAACAAGCTCCAGCTCCACAATCGGGTGGAGCTGGTCCGCTACGCGATCGAGCAGGGCCTCGACGGGTCGTGAGCGCGACTAAAGTGACAAGGTCGAGACGTTGTCTTTGCGTGAGCGCGCGAGAGACTTGACCGAGGTTCCCCGAAATCGGGTTCCCGGCGTCTCCCGACTCCCCGTCCCCCTCGAAGTTCCACCGGAGGTCGCACCATGACCATGTCCGCCTTGGGCGAGCCCTGCGTTCTGCTCAAACTGGGCGAGGTCGTCCTCAAGGGCAACAACCGCGAGCTCTTCGAGCGCAGGTTGCAGGCCAACATCAAGGCCGCCCTGAAGGACGTCGGCGTCAAGGTCGACGTACGGCAGCGCCACGGTGTCATCGCGCTCTTCCTGCCGGACGGCAGCGGCGCGGAGATCGCCGACGCGGTCGCCGAGCGCGTCTCGTACGTCCCCGGCCTGGTCTGGGTCCACCGCGCCTGGCGGGTGGAGAAGGACCCCTCGGCGATCACCAAGGCGGCCATCGAGCTGCTGGCCGACCGCGACGACGTCAGGCGCGGCGTCTCCTTCGCGGTGCGCTCCCGCCGCCGCGACAAGCGCTTCCCGCTCACCTCGATGCAGCTGGACCGCTCGGTCGGCGGCGAGCTCAACGACATCTACGGCCTGCCGGTCGACCTGAAGAACCCCGAGCTGGTGGTCTCCATCGAGGTCGACCGCGACGAGGCGTTCGTCTTCACCGGCGGGCAGCCGGGCCAGGGCGGGCTGCCGGTCGGCACCAGCGGCAGGGGCCTGGTGCTGATGTCGGGCGGCATCGACTCCCCGGTGGCCGCCTACCGGATGATGCGCCGTGGCCTGCGGGTCGACTTCCTGCACTTCTCCGGCATCCCCTTCACCACCTCCGAGTCCATCTACAAGGCGTACGCCCTGGTCAGGGCGCTGGACAAGTTCCAGGGCGGGTCACGGCTGTGGGTCGTCCCGTTCGGCAAGGCCCAGCAGTCGATCAAGGCCTCGGGGCAGGAGCGCCTCGCGATCATCACCCAGCGGCGGCTGATGCTGAAGACCGGCGAGGAGGTCGCCCGCCGTCTGCGCGCCGGGGCCCTGGTCACCGGCGACTCCCTGGGACAGGTCTCCTCGCAGACCCTGCAGAACATCACCGCCCAGGACGACGCCGTCGACATGCCGATCCTGCGTCCCCTCATCGGTCTCGACAAGACCGAGATCATGGCCGAGGCCCGCCGCATCGGCACCCTGGCGATCTCCGAGCTGCCCGACGAGGACTGCTGCACGCTCCTGGCCCCCCGCAAGGCCGAGACCGCCGCGAAGGTCGCCGACCTGAAGAAGATCGAGCGCCGCCTCGACGCCGAGGAGCTCGCCGTCCAGCTCGCCGGTTCCCTGCAGGAGTACAAGATCGACGCCTGATCCCCCCGGGCGCACCCGAGGGGTCAGGAGGTCCCGGCCGGGCAGGCTCCCGGGAGCGTCACGGCCGAGAGGCCGAGAGGCCGAGAGGGCAGGGAGGCCGGGAGGGCCGGGAGGTGTCAGGCGGGGGCCAGGAGGTCACCGGCGGCGACCTTGCCCAGCAGCGGCGGGAAGAGCTCCATCACCCGGGCGAGCTCCTCCAGGTCGCCGTGGACGAGCGCCTGCGGGCCGTCGCAGAGGGCCTGCTCGGGGTGCGGGTGGACGTCGATGATCACGCCGTCGGCCCCGGCCGCGACGGCCGCGCGGGTGAGCGGCAGGACCAGGTCGCGGTGGCCGCCGGAGTGGGACGGGTCGACGATCACCGGCAGGTGCGACAGCCGCTGGGCGAGCGGCACCGCCGAGACGTCCAGGGTGTTGCGGGTGGCGGTCTCGAAGGTGCGGATGCCGCGCTCGCACAGCACGATGTCGAGGTTGCCGCGCTGGGCGACGTACTCGGCGGCCATCAGCCACTCCTCGATGGTGGCGCTCATCCCGCGCTTGAGCATCACCGGCTTGCCGGAGGCGCCGACGGCCTGCAGCAGCGCGAAGTTCTGCGCGTTGCGGGTGCCGACCTGGAGCATGTCGGCGTAGGAGGCCACCAGCTCCACGTCGTCGGCGTCGACGACCTCGGTGACGATGGGCAGCCCGGTCTCCTCGCGCACGTCCGCGAGGATGCGCAGGCCCGCCTCGCCGAGCCCCTGGAAGGCGTACGGGGAGGTGCGGGGCTTGTAGGCGCCGCCGCGCAGCAGGGTGGCCCCGGCCGCCTTCGCCATCAGGGCGGCCTCCAGGGTCTGCCCGGGGGTCTCCACGGCGCACGGCCCGGCGATCAGGGTGACCGTGTCCGGGCCGATCGGCACGCCGCCGACGCGCACGGTGGAGCGCTCGGGATGGTTGTCGCGGCTCACCAGCTTGTACGGCGCGCTCACCCGCATCACGTCGGCCACGCCCGGCATCCCGCGCAGGTCGAGGGTGGCGAACTGGGCGATGTCGCCGACCAGGCCGATGATCGTGCGGCTCACGCCCCGGCTGACGAACGCCTCGCCGCCCGCCGCGCCGATGATCTCCACGATCGCCTCGACGTCCTCCCGGGTGGCGCCGGGACCCATGACGATGACCATTTCTCTGCCTCTCGATCTTCCCGCCGGAGCCCGCCGATCCCGGCGGACTCCGATGGTTCTCGTTGGTTGTGGCGTTCTTGACAGGGGCCGGAAAACGCGAAAGGCCCCGGGTCCGAAAACCGGACCCGGGGCCTTTCGTTCGCCAGGCTGTCAGCGCAGCATCTGGTGGCGAACGGTCCGACCTAAGGGTCCGTCGCCATACCAAAACCAGAACGCGGTGCGCATAGCCGCAAATGATAGCGCACGACGAGAACGCGCTCTCCCGTGACCCGGCGGCGGGGCGGGGAAGGGGGCAATGCGGTGGCCACCGAGGTGGCGGGAAACCGGTGGTGGCAGGATTACCCCGTGCCAGCGGGGAAACGGCGAGGGGAGTGACGGTGGAGCAGTCCGAATCGCCGGAGGAGCCTCGCCTGCCCCCTGGTCAGTACGTCCCACGGGGCAGGCCGGTGATCCACTACGGCAGGGTGCCCACGTTCCGCCCGGCGACCTGGCAGCTGCACGTCATGGGGGCGACCGCCTCGGGCGAGCAGCACCGCTTCACCTGGCCCCAGTTCTCCGAGCTGCCGCGCACCACGATCGTGGCCGACTTCCACTGCGTCACCAAGTTCTCGATCATGGGCAACGAGTGGAGCGGGGTGTCCACGGAGACGCTGATGGCGATCGCCCCGCCCGCGCCCGACGTGAAGCACGTGATGATCTGGGGTGAGTACGGCTACAGCGCCAACGTCCGGCTGAGCGACTTCGTCCGCTCCCAGACCATGTTCGCGCTGGAGTTCGACGAGAAGCCCATCTCCCCGGAGCGCGGGTTCCCGGTGCGGATGATCGTCCCGCACCTGTACGCCTGGAAGAGCGTCAAGTGGGTCCGCGCCGTGGAGTACCTGGTGGAGGACAGACGCGGCTTCTGGGAGGAGCGCGGCTACCACAACATCGCCGACCCCTGGCGCGAGCAGCGCTACTCCTATCAGGAGGAAGCGGGCGAAGGCCCGCCGTGATCGGCGTTCTTCCCTGATCAGAGGGGTGTGTTGACTACGGTTTCCCGCATGTCGACGACCGGCTGGGCGCTGCTCTGCGCCCTCAGCGTCCTCCTCGGATTCCTCCTTCCGCGCTCGCGGCGGGAGCGTCCGGACCGTTCCGGCGGCCTGACGGACGAGGCCACCTTCCTCACCCTGCACATCGCGGCGATGGCGGCCCCCTCGCTGCGGGCCGGGCTCACCCGCGAGTCCGCCCGCAAGGCGGTCCGCCACCTGCGCGCCCTGCTGGGCACCGGCGCCATCGCGGTCGTCGACTCCGGCGGGCTGCTCGCCTGGGACGGCGCGGCGGGCTGCCACCGCGAGCACGCGGCCGAGCACGCCCGTGCGGTCCTCGCCTCCGCCCGCCCGCGCGTGATGGCCGCGGAGGAACTGGCCTGCGACACGCCAGGCTGTGCCGTCCGTGGCGCCGTCGTCGTGCCGCTCACCGTCGACGGGCGGGTGGTCGGCGCGCTGGCCGCGTACGACACCGTGGTGAGTACGGCGCTGGTGCGGACCGTCACCGAGGTCGGCCGGTGGGTCTCGGGGCAGCTGGAGCTCGCCGAGGTCGACTCCTCGCGGCGGCGGACGATGGCGGCCGAGATGCGGGCGCTGCGCGCCCAGATGTCCCCGCACTTCGTCTACAACGCGCTGACCACCATCGCCTCCTTCGTCCGCACCGACCCCGACCGGGCGCGGGAGCTGCTGGTGGAGTTCGCCGACTTCAACCGGTACGCGCTGCGCCGGGCCCGCGACTTCACCACCCTCGCCGAGGAGGTGCACTGCGTGGACCGCTACCTGCTCCTGGAACGTGCCAGGTTCGGCGACCGGCTGCGCGTCACCCTCCGGGTCGCGCCGGAGGTGCTGTCGCTGCCCGTCCCGTTCCTGTGCCTGCAGCCCCTGGTGGAGAACGCCGTCAGGCACGGGGTGGCCGCGGCGGGACGCCGCGGTGAGGTGCGGGTGGTGGTCAGCGACGCCGGTCCCGAGGCGCACATCAGCGTGGAGGACGACGGCCCGGGCATGTCCCCCGAGCGGACCCGGCTGCTCCTCGACGGCGGCTCCTCACGCCCGGCCTCGCGGGTGGGCCCGCACGGGGACGACGAGGAGGGGGTCGGGCTGGCCGGGGTGGACGTGCGGTTCCGGCAGATCTACGGCGAGGACTACGGCCTGGTCGTGGAGAGTGCCCCGAACGCGGGCACCACGATGAGGCTCCGCGTGCCCAAGCTCCCTCGCCAATAGCTACTTGTAGTCAAAGTATTACCTGAAGTCGCGATGAAGCTTGCGGCGGATGTGGTCGAGGGGGCAGCGTAGGGTCATGTTGCGAGTCCTGGCCGTTGACGACGAGGTCCCCGCTCTTGAGGAGATCGCCTACCTCCTCCGCCAGGACCCCCGGATCGAGCACGTCTCCACCGCCGTGGGCGGCGTCACCGCGCTCCAGGACATGGTCCAGATGGTCGGTGCGGGCGAGCGGCTGGACGGGGTCTTCCTCGACATCCGGATGCCCGGCCTCGACGGCCTCGACCTGGCCAGGCTCGTCGCGGGCTTCCCCAACCCGCCCCGGCTGGTCTTCGTCACCGCCCACGAGGAGTGCGCGGTGCAGGCCTTCGAGCTGGAGGCGGTCGACTACCTGCTCAAGCCGCTCAGGGCCGACCGGCTGGCCGAGGCGGTACGCCGCCTGGAGGCGATGACCCCCGCGGCGGCCGACCCGGTGCCCGAGGACGTCATCCCGGTCGAGCTCGCCGGGCGGACGAGGTTCGTGCCGCAGCAGGCCGTCTGGTTCGCCGAGGCGCAGGGCGACTACGTCCGGCTGCACACCGACGAGGGCAGCTACCTGGTCCGCATGCCGCTCGCCGCCCTGGAGCGGCGCTGGGCCGGATCGGGGTTCATCAGGGTGCACCGCAGCACGCTCGTCTCGGTGCGGCACGTGAGCGAGCTGCGCTTCGACGGCGGGCGGGTGATGCTCAGGGTCGGCACCGAGACGCTCCCGGTCAGCCGCCGCCACACCCGCCAGGTCCGCGAGCGGCTCGTCCGCCAGTTCCGCGACCGCCCGGCCGTCCCCGGGGCGGCCCGGGGCAGGTCCCTGCCCTCCGCCGCCCTCCGCTAGCGGCGCCCCTTCCCCGGGGCCCGGGGTCCGGGGTCCTCCCGAGTCCCCTTTCCCCGCCGGGCTTTCCCCTTTCCCGCCGGGCCTTCCGCTCTCCCCGCCGCGCCCCCGCGCCGGGTTCTCTGCCGGGCTTTCTCCGATGGGCCGTGCGTTCTTCCGGCCGCGCCGGCGGGCCGCGCGCTCCCAGGGGTCCCGCGGCCGTTCCCCGCCTCTCTCGGAGCCGTACGACCGCCCTGTGGCCGGGGCCGTTGACCTCGCCGTACAGGAAACCCCTCGGGCCCTCCTACGCCCCCGTGCGGCGATTCACGCCCGGGAGGACACCGGCACGCCCACCCCCGGGCCGCCGGGCCCGGCCATGCCTGACGGCGTCGCGGGGCCCCGCCTGGGACGCCTGCCTGCCGTTGCCGGATTTCCGAACCCGGATCCCGCTCGCCGCACGCGTCTCGCGGGTAACACCCGTGCGCTTCCTCACCGGTGGTCTCGTGGGTCCCGGAAGCCCCCGATCGACCGTTCGTCGTCCGCCGGCCGCCGTTCGTCGTGTCGCCACTCTCCGCACATCGACAACTACGAACCGTTAATCGCGCTGGAGGGAAAGCGCCGCTCACTCGTCTGGACGCGCCTCTAGTGTTCCCTCATCGGAGAGCGAGACCCGCCGCGTCAGGGGGGACACGGAGCCGCGAGGCTCGCAAAGGCCTGACGCGCGGACACCGGGTGACCGTCGAGAGCCGGAGACATCCGGTCACTCGGCCGCCGGGTCCTTGGCCGGAGGGGGAGGGGCCGCCGATCTCCGATGTGACGGGACGCCCGCGTTAGCCAGCGGCCGGACCGTGATCCGGCCACACGGGGGCGGCCGGATCACGAGGACGGGCGTCCCGTCCGACCTCGCGGTCTCAGGGGGACGCGGGCCCTGCCTGCCGGTGACCACCGGCAGGCAGCCGGTCGCCGGATCAGGTGTCGCGAAGCTTCTTGAGCGCCTCGACGTCCTCGCGGTGCTTCTCGGCCCCGCCCGGCGTCTCGATGCAGAACGGCACCCCCGCCATCGCGGGGTGGCGCATCATCTCGGCGAAGGGGGCGGAGCCGATGTGGCCGGCGCCGATGTTCTCGTGCCGGTCCCTCCTGGAGCCGCTCGGGTCCTTGGAGTCGTTGGCGTGGACCAGCTTGAGCCGCCCCGGGGCGACCGCGTGCAGGGCGTCCAGGGTCTCCTTGACGCCCTCGGAGGTCGACAGGTCGTGCCCGGCGGAGAAGACGTGGCAGGTGTCGAAGCAGACGCCCGCCTTCGGGTGCCAGTCGAGGGCCTCCAGATAGGGCTCCAGGTCCTGGACGGTCGCGCAGAGCACCCCGCCCTGCCCGGCCATCGACTCCAGCAGCAGGTCGGGCCCGTCGTCGGGGATCTCCTCCAGGAGCGGCAGGAGGTGCTCGTGCAGCTGGCGCAGGGCGGCGTCACGGGGCTGGCTCACCGCCGACCCCGTGTGGACGACCACTCCCTTCGCGCCGATCGCGTGGGCGCGCAGCAGGTTGTGGCGCACGGTGGCCACCGACTTCTCCAGCGTCTCGGGGCTCGGGGAACCCATGTTGACGAGGTAGGAGGCGTGCACGAAGGACAGCGTGCCCGATTCGCGCAGGGCGGCGTCCTGGGCGGGGTCACCCGCGGCGAGCGCCCAGCCTCGGGGGTTGGTGACGAACACCTGGATCATCTCGGCGCCGATGTCCGCGGCGTAGCGCAGCCCGCCCTTGGCGAGACCGCCGGTGACGGAGACGTGGCCGCCGATGGGGGAGTGTGAGGTCATAGTGCCACCATTTTAGGCGCCGCCCAGGGGGGCCACCGAGCACCGCCGGCCGGTGTTCCCGCCGCTCGCCGTTGCCCGCCGTCACCCGGCGCCGTCGCTCCCGAATCACCCGCCGTCCGGTGAGTTTGGAGCATGTTACGAAAATCTGGGGCAAATCATGGCTCACTTTGCGCTTCGTGGCGCTGGACCGCGCACGGTGGGGGTGTGTGTACTGCTCACATGCCTAAGGGGAACTCCGCGCCGCCGCTCTCGGGACTGGCCGCGTTCAACGCGCTGGGCGCCGAGGAGGCCGAGGCCGGGCTGCTGGCCTGCTGCGCCTCCCGCGCCTTCGCCCGGGAGGTGGCCGCGCTGCGCCCCTACCGAGACCTCGACCGGCTGGCCGAGGTGGCGGAGGCCGCCGTACGGGAGCTGGACTGGTCCGGTGTCGGCGAGGCGCTGGCCGCCCACCCCCGGATCGGCGAGCCGCCCGGGGAGAACGGCCCGGCGGCGGGTTCCGGGCCGCCCGGCCGCCGGGAACGGCGTCCGGAGGGGCACCCGGAGCCCCCGGAGGGACACTCGGCGAGGGAGGCGGCCTGGTCGCGCGGGGAGCAGGCGGGGGTCGACACGGCCGGACGGGAGGTCCTCGACCGGCTGGCGGAGGGCAACCGCGCCTACGAGCGCCGCTTCGGCCACGTCTACCTGATCTGCGCCACCGGCCTGTCGGCGGAGGAGATGCTGGCCCGTCTCACGGAACGGCTCGGCAACGACGAGGACACCGAACGGGACGTCGTCAGGGCCGAACTCGCGAAGATCACCCGTCTGCGGCTGGCGAAACTCCTGGGAGCCGCCCGATGAGCCTGTCCACCCACGTGCTGGACGCCGCCCTGGGCAGGCCCGCGGCCGGGGTCGCCGTACGCCTGGAGAGACCGGGAAGCCCGGACGGCACGGGGAGGGGCGGCGAGGTGCTCGCCGAGGGGGTCACCGACGCCGACGGGCGGATCGCGGGATGGACCTGCGGGGCGGGCGAGCACCGCCTGGTCTTCGACACCGGCGGCTACTTCGCGGCCCGCGCGGTGAAGGCCTTCTATCCCAGGGTGTCGATCGACTTCACCGTCACGGACCCGGCCGAGCACCACCACGTGCCCCTGCTGCTCAGCCCGTTCGCCTACTCGACGTACCGAGGGAGCTAAGCATGCCCGTCGTTCTCGGCCCCAACCGCTACGGCAAGGCGGAGACCCGCCTGGTCCGCGTCGTCAGGGACGGCGGCGTCCACCACCTCAAGGACGTCACCGTCGGCTCGGCGCTGTCCGGCGACATGGAGGCGGTCCACCTCACCGGGGACAACGCCGCGGTCCTGCCGACCGACACGCAGAAGAACACCGTCTACGCCTTCGCCAGGAAGTACGGCGTGGCCGAGATCGAGGACTTCGCGATCCTGCTGGCCCGCCACTACGTGGAGTCGCAGCCTGCCGTCCACCACGCCCGCGTGGAGGTCGAGGAGCACTTCTGGGACCGCATCCCGGTGCCCGACGACGTCGCGAGGGAGCGCGGGCGGCACTCCTTCGTCCGCTCCGGCCGGGAGACGCGCACCTGCGCCGTCCACCACGACCGCGACGGCACCACCACCGTGGTCTCCGGGCTGAGGGACCTGGTGGTGCTCAACTCGACCGACTCGGAGTTCTCCGGTTTCGTCGAGGACGAGTACACCACCCTCCCGCCCACCAAGGACCGCGTCCTCGCCACCGCCGTCTCGGCCCGCTGGCGGCACCTGCCCGGCGCGATCTCCTCGGTCTCCTCGGTCTCCTCGGGGACGGCGTACGGGGAGTCGTACGACGAGGTGCGCCGCCACCTGCTCGGGGCGTTCGCCGAGACCTACAGCCTGTCGCTGCAGCAGACGCTCTACGCGATGGGCGAGCGGGTGCTGAACGCCCGCGAGGAGGTCTGCGAGGTGCGCCTGGCGATGCCGAACAAGCACCACTTCCTGGTCGACCTCACCCCGTTCGGGCTGGACAACCCCAACGAGGTGTTCCACGCGGCCGACCGTCCCTACGGGCTGATCGAGGGCGGCGTGCTGCGCGACGACGCCCCCGACGCCCGCTTCGCGTGGGAGTGAGGACCATGGACTTCCTGCGACCCGCCACGTGGGCGGAGGCACTCGCCGCCAGGGCCGACCGGCCGGACGCGGTACCCATCCAGGGCGGCACCGACATGATGGTCGAGCTCAACTTCGACGTGCGGCGGCCCGGCGCGCTGCTCGACCTGAACCGGGTCGCCGAGCTCGCCGGGTGGAGCGAGGAGCCGGACGGCAGGCTCAGGGTCGGCGCGGGGGTGACGTACGCCCGGCTCATCGCCGAGCTGGGCGACCGGCTGCCCGGCCTGGCTCAGGCCTCCCGCACGGTCGGCTCGCCGCAGATCCGCAACCGGGGCACCGTGGGGGGCAACCTCGGAGCGGCCTCGCCCGCCGGGGACAGCCACCCGCCGCTGCTGGCAGGGGACGCGGTCGTCGAGGTCGAGTCCGCGGCCCGGGGCGTGCGGATGATCCCGGCCGCGGACTTCTACCTCGGGGTCAAGCGCAGCGCGCTGGAGGCCGACGAGCTGATCCGGGCCTTCTGGATGAGCCCCGCGAGCGGACCCGAGTACTTCTCCAAGGTCGGCACCCGCAACGCGATGGTGATCGCGGTCTGCTCGTTCGCGATCGCGCTCCGTCCCGGCGAGCGCCGGGTCGGCACCGGCATCGGCTCGGCCGCTCCCACCCCCCGCCGCGCCGTCGCCGCCGAGGAGTTCCTCGCCGCCGAGCTCGACTGGGAGGCGCGGCTCGACCCCGCGGTGCTCGGCCGGTTCGGCGAGCTGGCCGCCGAGGCCGCCTCGCCGATCGACGACGTGCGCGGCACCGCCGGATACCGGCGCCACGCCGTCGCGGTGATGGCGCGGCGCACCCTCACCTGGGCGTGGAACGAGTTCCGCTCCGGACACTTCGAGAGGAGGGCCGGATGATGCGCGTCACCTTCACCGTCAACGGCCGCACGGAGACCGCCGACGACGTCTGGGAGGGCGAGAGCCTCCTGTACGTGCTGCGCGAGCGGGTCGGCCTGCCGGGTTCCAAGAACGCGTGCGAGCAGGGCGAGTGCGGCTCCTGCACGGTCTACCTCGACGGGGTCCCCGTCTGCGCGTGCCTGGTCGCCGCCGGGCAGGCCGAGGGGCGCCAGGTCCGCACCGTCGAGGGGCTCGCCGACGGCGACCGGCTCGACCCGATCCAGGAGGCCTTCGTCGAGTGCGGCGCCGTCCAGTGCGGCTTCTGCACCCCCGGCCTCCTCGTCCAGGCCCACGACCTGCTCGAACGGGTCGCGCGGCCGTCCGACGCGGAGATCCGCGAGGCCCTGGCGGGCAACCTGTGCCGGTGCACCGGCTACGAGAAGATCCTCGACGCCGTACGCCTCGCCGCGGCGCGAAAGGCGGAGGCTTCATGAGTTCCATCCTGATCGAGAACGTTCACATCGCCCCGGTCGTGGGCCCGGAGATCGCCTCGGGGCACATCCACGTCGAGGGCGACAGGATCGCGGCCGTGGGCGCGGGCCCGGCGCCGGAGGTCCCGGGAGCGGCCAGGATCGACGGCACCGGCTGCCTGGCCACCCCCGGCCTGGTCAACACCCACCACCACCTCTACCAGTGGGCCTCCCAGGGGCTCGCCCAGGACGCCACCCTGTTCGAGTGGCTGACGGCGCTCTACCAGGTGTGGGCCGCGATGGACGCCGAGGTCGTCAGGGGGGCGGCGGGCGCGGGGCTGGGCCATCTGGCCCTGTCGGGCTGCACCACCTCCAGCGACCACCACTACATCTTCCCCAAGGGGCGCGGGGACCTGTTCGCCGCGGAGATCGAGGCGGCCCGCGAGGTCGGCCTGCGCTTCCACCCCGCCCGGGGCTCGATGGACCGGGGGAGGTCGCAGGGCGGCCTGCCGCCGGACGTCGTGGTCGAGCGGCTCGACGAGATCCTGGACGCGACGGCCGAGGCCGTCGACACCTACCACGACCCGTCCTTCTCCTCGATGCTCCGCGTCGCGGTCGCCCCCTGCTCGCCGTTCTCCGTCAGCGCCGACCTGATGACCGAGGCCGCCGCGCTGGCCAGGTCCAAGGGGGTACGGCTGCACACCCACCTCGCCGAGACCCTCGACGAGGAGGAGCACTGCCTGCGGCAGGTCGGGCAGCGCCCGGTCGACTACATGGAGAAGCTCGGCTGGCTCGGCCCGGACGTGTGGTTCGCCCACGCCGTCCACCTGAGCGACGGCGACATCGACGTCTTCGCCCAGACCGGGACGGGTTCGGCGCACTGCCCCAGCTCCAACGGCCGTCTCGGCGCCGGGATCGCCCGTGTCTCCGAGATGCTCCACCGGGGCGCGAACGTCGGCCTGGGGGTGGACGGCAGCGCCTCCGCCGAGCTGACCTCGCTCTCCGGCGAGATGCGGCAGGCCCTGCTGTTCCAGCGGGCCAGGTACGGGCCCACCGCGCTCACCGCCCGGCAGGCCCTGGAGATCGCCACCCTCGGCGGGGCGAGGAACCTGGGCCGCCAGGAGGAGCTCGGCTCCCTGGAGGCCGGGAAGCTCGCCGACATCGCCCTCTGGCGCACCGGGGCCTTCGCCTCCGCGGTCGCCGACCCGGTCTGCGCCCTGGTCTTCGGCACCCGGCAGCCCTCGCTGGCCCGGCTGCTGGTCGGCGGCCGGACCGTGGTCGAGGACGACGAGCTGCGTACCGTCGCCCAGGACGAGCTCGGCCGCGCCGGAGGCGAGGCGCACCGCCGCCTCATGCGCCTGGCCGCGGAGCAGGGCTTCGGGATCTCTTGACCCTCCCGCGCGGCGGCCCGGAGGTCCCGCCGGAGAGGACAGGCCGACCGGGAAGCCCGGGAAGTCCGGGAAGTCCGGGAAGCTCAGGGGGAACCCGGCGTCCGGGAGTTCCGGGGCGAGGGACCGGGCGTCCGGTGCGTCCGGGGGTGGATGTCAAGATGGTGCTCCGTCTCACCGGGTTCCGGCATCCGCCTCCCGTCCGCTCGCACCGGCCGGGGACGCGTGCCGCCCATCCGTCACCAGGGAGCAGGGTTGTCTGAGTCGTCGGGACACGTCGTGATCGCCCCGGACAAGTTCAAGGGCTCGCTGACCGGCGCCGAGGTCGCCGCGCGGGTCGCGGCGGGCCTCGGGCCCGGCGTCGCCACGGTCGCGCTGCCGGTGGCCGACGGCGGCGACGGCACCGTGGACGCCGTCGTGGCCTGCGGGTTCACCCGCGTCGAGGTCGAGGTCACCGGCCCCGTCGGCGAACCGGTCCTCGCCTCCTACGCCTGGCGCGACGCCTCCCCGCCACGGGACGGCTCCCCGGGAGGGGACGTGCCGACGGCGGTCGTCGAGCTGGCCGAGGCGTCCGGCCTGCGGCGGCTGCCGGTCGCCTCCGGGCCCGCCGCCCCGGCGGGGTCCCCCGCGCACGAGGGCGTCGAGCTGGCCCCGCTCACCGCGACCAGCCACGGCACCGGCGAGCTGGTCGCCCACGCCGTACGGCGCGGGGCCCGGCGGGTCGTGCTCGGTCTCGGCGGCAGCGCCTGCACCGACGGCGGCACGGGCATGATGCGGGCGCTCGGCGTCCGCTTCCTGGACGCCGAAGGGAAGGACCTGCCCTTCGGGGGAGCGGCCCTGCGCGACCTGGAGAGGATCGACACCTCCGGGCTCCTCCCGATCGACGGGGTCGAGTTCGTGGTCGCGGGCGACGTGGACAACCCGCTGCTCGGCCCGCACGGCGCCGCCGCCGTGTACGGGCCGCAGAAGGGCGCGAGTCCCGACGACGTGAAGCTGCTCGACCGGGCCCTCGCCCGGCTCGCCGCCGTCGCCGCGCACACCCACGGCCTGGTCGGGGCCATCGAGCACGACGGCGTCGTCCGCTCGATGGGCGTGGCGGGACAGCCGGGCGCGGGCGCCGCCGGGGGAGTGGGCTTCGCCGCGCTCGCCTTCCTGGCGGCCGACTTCCGCCCCGGCATCGACTACCTCCTGGAACTGCTCGGCTTCCGCGACCGGCTGGAGGGCGCGCGCCTCGTCGTCACCGGTGAGGGCTCGCTCGACGAGCAGACGCTGCGCGGCAAGGCGCCCGCGGGGGTCGCGAGCGCCGCGGCCAAGGCCGGGGTCCCGGTCGTCGCGGTCTGCGGGCGCCGCAGCCTCGGCGACGAGGAGCTGAACGCGGCGGGCATCACGGCCGCCTACGCCCTCACCGACATCGAGCCCGACCCGGCCGTGTGCATGTCCCAGGCGGGCCCGCTGCTGGAGCGGCTCGCCCGCAGGGTCGCGGAGAGGCACCTGTGAGCGCGAAGGCCGAGAACGTACCGGATCTGGTCATCCGGTCCCGCAGGGTCGTGCTGCCCGGGGGAGAGGGACCGGCGGTGGTCGCCGTACGGGACGGGAGGATCGTCGGGGTGTACGCCCACGACGCCTGGCCGGAGGCCGCCGAGCGGGTCGACCTCGGCGACGTCGCGCTGCTGCCCGGCCTGGTCGACACCCACGTGCACGTCAACGAGCCCGGCCGTACCCACTGGGAGGGGTTCGCCTCCGCCACCCGGGCGGCCGCGGCGGGCGGGGTGACCACGATCGTGGACATGCCGCTCAACTCGCTGCCGCCGACCGTGGACACGGACGCCCTGGAGGTGAAGAGGCGGGCCGCGGACGGGCAGTGCGCGGTGGACGTCGCCTTCTGGGGCGGGGCGGTCCCCGGCAACGCCGGGGACCTGCGACCGCTGCACGAGGCGGGCGTGCGCGGGTTCAAGTGCTTCCTGTCCCCGTCGGGCGTGGACGAGTTCCCGCCGCTGGACGAGGCCGGGCTGCGGGCCGCGATGACGGAGATCGCCTCCTTCGACGGCCTGCTGGTCGTCCACGCCGAGGACCCCGCGCTGCTCGCCGATCCCGGGGGGCCGGGATACCCGGAGTTCCTCGGCTCCCGGCCGGGGGAGTCCGAACGCCGCGCCGTCGAACGGGTCGCCGCGCTGGCGGGGGAGACCGGGGTGCGGGCGCACATCCTGCACGTGTCGTCCGCGTTGTGCCTGGAACCGCTGGCGAGGGCCCGGCGGGAGGGGGTGAGGCTCACCGCGGAGACCTGCCCGCACTACCTCACGCTGACGGCCGAGGAGGTGCCCGAGGGGGCCACCCAGTTCAAGTGCTGCCCGCCGATCCGCTCCGCGGCCAACCGCGACGAGCTCTGGCGCGGTCTCGCCGACGGGGTGCTCGGCTGCGTCGTCTCCGACCACTCGCCCTCCACCCCCGACCTGAAGGTGCCCGACTTCGCCGCCGCCTGGGGCGGGATCTCCTCCCTCCAGCTGGGCCTCACCGCCGTCTGGACCGAGGCGGTACGGCGCGGGCACGGCCTGGGCGACGTCGTGCGCTGGATGGCGGGGAACCCGGCCGAGCTGGCCGGGCTGCGCGGCAAGGGAGCCATCGCCGTGGGCGCGGACGCCGACCTGGTCGCCTTCGACGCCGGCGCCGTCCACACCGTGGACGTCTCCGCCCTGCACCACAGGAACCCGGTCACGCCCTACCACGGCAGGACGCTGCTGGGGGAGGTGCGCACGACGTGGCTGCGCGGCCGGGCCGTGGGTAGGGATCCCCGGGGCGTCCTCCTGTAGGCCCGCCGACCCCGCCGACCCCGCGGACCTCTGGACGGCCCTGGCGGGACGATCCGGCCGGAACGGTTCCGGTCCGTGCGACGACCCTGTGGAACGGCCCCGGCGGCCGGGACGGCTCCCCGCGAGAAAGGCTCTCTCCTTGACCGAATTCACGACCGAGTTCACCACCGGATCCCCGACCGAGTTCACGACCGAGTCCCCGGCGGGGTTCACCGCGCTGCCCGACCTCGCCCTGCGCACCCTCGGCGGCTCGGTCGTCGCCGCCAACGACGAGTCCTTCGCCGAGAAGGAGAGCCTCATCAGGCCGGGCCGCCCCGGCTTCGCGCCGCACACCTTCGGGGCCAAGGGCCAGGTCTACGACGGCTGGGAGACCCGCAGGCGCCGCGAGCCCGGCCACGACTGGGCCCTGGTCAGGCTCGGCATGCCCGGCGTGGTCAGGGGCGTCGTGATCGACACCGCCTGGTTCAAGGGCAACTACCCGCCGTACGCCTCCGTCGAGGCCGTCGAGGTCGAGGGCTACCCCACGGTCGCCGAGCTGGAGGCGGCCGGCTGGACGGAGATCGTTCCCAGGAGTGACCTCAAAGGGGACGCCGAACACCTCTTCGCGGTCTCCGGCGAGCGCCGTTTCACGCACGTACGGCTGAACATGTTCCCCGACGGGGGGATCGCCCGCCTGCGGGTGCACGGCGAGGTCAGGCCCGACCTGTCCCTGTACGAGGGGCTCGGCCTGGACCTGGCCGCCCTGGAGAACGGCGCGCTCGTCGTCGCCTGCTCCAACGAGTTCTACTCCTCGCCCAACAACGCCATCTCACCCGGTCTCGCCCGCCACCAGGCCGAGGGCTGGGAGACCGCCCGCCGCCGCGACGACGGCAACGACTGGCTGGTGATCCGCCTGGCGGGCTCCGGCGTCGTCAGCCTCGCCGAGATCGACACCACCAACCTGGTGTTCAACGCCCCCGCCGAGGTCTCCGTCACGGGCAGCGCGGACGGCACCACCTGGTTCCCGCTGCTGCCCAGGACCCGCCTGCTGCCCGACACCCGGCACCGCTTCCGCGTCCGGGACGCGCCCGCGGCCGCGTACGCCAGGGTGGACATCCACCCCGACGGCGGCCTGGCCCGGATCCGCCTGCACGGCTTCCTCACCGGGGGCTGACCCGCGCCGGCACCGGAGTGTCAGTACCAGATGGTGACCTCGGTGCCCGGCGGGACCGCCTGGCCGCCCGCCGGGATCTGGGCGAGCACCCTGCCCTTGCCCAGGGTGCGCCTCAGCTTCACCGTGACCCCCGCGGCGCGCAGCTCGTCTCTCGCCGCGCGGTAGTCCTTGAACACGATGTTCGGGACCACCACGATCTTCTGGTCGTCGCCGGGCGGGGGCTCGCCCTCGCGCTCCCAGGGCCAGCGCCAGTCGCCGCCGCACTGCGACAGGGTCAGCCGGACCACGGCACCCCGGTCGACCTCGGCCTTGGGCTGCGGGTCCTGGGCGATGACGGTGCACGGCTGGGCGGAGTCGGTCTGCTCGACGAACTCGGGGACGAACCCGGCCCCGCGCAGCACCGCGTCGGCCTGGTCGCGGGGCATGCCCCTGATGTCCGGCATGACCAGGCCCGCGCTCACGACCAGGTCGACCTTGCTGTTCTCCTTGACCGGGTTTCCCACGGCGGGGACGGTCCGCATCACCTGGCCGCGCGGCACGGTCTCGCTGGCCTGCTTCCTGACGTCGTCGACGCGGAGGGAGAACTTCGCCAGCTCGCTCCTGGCCTGCGGGTCGGTCATGCCCACCACGTTGGGCACCGCCACCCGCTTGGGGCCGGCCGAGGCGATGAGGATCAGCTTGCTCTGCGGCTCGACCTCGGTGCCCGCCACGGGCTCGGTGCGCAGCACGATCCCCTTGGGAACCTTCTCGTCGTGCTCGGCCTCGCCCGTCTCGACAGTGAAGCCGCTCCGCCTGGCCTCGCCGGTGGCGGCCGTGACGTTCTTGCCCACCAGGGTGGCGGGCACCACGATGGAGGTGTTCTGCGAGAACAGCCAGCCGGTCACCCCCACCGCGATCACCATCACCACGGCCAGCCCGATCAGGAACCAGCGGGCCCCCGAGCTCCGGCGCGCCCTGGGGGCGGCCTCGGGGCGGTCGCCGGCCGGGCCGGTGAGCAGGTCGGCGCGGGGCTGGATCAGCGTGTGGTTGGCCGGGGCGGGAGGCGCGGGCGCCACCGGCTCGTGGCCGTGCGGCGGGCCGACGGGCAGGGACGGCACCGGGCCGCTCTCCCTGGGCAGCATCCGGTGCGCCTCGACGGCGGCGACCAGCAGCGCGGTGGCGTCCGCCGGACGGTGCGCGGGGTCGCGGGCCGTCGCCCTGGCCACCAGGGTGTCGAGCAGCGGGGAGGAGCCGGGCAGCAGCGCCGAGGGCACGGGCACCGTGTCGTGCACGTGCCGGTAGGCCACCGACATCGGGGTCTCGCCCTCGTACGGCTGGCGGCCGGTCAGCAGCTCGAACAGCATGATGCCGGCCGCGTAGACGTCGCTGCGGGCGTCGGCCCCGCCGGAGGTCACCTGCTCGGGCGACATGTAGCCGATCGTGCCGATCATGACACCGGTGCGCGTCTGGTTGCTCGCCTCGATCGCGCGGGCCAGGCCGAAGTCGACGACCTTGACCCGGCCGTCGTCGGCGAGCAGCACGTTCTCCGGCTTGACGTCCCGGTGGATGAGGCCGGACTGGTGGGCGGCGCCCAGCGCGGCGAGGACGGGGATCATGACTTCCAGCGCCTCGCGGGCGGGCAGCCTGCCCCGGGCACGGAGCACGTCGCGCAGGGTCCGCCCCGGCACGTACTCCATCGAGAGGTAGACGTTGTCCCCGTCCGTGCCCTGGTCGAACACGTGCACCACGTTGGGGTGCGACAGGCTGGCCACCGACTTGGCCTCGCCGATGAAGCGCCGCACGAAGGCGGGGTCCTCGGCGAGCGAGCGGTGCATCACCTTGACGGCGACCGTGCGGTCGAGCCGGACGTCCAGGGCCAGATAGACGGTCGCCATTCCGCCCCGGGCGATCCGGGACTCAACGCGGTAACGCCCGTCGAGGAGTTTCCCGACCAGGGGGTCCGTAAGCGTCGTGTCCACGTGGCCGAGTTTACGGGCGATTTGGCGCCGGGAGGGTCCCCGAATCCCAAACCGATGCCGAGACGTGGTGGTTTTCTATCGATGAATCGGAGGCGGGCCGTCGATCGCGGGAGAGGAGGCCTCCGCGTAGCGACGCCGGGGTATCCGCCCGGCCATACGAGCCGCCCGGCCTGCCGAGACGGCCGAGCGCATCGCCCGCGCCATCAGGTCCGGACGCTGCGCCCGGGTGACCGCCGTCGCCAGCAGGACCGCGTCGCAGCCCAGCTCCATGGCCAGCGCCGCGTCGCTGGCCGTGCCGATCCCGGCGTCCAGGATCACCGGCACGTTCGCGAACTCCACGATCAGCTCGATGTTGTGCGGGTTGCGGACGCCCAGCCCCGAGCCGATCGGCGCGCCCAGCGGCATCACCGCCGCGCAGCCCGCCTGCTCCAGCCTGCGCGCCAGCACGGGGTCGTCGCCGATGTAGGGCAGCACGGTGAACCCGTCGGCGACCAGCCGCTCCGCCGCGTCGAAGGTCTCGATGGGGTCGGGCAGCAGGGTGCGCTCGTCGGCGATGACCTCCAGCTTGACCCAGTTCGTCTCCAGCGCCTCCCTGGCGAGCCTGGCGGTGAGCACGGCCTCGCCCGCGGTGAAGCAGCCCGCGGTGTTCGGCAGCACCTTGATGTCGCGCCGGCGCAGCACGTCGAGCACCGAGCCCCGCGCGGCCGGGTCGAGCCGCCGCATCGCGACCGTGGTCAGCTCGGTCCCCGAGGCGGCGAGCGCCCGGTCGAGGATCTCCAGGGACGGGGCGCCCCCGGTGCCCATGATGAGGCGGGAGGAGAACCTCTCCCCGCCGATGATCAGATCGTCCGCCACGTCCGCCACGTCCGCCACGTCCGCCACGTCCGCCATGTCCGCCATGTCCGCCACTTGTGTCACGTCTGCTGTGTCCGTCATCGCCGGTCAACCTCCCTGAACCGCGGTGAGCACCTCGACGCGGTCGGCCTCCGCGAGCGCCGTGGACTCCCAGGCGCCGCGCGAGACGACCTCGTCGTTCACCGCGACGGCCACCCCGCTCCGCACGCCGGTCAGCCGCTGTACGGCCTGCGCGACGGTCGCCCCCGGGGGCAGCTCGTGCGCGGCGCCGTTGATGGTCACGTTCATCGGTGCTCCCGCGGTGTGTGCTCAGAATGCCCGGTGTGCTCGCCGTGCCCGGGACGCTCGCTGAGGACGCGCTCCCGGGAGTGGTCGTGTGGCGGGGAGCCGGGCTCCCCGAAGCGAAGGGGGGAGCAGAGCGCCGAGAGCGCCGAGAGAGCCGTGTCCGCCTCGCCGCCCTCGCCCGCGCAGAGGTCGGCGGTGAGCGGCGCGAGCAGGACCCCGCCCCGGTGGTGCCCGGTGGCCAGGTGGAGACCGGGCAACACCGTGGGGCCGATCAGCGGCAGGTTGTCCGGGGTGCCGGGACGAAGCCCGGCGGCCACCTCGGCCACCTCCAGCTCGGTCACCCCGGGGACGAGCTCGCGCGCGTCGCGCAGCAGCTCCCACAGCCCTCCGGCGGTGACGCGGGTGTCGAAGCCCATCTCCTCCTGGGTGGCGCCGAGGACCATCTCGCCGTCGCCGCGCGGCACCAGGTAGACGTGCGAGCCGTGGACGACCCCGCGCACGCACCGCCGCAGGATCGGCGCGGGGGAGCGCAGCCGCATGATCTGGCCCTTGACGGGCCGCACCGGGGGCAGCGCCTCCGGGGGCACCCCCTCCAGGGAGCCCGACCAGGCCCCGGCCGCGAGGATCACCAGGTCGGCGCCGACGCTCTCGCCGCCCGCCAGGCGTACCCCGGTGACCGTCCCGGAGGTCGTGAGCAGCCCGGCCACCCGGGCGCGTACCAGGGCGCCGCCCGCCCGCTCCAGGGCCGCCAGGAGTGCCGCGGTGACCTTCCTGGGGTCCACCCAGGCGTCGCCGCCCGCGAGCAGGCCACCCCGGACGGCGGGGGCGAGCATGGGCTCCAGGCGGCGGCACTCGCGGCCGGTGAGCCGCTCGGCGGGCAGCCCCAGCCTGGAGACGAACGCGGCGAGGTCGTCCAGCGCCCCCAGGTCGTCTGAGCCGAAGGCGACGTCGAGCGTGCCGTCGGTGCGGTGGTCGAGATCGTGCCCGCTCGCGTCCGCCAGCTCGGCGGCGAAGGCGGGCCAGCGTTCCAGGGAGGCCAGGCCCAGCCGCAGCAGCGGCTCCTCGGTGTAGGTGACCTCGCTGACCGGGGCGAGCATGCCCGCCGCCGCGTGCGAGGAGCCGGAGGCCGGCGCGGGGTCGGCCACCGCCACCCGCAGCCCCCGCCGGGCGGCGCGCCACGCCACCGACAGGCCGATCACGCCGCCGCCGACGACGAGAAGATCGAAATGGTCCGCCATACGTGCTCCGCTCCCTTCGCCGGCATGACCCGGATCAGGTTCGTGGCGGTCGAGGGCTCGCTCGCGGACGCTTTCCGGACCTCGCGCTCCCGTGCCGTGCCGGGTCGCGCCCCAGGGCGCGTCTCCTCGCACATCACCGGCTCGCGGGGGCCTTCCCCGCCCGCAGCCCTCCTCTCAGCCCGGTGCGTTCCGGGCTCCCGCGCGTCTTCACCCCCACCCTAAGGGTTCGGGCAACACGCTTAGCGCGTCGGATGTGAGGTAAATCCCGTTTTCGTTATCAACGACCGTTGGTAGGAGTACGGGGTTCCCGCTTATGGTCGGGAAGTGTGAATCATGTCGTGGTGGTTGGCGCCGGCCTGGCCGGTGTGCGCAGCGTGGAGGCATTACGGGCCCGCGGGTTCGGCGGCAAGATCACTTTGATCGGGGAGGAGCGGCACCGGCCCTACGACCGCCCGCCCCTGTCCAAGGGAGTGCTGCTCGGCGAGACCGACTCCACGGTCGTCGACTCCGACCTCGACGCGCTCGAGGTCGACTTCCGCGCGGGCGTGTCCGCCAAGGGGCTCCATCCCGGCGTGGTCGAGACCACCGAGGGCGAGCTGGCCTACGACGGCCTGGTCGTCGCCACCGGCGCCCGCCCGATCAGGCTGCGCGGCGACGGCCCCCAGCACGTGGTGCGCACCATCGACGACGCGCTCCACCTGCGTTCGCTGCTCGGCGAGAAGACCACGGTCGCCGTGATCGGCGCGGGCTGGATCGGCGCCGAGGTGGCCACCGCCGCCCGCAGGGCGGGCTGCGCCGTGACCGTCGTCGAGGCCGCCGACACCCCGCTGGCCGCCGCGCTCGGCCAGGTCGGCGCGTACACCGCCCCCTGGTACGCCGAGGCGGGCGTCGACCTGCGCCTGGGCACGATGGTCGCCTCCGTCGACCACGGGGGGCTCACCCTGGCCGACGGCTCGGCGATCGAGGCCGACGTGGTCGTCACCGGCGTGGGCGTGCGGCCCGCGACCGAGTGGCTGGCCGGGTCCGGCATCAGGCTCGACAACGGCGTGGTCACCGACGAGCACCTGCGCACCTCGCTGCCCGACGTGGTCGCGGTGGGCGACTGCGCGGCCTGGTGGTCGCGCCGCTACGGCATCCGCCTGCGCGTCGAGCACTGGGACACCGCCCTGGGCGCCCCGGACGTCGCGGCGGCCACCCTCGTCGGCGACGCCGCGGTCTACGACCCGGTCCCCTACTTCTGGTCCGAGCAGTTCGGCCACATGGTCCAGTACGCCGGCCACCACGACGGCGCCCGCCTGATCACGCGCGGCGACCCGGCGGCCGAGGGCAAGCCCAGGTGGGCGATCTGCTGGGTGACCGACGACGACCGGCTCACCGCGGTGCTCTCCGTCAACCGCCCCCGCGATCTCGTCCAGGGGCGCCGCCTCATCGAGGGCGGCCAGCGCCTCGACGTCGATCGCCTCGCCGACCCTGCGATAGCGTTGCGCGATTGTACGGTGGCGTAACCTCGCCGCCAGGTGTTTGGCGAAGGGCTCGATGTGGTAGTGGTGGATTCGTGACGCTTTCTGTTGCGCAGATCGACCGGGAAACCGACCAGCTGGTGGGCGAGTGGCTCACCCTGACCGAGGTGGCCAGAAGGCTCAACCTGAGCGCCGGTCGCGCCAAGCAACTTCTCAAGGACCGCAAGCTCATCGGAGTGCGCAGGGGCGGCGGTGAGCCACAGGTCCCCGCCGCTTTCCTCACCGGAGACGACGTCGTCAAGGGCCTGCCCGGCACCCTCACGGTGCTCCTGGACGCCGGATACGACGACGTCGAATCCCTGCGCTGGCTCTTCACCCCCGACGACACGCTGCCGGGCTCGCCCGTCGACGCGATCGTGGCGGGTCGCCACACCGAGGTGAAGAGACGTGCCCAGGCCCTCGGTTTCTGACGCCCGCCTGTATCTCTGTACGGACGGGCGTCGTGACCGGGGAGACCTCGCGGACTTCCTCGACGCCGCCCTCTCGGGCGGGGTCGACATCGTGCAGCTGCGCGAGAAGGGGCTTGAGGCGCGCGAGGAGCTCGATCTCCTCGCCGTCTTCCGCGAGGCCTGCGACCGGCACGGCACCCTCCTGGCCGTGAACGACAGGGCCGACATCGCCTACGCGATCCGTCCCGACGTGCTCCACCTCGGCCAGGACGACCTGCCGGTGCCGGTCGCCCGCGACCTGCTCGGCGACGACATCCTCATCGGGCGTTCCACTCACGCCCCCGAGGAGGCGTCCGCCGCGGCCGTCGAGCCCGGTGTCGACTACTTCTGCTGCGGCCCGATCTGGCCGACGCCCACCAAGCCCGGCAGGTTCGCCCCGGGCCCCGGCCTGCTCAGGCACGCCGCGGCCCTGGAGACCGACCGGCCCTGGTTCGGCATCGGCGGCATCGACCTCGCCAACCTGGACGAGGTCATGTCGTACGGTGTGCGCCGGATCGTGGTCGTGCGGGCCATCACCGAGGCCGACGACCCCAAGGCGGCGGCCGAGGAGTTCAAGCGGAGGCTGGCCGCCCCCGCCTGAGGTCCTCCCGCCCGGCGAGGACAGCGCGTCCTTCGCCGGGCGGCCCGCCCGGTCGGTGAGCTCGGTCATGGCCCGTTCTGGGCCGGGCTGGTCGCGTGCTTGGCGCGGGCCCGGTCAGGCGCGCGCCCGGGTCCGTCTCGGCCAGGTCCACTGTGATCAGGTCCGCCGTGATCAGGTCCGCCGTGATCAGGTCCGCCGTGATCAGGTCCGCCGCGATCAGGTCCGCCGTGAGGTGGCGGCCACCGCGAGGTCGGCCAGGGCCGCGCGGGCCTCGGGAAGGATCGGGGCGCCCTCCAGCGAGCCCAGGGCGTTCTCCAGATATCCCTTGATCAGGTCCTCGCACGCCACGAGGGCCCCCGTCTCCTCGATGATCCGGCGCAGCCGGTCGACTCCGGCCTCGTCCAGGCCGGGGTCGCCCAGCGTGGTGCGCACCACCTGGGCCTGGGACTCCGAGGCCACGGCCAGCGTGCGGGCGATAAGCATGGTCCGCTTGCCCTCGCGAAGATCGTCACCGGCCGGTTTGCCGGTCTCGTCCGGGTCGCCGAACACGCCGAGGATGTCGTCGCGCAGCTGGAAGGCGATGCCCACGGACTGCCCGTACTCCTCGCAGAGCCGGTCGATCCACGGCTCCCTGCCCCGGGCGGCCAGCACCAGGCCGAGCCGGAGCGGCTGTTCCACGGAGTACTTGCCGCTCTTGAAGAGGGCGACCCGCAGCGCGCTGTCGAAGGTGCCCTCGCCGTGCGCCTGCTCCAGCAGATCGAAGTACTGCCCGCACATCAGCTCGGTGCGCATGTCGTCGTGGACCTTCTGCGCCGCCGCCAGCGAGTCGGCGGGCAGGCCGCTGTTCCGCCACATCTCACCGGACCAGATGAGCATCAGGTTGCCCAGCAGGATGGCCGCCCCCTCGCCGAACTGCTCGGCCGAGCCGTGCCAGCCCGCCCGCCTGTGCAGCTCCTCGAACCTGCGGTGCGCCGAGGGCATGCCCCGGCGCAGGTCGCTGGCGTCCATCACGTCGTCGTGCACCAGGGCGCTGGCCTGGAGCAGCTCCAGCGAGGCCGCGGCGGCGAAGAGCGCGGGATCGTCGTCCCCGCCCGCGCCACGCCAGCCCCAGTAGCAGAAGGCGGGTCGCAGCCTCTTGCCGCCCGAGAGGAAATCCTCGGCCGCCGACACGAGCGGGGCAAGCTCCGGGGCGCTGACCTGCGGGCGCTGCCGTTCGACGAACTGCCGAAGGGAGCGGTCCACCTCGGACCGGATCGTGTCCAGCGCGGCTGCAGAAGTGATCATCGAATACCTCCAGTGTGGAGACCCTGGGCTTCAGCTCTGGGGGGAAAACGCGGCATGTCGCCGTACGTCACAGCAACCTGACCGGCGGTGATGACACATCGACCACCGTACGCATGATCGACAAGATCCTCTCCGCCGGCCCGGTGCAGGGGTGGCCGGTGGAGAGGTGGAACGCCTGTGGAGCCGATGTGGGGCACGACACCTCCGGGTTCCTTGCGACTGGCGGCGAGGCAGGAAACCCAATCTATGAAAATTGGAATCCCCCGCCTTCGGCGGCGGGAGGAGGTCAGGTAATGAGATTAACGGTCCAAGGGGACATTTCGATCTAGAGGGGTGGTTGTTTTGCGCGGTAATTGCCACAAGGTCGTTCTGCGGGCGGCGAAGATGATCTGATCGGGCACTCGGGCGGCCGGGGAAGTATCCTTGCCCCATGGCTCTGGGTCGCGCATCTGTCCTCCCCGATCGTGTCGCCACCGTCCGCGAGCTCCTCGCCGCCGGTGCCCGCTCGTTCTCCTTCGAGTTCTTCCCGCCGAAGACCGACGAGGGAGAGCGCCAGCTCTGGCGTGCCGTCCGCGAGCTGGAGTCGCTGCACCCCACCTTCGTGTCCGTCACCTACGGCGCCGGCGGCGGCACCCGTGACCGCACCGTCGACATCGTCGAGCGGCTCGCCCACGAGACCACGCTCACCCCGGTGGCCCACTTCACCGCCGTCAACCACTCCGTCCGCGAGCTGCGCCACCTGATCGGCCGCTTCGCGGGGGCGGGCGTGCGCAACATCCTCGCCGTGCGGGGCGACCCGCCCGGCGACGTGACGGGCGAGTGGGTGCGCCACCCCGAGGGCGTCCAGTACGCCGAGGAGCTCGTCCGGCTCATCCGCCAGTCGGGCGACTTCTGCGTGGGCGTGGCCGCCTTCCCGTACAAGCACCCCAGGTCGGCCTCGATCGACTCCGACACCGAGTACTTCGTGCGCAAGTGCCGCGCGGGCGCCGACTACGCGATCACCCAGATGTTCTTCCGCGCGGAGGACTACCTGCGGCTGCGCGACCGGGTGGCGGCCAGTGGCTGTGACACGCCGATCATCCCCGGCATCATGCCCGTCACGCAGATGAGCACCATCGCCAGGTCCGAGCAGCTCTCCGGGGCGCCGTTCCCGCCGGAGGTGGCCGAGAGGTTCGCGGCCGTCGCCGACGACCCGGCCGCCGTGCGCAGCCTCGGCATCGAGCACGCCGCCGAGCTCTGCCAGACCCTGCTCGACGAGGGCGTGCCCGGCATCCACTTCATCACCTTCAACCGCTCCAGCGCGACCCGCGAGGTCTTCCAGGCCCTCGATCACACGTCGCAGCCCGCTCCGCTGTCCGTCTGACGCCGCGGTGTCCCCCCGGCGGCCTGCCCGGCCGCCAGGGGCTCGTCGCGGGCGTACGCGGTGCGCCCGGACCCGGAGGGCATCCCGCCGGCGGGTGCCCGGAGTCGCCGTCCGGTGGCTCAGCCGCCCAGCGGCAACGGGGTCCCGAGGATCGCGTAGCGCTCGTTCCCGCCCGGGAAGACGAACTGCGTGAGCAGGTCCACGAAGCCGATGCTCCGATAGAGGTGCCGGGCCGCGGTGGGCTGGTCGCGGGTCGACAGCACGGCGGTGCGCTCCAGGCGGCCCGCGCACATACCCGTGATCATCGCCCGGCCGATGCCCTTCCCCTGGTAGTCGGGGTGGACGTGGATCTCGGCGAGCTCCAGCGCGTTGCCCAGCCAGCCGCGGGCGCTGCCCTCGCCGTGTCTCTCCACGAGGGCCCGCCTGACCACGTCGTGCCACCACTGGCCGGGAACCCCGTGGAAGCCGTAGGCGATGCCCACCGGCGTGCCGTCGGCGAGCTCGGCGAACAGGCAGGTGAAGGCGGGATGGGTGGCGTGGTTTCCCATGATGAGCCTGCGCCCGGCGATCTGGTCGGCGGGCGGGTTCATCGCCTCGGTGTAGACGCGGAGGACCGCGTCCAGCCGGAGTGTGAACTCGTCGGGGCCGATCCGTCGCAGTCCGATCACGCGTCGCACCCTAGCAGGGCGGACGTGGCGCGGGTCGGCGCGAGGCGCGAGAGCGGTGCCCGGTGCTCTCCCCGAGGCGCGGGAGCGGTGCCCGGCGCTCGCCCGGAGGTTTCCCGGCCGCTCCCGCTCTCCTCGCGGACCCGCCCGCGAGGAGCCTGACCGGCCCCTCGCGGCTCGCGCGACGGCGTGCGGACCTCGCCCGGCACCGCGCCATGGTCACGGCGTCTCGTGCGCAGGGTGTTTCAGGAGTGCAGGGTGTTTCGGGAGTACGGGGTGTTCTGGGAGTACGGGGCTCAGGCGACGCGGGGAGTCTTCACTCGACCTCGACGGGGACCCCGCCGGTGATGCGGACGAGCTCCTCGAAGGAGGTCGGGAAGACGGTGTGCGGATGGCCGGCGGCGGCCCAGACGACCTCGTGCTTGCTCAGCCAGGTGTCGACCAGCGTCCTGACCGGCGCGGGGTGGCCGATCGGGGCGACGCCGCCGATGACCTGGCCGGTGGCCGCCCGTACGAAGGCGGGGTCGGCGCGCTTCACCTTCGCCACGCCGGCCGTCCTGGCGATCAGGCCGGTGTCGACCCGGTGGGCTCCGCTGGTCAGCACCAGGAGCGGCTCGCCGTCGGCGTCGAATATCAGGCTGTTGGCGATGGCGCCGACCTCGCAGCCGAGCTGCGCGGCCGCGGTGGCGGCGGTCGGAGTGGCCTCCGCGAAGATGACGATCTCGCCGGGAACGTCGTGCTCGCGCAGGACGGCGGCGACCTTCTCGATGTTCGGATGCAACTTTTCTGGCACGCGGCCACTCTAAACAGATTGACCGTTGATTGCCGCTTCATAACCGGCGTCCTGCACGGGGAAGCCGTGCGCTATGGTCCCTTGACCCGATCCATAGTGATATGAGGAGTTGATTGAAAGTGGGGGTTGGACAGCGGCGGGGAGTGGCCGCACTGATGACGGCGGGGGCCGTACTCCTCTCTTCCGCGGGCGTCACCCTTTCCGCGGGCGCCGCCGCGGCCCAGACCTCGGCCTCCCCGGTCTCCTCGGCCGTCACGGCGGGCACGTCCGGCACGGCGACGGGGGCGAGCCCGTTCGCCGCACCGGGCAAGACGCTCAAGCTCGGCGCGAAGGGCGCCACGGTGAAGGTGCTCCAGACCCGGCTGGCCGAGCTCGGCTACGCCCCGGGCAGGATCGACGGCCGCTACGGCGGGGCGACCCTGGCGGCGGTCTGGGCCTTCCAGAAGGTCAACGGCGTCACCCCGACCAGCACCGTGGCGCGCAGGACCTGGGACGCCCTGGAGGCCCCGCTGGCGCCGAAGGTGCTCGTCCCCAACGGGAAGCCGACCCGGGTGGAGGTCAACCTCGCCAAGCAGGTGATGGTCCTCTACGTCGGCGGCGCGGTGAAACTGATCAGCCACACGTCCTCCGGCAGCGGCGTCTCCTACTGCGAGACGGCCACCTGGGAGGGCAGGTCGCAGCGCTTCTGCGGTGACGCCCGCACGCCGACGGGCGACTACAAGACCACCTGGCGCAGGGACGGCTGGCACAAGTCCTACCTGGGCCAGCTTTACAACCCGATCTTCTTCAACGGGGGCATCGCCTTCCACGGCGCGCTCTCGGTGCCGCTGGCGCCCGCCTCCCACGGTTGCGTACGGCTGCCGATGCACGTGGCGGAGGTCCTGCCCGGCCTGCTCGGTACCGGGGTTCCGGTGCACGTCCGGGGCAGGTTCGTCCGGTAGGGCGGTCGAACAGGCGATCCGGCGGGAGTGACCCCGCCGGTCGTGAACCGGGCCCCGGGAGACGGTGATCTCCCGGGGCCCTTTCGTGTCCACTCACGCGTTGATTTCTCCGGGGCCTCGCATTTCGGCACGTGCCGGCCTTCCGGTGCTCTTTCGCGCTCCCGCGTCGATCTCTCCGGAGCCTCGCGTGTCCCTGCACGCAGACCTTCCGATGGCCCTTCGCGCGCTCCCGTGCTGATTTCTCAGGGCGTCGCGTGCTCTTGCGCGCCGATCTCCCCAAGGTCCTCCGCGCACCCACGTACCGATCTCCCGGTGGCCCTTCGCGCGCTTACACACCCGAAGATCGAACTTTTGTTCGCCGTTTTACTTGACAGTGTTAGTGATCGAATTTATGTTCGATGTGATGACACGGGGCTCGCGGCTCGTGTCCTAGGGCGGCCGATCAGGTCCTCGTCGTCGGCGGAGACGATCGGGCCAGGTCAGGACGGGCGGGGAGAGGGGAAGCTCCTCGTCCGGCCGTCCGGTGGATTTGTCGGTGGGGTCTGCGAGTGTGATACCACCGGCGAAAACGCCGGAGCCGCTTGCGACCAAGGAGGCTGAAGCACTATGATCCCTCGGCTCAGCGATTCCGGTGGGCCCCGGTTGTCCCCCACGGTGCGGGCGCACCTCACAGACGCGCGCGACTGCCTCGAAGAGGCCGCCGCTGCCCGGACCTCCGCCGCGCGTTACGTCGCGGCCCACCTCGCCGCGCTCAGGGCGGCCGCTGCCGTCCTGGCGGCCCGTCCCCGTCCGATGCAGGGCCGCAGGCGCAGGCTGCGCAGCGCCTGGGAGCTGCTGCCCGAGGCCGAGCCCCGCCTGGCCGAGTGGGCACCCTACTTCGAGACGAGCGCGGCCAAGCGGGCCGCCGCCGAGGCGGGCCTGACCCGCACGGTGTCCTCGCGCGACGCGGAGGAGCTCGTCTCCGAGGCGGAGCGTTTCGTCACCACCGTGGAGAGGCTGCTCGGCGTGCCGAGCCAGCCCATGCTCCCCGGCCAGGTCCCTCTAGCCGGTTAGAGCCGGAGCGGCTTCCCGTTCGGGGGCGCCGTTCGGGCTCACCGGCGCCGTCCCCGTACGTCCCGGTGCCACCGGTCCTCCCGGGCAGGCGCGGGACGTACGGGGACGTTTTTCGCGTCGCCCGCCCCCGGGCCACCCGTCCTCAAGCGGCCCGTCCGCAAGGTGCCCGTTCGTACGTCGCTCGTCAAGCGACCCGTCTTCAAGGCGCCCGTTCGTACGCCGCTCGTCCTCGGGCGGGTCGTCTCCATGTCGCCCGTTCCCGTGCCGGCCGCTCTCACGCCGCCGTGGAGTTCTGGCGGGCGGCGCGGTGGCGCAGCAGGAGCATGGCGGCGTCGTCGCCCAGCGGCCTGCCCACGTGGCCGAGCAGGTCGGCGCGCAGGGCGTCCAGGGAGCCCTGGGGGTCGTCGCCGTCCAGCAGGTGCGCCCGCTCCAGCAGCGGGTAGAACTCGCCCTCCCCGTCGCGCGCCTCGATGACCCCGTCGGTGTAGAAGAGGACCTGGTCGCCCGGCTCGAACGGGATGTGGTGCGGCTGCGGCTCATTGGCCTTGAGGGCGCTCATGCCCAGCGGGAGCGCCTCGTCCGGCGGGTCGGCGAACCAGATCCCGCCCTCGGCGTCGAGCACCATGGGCGCCGGGTGGCCGCAGTTGATGACGGTGATGGTGGAACCGCCGCTGATCTCGGCCAGCACGGCGGTCACGAACTGCTCGCCGGACAGCTCGCGGGTCAGGGCGTTCTCCAGGCGCGCCACGACGCCCTGGAGCGTTCTCTCGTCGTGGGCCGCCTCCCGGAAGGCCCCGAGCACCACCGCGGCCGTCTCCACGGCCTCCAGGCCCTTGCCCTGGACGTCTCCCACGATGATCCGCACCCCGTGCGGAGTGGTGACGACCTCGTACAGGTCGCCGCCGATCCTGGCCTCGGCCGTGGCGGAGGTGTACGAGACGGCCACGCCGATGCCCGGTCCCGCGCGGCGGGGCACCGGGCGCAGCAGCACCCGCTGGGCGGCCTCGGCCACCGAGCGCACGTCGGCGAGCTGGTGCTCGTGGCGCAGCCGCCCGGCGCTGGCCAGCACGCTGGCCACGGTGACGCCGAGGATGGCGAGGAGGGTGATGTCGGTGCGGGGCATCCAGAGGATGTCGTTGTAGACGCCGAGGGCGAAGCACAGCACCAGGGCGACGACGCCGACCACCGTGGTGCGGGCCAGGCCGCACGCCACGCTGGCGAAGGCCGGGCCGAGGGCGAGCAGCGGCAGGAGGCCGGACGTGGGGCCCGAGCCGAAGTCGATCAGGGCCACCACGGCCATGACGACGAACGGCAGGAGTTTCAGGGTGTCCTGGGTCTTGGTGGTGCCGATCGAGGTCAGCAACCGCAGGAAGGCGCGCGTCTTGGTCGACCCCAGGGACGCCATGACGGCGCCGAGGCGGTTCTTCCGGCTTGATCGAGAGTGATCGAGCCGATCATCTCTCGAAGCCATGACCACCACATCTCGCTAAACGCGTGTTTGCCTTTTCCTACCACAATGGCGGTGGCCAGGGGCGGGACGAAGAGCACGTTCTGCTGAGAGCCGGGAATCTCTGCGGGGTGGGCACGCCGGTTCCGGCGCACCCACGACCGGTCAGGGGTCGTCAGAAGGACTCGACGGCTCGGCGAGCCTCCGGGTCCAGGACGCCCCAGCTGATGAGCTCCTCGGTGAGCTCGCTGGGGGACTTGTCGTAGATCACGGCGAGGGAGCGCAGGTCCTCCTGGCGGATGGACAGCACCTTGCCGTTGTAGTCGCCACGCTGGCTCTGGATGGTGGCCGCGTAACGGGCGAGCGCGCCCGCCTTCTCCTTGGGGAGCTGGGCGAGACGCTCAAGGTCGATCACAAGCTTCGGTGTCGGGCCCAGGGGGCTCGGAGCGGCCCCTCCCGGCAACAACTCCGAGACCGGCACTCCGTAGAAATCAGCCAGTTCGGCAAGCTTCTGCACGGTGACAGCACGGTCGCCACGCTCGTAGGAGCCGACGACGACCGCCTTCCAGCGCCCACGGGACTTCTCTTCGACTCCGTGCAGGGACAGGCCCTGCTGGGTGCGAATGGCGCGGAGTCGTGCACCCAGCGACTTGGCGTACTCAGACGGCATGGTGTGGCCCCCCGGCTCTGTTATGTAGTGCTCTCAACTTGATTGTGCTACCTCGCAACTTATGCCCCGTTCACCGGGTTGGCGCCCGGGGTAGGCACCTTCGGTGACCGATGCGTCGGGGTTCACCCGATAACGCCACGAGGTGTGGTTACGGACAGTGACGGTAAAGCTGTGGGCGCCTAAGGTCAAGCTGATTGGAAAAAAGATGCCGAATCCGGTCCGGTGGGATCCGCCTCAAACGCCGCACTTGTCCTACCCCGCATCGCGAAACCTCCGGTTTTTACGGCACTTCGGCAAGATTCCCGCCGCTTCTCCGGGATCCCGGGGGACGTCGTCCCCGGGCGTGGCGACGGGCGTATGATCTTGAACGGCACGGCGGCGACGCGGCGGCGGGGAACACTCGGTGCGACGGTCCCGTACGGGCGGAGGCGTGCCCGCGTGCCGGTCCGGGCCCCCGTGCCGCCCCGGCCGCCGTCCGGGTCCCGAGGGCCGGTCGTCGCGAGGGCCGACCGTCGTGAGAGGCGGCCGTTGCGAGGGGCGGCCGTTGTGAAGGGCGGTCGTCGTGAGGGACGTCAGATGCCGTCGCGTTCGAGGGGGCAGCTCATGCAGCGCGGGCCGCCCCGGCCGCGGCCGAGCTCGCTGCCCCGGATCGTGATGACCTCGATCCCGTTCTCGCGCAGGTGGTTGTTGGTGGTGGTGTTGCGCTCGTAGGCCACCACCACGCCGGGACGCAGGGCCAGCACGTTGCAGCCGTCGTCCCACTGCTCCCGCTCGGAGGCGTACACGTCCTGCTTCGCGCTGAGGACCTTGATGTCGTCCAGCCCGATCGCCCGCGCGATGGCCCGGTGCATGTCCTCCGGGGGATGGTCGGTGATCTTGAGTTCCTTCTCGTTGTCGCCGGGCTCGACCATGTAGGAGGGCAGCATGCCCAGGCCCGCGAACTTGGTGAAGACGCCGACGTCCACGTTGGTCATGACCGTGTCCAGGTGCATGAAGGCCCGCGCCTTCGGCATGTCCAGCGCGACGATCTTCGTCGCCGCCCCTCGCTTGAACAGGCTGCGCGCGAGCATCTCGACCGCCTGGGGCTGGGTGCGCTCGCTGATCCCGACCAGCACCGCGCCCCGGCCGATGACGAGCACGTCGCCGCCCTCGATGGTGGCGGGCGCCGCGGGGATGCCGGGCATCCAGACGTTGTAGCCGCCCTCGCCGGGCCGGTCGTAGCCGGGCGCGAAGGCCGGGTGGTAGCGGTAGATCGCCTCCATGTTGACGGTCTCGCGGCGGCGGGCCTTCTTCCGCATCGCGTTGATCGAGACGCCGTCGTAGATCCAGCAGGAGGTGTCGCGGGTGAACAGGTGGTTGGGCAGCGGGGGCAGGACGAAGTCGTCCGGCTTGAGCGTGTGGAAGGCGAGGCTCTTGGGGTCGGTGCCCATCTCCACCATCTCGCGCTTGGTGATGCCGCCGGTGAGATAGCGCTGGAGCACGACGGAGTCCATCGAGTCCAGCGCGTTGCGGACGGCGTCGACGGCCATCGGGCCGAAGTAGCGCTCGTCGGCGACGCCGTCCAGGATGTGCTTGCGCGCCTCGGGGATCTCCACCGTCTCGCGGAGCAGGTCGGAGAGCATGTAGACGGTGACGCCCTGGTCGACCAGGAGCTTCTGCCACTCCTCGTGCTCCTCCACGGCACGCTGCACCCACAGCACGTCGTCGAAGAGGAAGTCGTCCTTGTTCGACGGCGTGAGCCGTTTGAGGGCGAGTTCCGGCCTGTGCAGCAGGACCTGGTGGAGCCGGCCGACCTCGGAGTCGACGTGAAAGGCCATTTCTCTTCCTTCGGCTGGTGACGGGCACGGCTGGTGATGATCGATGGGGGCCGGCGGTAGGGCGGGGTCGGCGGCGGGTGCGTCTGGTGAGGGGTGTGTCCGGTGACGGTACGGCCGGTGGCGGGCTCGCCGGGAGGCCGCCGGGCCGCCCACGCCCGGGGCATGATCGTCGTGCCTTCCTCGGTGCTCGGTGCTCGGTGCTCAGTGCGGATCGGTGCGGGTCGGTGCGGATGTAAAGCGCATACCCGGAGAACCAAGGGGAAGTCAGCGAAGATCATGATATTTATCCACTTTTGAGAAGATCGCCGGGCGGATCTTCGGTGTTCGCGTGGCGGACCCCCTCTTCGGGCGAGTTGTCACCCGGCTGGTACCGTGAAGGCGTTGACTTCCTTTAAGACCCGTCCCGTGAGGCGGGAAAGGCGGTGTTTCTCCTTGGCCGAGGCCATTTCGCGTTCGCTCCCGCATGCGCCGGGCAACGCGCACGCCGTTCTAGAGGGGCCCGACATCAACCGGGCCCTCATCCGCATCTCCCACGAGATCCTCGAACGTACCAAGGGCGGCGAGAACGTCCTCCTCCTGGGCATCCCCACCCGCGGCGTCCACCTGGCCCGCCGCCTGGCCGCCCACATCAGGCAGTTCGAGGGCCGCACGGTGCCCGTCGGCTCCCTCGACGTCACCATGTACCGCGACGACCTCCGGCTGCGCCCCGCCCGCGCGCTGGGCCGCACCGAGCTGCCCGCCGAGGGCATCGACGGCAGGGTGGTCGTCCTCGTCGACGACGTCCTCTACTCGGGCCGCACCGTACGCGCCGCCCTCGACGCCCTCAACGACCTGGGCCGCCCGCAGGCCGTGCAGCTCGCCACCCTGGTCGACCGGGGGCACCGCGAGCTGCCCATCCGCCCCGACTACGTGGGCAAGAACCTGCCGACCTCCAAGTCCGAGAGCGTCAAGGTCTATCTGGAGGAGAACGACGGCCGTGACGCGGTCCTGCTGCTGAAGGAGGACGACCGATGAAGCGGCACCTCATCTCCGCGGCCGACCTGACCCGCGACGACGCCCTGCTCATCCTGGACACCGCCGACGAGCTGGCGAAGATCTCGGAACGTTCCATCAAGAAGCTGCCCACCCTGCGGGGCCGCACGGTGGTGAACCTCTTCTTCGAGGACTCCACCCGGACCAGGATCTCCTTCGAGGCCGCCGCCAAGCGCCTGTCGGCCGACGTCATCAACTTCTCCGCCAAGGGCTCCAGCGTCTCCAAGGGCGAGTCGCTCAAGGACACCGCGCTCACCCTGGAGGCGATGGGCGCCGACGCCGTCGTCATCCGCCACGGCGCCTCGGGCGCGCCGTACCGGCTGGCCGGGTGGGTACGCGGCAGCGTCGTCAACGCCGGCGACGGCACCCACGAGCACCCCACCCAGGCCCTGCTCGACGCCTTCACCATGCGCCGCCGCCTGGGCTCGCTGGACGGCAGGAAGATCACCATCGTCGGCGACGTGCTGCACAGCCGGGTGGCCCGCTCCAACGTGCTGCTGCTGGCCACGCTCGGCGCCGAGGTGACCCTGGTCGCCCCGCCGACCCTGTTCCCGGTCCAGGTCGGCTCCTGGCCGTGCGAGGTCTCGTACGACCTCGACGCGGTGCTGCCCAAGTCCGACGTGGTGATGATGCTGCGCGTGCAGCGCGAGCGCATGAACGCGGCGTTCTTCCCCACCGAGCGGGAGTACAGCCGCCGCTACGGGCTCGACCGCGACCGCGTCGCCAAGATGCCCGACCACGCCATCGTGATGCACCCCGGCCCGATGAACCGGGGCATGGAGATCGCGGCCGAGGTGGCCGACTCGCCGCGCTCGACGATCGTCGAGCAGGTCGCCAACGGCGTGACCGCACGCATGGCCGTCCTTTATCTGCTGCTCGGCGGCGCCGACCTCGGGGGAGAGATCTGATGAACGACCGCATCGGGGCCACGCGTGACGGCATCGTCATCAGGGGCGCCAGGATCCTCGGCGGCGAGCCGGCCGACATCCTGATCCGCGACGGCCTGCTGGTGGAGATCGGCCGGGGGCTGACCGGCGGCGAGACCGTCGAGGCCGAGGGGCTGATCGCCCTGCCCGGCCTGGTCGACCTGCACACCCACCTGCGCGAGCCGGGCCGCGAGGACGCCGAGACCGTCGACACCGGCACCCGCGCCGCCGCGCTCGGTGGCTACACCGCCGTGCACGCCATGGCCAACACCGAGCCGGTCGCCGACACCGCGGGCGTCGTCGAGCAGGTCTGGCGCCTGGGTCAGGAGGCGGGCCACTGCGACGTGCAGCCCGTCGGCGCCGTCACCGTCGGCCTGGGCGGCGAGCGCCTGGCCGAGCTCGGCGCGATGGCCGACTCCGCCGCGCGGGTCCGGGTCTTCTCCGACGACGGCAGGTGCGTCTCCGACGCGGTGCTGATGCGCCGCGCCCTGGAGTACGTCAAGGCGTTCGACGGCGTCGTCGCCCAGCACGCCCAGGAGCCGCGCCTGACCGCGGGGGCGCAGATGAACGAGGGCGCGGTCTCCGGCAGGCTGGGCCTGACCGGGTGGCCCGCGGTCGCCGAGGAGGCGATCATCGCCCGCGACTGCCTGCTCGCCGCCCACGTCGGCTCGCGCCTGCACATCTGCCACGTCTCCACGGCCGGTTCCGTGGAGATCATCCGCTGGGCCAAGTCCAAGGGCTGGGACGTCACCGCCGAGGTGACCCCGCACCACCTGCTGCTCACCGACGACCTGGTCGAGGACTCCCCGGTCGGCTCCTACAACCCGATCTACAAGGTGAACCCGCCGCTGCGCACCCGCGCGGACGTCGAGGCGCTGCGCGAGGCCCTGGCCGACGGCACGATCGACTGCGTGGCCACCGACCACGCCCCGCACCCGGTCGAGGACAAGGAGACCGAGTGGGCCGCCGCGGCGATGGGCATGATCGGCCTGGAGACGGCGCTGGCCGTGGTCCAGGAGGCGATGGTCGACACGGGGCTGCTCGACTGGGCCGGTGTCGCCGAGCGCATGTCCGTGGCCCCGGCCAGGATCGGCAGGCTCCAGGGGCACGGGCGGCCGATCGAGGCAGGGGCCCCGGCCAACATCACCCTCTACGACCCCTCGGTGCGTGCCGCGGTCGACCCGGCGGGCTACGCTTCCAAGAGCCGGAACACGCCCTACGAGGGCCTGACGCTGCCCGGCCGCGTCGTGGCGACCTTCCTGCGCGGCAGGCCGACCGTCCTGGACGGAAAGCTCACGTGAGCGCTCCCGTCCGCCGCCCCCGGGCGACCGCCGCGACCCTCGCGGCCTCCGGGCCTCTCGGGGCCCCCGGGATTCCCGGGACTTCCATGGGACGCGGAGGCGTCCCGCTCGCCGGGGGAACGGCGACCCAATATGCCGGATATTTCATACTTTGCGGAGCTGTAACCGAGATGATCGGGGTGTGTGAGTGACCGCAGTGCTAGTGCTGGAAGACGGCCGCGTCTTCCGCGGGACCCCCTACGGCGCCGAGGGCGAGACCTTCGGCGAGATGGTCTTCAACACCGGGATGACCGGCTACCAGGAGACGCTGACCGACCCGTCGTACCACCGCCAGATCGTCGCGATGACCGCGCCCCACATCGGGAACACCGGGGTCAACGACGAGGACCCGGAGTCGTCGCGGGTGTGGGTGGCCGGATACGTGGTCCGCGAGCCCGCCAGGACGGCCTCCAGCTGGCGATCCAACCGTTCCCTGGACGACTACCTCAGGGAGCAGGGCGTCGTCGGCATCGCCATCACCGGCACCCGCGCCCTCACCCGCCACCTGCGGGAGCGCGGGGCGATGCGGGCCGGGGTGTTCTCCGGCAAGGCCCTGGCGCCGGTCGAGGAGCTGCTGGAGCGGGTGCTGGACAGCCCCGCGATGGAGGGCGCCGACCTGGCCGGGGCGGTCTCCACCCCCGAGCCGTACGTCGTGCCCGCGATCGGTCCCAAGCGGTTCACCGTGGCCGCCGTCGACCTCGGCATCAAGGCGATGACGCCGCACCGGATGGCCGAGCGCGGCTGCGAGGTGCACGTGCTGCCCGCCTCCGTCACCGCCGAGGAGATCCTCGCGCTCGGCCCCGACGGGGTGTTCTTCTCCAACGGGCCGGGCGACCCGGCCACCGCCGACGGCCCGGTCGAGGCGCTTCGCGGCGTCCTCGACGCGGGCGTGCCGTTCTTCGGCATCTGCTTCGGCAACCAGCTCTTCGGCCGGGCGCTGGGGCTGGGCACCTACAAGCTGCGCTACGGCCACCGGGGCGTCAACCAGCCGGTGCAGCACCGGGGCACCGGCAAGGTGGAGATCTCCGCGCACAACCACGGCTTCGCGGTACGGGCGCCGCTGGAGGGCGCGTTCGACACGCCGTACGGGCCGGCGGAGGTGAGCCACGTCAACCTCAACGACGACTGCGTCGAGGGGCTGCGGCTGCTGGAGCGCCCGGCGTTCAGCGTCCAGTACCACCCCGAGGCCGCGGCGGGCCCGCACGACTCGGCCGGCCTGTTCGACGACTTCTGCGCGTTGATGGCGGGCGAGCGGGGAACGGTCGGTGGGGTGAGCGCTAACACCAGCGCGAGCGTGAGTACGAGTACGGAGCGGTCGAGGGGACGAGCGGGCGGAGTGGCCGACGAGGGACGAGTCGTCCGCGCAGCCGGCGAGGAGCCGAGCGCGACCATGAGTACGGAGCGGTCGAGGGGACGAGCGGGCGGAGTGGCCGACGAGGGACGAGTCGTCCGCGCAGCCGGCGAGGAGCCGAGCGCGACCATGAGCACGGAAGGAAGCAAGGGTGCCTAAGCGCACGGACATCCAGTCGATCATGGTGATCGGCTCAGGGCCGATCGTGATCGGCCAGGCCTGCGAGTTCGACTACTCGGGCACCCAGGCCTGCCGCGTGCTGCGCGCCGAGGGCTTCCGCGTGATCCTCGTCAACAGCAACCCGGCGACGATCATGACCGATCCCGAGTTCGCCGACGCCACCTACGTCGAGCCCATCACCCCCGACATCGTCGAGAAGATCATCGCCAAGGAGCGGCCCGACGCGCTGCTGCCCACCCTGGGCGGGCAGACCGCGCTCAACACCGCGATCTCCCTGTACGAGGCCGGGATCCTGGAGCGCTACGACGTCGAGCTGATCGGCGCCGACGTCGACGCCATCCAGGCGGGCGAGAACCGCGAGCTGTTCAAGGGCATCGTGGCCAAGGTCGCCGAAGAGCGCGGTCTCAACGCCGAGTCGGCCCGCTCGTTCGTCTGCCACACCATGGACGAGTGCGTGGCCGCCGCCGGCGAGCTGGGCTACCCGCTGGTGGTGCGGCCCTCCTTCACCATGGGCGGGGTCGGCTCGGGCTTCGCGCACGACGAGGAGGAGCTGCGCCGCATCGCCGGGGCCGGCCTCGACGCCTCGCCGACCACCGAGGTGCTCCTTGAGGAGTCCATCCTCGGCTGGAAGGAGTACGAGCTGGAGGTCATGCGCGACCGGGCCGACAACGTGGTGATCGTCTGCTCGATCGAGAACATCGACCCGATGGGCGTGCACACCGGCGACAGCGTCACCGTGGCCCCCGCGCTGACGCTCACCGACCGCGAGTACCAGAACATGCGCGACGTGGCCATCGCGGTCATCCGCGAGGTCGGCGTCGACACCGGCGGCTGCAACATCCAGTTCGCCGTCGACCCGCGCACCGGCCGCATGGTCGTCATCGAGATGAACCCCCGCGTCTCGCGCTCCTCGGCGCTCGCGTCCAAGGCCACCGGCTTCCCGATCGCGAAGATCGCCGCCAAGCTGGCCATCGGCTACACCCTGGACGAGATCCCCAACGACATCACCAAGGAGACCCCGGCGTCGTTCGAGCCCTCGCTCGACTACATCGTGGTCAAGGTGCCGAGGTTCGCGTTCGAGAAGTTCGCCGGGGCCGACCAGACCCTCACCACCCACATGAAGTCGGTGGGCGAGGCGATGGCGATCGGCAGGTCCTTCCCCGAGGCCCTGCAGAAGGCGCTGCGCTCGCTGGAGAAGAAGGGCGCCGCCTTCACCTGGGCCGGGGAGCCCGGCGCCAAGGACGAGCTCCTGGCCGCCTGCCGGGTCCCGCACGACGGGCGCCTGTTCACCATGCAGCAGGCCATCCGCGCCGGGGCCACGCTCGCGGAGCTGTCGGAGGCGACCTCGGTCGACCCCTGGTTCCTCGACCAGCTCATCGCGATCGACGAGGTGGCCGCCGAGCTGCGCGAGGCGCCGCAGCTGACCGCCGAGGTGCTGACCCGGGTCAAGCGCTACGGCTTCAGCGACGCGCAGATCGCCGAGCTGCGCGACATGACCGAGCCGCGGGTGCGCGACCTGCGCCACGCGCTCGGCGTCCGCCCGGTCTACAACACCGTCGACACCTGCGCCGCCGAGTTCGCCGCCCAGACCCCCTACCTGTACTCCACCTACGACGAGGAGACCGAGGTCCCGTACGGGGAGCGTCCCAAGGTCCTCATCCTCGGCTCGGGGCCCAACAGGATCGGCCAGGGCATCGAGTTCGACTACGCGTGCGTGCACGCCTCCTTCGAGCTGTCGGCCGCCGGATACGAGACCGTCATGGTCAACTGCAACCCCGAGACGGTCTCCACCGACTACGACACCTCCGACCGCCTCTACTTCGAGCCGCTCACCCTGGAGGACGTCCTGGAGGTCGTCCACGCCGAGCAGCAGACCGGTCCCGTGGTGGGCGTCATCGTCCAGCTCGGCGGCCAGACCCCGCTCGGCCTGGCCCAGTCGCTCAAGGACGCGGGCGTCCCGATCGTCGGCACCTCGCCCGAGTCGATCCACCTGGCCGAGGAGCGCGGCGCGTTCGGCAGGGTCCTCGCCGAGGCGGGCCTGCCCGCGCCCAAGCACGGCGTCGCGGTGACCGAGGACGAGGCGCTCGCCATCGCCGCCGAGATCGGCTACCCGGTGCTGGTGCGCCCCTCCTACGTGCTGGGCGGCGCGGGGATGGCCATCGTCTACGACGACGACACCCTGGCCTCCTACATGGCCAAGGCGGGCGCGGCCAGCGACCACCCGGTGCTGGTGGACAAGTTCCTCGACGAGGCCGTGGAGATCGACGTCGACGCCCTGTTCGACGGCGAGGAGCTCTACCTCGGCGGCGTGATGGAGCACATCGAGGAGGCCGGCATCCACTCCGGCGACTCGGCGTGCTCGCTGCCGCCGATGACGCTGGGCGGCCACGACATCAAGCGCATCCGCGCCGCCACCGAGGCCATCGCCAGGGGGGTGGGCGTGCGCGGCCTGCTCAACGTGCAGTACGCCATGTCGGCCAACATCCTGTACGTGCTGGAGGCCAACCCCCGCGCCAGCCGTACGATCCCGTTCGTCTCCAAGGCCACGGCGGTGCCGCTGGCCAAGGCGGCGGCCCGGGTGATGATGGGCGCCACGGTGGCGCAGCTGCGCGCCGAGGGGCTGCTGCCCGCGACCGGCGACGGCGGCACCATGCCGCTGGACGCCCCCATCGCGGTCAAGGAGGCCGTGCTGCCGTTCAACCGCTTCCGCGGCGTGGACATCGTGCTCAGCCCCGAGATGCGCTCCACCGGCGAGGTCATGGGGATCGACGAGTTCTTCGGCACCGCCTACGCCAAGTCGCAGGCCGCCGCCTACGGCTCGCTGCCCACCAAGGGCCGGGCGTTCGTCTCGGTGGCCAACCGCGACAAACGCGCGATGATCTTCCCGGTGAAGGCCCTCGCCGACCTCGGGTTCGAGATCCTCGCCACCGAGGGCACCGCCGAAGTACTGCGCCGCAACGGCGTCCATGCCAAGATCGTGCGCAAGCACAGCGAGGGGACCGGCCCCGAGGGCGAGCAGACCATCGTCCGGCGCATCCTGGACGGGGAGGTGGACCTCATCGTCAACACCCCCTTCGGCAGCCCCGGCCAGGCGGGGCCGCGCCTGGACGGCTACGAGATCCGCACCGCCGCCGTGCTGCGCGCCATCCCCTGCATCACCACCGTCCAGGGACTCGCCGCGGCCGTACAGGGCATCCAGGCGATCGTCCGCGGCGACATCGGCGTACGGTCCCTCCAGGAGCACGCGAAGCGTTTGCGGAGCGGCTGAGGAGCGGGGCCGGTGCCTTAGCGGAGGTGAGGGAGACGCCTGTTACTCCGGTACAGGTGACCGGCACGGTGCTGACGACGCGCCGCGTCGACGCCTACCATGCGCTGACCGTGGTGGCGCCCGGCATCGCCGAGCGCTTCCGGCCCGGCCACTTCGTCGGGGTGGCCGTCGGCGGGGCGCGGACGTCGATGCTGACGCGCCGCGCCTTCTTCGTCCACGATGTCAAGCCCGACTACGGTGGCACGGTCGAGTTCGTCTTCTCCGTACGGGGTCCGGGCACGGCCTGGCTGGCCGAGCGCCGCGCCCGCGACACCCTCGACCTGGTGGGCCCGCTCGGCCGCCCGTTCCCGCTGCCCAGGGACCCGGTGACCTGCGTCCTGGTCGGCGCCGAGCACGGCTCGGCGACGCTGTTCACCGTGGCCGACGCCCTCCAGGGGCGCGGCTGCCGCGTCGACTTCGTCCTCGGCGCGGTCTCCGCCGACCGGGTGTTCGGCGCCCTGCGCGCCAGGAGGATGGGGGAGACCACCACGCTGACCACCGAGGACGGCTCCCTGGGCATGCGCGGCCGGGTGACCGACGTGCTGCCCGGGGTGATCGCCGACGTGCGGGCCGACGCCGTCTACGCCTGCGGCCCGATGCCGGTGCTGCGCGGCGTCACCGCGGTGGCGGTCGAGTTCGACATCCCCGTCCAGGTGGCCGTCGAGGAGGGCATGGCGTGCGGGATCGGCGTGTGCATGACGTGCGTGCTCCCGGTCATCGGAGACGACGGTGTAACCCGGATGGTGCGCTCGTGCGTCGAAGGACCGGTCTTCAGGGGCGAGCGCGTCCGCTTCGACGACGTCGGGACGATCCCGTTCGACGCGCTGGGAGCGCCCGGTGGGGGAACGCGGAATGCCGGTTGACATGCGGACGTACCTGGGGCACGTGGAGCTGGTCAACCCCGTCACCACGGCCGCCGGGTGCGCGGCGTCGGGCTCGGAGCTCGCCCAGTTCTTCGACCTGGCCAGGATCGGCGCGCTGACCACCCGGTCGATCACGATGGCCCCCAGGGCGGGCCGCCCGACCCCCAGGATGGCCGAGACGCCCTCGGGCATGCTCAACGCCGTCGGGCTGCAGGGGCCGGGCGTGGACGCCTTCCTGGAGCGCGAGCTGCCCTGGCTGGCCCAGCGGGGCGTGCGGACCGTGGTGTCCATCGGCGGCGGCACCGTGGCCGAGTACACCGCGCTGGCCCGCAGGCTCACCGACGCGCCCGGGGTCACCGCGGTGGAGGTCAACCTGTCCTGCCCCAACATCGAGGACCGGGGGCGGGTCTTCGCCCGCGACGGCGCGGCCTCCGCCGAGGTGATCGCCTCGGTGCGCTCGGTCATGCGCTACGACGTGCCCGTGGTGGCCAAGCTCTCCCCGGACGTCGTGGACATCGTGAGCGTCGCCCGCGCGTGCGTGGACGGCGGCGCCGACGCGCTCTCGATGATCAACAACCCGCTCGGCATGAGCATCGACACCGAGGCCATGCGCCCCGCCCTCGCGGCCGTCACCGGCGGCCTGTCGGGACCGGCGATCCGCCCGCTGGCCGTACGCTGCGTGTGGCAGGTCCACGCGGCCCTGCCCAGCGTGCCCATCATCGGCATGGGCGGCGTGCTGACCGGCAGGGACGCCTTCGAGCTCATCCTCGCCGGCGCCTGCGTCGTCGCCGTGGGGACGGCGCTGTTCCACGACCCCTACGCCTGCCTGCGCATCCTCCGCGAGCTGGAGGAGATCCTGGCGGCCCGGGGGTTCCACCGGCTGGCCGACGCGGTCGGACTGGCCCACCGCCCGCCGGGGGCGTCCTCCCGGCACCGGATAGATCTTGAGGAGAGTTCCCTGTGACGCCCGCACCCATCGCCGTCGCCCTCGACGCGCCAGACCTCGAGACCGCGGCCCACTGGGCGAGCCTGGTGACCCCGCACGTCACGACCGTCAAGGTCGGGCTGGAACTCTATCTCCGCTACGGCCCCGACGTGATCGCCTCCGTCCGGGGGGCGAGCGGGGTGCGGGTCTTCCTGGACCTGAAGCTCCACGACATCCCCAACACCGTCGCGGGCGCCGCCAGGGCCGTGGCCCGCCTCAAGCCCGCCATCCTGACCGTGCACGCCACCGGCGGCCCCGCGATGATCCGGGCGGCCGTGGAGGCGATGCCCCACACCCAGATCGCGGCGGTGACGTTGCTCACCTCGCTCTCGGAGGCCGACCTGGAGCAGATGGGCGTCAACGGCCCCGCCGAGGACGCCGTACGCCGCCTGTCGGCGCTCGCCGTCGCCGCGGGCGCCCAGGCCCTCGTCTGCTCGCCGCGCGAGGTCGCCGCGGTGCGCGCCGAGGTCGGGCCCGGCATCACCCTCATCACCCCCGGCGTCCGCCCGGCCGGCGCCGCGAGCCAGGACCAGGCAAGAGTAGCGACCCCCGAGCAGGCGCTGGCCGACGGGGCCGACCTTCTCGTGATCGGCCGCCCGATCACCGGCTCCGCCGACCCCGGCGCGACGGCCGCGGGCATCGCCGCCGCCCTCCGGCGCGTCTCCTCCGCCTCGGGACGGAGTATGTGACAGGTCCGAAAATCCGCCGGGCGCCGCGCGTGGCGCGGTCCGGCGAGGCTTTGCCGGGTGTCACGGGTGGTGATCACGGGTGGTGAGTCTCGGAGGGCTGTGGGGCGGCGCGTGCGGCCCGTGTGGCGCGTACGGCGCGGTTCTGAAGGCCGTGGGTGGCGCGTACGGCGCGGCCCGGAAGGCCGTGGGCGGCGCGTGTGGCGCGGTCCGAAAACCCGTGGGGCGGCGTGTGCGGCGCGGTCCGGGAAGCCTGCCGGGTGTCACGGGTGACGGGGCCCGGGGAGCCGTGGAACCCCGCGCGTGGCACGGTCCAGAGGCCGCGGGTGTCGCGGGTGCGGCGGCCCGGAGGGCCGTGGGACGGCGCGGGTGGCGCGGTCCGGGACCGCGGGCGTCGCGGGTGGGGTAACGCCGGGAACCACCCGGTTTCGCGTGTGAGGGGACGCCGGAGGGCGCCGGGCGTCGCGGGTGGGACAACCCCTGAAAACTCGGCGTTGAGGGCAGTTTCGTCAACATAGAGCGATACGACGAGCACGGAAAGTCACGAAGTAGATTTTCTAGGGGGATAAAGTGGCCTTGACGTTGCTTGAAGCGCCATGACCAGCTAGTTTCCCTTCCCGTCCGAGTACATCGACAGGAAATTCGAGGTGACCCGGCGTGGCTCTTCCTCCCCTTACCCCTGAGCAGCGCGCCGCAGCCCTAGAGAAGGCTGCCAAGGCCCGCCGAGAGCGTGCCGAGGTGAAGAACCGCCTGAAGCACGGTGCGGTCTCTCTGGCTGAGGTGCTCAAAGACGGGCAGGCCGACGACGTCATCGGCAAGATGAAGGTTTCGGCCCTTCTTGAGTCGCTTCCCGGCGTGGGCAAGGTCCGCGCCAAGCAGCTCATGGAGCGGCTTGGAATCGCAGAGTCCCGCCGCGTGCGGGGCCTGGGTACGAACCAGCGAGCTTCGCTCGAGCGTGAGTTCGGCGGGGCCGAGAGCTAGTCTCGGTTCATACGACCACGCTCGCCCCGCATGGGGGACGGCATCACGGGGGGTTTGGAGTGACCGCAACGTCGTGGTCCGGCGAGAGCCGGACTCCGGAGGCAACCGCCGAGGGCGGGGCCGGTCGCTCCACATCCCCGGCCGGAGGTCCGGAGGGGGCGCGAGCCTTCCCCGGACTCCCGGCCGGTAAGCGCCTGACGGTCCTTTCCGGGCCGTCGGGCGTCGGCAAGTCCACGGTCGTCGCCGAGCTTCGGCGGGCACACCCCGAGGTGTGGCTGTCGGTCTCGGTGACCACCAGGAAACCCCGTCCGGGGGAGACCCACGGCGTCGAGTACTTCTTCGCCGACGACGAGGAGTTCGACCGCCTCGCCGCCTCGGGCGAGCTGCTGGAATGGGCCGAGTTCGCCGGCAACCGGTACGGAACCCCGCGCGGCCCCGTGATCGAGAAGCTCGACGCCGGGGTGCCCACGCTGCTGGAGATCGACCTCCAGGGCGCCAGGCAGGTCCGCGCGACCATGCCGGAGGCGCTGCTGGTCTTCCTGGCCCCCCCGACCTGGGGAGAGCTGGAGAAGCGCCTGCGCGGCCGGGGCACCGAGCCCGAGGACGTCATCGCCCGCCGCCTGGCGGCCGGCCGGATCGAGATGGCGGCCGAACAGGAGTTCGACCTGACACTCGTCAACACGTCCGTCCAGGACGTATGCCATCGGCTGATAGCCTTGTTGGCTGATGCTCCCGAGGATTCGCGCCTCGGACGTTCACCTAGCTAGGGGAAATCACACGTGGCAACCAGCGCCGCCTACTCCGAAGGCATCACCAACCCGTCGATCGACGCCCTGCTCGACATCGTCGACAGCAAGTACAGTCTCGTGATCTTCGGCTCCAAGCGGGCGCGTCAGATCAACGCCTACTACTCCCAGCTCGGCGAGGGCCTGCTGGAGTACGTCGGCCCGCTCGTCGAGACCCACGCGCAGGAGAAGCCGCTGTCCATCGCGCTGCGCGAGGTCAGCGAGGGCCTGCTCACCTCCGAGCCGATCGAGGGCTGATCCACCCCGTGCGGGCCCCAGAAGGAGCCGGGTCACCCGGTAGACCCAGGGTCGTCCTCGGTGTGAGCGCGGGCATCGCCGCCTACAAGGCGTGCGAGCTGCTGCGCCTGTTCACCGAGTCGGGCCACGACGTGCGCGTGGTCCCGACCAGGGAGGCGCTCCGCTTCGTCGGCGAGCCGACCTGGGCCGCGCTGTCCGGCAACCCGGTCACGACCGACGTCTGGGAGTCCGTGCACGAGGTGCCGCACGTCCGCATCGGGCAGGGCGCCGACCTGGTGGTCGTCGCGCCGGCCACCGCCGACGTGCTCGCCAAGGCCGCCCACGGGCTGGCCGGCGACCTGCTGACCAACACCCTGCTCACCGCGCGCTGCCCGGTGGTGTTCGCCCCGGCGATGCACACCGAGATGTGGGAGCACCCCGCGACCCGCGCGAACGTGGCCACGCTCCGCGAGCGCGGCTCGATCGTCGTCGACCCCGCCGTGGGCCGCCTGACCGGCGCCGACACCGGCCCCGGCCGGCTGCCGGACCCGAAGGAGATCTTCGAGGTCTGCCGCGCGGTCCTGTCCGGACGCCCCGCCGACCTCGCGGGAAAGCGTCTGGTGATCTCCGCCGGGGGCACCCGCGAGGCCATCGACCCGGTCCGCTTCATCGGCAACCGCTCCTCGGGGCTGCAGGGCTACGCGCTGGCCCGCACGGCCGTCGCCCGCGGGGCCGAGGTCACCCTGGTGGCCGCCAACGTCGCCCTGCCCGACCCGGTGGGGGCGAGGGTCGTCCGGGTCGAGTCGGCCCTGGAACTGCGCGCCGCCGTGCTCGACGCGGTGGAGGGCGCCGACGCCGTGGTCATGGCCGCCGCCGTCGCCGACTTCCGGCCCTCGGCGCGGAGCGACTCGAAGATCAAGAAGACCGCCGGCGAGCCTGACGCCATTCATTTGGTGAAAAATCCCGACATCCTGGCCGAGCTGGGTGAGCGGCGCCGCGAGGGTCTCAAGCCGTACCCACGGGTGATCGCCGGATTCGCGGCCGAGACCGACGACGTGCTCGCCAACGGGCGGGCCAAGCTCGCCCGCAAGGGCTGCGACCTGCTCGTCGTCAACCAGGTCGGCGACGGCCTCGCCTTCGGCACGCCCGACAACGCGGCCGTGGTCCTGGTCGCCGACGGGGAACCGGTCGACATCCCCCGCGGCCCCAAGGAGGCCCTGGCCGACACGGTCTGGGACCTCGTCGCGGCCCGCCTGGCCTGACCGCTCGCCGAGGCTCGTCTCCGGGCGGATCCTGACCACCTGTCGCAGGCAGTTCCGCCGCGGACTCCGGGCACTTGCCGCGGGCCGTCTCCGAGCGGATCCCCGGGCACTTGCCATGGGCAGGCCCGGGTGGGTTCCGGCCGCCTGCCGCAGGCAGTTCCCCCGCGGACTCCGGGCACTTGCCGCGGGCCGTCTCCCGGCGGATACTGCCTCCGAGATGACCTGCGTTGTCGCGGCTGGGAGGGGTTCCGATCATGCCGGTCGCCGCCGCCGTCAGGGCTCGATGCCGGGCGCTGCTCCCTCCGGGGGAGGAGATCCACTACGTCCTGCCCGCGCTGTCGGTCGGAACGCCGGTCATGGCGACCTTCCTCATCGTGGTCACCGACCGCACCATCTGCGTGCTGTCCACCAAGTTCTTCGACCGCGACGCGCCGACCTCGGTGTACGCCACCCACTCCCGGCGCACCCGGCTCGGCCCGCTGGAGTTCTCCGCGGGCGCGGCCATCGAGTTCGGCGGCATGGTCTTCGAGATCGACGAGGAGTACGCCGCGGTGGTCGCCGCCGCCGACGCCGAGGTCTTCGCCCCCGAGACGCTCCCCCCGGACCCGCTGCCCGATCTGTGAGCCGGTCGCCGCTTCGGGGTGATCACTGTTCGTGTCGCGACCGGGTCCTCCCCGCGTCGCGGCCGCACGCGGCCCCGGTCCGGATTCCGGCGAGCGGGGTTCTTTCCCGTACACGATCTAAGATTTTGGGATGACATGATCTGAGACGATTTCGCGGCTCCACATCAGGTGGGGCTAGAATTCGCGGAGCGCTACTGGCGTCCGCCGACGCCAGAGCCCCCAGACGCCAGCAGCCGCTGCATGAGGAGCCACTGACTTGTCCCGTCGCCTTTTCACCTCCGAGTCGGTCACAGAGGGCCACCCGGACAAGATCGCCGACCAGATCAGTGACGCGATTCTCGACGCCATGCTCAAGGGTGACCCCAAGAGCCGTGTCGCGGTCGAGACGCTGATCACCACCGGTCAGGTCCACGTCGCCGGAGAGGTGACGACGGAGACCTACGTCGACATCCCCGGTCTCATCCGGGAGAAGATCCTCGAGATCGGCTACGACGCCTCGCACAAGGGCTTCGACGGCGCCTCCTGCGGCGTGTCGGTGTCCATCGGGGCGCAGTCGCCCGACATCGCCCAGGGCGTCGACGACGCCTACGAGAACCGCGAGGGCGAGGCCGGCGACGAGTTCGACCGCCAGGGCGCCGGCGACCAGGGCCTCATGTTCGGCTACGCCTGCCGCGAGACCCCCGAGCTGATGCCGCTGCCGATCCAGCTGGCGCACCGCCTCGCCGAGCGCCTGTCGCAGGTCCGCAAGGACGGCACGGTGCCCTACCTGCGTCCCGACGGCAAGACCCAGGTCACGGTCGAGTACGACGGCGACAAGCCCGTCCGGCTCGACACCGTGGTGGTCTCCACCCAGCACGCGGCCGAGATCGACCTCAAGGAGATGCTCGCTCCCGACATCAAGGAGCACGTGGTCGACCCGGTCCTGGCGGGCCTGGAGATCGCCACCGAGGGCTACCGCCTCCTGGTCAACCCGACCGGCCGCTTCGAGATCGGCGGTCCCATGGGCGACGCCGGCCTGACCGGTCGCAAGATCATCGTTGACACCTACGGCGGCATGTCCCGCCACGGTGGCGGCGCCTTCTCCGGCAAGGACCCGTCCAAGGTCGACCGCTCGGCCGCCTACGCCATGCGCTGGGTCGCCAAGCACATCGTGGCCGCCGGTCTGGCCGACCGCGCCGAGGTCCAGGTCGCCTACGCCATCGGCAAGGCGCACCCGGTCGGCGTGTTCGTCGAGACCTTCGGCACCGAGAAGACCGACGTCGAGAAGATCCAGCAGGCCGTGCTGGAGGTCTTCGACCTGCGCCCGGCCGCGATCATCCGCGACCTCGACCTGCTCCGCCCGATCTACTCGGCCACCTCCGCGTACGGCCACTTCGGCCGTGAGGGCTTCTCCTGGGAGTCCACCGACCGCGCCGACGCCCTGCGCAGCGCCGCCGGTCTCTGACCCGCGACGCCCTTCGTACGACCCCGCTTTCCGCACGGCCCCCGCGAACTCCTTCGCGGGGGCCGTCCGCGTTCCGGCCCCATCCCGCCGGGCGGGATGCCGCTCGCGCGTGTCGCAGCCGGTGTCATGCGCCGCCGGTGAACCGGGCCCAGACGGCGTGGCCGTGGGACTGGCTGCCCTGGCAGCCGACCTGGGAGGCCAGGGCGGTGACGAGGAGGAGGCCCCGGCCGCTCTCGCCGAGGAGGGCGGGGTGGGGGAGGGCCGGTACGGGGCCCTGGCCGGAGTCGTAGACCGTCACGCGGGTGACCTGCGGCCTGCGGACGACCTCGACGACGAACGTGCCGTACGGCCGGCCGCTGGCGGTGTGCCGGACCGCGTTGGCGGCGAGTTCGGCGACGACCTGCTCGGCGTCCGGGCCGAAGGGGGAGTCGGCCAGGAGGAACCGGACGAAGCGTCGGGCCTCGGGAACCTGGCAGGGGCGGCCGGGGAAGGTGCGTCGCCAGGTCATGCCGCCGGGGCGGAGCCGGACCATCGCGTCGATCAACTCCGGGGCCACGCCGTCGTGGGTAGCGGTCATGTGTCTCTCCTGGTCGGCGGGAATCGTCGGGAGAACAGTGGCCCGGTCCCCGCGGGACGGTGGACCTCCGGGTGGCCGCCGAGGGATACCCCTCGCATACCCCGTATGACCTGCGAGAACGTCCTGTCCGGCGGGCGAGGATCCCCACTTGTGCGCCGGGCTGTCATTCTCCGTGACCATGGCAATACGATCCGTGTGTGTTCGAGGAAGGGTTCGAGCGAGGGAGTGGCGATGCCCGGAGAGGGATACCGGATCCTGCTGGGGTGCAGGCGGCGCAGTGAGGTGCTGCGGGCCTGCTCACTCACGTTCGACCAGATCGCCGGTCTGTTCGCCCTGGATCACGCGGTCAGCCCGCTGCGCCTGTACCGCTACGCCCACGGCCGCACGGCGGGCGATGTGGTGGCCGCCTACAACGACCTCGACCCGGCGGGCACCGCCACCCTGCGTGCCCCGCGCTTCTACGACTACGAGGCATGGCCGCAGGCCGGGCGCCGTCCCAGTGCGGGGGCGGTCGCCGTCTTCGCCCGCGTTTACCAGACCGCGGCGCGCCACCTGCTCACCGACGAGGTCTACGCCTCCTACGGCGTACGCGACCGGGACCTGCTCGACCAGGCCGACCATCGTCACCTCGACGCGAACCACTCCCGCCAGGTGTCCGTACCGGCCGTGCCGGGCACCAAGGGAACGAAGGCACTTCCCCCACTCGTTCCCGTGCCCGCGCCCGCCCGCTGTGCCGACCTGCTGCGCGCGGTCGGCGCAGAGGAGGCCGACGTGAAACGCCGAGAGCTGCTCTTCGAACTCGCCCTGCTGCTGGGCGGGACACCGGCCCTGGGCCTGCTGCGCCACCTCACCCCGCCGGAACGGGAACGCCTGGCCGCCGCCGCCCGGCACCAGGGCCCGATCGACGCGGCCACCATCGACGTACTGGAACGGCTCACCGCCCGCCTGTGGACCATGGACGAGTCATCGGGCCCCCGCCGGATCCTGCCGGTCGCCGAGGCCAAACGCGCCATGGTCGACGACCTCCTCAAACGGGGCTCCCTCACCCCGGCCCTGCGCGAACGCCTGCTGCGCGTCTACTGGAGCCTGAGCCACATGACGGGCTGGTGTCACTACGACCTGATGGACTACGCGAATGCCGCCCGTCGCTACAGGGGAGGACTGGCGGCGGGTCATGAACTGGGTGATCCCGCTCTCCTCGCCCATCTGCACGGGCTGATGGCCGACATGGCGATCTATCAAGCTAGGCCGACCATGGCAATGGATCATGCTTTCGCGGCCGAGGGATGGGCCAAGAACAGTGGCAACGGCCTGCAGCAGGCGGCGACCTTCTCCATAGTCGCCCGGGTGCTCTCAAGCACGCGGCGCGACGGGGAAGGGCTCCGGATGCTCGATCGTGCTGTCAGGCTGGCAGATGGAGGCCGGAGGGGAGCGGAACTCCGGCACCTTTTCTGGCTCGAACCGGATCGCATCGCTCGCCACGCCGTGTTCTGTTTCATCAAAGCCGGGCAGTTCGATCAGGCGATAGTCGAAGTGGAGCAAAGGCTCGCGAAGATGAGACCTGGTTTCGTCCTGGGCAAAAGCATGCTCCAGCTCGAATACGCGACCGCGCTGATCAGGAAGCAGGAGATTCCGGCAGCCGCCGCCATGATCGACAAGGCTGCGCAGGCTGTCGTGGGGCACAGTTCCGCCCGTCTGGTCCACTCTGTACGGCAGACGCGTGCTGGGCTTCAGCCGTGGGAGGGTAACAAGCACGTCCGGGATCTGGATGAGCGACTGCGATTGCTCTCCATCCCCGTTTGACATGTTCAGGCACTCTTCCTGGAAACCGCTTGATCATCGGACATCATTGGATCTGGGTGATGTTGGCTGACATGAACGGAGAGTTCTGCGATGCGTCTTTCTTCTGTCCGTGCCGGGTCAGCTGCGATCGCGGTCTTAGGGGTGCTGACTTTGGGGGCGTGTTCTTCTGGCCCTCCGGGACCGACGGCGGCTCAGGCGGAGGCGACATTGAGGGCCGACGTCGATTGGCTGATGAAGCTACTCCATGCAAAAGACGTCAAAGTGACGGATGGGGGGGGAAAGGACATCCCCTGCGAGGAGGGGAAGGCGAAGAGGACCTATGCCGTCACCGGTGTCAACACGACCGGAATAGATGGTTCGGTCAACACGCTCAACATGCTGGCCGGTGGTCTGGGCAGGCGGGGCTACAAAGTTTCCTCCGTCGACTGGAGCACGCCGAGAGATGAGTTAGTGAAGAAGGATGCGCATATCAAAATAACAGCGACGTCTTCCCGTGAAAAAGATTTCATGCTTTCAGGGGAAACGGAATGTCTGAGAGTAAATTAAGAATGATCTCACCCGAATGGGGTGGGCGTGTTCTGAGTTTTGTCCTTAGCGCCTCCGAAGGAAACGTCGAGCAGCGTCGCTGCTTCTCCGGCGGTGCTCGAGTCGCCGCTCCCGGAGCCGTTGCGGATCATCCAGTCGGCGAGGTTCTTCAGCGCCTTCGGGTCCTTGGCCAGCTTGTCGAAGGGGAGCAGCTTGCCGTCCTTCCCGGTGATGGGAGGTTGGCTGAAGGCTGGATCGTTCGGGGGGACCGGGTAGGAGAACCCGTAGCGCCTCAGCTCGTGAAAGATCCAGTATTCACGTCCGAGGGTGGCCAGCCGATTTCTCTCCTTGAGAGTGTCCAGGCGGGTCTTGTCGATGTCCTTGTGCGAGTCGACGGTCTCGCTCGCGGACTTGCCGATCAGCAACCAGATCAGCTCGCCGGCCGGTTCGAACGCCATACTCGCGCCCGAGGCGTCCAGCGTCGCGGCGGCCAGTTGCGAGACACCGAATCCCGCCAGGTCGACTCCCAGCCCCAGGAGAAGAAAGAGCCGATCCCTCATCTCCTGGTCGTACTCATCCATTTTCCCCTGGACCTCGTTCGCCGCGGCGAACTGCATGCCGGAGACGTAGCCCAGGCTCGCGAAGGTTCTTCCGAGGTGTTCGATGCCCGTCCCACGGTCCTTGGCGCCCGCCGCGTCCATGAGGTGCCTGGAGAACCGTCCCATTCCCGCGTCGAACGGTTTCATCCGCTCCGCCGAGTCGGCGAAGGTCTTGATGAAACGGTAGGTGTCGCCGGGGCTGAGGCGAAATTTCGGATGCAGGCCGACGGTGAGCGTGGCGGTTTTCTCGAACGCGCTCTCCTTCGTCCGGTTGGCGTCCCCGGCGTCGGCGCCCTCGATCATTTCGGCGGCGTAGGCGCCCGCGAGCATCGACATGAAGATTCTCGCGCCCTTCGCCACCTCCATCGGCTGCCCCTCCGGGTGGCGGAAGTCCGCCTCGGTCCGGAGATTGCCCATGGTGGTCATGGCGTTGAAGGCGAACCGCACCGCCTCGGGGCCGGGGGAGCGCTTCTCGAAGACACCGGACCCGGCGGCGAGCATCCGGCCGAACTCCTTCTCCAGGTCGAAGGCGATCGCGTCATGCTCGTTGGGGTAGAGCGAGACCTGCTCGTTGAGTGCGGAGAACAGGGCCCTGCGATCTTCGGGAGACAGGTCGTTGAACAGTGGCCTGGCCGTTTCCGGGTTGTTGGCCAGAGCGGACAGGAAGTGGCTCAGGTCTGCGGTCCAGCGTGCCGGAACCCTGCCCTCGGAGGCCTTCTGGACGCGGGGACGGACCACCTCGGTGAACCACCTGACAGGGAACCTGCCGTGGCCGAGCAGCAGGCCCAGATCGGCCCCCTGCGTCTTCCCGAGGTTCTCCGGTTCCCAGGCCGGGCCGAGTGTCTTCGGCCGCCGGGTCACCGCCGTGGCGAGGGCCTCACCCATGGTCTTCCAGTGCTTTTGGGTGGATTCTCCGTGATAGTGGTTCAGCTTTCGCAGCGCCGTCGCCGCGCCCTTCGGGCCGAGGGCGGCGAAGAACCCCGCGGTGAAGTCGGCGTCCTTCCGCCTGTCGGCGAGCCGGTCGAAGATCCCGTCGTAGACGTTCGCGGAGGAGTGGGGGGTCGGGTGTCCCAGGGCGATGAGGGACTCCGCGAGCTTCTCGCCCTCGTCGGTGGCGAGAGCGCGCGCCGTGAGGGCCTTCTCGTCGAAGGCCGTGAACCCTTCGCCACCGGGCCCCGGGGTGAGCCCCGGCAGACCGGGTCCTGCCAGGCCCAGGGCCCAGTCCTTCAGGAGGTCGGGCTCCTGGATCAGCTGGTTGCGCCTGCGCAGCCGCGGGATCTCCTCGTCCAGCCAGCCTTCGATCTCGCGGATTCCCAGGGCCGCCGACCGGTCGACGTCCGCCGAGGAAAGCATGTTGAGGATTCTCGGGATCTGCTCGCCCAGTGTCTTCCGCGCCTGCTCCAGCGACGTGATGAATCGCTCCATCAACTCTGGATTGATTCCCGAGTATTCATCCGGAGATGAACCGTTTTCCGATGACGCGGGCGACGTCGACCCCATATCGAAAGTCTCCTGCCGAAGGCGATCCACGTTCACTTTTAGCACCTGAATCGCAGCCTGACAGGAGTTCGATCGCCTGAGAGCGTGAGCCGTCCGTCTAATCTTTGCCCCATGTCCTCCCCGTCTCCCCGCCTGCTGCTGCGCGACGCGCGGCTGGGTCCCGGCGGCCCGCTCCGCCACGTCCTGATCGTCGACGGCCGGGTCGCGGAGGTGGCCGAGGAGCCGCCCTCCTGCGACGAGTCGGTCGACGTGGCCGGTGGCACCCTGCTGCCGGGCCTGTGGGACGCGCACGTGCACTCCGCGCAGTGGGCGCAGGCCCGGCGCAGGATCGACCTGTCCCCGGCGCGGTCGGCGCGGGAGGCGGTCGACCTCGTCGCGTTCCGCCCGGGCGCGCCCGGTGCCGGGTTCACGGTCGGTTACGGCTTCCGCGACGGCCTGTGGCCGGACACGCCGCACAAGTCGATGCTCCAGGCGGCGGCGCCCGGCCGGCCGATCGTCCTGGTGAGCAACGACCTGCACACCGCCTGGTTCAGCCCGGCCGCGCTGGCGGCGATCGGCAGGGGCGAGCACCCGACGGGGGTGCTGCGCGAGCGCGACTGCTACGACGCGATGGCGGAGATGCCCCCGCCGCCCCGGGCGGAGCTGGACCGCTGGGTGGCCGAGGCCACCACCGCCGCCGCGGCCAGGGGCGTCGTCGGCGTGCTGGACTTCGAGTTCGCCGACAACGTCACCGACTGGACCCGCCGGGCCGGGGCGGAGCGGATCGACGTCCGGGTCGGCTGCTCGATCCCGGTGAACCGGCTGGAGGAGGCGATCGGCCGCGGGCTGCGCACCGGCGATCCCGTCGCCGGTTCGGGGGCCTGCTGGAGGTCGGGCCGGTCAAGACGTTCGTGGACGGGTCGCTGAACACCAGGACCGCCTACTGCGAGGACCCCTACCCCGGCGGCGGCACGCGCGGGCTGCTGGAGACGGCGCCCGAGGAGCTGTACGGCGTCATGACCCTGGCCGCCGGGCACGGGATCCACCCGGCGGTGCACGCGATCGGCGACCTGGCGGTGGACATCGCGCTGGAGGCCTTCGAGCGGGCCGGCTGCCCCGGCCGGATCGAGCACGCGCAGCTGGTCCGCCCGCAGGACTTCGGGAGGTTCGCCCGGCCCGGCCTGGTCGCGGGCGTGCAACCCGCCCACGCGCCCGACGACCGCGACGTGGCCGACCTGCACTGGCCGGGGCGTACCGGCAGGGCCTTCGCCTACGCCGACCTGCTGGCGGCCGGAGCCGTCATCGAGCTGGGCTCGGACGCCCCGGTGGCGCCGCTCGACCCGTGGGACGGGATCGCCTCGGCGGTGGCCAGGACCGACGACGAGCGGCCCCCGTGGCACCCGGAGCAGGCGATCCCGCTGCGGGCGGCGCTCGCGGCGGCGGCCAGGGGCCGCGACGGCGTGCGTCCCGGCGACCCCGCCGACCTGGTGATCACCGAGTACGACCCGGCCGGGCTGGACGGCGACGGCCTGCGCGACATGCCGATCCTCGGCACCCTGCTCGGCGGCCGCTGGACCCACCGCCGCTCCATCTGATCCGTCCGGCCTGTCCTCGGCGGTGATCCCGCCGCCGGGCGCCGCCGCGAACGTCTCCTCGCGCCTCCTTCGATACGTCCGGCCCGTTCCGGCGGGGGTCTTGCCCGATCCGGCTCCCGTCTTCCCGGCCCGGGAGCGGCCCGGGAGCGGCCCGACCTTCCCGCCGTCGTCTGGGCGGGTGCCCGGGTCTGGTAGGACAGGTGGGTGACCCACGCCAGCCCCTCGCCGGACGACGACGCCCTGCTGCCGCTCGACGCCGTCCGTGAGCGGCCCGCGCCCGGCGGCCCCGCGAGGGCGCGGGCCGGGCGCGCCAGGGTCGTCAGGGCCGCGGGGACGGCCAGGGCGGCGGAGGTGGCCGCGCCGATCAACGGGCCGATCAAGGGACAGACCAAGGGACCGGCCAAGGAGCCGATCAAAGGGTTGATCAAGGAGCCGGTCGAGGGGCCGGTCAAGGGGGTGCCGGAGCCGGCCGCCGAGCTGCCGGTCGCCCGGATCGTCGTCGACACGCCGCTGCCGCACCTCGACCGGCTGTTCGACTACCTCGTCCCCGCCCCCCTGGACGCCACCGCGGTGCCGGGCGTCCGGGTCCGCGTCCGGTTCGCGGGCAAGCTCGTCGACGGCTTCCTGCTCGAACGGGCGGAGGGCACCGAGCACGAGGGAAAGCTGACCCGGCTGGAGCGGGTCGTCTCCGCCGAGCCCGTGCTCACCCCGGAGATCGCCGCGCTGGCCCGCGCCGTGGCCGACCACTACGCGGGGACCATGGCCGACGTCCTGCGCCTGGCCGTCCCGCCCCGCCACGCCAGGGTCGAGGCCGAGACCCCCGCCACCGTCCACCCGAACCCGGACCCGGCGCGGGCGGCGGAGACGGGACCGGGGCCGTGGGCCGACTACCCGGACGGGGAGGCGTTCCTGGCCGCCCTGGCGAAGGGCGGCTCCCCCCGCGCGGTGTGGACCGCCCTGCCGGGAACGGGGGAGAGCGGGCCCGGGTGGCCGGAGGCGGTCGCGGTCGCCGTACGGGAGACCCTGCGCGGGGGCAGGGGCGCCCTCGTGGTGCTTCCCGACGGCAAGGACGTGGCCCTGCTCGACGCGGCCCTCAGCGCCGTCCTGGAGCCCGGCGCGCACGTGGCGCTCACGGCCGACCTCGGGCCCGCCGAGCGCTACCGGCGGTGGCTGCGGGTGGCCAGAGGGCAGGCGCGGGTCGCGGCCGGGACCAGGGGCGCGGCGTTCGCCCCGGTCAGGGACCTCGGGCTCGCGGTCATCTGGGACGACGGCGACGACCTGCACTCCGAGCGGCTCGCCCCCTACCCGCACGCCAGGGAGGTCCTCGCCCTGCGCGCCCACCGGGCGCGGGCGGGCCTGCTCATCGGGGGGTACGCCCGCACGGCCGAGGCCACCCAGCTCATCGCGGCGGGCTGGGCCGGGCCCATCGCCCCGGCCCGCGCGACGGTGAGGACCAGGGCGCCGAGGGTCCGCCCGGCGGGGGAGGACTCGGAGCTGGCCAGGGACGAGGCGGCCAGGGCGGCCCGGCTGCCCAGCCTCGCCTGGCGGACCCTGCGCGCCGGGCTGGAGAGCGGCCCCGTGCTGGTGCAGGTCCCCCGGCGGGGCTACCTGCCCGCGCTGGCCTGCCAGAGCTGCCGGGCCCCGGCCCGCTGCGGGCACTGCGGGGGCCCGTTCGCGCTGCGCGCCGGCCACGCGGTCCCGTACTGCCGCTGGTGCGGCCGGATCGCGGGCGAGTGGCGCTGCCCGTCGTGCGGCGGTGTCCGGGTGCGGGCCCAGGTGGTCGGCGCCCGGCGCACCGCCGAGGAGCTGGGGCGGGCCTTCCCCTCGGTGCCGGTCAGGACGTCGGGCCGGGACGGGGTGCTCGCCACGGTCGGCGCGGGCCGCGCGCTGGTGGTCGCCACCCCGGGGGCCGAGCCGGTGCCCGAGGGCGGGTACGCCGCGGCGGTGCTGCTGGACGGCTGGGCGCTGCTCGGCCGCCCCGACCTGCGCGCCGCCGAGGAGACGCTGCGCCGGTGGATGAACGCGGCGGCTCTGCTGCGGCCCTCGGCCGAGCTGGTCGTGCTGGCCGACTCCTCGCTGGCCGCCGTGCAGGCTCTGCTGCGCTGGGATCCGGTCACCCATGCCGAGAGGGAACTAGCTGACAGGACAGAACTCGGTTTCCCCCCGGCGGTGAAAATGGCGACGCTCACCGGCTCCCCGGCGGCGGTGCGGGAAATGCTCGGCGAGATGATCCTGCCCCCCGAGGCACAGGTGCTCGGCCCCGTCCCGGTGGCCTCTCCCAAGGGGGACCAAGTGCGGGAACGCGCCATGTTGCGGATCATGCGGGGCTCCGGATCGGCACTGGCCGCGGCGCTGAAAGGGGCCGCCGGAGTACGCTCCGCGCGCAAGGCTCCCGAGGTGGTCAAGGTATGCATTGACCCCCTAGACGTGATTTGAGTTGTTTCCCCGATTCGCGGTGCTGGCAGTAAGCCGTTAATTTTCCCCTGTGTCGATCGAATGGGTGAATCGGGCCGTAGACGACCTGCGCGCGTGGGGGCGTGCGCACGGCCTGGACGTTGACGTGGACGAGGTACGACTGCTCTGCGACTACGCGAGTGACTATCTGGACGTGAACGAGCTGGGTGACTTCACCCCCGTCGCCTTCGAGGAACTGCTGCTCAACATCTACCCGCGCAAGGTCATCGCCCCCCCGGAGAGCGCCCCGGAGACCGTCGCCGCCGCTCGCACCCTGGTCGACTTCCTGCTCGCCACCGAGGAGATCGGCGGCAAGATGGCGGTCCGGATGAGGAGCGTCCTCGACCGGATCGAGCCCGAGATGCCCATCGCCCTCGCCGACACCTCCCGGTTCGGCATGGCCAAGAGCCTCTTCAGCGCGATGGGCGCCGACTCGCTGGAGCGGGCCGCCGAGGGCACTGAGAGCGCGATCCTCTCCGTCTCCGCGGCGACGGAGGAACCCGCCGTCGAGCACTGCGACTGCCCCGGCTGCACCCCCCTGCCCCCCGTGCGCCTGGTGCCCCGCGAGGCGCTCGGCCGCAGCGCCCTGCGGGTGCCGCTGCTCACCGACGCGCGCAGGCTGGTCCAGTGGATGCTCGCCGGGGGCCGCACCCCGACCGTCAAGGGCCGGCTGAGGGTACGCGACGCCGCCGAGGCGACCGCCCAGCTCTCGGTGGCCGACCCCGGCCTGCTGTGGGAGCTCGCGGTGCACACCGGCCTGGTCACGGTCGAGGGCACCGCGATCTTCGACGGCGAGGACTTCGAGCCGCTCGACATCTGGGCCGCGACGGTCGAGTTCGTCGTCGAGAAGGAGACCGGCGGCGCCGTGACGGGCGACGTCTCCCTCGACGAGGAGCTCTACGGCCTGTGCGACATGCTCTACCGCCTCCAGGCGCCCGTGCCGATCTCCCTCGTCGGCGACTACCTGGAGGAGATCGGCCTGGTCGAGGACGGCGAGATCGACGTCGCCGAGGCCGTCAGGCGGCTCGCGTACTGCGGGATGGCCGAGCCGGGCGACGAGCTGCTGGAGCTCACCCCGCTGGCCCTGTGGGGGCTGCGCGAGCTCTACACCGACCTGGGCATCGAGGCGCCCGAGGCGCCCGACCTGACCACCGCCGACGCGCCCGAGCTCATCGAGGGGCTGCTCTCCGGAATGCCCGCCGAGATGGCCGAGGCCGACATCGGGGGCTGGCTGGAGAACCGGACCCCGGCGCAGGCGGTCGCCGAGCTGCTCGGCTCCGTCTCCGGCGCGCCCGCGGTCGCCAGGGGCGTCGCGGTGACGATCGTCGACCGCCTCGGCCCCGACGCCGAGGAGGCGGTGCGCGCCTTCCTGGAGGACACGGAGCTGCGCCCGCACGCCATCCACTGGCTGAGCACGCGAGGCCTGGCGGCCCCCGTCCTCACCCAGGAGGAGGTGCTCTGGATGAGCGTGGACATGCTCGCCCTGGCCATGCCCGCCGCCGAGGAGGATCCGGAGACGTTCGCCGAGAACATGTCCGCCTCCGGCCCCCCGTCACACGTGATCGAGGAGATGTGGCGGGTCGACCATCCCGAGGTCGTCGACGTCCTTGAGCTGCTCGGACGCTCCCTCAGAGATCACGGAGCGGCCAAGGCCGCCCGCAAGGCGGCCTTCAAGGCACGTTCCCGCGCCATCGGCTGAGCCGTGTATGCGTGAGGCGCGAGTGCAGTAAGTTTCACGGGTGGCAAAGAGCGGGAACAGTGGGAACGTCTTCGACATCGGCGAACTGCGCAGGCTGGTCGACGAGCTGGGAACGGCGCCCCGCGAGCTGCGGGCGGCCGTCCTGGAGGAGTCCGTCCCGGAGGACTCCGTCACCGTCACGGGCCGCGACTGCCCCCCGCGCGGCGACGCGCTGAGCTTTCCCCCCGTCGACCTCGCCCCCGACGAGGAACTCGCCTCGTACGTGCCGCACGTGCCGCTGGTGGTCGACGCCCAGCGCCTGGCCGCCTGGACCGGCGCCCGCCAGGTGACCCCCGAGGGCCTGCTGCCCGACCCGTTCGCGCCGTGCGCCGAGCTCGACCTGCCGGGGCCCGCGCGGCTGCACCTGCTCTGGGTGGTCGCCGTCAACACCGGCATGCTCCGCATCTCGCGGGGCCGGGTGGCGCCCGGCCCGCTCGTGCTCTCCCCGGACCTGCCGCCCCGGGCGCTGCTGGGGTTCTGGGACGGCGTGGTGATGGACGTCCTCGACCGCGCCGACGACGACCTGACCGGCTCCCCGGTGATCGACGACCACCTGGCCGAGATGCTCGCCACGCTGTACGCCGTGCGCGAGGGCCTGTCCACCGCGACCCTGGTGAAGGGCGTCCTGCAGTCGCACCAGGTGGCCTGCGGGGCCCGCCAGGCGGAGATGCGGGTGCTGGCCCGCGAGCTGCCGGCCCGGCTGGAGTCGGCCCTGTCGCTCCTGGCCTACTGCGGGCTGGTGGAGACCTCGCGGTCGGGCCGGCCCCGGCTCACCCCGCTCGGCATGTGGGCCGTCCGCCAGGACCTGATGCGCGAGGGCCATGACGCGCCGACGGGCGCCGAGGTCGCCGTCTTCACCGACCTCGGCGCGGCCGAGCTGGTCGAGGCGATCATGATGGGCTCCGCCGCGCCCAGCGCCGTCACCGTGTGGCTGGAGTCCCGCCACCCCGAGGCCGCCGCCCGCGAGCTGGTCAAGGTCGCCGCCTCGGGCACGGCCGGCCGCCGAGGCGCCGCGGGCACGATCCTGGAGGAGCTCGGCCCCGAGGCCGAGGCCCCGCTCAGGGAGGCGCTCTCCGAGCCCGCCATGTGGCGCTACGCGGCCTCCTGGCTGCACATCCGGGACCTGCCCGCGCCCGCCCTCACGCCCGCCGACAACACCTGGCTCGCTGTCGACTCGCTCGCCTCGCTGCTGGAGCGCGGCGACGCCTCCGAGGCGATCTGCGAGTTCGACGCGCTGGAGCCCGGCGAGGACCTCGTCCGCGTGATCGAGGAGATGGCCCTGGTGGACCACCCCGACACCTTCGCCGTCCTGGACCTGCTGGGTTCCAGCCACGGCGACGCGGTGGTGGCCAAGTCAGCCCGCAAGGCCGCGATGAAGGCCCGCTCCCGCTGACCCGCCTCCGGGTCGCCTTCCCGCTGCCCCGCTTCCGGGCAGTCCCCCAGCAGACCCGTCTGCGGGCCGCTCTCCAGCTCCCGGCGGCGGCCCGCTGGGCCGGTCCCCGCCCGGTGCGGGAGAGTGTCCGTGCGCCGGTCCGGGAGAGGGCTCGGGGCCGGGGGCGGGGAGGGGGCGGGGAAAGGCCCGTGTCCCGGTCCCGCGGAAGGCTCGGGGGAGGCGGCCGCCGCCCTTAGACTGGGGCAATCCCCTGAAGCGTGAGGAGATCCCTGTTGGCCATTCAGCCGATCCGCCTTTTCGGCGACCCGGTGCTGCGCACTCCCGCCGAGCCGGTCAAGGACTTCGACAAGGAGCTCCGCAAGCTCGTCAAGGACCTCACCGACACGATGATGGACGCGCCCGGAGCCGGGCTGGCGGCGCCGCAGATCGGGGTCGGCCTGCGGGTCTTCACCTACTACGTGGACGACCAGCTCGGGCACCTGATCAACCCCGACCTCGACCTGTCGGACGACAAGGACGAGGAGGGGGAGGAGGGCTGCCTGTCGTTCCCCGGCCTGTCCTTCCCCACGCCCAGGTCGCTGCGGGCCGTGGCGGCCGGTTTCAACATGCACGGCGAGCCGGTCACCCTCGAGGGCACCGACCTGATGGCCCGGTGCTTCCAGCACGAGACCGACCACCTCGACGGCGTGCTGTTCATCGACCGGATGGATCTCAAGCAGCGCAAACTCGCCATGAAGGCGATCCGCGAGGCCGACTGGAACGGGGTGTCGGCCCCCGCGTTCAAGTTCTCCCCGCACGCCACCCAAGGGAAGGCTCTGTAGGAACCTTGCGCCTGGTCTTCGCCGGAACCCCGGACACCGCCCTGCCCTCGCTGCGGGCACTGATCGACTCGACCCGCCACGACGTCGTCGCCGTCGTCACGCGCCCGGACGCCCAGTCGGGCCGGGGCCGCAAGGTCCACCCGAGCCCCGTCGCCGAGCTCGCCGAGGAGGCGGGCATCGAGGTGCTCAGGCCGCCCAAGGCGGGTGACCCGGAGTTCCTCGACCGGCTCAGGGAGATCGACCCCGACTGCTGCCCGGTGGTCGCCTACGGCGCGCTCCTGCCGCAGGCCGCCCTCGACATCCCCCGGCACGGCTGGGTCAACCTCCACTTCTCGCTGCTGCCGGCCTGGCGCGGCGCGGCACCGGTGCAGCACGCCGTGCTCCACGGTGACGCGATCACCGGCGCGGCCACCTTCCAGATCGTCAAAGAGCTGGACGCGGGCCCGGTCTACGGCGTGGTCACCGAGGAGATCCGCCCCGCCGACACCAGCGGGGAGCTGCTCGCCCGGCTCGCCGAGTCCGGTGCCGGGCTGCTGGCCGCCACCCTCGACGGGATCGAGGACGGCAAGCTGGAGGCCGTGCCGCAGCCCGCGGAGGGGGTGAGCCTCGCCCCGAAGATCGGCGTCGACGACGCCAGGGTCGACTGGGCCGCGCCCGCCATGCGGGTCGACCGCCTCGTCCGGGCCTGCACCCCCGCCCCGGGGGCGTGGACCGAGTTCCGCGGCCGGCGCGTCAAGATCGGTCCGGTGCGACCGGCACCCGACGCCTCCGGACTGGCCCCCGGCCAGATCGCGGCGTCCAAGAACTCCGTCCTGGTGGGCACCGCCACCTATCCGGTCGAGCTGGGCGAGGTGCAGCCGCAGGGCAAGCGCCTGATGGGCGCGGGGGAGTGGGCTCGCGGCGTGCGGCCCACCGACGAGGATCGGCTGGCCTGAGGATCATGAGCAGTGGTAACGGCCGTAACGCCCCGCGCGGCGGGAATCGGGGCTCGGCGGGCCGCCCGCGCGGCGCCGCGAACAAGGGCAGTGCCGTGAACAAAGCCGGAGGCGGGGGCAGGGGAGGGCGCCCGCCCAAGCCGGTCCGCGACGAGGCCCGCAACGCCGCGTACGACCTGATGCGCGCCGTCGACGAGCGCGACGCCTACGCCAACCTGCTGATGCCCGCGCTGCTGCGCGAGCGCCGCCTGTCGGGGCGCGACGCGGGCCTGGCCACCGAGCTGGCCTACGGCACCCTGCGCGGCCTCGGCACCTACGACGAGATCATCGCGGCCTGCAGCGACCGGGCGCCGGAGGACGTCGACCCGCCGCTGCTGGACGCCGTCCGCCTGGGCGTGCACCAGCTGCTCAAGACGCGGGTCCCCCCGCACGCCGCCGTCGGCACCACGGTCGACCTGGTGCGGCTGCGGGTGGGCATCGGCGCCTCCAAGTACGCCAACGCCGTGCTGCGCAAGGTCTCCACTCGCTCCCTGGAGCAGTGGATCCCGATCGTGGCGCCCGACCCGGCCGACGACCCGGTGGGGCATCTGGCGGTGGCCCACAGCCACCCGAGGTGGATCGTCGACGCCCTGCGCGACGCCGTGGGCGGCGACTTCGACGAGACGGCCGCCCTGCTCGCGGCCGACAACGAGCGCCCCAAGGTGACCCTGGTCGCCCGTCCCGGCCGCTCGTCGGTGAAGGAGCTCCTCGACGCGGGCGCCGAGCCCGCCAGATACTCCCCGTACGCCGCCTACCTGCCCGAGGGCGACCCCGGCACGGTCCTCGCCGTGGCCGAGTCGCGCGCGGCCGTCCAGGACGAGGCGAGCCAGCTCGTCGCGCTCGCCCTGACGCGGGTCCCGGTGGAGGGCGCCGACTCCCGCTGGCTCGACCTGTGCGCGGGCCCCGGCGGCAAGGCGGGCCTGCTCGACGCCATCGCGACCCGCGGCGACGAGGCGGGCCTGGGCGTTCCCGGGGTGGGGGAGCCCGTGCCGGTCGCCGTGCCCGCCCCGGTCGCGGGCACGCGTACGGTCGCGGGCACGCGTACGGGCACGGGCACGCGTACGGGCACGGTCAAGGGTCCCGGCGCCGGGCCGGTGGCCTTCCCCGGCGGGGCGCGGCTGCTCGCCGCCGAGCTGCAGTACCACCGGGCGCGGCTGGTGTGGCAGACGACCAGGCAGGCCGCGGTGATCACCGCGGACGGCACCGCGCCCGCCTGGCGGCCCGGGGCCTTCGACCGGGTCATGCTCGACGCCCCCTGCACCGGCCTGGGCGCGCTGCGCCGCCGCCCCGAGGCCCGCTGGCGCCGCGACCCCCGCAGCCTTCCCGAGCTGGGCCGGCTCCAGCGCGCCCTGCTCGACTCGGCGGTCGACGCGGTCCGGCCCGGCGGCGTCGTCGCGTACGTGACCTGCTCGCCGCACCTGGCCGAGACCGTCGCCGTGGTCGGCGACATCCTGCGCCGCCGCGACGACGTCGAGGTGCTGGACGCCCGTGACCACCTCCCCGAGGTGGAGGGGCTGGGCGAGGGGCCGTACGCACGGTTCTGGCCGCACCGGCACGGCACCGACGCCATGTTCCTCGCCCTGCTGCGCCGCCGCTGAACGGGTCCCGGCCTCCTCCGGAGAGAGGGCGGCCGGGGGCGTCGCCGCAGGTCATGGCATGTGACATGGGCATATATGGGCGCTTTGTGCTGTTCGACTGGGTATAACTGCTTCCGACGGGACGCGGGGGTGTCCAGATGTGCGGAATCTGTGGATGGGTGGACTTCGAGCGCGATCTCCGGCAGTCACGGGCCGAGGCGCAGGCCATGACCGACACCATGGCCTGCCGCGGACCCGACGACGAGGGGCTGTGGATCGCCCCGCACGCCGCGATGGGGCACCGGCGCCTGGCCGTCATCGACCTCCAGGGCGGGCGCCAGCCGATGATCGCCGACGAGGACGGGCAGCCGCTCGCCGTCCTCACCTACAGCGGCGAGATCTACAACTTCGTCGAGCTGCGCGCTGAGCTGACCGCCCACGGCCACCGCTTCCGGACCCAGAGCGACACCGAGGTCCTCCTGCGGGCCTACCTCGAATGGGGCGAGGACCTCGCCGAACGGCTGAACGGCATGTTCGCCTTCGCGATCTGGGACACCCGCCGCGAGGAGCTGCTGCTGGTCCGGGACCGGATGGGGATCAAGCCGCTCTACTACTACCCGCTCCCGGACGGCGTGCTGTTCGGCTCCGAGCCCAAGGCGATCCTCGCCAACCCGCTCATCAGGACGCCCACGGTCGACGCGGACGGCCTGCGCGAGCTGATCGCCTTCGTCAAGACCCCGGAACGCGCCGTCTACCAGGGCATGTACGAGGTCCGCCCCGGCCACACCGTCCGGGTGACCCGCGAGTTCCTGTGCCGCCGCCCCTACTGGCACCTGGAGTCCCACGACCACCCCGACGACCTCGCCACCACCGTCGGGACGGTACGCGAGCTGCTGGACGACATCGTCACCCGCCAGCTCATCTCCGACGTGCCGCTGTGCACCCTGCTCTCCGGCGGGCTCGACTCCAGCACCGTCACCGCGCTCGCCGCGCTCGGCCTGGAGGGGCAGGGGGCCGGGAGGATCCGGTCGTTCTCCGTCGACTTCACCGGGTACAGCGAGAACTTCAAGCCCGACGAGATGCGCGACACTCCCGACACGCCGTACGTGCACGACGTCGTGCGGCACATCGGCTCCGACCACACCGACATCGTGCTGGACTCCGCCGACCTCATGGATCCCGCGGTGCGCGCCGCGGTCCTGAGGGCGCGCGACCTGCCGATCGGCATCGGTGACATGGACACCTCCCTCTACCTGCTGTTCCGCGCCATCCGGGGCCACTCCACGGTGGCGCTGTCCGGCGAGTCCGCCGACGAGGTCTTCGGCGGCTACCGGTGGTTCTTCGACCCCGAGGCCGTCTCCGCCGACACCTTCCCGTGGCTGGTGTCCCCGGGGTTCGGGCGGTTCGCCGGGGTGGGGGCGCTCCTCGACGAGGACCTGACCCACAAGCTGGACATTCCCGGCTATCGCGCGGACAGCTACCGGCAGGCGCTCGACGAGGTGCCCCGGCTGCCGGGGGAGGAGGGGCTGGAACGGCGCATGCGGGAGATCTCCTACCTGCACCTCACCCGGTTCGTGCAGATCCTGCTGGACCGCAAGGACCGCATGAGCATGGCCGTCGGGCTGGAGGTCCGGGTGCCGTTCTGCGACCACCGGCTGGTGGAGTACGTCTTCAACGCCCCCTGGGCGATGAAGACCTTCGACGGGCAGGAGAAGAGCCTGCTGCGCGCCGCCGCCGCCGACGTCCTGCCGCCCTCGGTCGTCGGCCGCCGCAAGAGCCCCTACCCCTCGACGCAGGACCCCGCCTACGAGGAGGCCGTCCGCGCGGAGGCCTCCCGGCTGCTCGGCGACGGGAACGGCGGGGACATGGCCGCCGCGCCGCTGGTCGACCGGGACAAGGTGCGAGCCGTGATCGACCGCCCCGAGGCGGCCGGTGGCCCTCCGGGCAGCCGGGCGTCGCTGGAGGGACTTCTCCAGTTCAACGCCTGGCTGGAGAGGTACGGCGTCCGGGTCGACATCTGACCCGCCCCCACCGATCGGCGCGGCGCTCACCCGGGGCCCGCTCACCCGGGGCCCGCTTACCGGCGGCCCGCCGATCCGGGGTGCCGCGCCGATCCGGGGTGCCGCGCCGATCCGGGGTGCCGCGCCGAGCCCCCGCTCTCCGGTTTCCGGCGCGGGGAGGATCCCACTGGAAGGAGGTCGTCCCATGGCCGACCTGGGACTGCCCGAGCTGCTCATCATCGTGGTGGTGTTCGTCCTGCTGTTCGGTTCCGCGAAGCTGCCCGACGCGGCCAGGTCGGTGGGCCGCTCGCTGCGCGTCCTCAAGACCGAGGTGAACAGGCCGGACGACGTGCCGCCACCTTCCGGTGAGGGTGGGAGCGGAGAGCCCGGTGGCCCCCCGCCGCCTCCGGGGGAGAACGGCGGGCCGGGCGACGGGGGGCGGCCCCCGGCCGCGCGGTCCTGAGCGCCGGGGCCCCGAGCCGGACGGGCGGTGGGGTCCCGCCGCTAGAATCGGCCAATCATGGCCGTACAGATCTCGCCCAGCATCCTGTCCGCCGACTTCGCCCGCCTCGCGGAGGCGGCCGCGGCGGTGCCCAACGCCGACTGGCTGCACGTGGACGTCATGGACAACCACTTCGTGCCCAACCTGACCCTCGGGCTGCCGGTCGTCGAGTCCCTGCTCAAGGCGACCTCGACGCCACTCGACTGCCACCTCATGATCGAAGACCCGGATCGCTGGGCCCCCTCCTACGCCGAGGCCGGGGCCGGAAGCGTCACCGTCCACGTGGAGGCGGCCAAGGCCCCGGTCCGCACGCTGCGCCAGATCCGTCAGGCGGGCGCCCGCGCGGGCCTGGCCCTGAACCCCGCCACCCCCGTCGAGCCGTACGAGGACCTGCTCGGCGAGCTCGACATGCTGCTGCTGATGACCGTCGACCCAGGCTTCGGCGGGCAGAAGTTCCTCGACATGGTGCTGCCCAAGATCCGTAGGACCCGCGAGCTCGTCGACCGGCACGGCGGCCAGGTGTGGCTCCAGGTGGACGGAGGCGTCTCCGACACGACGATCGAGCGCTGCGCGGAGGCGGGCGCCGACGTCTTCGTGGCGGGCAACGCCGTCTACGGCGCCGAAGACCCGGCCCGCGCGGTCGACAGCCTGCGCGCCCTGGCCACCGGACGCTGACCGGAGGAACCGGCCGACCGGCCGACCGGAGGAACCGGCTGACCGGCCGACCGGGAGAACCCGCCGACCGGCCGACCGGGAGAACCCGCCGACCGGCCGACCGGGAGAACCCGCCGACCGGGAGAACCGGCTGGATGACGAAGGGCGGGCCCGTTCGGGCCCGCCCTTCGTCGTCCGGAACCTTCCGCGTCCGTCGCGATCATCTGCCGCTCGGCGGTCGCCCGGCGACGGCTCACCTGTCCGCCGCTCGCCACCCGGATCCCCGGGTACGCGGCGGTCATCCGGGCGGCAGGCGCGAGGCTCAGCCCTGCAGCGCCGGGTCCAGCACCACGTCCTTGCCGTGCACGGTCGGCTGCTCGGGGAAGTGGCAGGCGGTCAGGTGACCCTCCTTGTTGCCCTCCAGCCTGACCAGCGGGGGCTCCTCGGTCGCGCACTTGTCCTGGGCCTTCCAGCAGCGGGTGCGGAAGCGGCAGCCGGACGGCGGGTTGATCGGGGAGGGCACGTCACCGGCCAGGCGGATGCGCTCGCGCGGCTGCTCGTCCTCCAGCACCTCGGGCACCGCCGACAGCAGCGCGTGGGTGTAGGGGTGGCGGGGGCGCTCGTACAGGGAGGCGCGGTCGGCGATCTCGACGATCTTGCCGAGATACATGACCGCGACCCGCTGGGAGAAGTGCCGCACGATCGCCAGGTCGTGCGCGATGAACAGGAACGCGATGCCCATGTCCCGCTGGAGCTGCTGGAGCAGGTTGACGACCTGCGCCTGGATGGAGACGTCCAGGGCGGAGACCGGCTCGTCCGCGATGATCAGCTTGGGGTTCAGGGAGAGCGCGCGGGCCACCCCGATGCGCTGCCGCTGGCCGCCGGAGAACTCGTGCGGGAAGCGGTTGAAGTGCTCGGGGTTGAGCCCGACGATCTCCAGGAGCTCCCGGACCCGGTTGTCCCTGCCGCCCGGCGGGTTGATGCCGTTGATCTCCATCGGGCCGCCGACGATGGTGCCCACCGTGTGCCGGGGGTTCAGCGACGAGTACGGGTCCTGGAAGATCATCTGGATCTCGGCCCGGATCGGCTTCAGCTCCCTGCGGTTGGCGTGGCCGATCTCCCGTCCGGCGTACCTGATGCTGCCCGCGGTGGGCTCCAGCAGCCGGGAGGCGAGCCGCCCGGCGGTGGACTTGCCGCAGCCGGACTCGCCGACCAGGCCGAGCGTCTCGCCCGCGTGCACCGTCAGGTCGATGCCGTCCACCGCGTGGACCTTGCCGACCTGGTGTTTGAAGATGACACCGCCCATCACCGGGAAGTGCTTCTTCAGGCCGGACAGCTCCAGCAGCGCCTCGCCGCGGGGTTCACCGGTTGTCTCGCTCACTTTTGGATCTCCCTCTTCTGGGCGAGGGTCAGGTAGCACGCGTCGCCGTGGCCGCGGTGCGGGGACAGTTCGGGCCGCTCGGAGCGGCACAGCCCGGGACCGGCCAGCTCCATGTAGTCGCACCGGGGGTGGAAGGGGCAGCCGGGCGGGACGTTGATCAGGCTGGGCGGGGTGCCGCGGACCGGCCGGAGGGGGATGTCCACCGAGGCGTTCAGGCGGGGCATGGAGGCCAGCAGGCCCCAGGTGTAGGGGTGGCGCGGCTCGTGGAGGACCTCCCTGACGGTGCCGCGCTCCACCGCGCGCCCCGCGTACATCACCAGCACGTCGTGCGCGGTGTTGGCGACCACGCCGAGGTCGTGGGTGATGAGGATGATCGAGGCCCCCGTCTGGTCCTGGAGCTCCTTGAGCAGGTCCAGGATCTGGGCCTGGACGGTCACGTCCAGGGCGGTGGTGGGCTCGTCGGCGATCAGCAGGTCCGGGTCGCACACCAGTGCCATCGCGATCATCGCGCGCTGCCGCATGCCGCCGGAGAACTGGTGGGGGTAGTCGTCCACCCTGGTCTTCGGCTGGGGGATGCCGACCCGCGTCAGCATCTCGATCGCGCGGTCCCTGGACTCGGCGCGGCTCGCGCCGGTGTGCTTGCGGTAGACCTCGGAGATCTGCTTGCCGATGGTGTGGTACGGGGAGAGCGAGGTCAGCGGGTCCTGGAAGATCATCGCGACCTTGTTGCCGCGCAGCTTCTCCATGGTGGACCGGGAGGCGCCGATCAGCTCCTCGCCGTCCAGCCGGATCTCCCCGCCGATCTTGGTGGTCTCCGGGTTGTGCAGGCCGAGCACGGTCAGGTTGGTCACCGACTTGCCCGAGCCCGACTCGCCGACGATGCCCAGCGTGGTGCCCTTCTCCACGTCGAAGGAGAGCCCGTCCACCGCGTGGACGACGCCGTCCTCGGTGTGGAAGTCGACGGTCAGGTCACGGACCGAGAGGAACGGAGTTGACACTTTCTTCAAGGCTCCTAGCTCAGCCGCACGCGGGGGTCGATGAAGGCGTACAGGATGTCGACGATGATGTTGAAGAAGACGATCGCGGCCGCCGCGACGAGCACCGTCGCCATCAGCATGGGCAGGTCGGAGTTGGTGACCGCCTTGACCGACAGCTGGCCGAGCCCCTGGAGGCCGAAGGTCTGCTCGGTGATGATCGCGCCGCCGATCAGCGCGCCGAGGTCGACACCGAAGATCGTGATGATGGGGGTGAGCGTGCCGCGCATCGCGAAGCGCATCACCACGCTGCGGCCGGACATGCCCTTGGCCCGCGCGGTGCGGACGTAGTCCTCGCTGAGCTGCTCCACCATCGTCGAGCGGGTCATGCGGGTGTAGTTGGCGGTGAAGATGATCGCCAGCACCAGCCAGGGCAGCAGCAGGCCGGTGGCCCAGCCGACGGGGTCCTGGGTGAACTCCACGTACTTGGGACGCCAGAAGATCTGGTTCTGGTAGACGAGGAAGTACAGGGCGAGCGTGCCGATGAAGTAGATCTGCACGGAGGCGCCGATGAGGGACGACACGCTGGCGATCTTGTCCAGCGGCTTGCCCTGCCGGAGCGCCGCGATGATGCCGGTGGCCACGCCGAAGGTGAGGAAGACGGCCGCCGCCCCGATGGTGAGCGAGATGGTCAGCGGGAGCCGGTCCAGGATCGTCTCGAACACCGGCGCGCGGTTGACGAAGGAGAAGCCGAGGCAGGGGGCGGGGCAGTTGCCCAGGCCCCCGTAGTCGCGGCCGACGAAGATCCCGGCCAGCCAGGCCACGAACTGGGCGAACAGGGGCTGATCCAGTCCCAGGTTGTGCCGCGCCTGCTCCAGCAGCTCCGGCGGGCAGACCTTGCCGCAGGCGAGTCTCGCCGGGTCGGCGGGCACGGCGAAGAAGAGGAAGAACGTGACCGCGGAGATGATCACAAGTGTGACCGCGGCGCCGAGCATGCGGCGAGTGATGAATGGAAGCATTGCCTGTTTTCCCGAGGTGGCTGGGACCGCTGGGGCCGGTGCGGCCCCTGGCCGCGGCCTCGCGGGGATGTCGTCATCCCCGCGAGACCACGGCCGCCGGTTCTCCTACGGTTTCGTGAGCCGCTACGGCTTCACGAAGATGCTGTTGGGCGAGACGACCCACGACTGCGGGTCGATCTCGGCGCCACCGACCTTGGAACCGTGGAGGGTGTTGGCGATCCGGTTCTCGGCGACGACCAGCGGGGTGATCGTCTCCTGGATCTTCTTGTCGAGCGCCATCCACGCCTTGTTCTGGGCGTCGATGTCGGTCATCGCGGTGATCTCGTCCATCTCCTTGGTGATGGCCTCGTCCTTCAGGTGCGAGTAGTTCGGCGCACCGTCGGCGACCGGGCCGAAGATGACGGGCAGGACCGTCGTGCCGGACGGCCAGTCGGCGCCCCAGCCACCCCAGTAGAGGTCGAACTCGTTCTTCACCTTGCCGATGGAGTCGTAGTAGGTCTTACGGTCCAGGGGCTTGACGACGACCTTGATGCCGGCCTTCTCCAGGGCGTTCTTGATCACGACGGTGACCTGCTCCTGGACGGGCGTCTGGTTGTAGGCGTAGACGATGGTCGGCGTCGGGTTGGTCGACTCGGCGAGCAGCTGCTTGGCCTTCTCGACGTCGCCCTCGGGCTTGGTCTCCTTGCCGAACAGGTCGTAGGACTCGTAGCCGACCGTGGTGTTCTCGTTCAGGATCGTGGTGGGCAGCGCCGCCGCGGCCGGGCCGCCCATGACCTGCTGGATCTGCTTGGACGGCCACACGTGGTTGATCGCCTGGCGGATCTTGATGTCCTTCACCCGGTCAAGGTTGAAGTAGTAGTAGTTGCCGTACGGCGAGGGGCTCTTCATCAGGCGGGGAGCCAGGCTGGCGTCGTTGAGGACCTGCTGCAGACGCTCCGGCGGGACGGTCGCGTAGAAGGTGAACGCGGTCTGGTCCGGGCCGGTGTCGGCGATCAGACGGTCGGTGATCTGCAGGTTCTCCTGGCCGAACTCCAGGCGCCACTTGTCGGGGTAGGCGCCGCGGATCGGGTCGGTGGCCGGGTCCCAGTTCGGGTTGCGCTCCAGGTCCATCGACTTGTCGACGGTGTGGCTCTTGATGATGTACGGGCCGCTGGAGACGGGCTTCTTGTCGTACGCCTCCTTGGTGTCCTTCTCCTTGGGCACGATGCCGTAGCCGCCCATGGCGAAGGCGTAGTTGGCGTCGGCGTGCGGGGTCTTGAACTTGTAGACGATCGTCTTGTCGTCCGGCGTCTCGATGCTGTCAAGACGCTTGCCGTCGTACGGGCCCTGGTAGGCCTTCTTGTAGTCGGTCTCGGTCAGCCACTGCTGGATGTAGGTCGGGCCCTGGGTGACGAACGGGGCGAACGTCCGCTCCATGCTCCACTTCACGTCCTCGGACGTGATCGCGGTGCCGTCCTCCCACTTCACGCCGTCCTTGAGGGTGAAGGTCCAGGTCTTGCCGCCCTCGGAGGAGGTGCCGGAGTCGGTGGCCAGGTCGCCGACCAGCTTGTAGTCGCCGGGGCCGACGCGCTTGTAGCCGGTCAGGGTACGGCCGATGAGCAGGCCGAAGTTCGACATCGTGTTGACGTAGACCTGGGCCGGGTCGAGGTGGCCGATGTCGTCACGGTCGATCATCGTGACGGTGCCGCCCTTGACGACGCCCTCGGGCTCGATGGCCGGGCCCTTGGAGTCGTCGGCCGTGCCGACGGTGATCGTCGGCGGCTTGTAGGACGGCGCGGCGGCCGGGGCCCCGTCGCTCGGCGCGCCGGACGCGCCGCTGGGGGCCGCGGGCGCGCCCTGGTTGCCCTGGGCGCAGGCACCGGTGAGTGCGAGCGCGCCTATGGCGAGTACGGCCATCGCTGACCGCGTACGGACTTTCATCTTTCTCCTATTTCCGATCTAGCGCTTGAGCTTGGGGTCGAAGGCATCGCGGACCGAGTCACCCAGGAGGTTGAACGCGATCACGAAGATCAGGAGGGCGACACCGGGGAATATCAGATAGGTGATGTCGTTCTGATAGATCTCGGTGCCGCGACGGAACATGCGGCCCCAGTCGGGGATGGGCTCGATCATGCCGACGCCCAGGAAGGACAGCGCCGCCTCGGCCGTCACCAGCGCGGGCAGCAGCAGCGTCGACTGGATCAGGATCGGGGTCCACAGGTTCGGCAGCAGTTCCTTGAAGACGATCCTGGCGGGGGAGGCCCCGGTGACCTTCGCGGCCTCGACGAACTCTCGTTCGCGCATGGAGAGCACCTGGCCGCGCAGCAGCCGCGCGAGGCCGGCCCACTGGAACACCGTCAGCGCGATGATGAGGGTGACCGCCCGCAGCCAGATCGGCGTCTCCTCGTCCGGCTTGACGAACAGGTTCTCCACGACCGGCATGAAGGCGATGATGAAGAGCACCGAGGGGAACGACAGGACGATGTCGATCAGGCGGCCGATGAAGTAGTCGGTCTTGCCTCCGGCGTAGCCGGCGACGATGCCCATCACGATGCCGATCGCCGTCGCGATGATCGTCGCGGTCACCGCGATCGACAGGGAGGTCCTGATCCCGTAGACGAGCTGGGTGAACACGTCGCGGCCCAGGCCGGGCTCGATGCCGAACCAGAACTCCGAGCTGATGCCGCCGTTGGGCAGGATCGGGTAGCCGTAGTCGTTCAGCAGGCCCGGCATGTCCTGGCCGTACAGGGCGTAGGGGTCCTTGCCGTACAGCCAGGAGATCACCGGCGCGAGGAGCGCGACCAGGAAGAAGAAAATCACCACCACGGCCGAGACGATGCCGGTCCGGTCGCGTCGGAAGCGCAGCCACATCAGCTGCCCGGGGGAGCGGCCCACCGTCTCCGGTGTCTTCGCCGCCAATACCTCCCCGGTCGTGGTTGTGGCTGGTGCAGGGATGGTCATCGTGCGGAGGCTCCCAACGAGCATGACTGAGCGGGATCCCTGGAACCATTGCAAAACAGTCCAGGACAATCAATGGGCTGGTCATTACTCATTTTTTTGTTGCATAACGTCCACCTGTTTGTGGCTGCAATTCCGTTGACGTGGACAGGGGGTGACGTGGGATGATAGGGCTCCCGAAGGCCGGTATTCACGGATTTGTGACACATTCATGACGTGCCCGTGACGGCTTTGTCCGGGTCTGACCCTGCTTGTGTTACAAGTCCCGTACAGTGTTACAGACTCAATACAACAGGGTGTGTCTGACCGTTTTGCGGGGTAACCCTCCTCCAGCCGGGAGGTGAAGGCATGGATAACGGCCTGTTCGGACCGGAGTCGGTGACCTGGAAGGTGATGGGGGAGCCGATCCTGCTCGTCGGGGGCTTCCGCGCGCTGCTCATGCAGGGCCTGCACCCCAGGGCGATGCGGGGGGTCGCGCAGAACTCCGCGCTGATGGACCCGGCGGAGGCGTGGTCCCGCTTCGTGCGCACCACGGAGTTCGTCCGGGTGCGCACCTACGGCACGACCGAGGAGGTCGCCCGTGCCGGGGCCAGGGTGAGGAAGATCCACGCGAGCCTCACCGCCCTCGACCTCGACACCGGCGAGCGGTTCCGTCTCGACGACCCCGACGCGCTGGCCTGGGTCCACGTCGGCGAGGTCGACTCCTACCTGTCGGTCGCCCGCCGCGCGGGGGTGCGCCTGACCGACGAGGAGGCCGACAGGTTCGTCGCCGAGTGGCGCCGCGCGGCCGAGGTGGTCGGCCTGCGCCCGGAGGACGTTCCCGGCTCGGTCGGCGAGATGGACGACTACATCCGGGCCTGCCGCCCCCGCCTCTACTTCGCCCCCGAGGTGCCCCACCCGCTCAGGCAGTCGCTCAACGCGCCGCTGCCGGTCCGGCTGACCCCGCTCAAGCCGATGTTCCCCATGCTCACCGTGCTCGCCTTCGCGACCCTGCCGCGCTGGGCCCGCCGGCTGTACGGCCTGCCCGCGACCCCGCTTGGCGACCTGTGCGCGACGGCCTCCCTGCGGGCCCTGCACACCGGGATCGGCCTGGTGCCCGCGCCGATGCGCTACTCACCGGACGCGCGCAGGGCACGGAAGGCGGTCGCCGAGCGCGCGGCGTGACCACCGCGCGACCGCGGCGACGTGACCGGCGCGTGACCGCGGCGACGTGATCATGGCGACGTGACCGGTGCGTGCGCGGCGACATGACCGGCGCGTAACCGCGGCGGCGAACCATGACGGCGTGACCACGGCCGCGAACCGTGGCGGCGTGACCGCGGCGATGTGACCACGGCGGTGAACCATGGCGACGGGGCTGCACCAACCGCTCGCTTGGTCCACATCATGGAAGGCGTACCGTCCGGTTTTCCGGACATGGCACACTGGTACTGGTAGAGGAGGGTGAGCCGTCCGTGGCGCGCCCTCCGTGGAACGAGAAGCGAAGCAGCGTGCTCCGGGGTCGGTGAAATTCCGAGCCGGCGGTTACAGTCCGCGACCCGGTCGAAGCCATCGACCGGTTGACCTGGTGAAACTCCAGGACCGACGGTTAGAGTCCGGATGGGAGGAAGCGCGCGAGCGGAGAGTGTCTTCGGGCACCCTCCGCTTACCGGGTGTACGCACCCGTTGATCCCCCGGGGCCCGCCGTGGCAAAAAGCTACTGGCGAGTAGGAGACCTCGGGTGACTGATCCGGCGCGGACGCGCCAAGCGGTCGGGCGCGCCCCTCACGGGCACGGCGCCGTCGGCCCCCACCTTTTCCCGTGTTGCCCGCGTTCCCCGTCCGGCCGTGTCCGGTCCGGGTGCGCCGGCCCATCCCTCTTCCCGGGCGCGCCCCCCTTCCCCGGCGCCCGCCCCTCCGGACCCCGGACGGCCTCGCCGTGTCGTGCCGCCCGGGTGGCCCCCACTCCCGGACCCCGGACGGCCTCGCCTTGCCCGGCGGTTCGAGCGGTCCGGGCGGTGCCCGCCTCCGGAGCCCGGACGACTTCCCCGTGCCCGGCCGCCCGAGTGGTCCCCACTCCCGGGCGCCGGGCGACTTCCCCATGCCCGGCGGTCCGGGCGGTCCCCCAGAAGGAGCTGTGAATGTTCACCGGAATCGTCGAAGAACTGGGAGAGATCGCCGGGATCGAGCCGCTGAGCGACGCGGCCCGGCTGTCGATCCGCGGCAAGACGGTCACCTCTGACGCCGGGCACGGCGACTCGATCGCCGTCAACGGCGTCTGCCTGACCGTGGTGGACGTCGAGGGTGAGGTGTTCACCGCCGACGTGATGAAGGAGACCCTCGACCGCAGCTCCCTGGGCGCGCTGAGCCCCGGCTCCCCGGTCAACCTGGAGCGCGCGGTCCGCGCCGACCAGCGGCTGGGCGGCCACATCGTGCAGGGCCACGTGGACGGGACGGGCGTCCTGCTGTCGCGGGAGCCCGCCGAGCACTGGGAGGTCGTCCGGATCTCCCTCCCGCCGGAGCTCGACCGCTACGTGGTCGAGAAGGGCTCGATCGCGGTCGACGGCATCAGCCTGACCGTGATGAGTGTGGGCTCCGGGGGCTTCGCGGTCAGCCTGATCCCCACCACCCTGAGCCTGACCACCCTCGGCGCGAAGCGGCCCGGCGACCCGGTGAACCTCGAGGTCGACGTGATCGCCAAGCACGTGGAGAAGCTCGTCGGCGCGTACGTCCCGTCCGGCGGGCCCGCCCGGGACACCGCGACGGGTCAGGTGTGAAGGCCGTGAACCATCTCGAAACGGAACCCGAGGCCGCCGAGAGCGGGAGCCTCGGGAAAGACCCGGCCGAAGGCGCCGGCCGGATCCGTCAACTGGCCCAGGGAGTACCGGTCGAGGACCGTGCTCGTGACCGAGGAGACCTTGTGATCAAGCTGGACCCGATCGAGCGGGCGATCGCCGACATCCGCGAGGGCAGGGCCATCGTGGTCGTCGACGACGAGAACCGGGAGAACGAGGGCGACATCATCTTCGCCGCGTCCAAGGCCACCCCCGAACTCCTGGCCTTCACCATCAGGCACAGCAGCGGCGTGGTCTGCGTGCCGATGCGCGGCGAGCACCTCGACCGGCTCGGCCTGCCGCTGATGGTGTACGACAACAAGGAGCGCCTGCGCACCGCGTACACGATCAGCGTGGACGCCAGGGACGGCGTGAGCACCGGCATCTCCGCCGCCGACCGGGCCCGCACGATCCGCACCCTGGCCGACTCGGCGACCGAGCCGGCCGAGCTGGTACGGCCGGGGCACGTCTTCCCGCTCCGCTACCGCGAGGGCGGCGTCCTGGCCCGGCGCGGCCACACCGAGGCCTCCGTGGACCTGGCCAGGCTCGCCGGGCTGAGCGAGGCGGGCGTGCTCGCCGAGGTCGTCAACGACGACGGCACCATGATGCGGCTGCCGGAGCTGCGCGACTTCTGCGACGAGCACGACCTGGCGCTCGTCTCGATCGAGCAGCTGGTGGAGTTCAGGCGCCGGACCGAGCGGATGGTGACCAGGGTCGCCGAGACGCGCCTGCCGAACAGGTACGGCGAGTGGCGGGCCTACGGCTTCGCGAGCTCGCTGGACGGTGGCGAGCACCTGGCCCTGGTCCTCGGCGACATCGAGGACGGCGAGAACATCATGGTCCGGGCGCACTCCGAGTGCCTGACCGGCGACGTGCTCGGGTCGCTGCGGTGCGACTGCGGGGTGCAGCTCGACCACGCCATGTCGCGGATCGCCGCCGAGGGCCGGGGCGTGGTCGTCTACCTGCGCGGTCACGAGGGACGCGGGATCGGGCTGCTGGCCAAGCTCAGGGCGTACAGCCTCCAGGACAACGGCAGCGACACCGTCGACGCCAACCTGGAGCTCGGGCTGCCGGTGGACGCCCGGGAGTTCTCCAACGCCGGGCAGATCCTCGCCGACCTGGGCGTGAAGTCGGTCCGGCTGCTGACCAACAACCCGGCCAAGCTGCGCGGCATGGACGGCTACGGCATCAAGGTGCTCGGCCGCGAGCCCATGCCGGTGTCGATGAACCCGTACAACGAGAAATACCTGTCGGCCAAGCGCGACCGCCTCGGCCACGAGATTCCCATGGAAGAGGAAGCATGAGCGAACGATCGGGCCAGGCGGAGCGGAGCGGGTACGGGGTGATCGCGTGAGCGGGGACGGGCGGCCGGTGGCCAAGGCCGTCGAGGCGAAGGGGCTGAGCGTCGGCGTCGTCGCCGCGCGCTGGCACGAGAAGATCACCGATCAGCTCGTGGCACGGGCCGAGCAGGCGGGCCGTGACAGCGGCGCGGAGGTGACCGTGGTGCGGGTGGCCGGATCGCTGGAGATCCCGGTCGTGGCGCAGGCCCTGGCCAGGAAGTACGACGCGGTCGTCGCCCTCGGGGTCGTGATCCGCGGTGAGACCCCGCACTTCGACTACGTGTGCGACTCCGTCACCTCGGGCCTGACCCGGATCTCCCTCGACGAGGAGGTCCCGATCGGCAACGGCGTGCTGACCTGCGAGTCCCTCGACCAGGCCCTCGACAGGGCGGGGCTGCCCGGTAGCCACGAGGACAAGGGCTACGAGGCCACCGTCGCCGCCCTGGGGACGGCGTTGCTGCTGGGGGAACTCCGCTCCTAGCCGTAGCCGTAGCCCCGGCCCCGCCCCGCCTGTGATCGGCCCGGCGGGGCCGTGCGGTAGGTTTCCCTCGGCGCCGTGAATCGGCACCGTGGCCGGCCGTGACCAGCCGTCACAGCCGTTCCGACCGGTGGTTTTCCCGAAGGATCGTGATCTGAGAGTGAGCCCGGAGAGCGTCTCCCCGCCCCAGCTGCCCGTCGTGTGGCGGCCCAGGAAGGGAAGGATCGCGGCCTACGGCTTCGCGGGCCTGATCATGCTCGGCGCGGTGCTGATGGCGATCTTCCTGGCCGAGCCGTTCACCCTGGCCGACAGGATCGCGATGGTCGGGCTGGGCGGGCTGGTCGCCGGGGTCCTGCACCTGCTGGGACGGGTCCGGGTGGAGGCCGACGAGGAGGGGATCACCGTCGTCAACCCGGTGCGGGTGTTCCGCTACGAGTGGCCGGAGGTGCTCGGGGTCACCCTGGTCGACCACGAGCCCTGGGCGAAGATCGACTTCACCGACGGGGCCACGATCGGGGCGATGGGCCTGCAGGGGTCGGAGAAGGACCGTACCGTCCGCCAGGTCCGCGAGCTCGCCGCCCTCATCAAGGAGCGCGGCGAGGCACCGGAGACCGGCTGAGCCGCCGTAAAGGGCCGGGCCCGGTCGCCCGCCCCGCGGAGAACCGCACGGGACTTTCGCCGGACGGCGCCTTCGCCCCACCCGCCGGGAGCCGCGCCGCCTTCGCCTGAGTCGGCGTCTTCACCTGAGTCGGCGTCTTCACCTAACCCTGACAGGGCCCCGATCACCTGATAAGGCCCTCGCCTACCACGCCGGGAGCCGCGCCGCCTCCGAGAGGCCGGGCCCGGATCCCGAGCTCGGGTCCTGGTCAGGTCTCGCTCAGGTCTCCTCGGCGAAGCGCTCGACCTTGTCGGTCTCGCCCGCCACGAGCAGGGTGTCACCGCTGTGGATCACCGTGCCGGAGGTGGCGTACGTGAACCTGCCGCCGGGGTTCTTGATCCCCACCACGGTGACCCCGTACTTGCTGCGGACGCCCAGGCTGGCCAGGCTCTTGCCGTCGGCCCACCTGGGCGCCATGGTCTTGATCATGGCGTAGTCCTCGTCGACCTCCACGTAGTCGAGCATCCGCCCGGTGACCAGGTGCGCGACCCGCTCGCCCATGTCGTGCTCGGGCTGCACCACGTGGTGCGCGCCGACCCGCTGCAGGATCCGGCTGTGCTGCAGGCTGATCGACTTGGCCCAGATGTCGGCCACCCCCAGGTCGGCCAGGATCGAGGTGGTCAGGATGCTCGCCTCGATGTCGGTGCCGATGCCGACCACGGCCCGGCCGAACTCCCCGATGCCCAGCTGGTCGAGCGCGTCGGGATCGGTGGAGTCGGCGCACACCACGTGGGTGAGCCGTCCGGAGAACTGCTGCACGTTCTTGGGGTCGCTGTCGACGCCGAGCACCTCGACGTCGCGGCCCGCCAGCTCCACCGCGAGCGCGCCGCCGAACCGGCCGAGGCCGATCACCACGACCGCGTCGCCGCGGTTTCTCTTGTCAACCAACGAGGGGACGCTCCTCCGGGTATCGGAACCGACGGGTCTGGACGTGCAGCGCCAGCGCGGCGCCCAGGGTCACCGGGCCGAGCCGCCCGACGAACATCAGGAGGGTCAGGATCAGGTGTCCCGCGGTGCCGACGTCGGCGGTGATCCCGGTCGACAGCCCCACCGTGCCGAAGGCCGAGATCACCTCGAAGAGTACGCGGTCCAGTTTGAACGGGGTCACCGTCATCAACGCGAACGTGCCCACGGCGACCGACGCCACACTCAGCAGGGCGATCGTCAGCGCCTGCCGCTGCAGATGCTCGGGAACGCGGCGGCGGCCCGCCGAGACGTCGGGCTCGCCGCGCAGCTCGGCCAGGATCACGAACCCGAGGAGCGCGAACGTCGTCACCTTGATGCCGCCCCCGGTGCTCGCGCTGCCCGCCCCGATGAACATCAGCACGTCGCTGATCAGCCAGGAGCTCTCGCTCATCTGGGAGGTGTCCACGGAGTTCAGGCCGCCGCTGCGGGTCATCGCGCTGTGGAAGAACCCGGCCATGACCCGCAGCCCGGGGGAGAGCCCGCCCATCGTGCCGGGGTTGTTCCACTCGGTGACGGTGATGGCCACCGCCCCGCCGAACAGCAGGGCGGCGGTCATGCCCAGCGTGATCTTGGCGTGCAGCGTCCAGCGCGACGGGCGGCGCCAGTTCTGCCGCAGCACGGCGTAGACGGGGAAGCCGAGACCTCCGGCGACCACCGCCATGATGAGCGGGAGGCAGATCCACGGGTCGGTGACGAACCTCGTCATGCTGTCCGGCCAGAGCGCGAACCCGGCATTGGTGAATGCCGAGATCGCATGAAAAATCCCGTAATAGGCGGCGCGGCCGACCGGTTCCCCGTACCCGATCACGAAGCGGGCGGCGAGCACCGTGGCGGTCAGCGCCTCGGCGATCAGCGTGACCTTGGCGACCCCCACGATCACCTGTCGTACGTCGCCGGGACCGAGGGTCTTGGTCTCGGCCTGGGTGTTGAGGCGGGCGCGCAGGCCGAGCTTGCCGGAGACGACTATCGCGAGGATCGAGGAGAGCGTCATGATCCCGAAGCCGCCGATCTGCATCAGCACCAGGAGCACCACCTCGCCGAAGAACGACCAGTGCGCCGCGGTGTCGTGCACGGCGAGCCCGGTCACGCACACCGCGGAGGTGGCGGTGAACAGGGCCGACGTCCACGAGGCGCTCTGGCCCCCCTCGACCGCGACCGGCAGCGAGAGCAGCCCCGTACCGGTGACGACCACCGCGAGGAACGCCATCACGACGACCCTGGACGGGGTGTTGATCTGGTCGAGCAGGTTCTTCACAGGGGGTGACAATACTTCTTCGCGGGGATCGGCAGCAGCCCGCCGGTGGGAGGCCGTCGCCCGGTTCCCGGGATACGCCGGATCCGGGGGTGGTGTGATCATGCGGGAACCCGGTCGCCGGGCGTAGCCTGAGGTGGTGGTGAGGCGGACAATCGAGACATCTGACGTGGAGTCGCCCGCGCGGCTGGCGGAGCTGCTCGACGAGCGGTCGTACCTGGCCGGCACGGGGCTCGCCACGGCGGCCTTCCTCGCGCTGCGGATGGGCCGCCCGCTGCTGCTCGAGGGCGAGGCGGGGGTCGGCAAGACGGAGCTGGCCAGGACCCTGGCGGAGGTGCTCGGGGCGCCGCTGATCCGCCTGCAGTGCTACGAGGGCCTCGACGCCTCCCAGGCGCTCTACGACTGGGACTTCGCCCGCCAGCTCCTGCACCTGAAGGCCGCGGAGGCGGGCGGTGTCACCGACGCCGCCCGGCTGGAGGGCGAGGTCTACGACCGGAGGTTCCTGATCGCCAGGCCGCTGCTGAAGGCGATCGAGACCCAGCCCGCGGTGCTGCTCATCGACGAGGTCGACCGGGCCGACGTGGAGTTCGAGGCGATCCTGCTGGAGGTGCTGTCGGACTTCGCGATCTCCGTCCCCGAGCTCGGCACGATCCGCGCCGCGCGGCCGCCGGTGGTCGTGCTCACCTCCAACCGCACCCGCGAGGTGCACGACGCGCTGAAGCGGCGCTGCCTCTACCACTGGCTGGAGCACCCCTCCTTCGAGCGGGAGGTGGCGATCCTGCGCAGGCGGCTCCCGGAGTGCTCGGGAAGCCTGGCCGAGCAGGTGGCCACGGCGACGGGACGGCTGCGCGAGGCCGATCTGATCAAACCGCCGGGGATCGCCGAGACCCTCGACTGGACCGAGGCGCTCCTCGCCCTCGGCGCCCGCGAGCTCGACCCCGACCTGGCGGCCGCCTCGCTGGGCGCCCTGCTCAAGCACAGGGAGGACCACGAGACGGTGCTCGGGAACGGATTCTTCGGTGCGTCCCGGCGCTGACGGCCCTCCCTTCGCCGCAGGGCCCCCCGCCGCCGCAGGGCCTCCCGTCGCCGAGGCGGGAGGTTCCCCCGCGACCTCCCCGGCAGAGGCCGGGGAGGACCTGGTGGCGGTGCTGACCGGCTTCGCCAGGACCCTGCGCGCCGCCGGGGTGCCCGCCGACCACGAGCGGACCCAGAACCTGCTGCGCGCGCTGTCCCACCTGGACGCCTCCAGGCCCGACGACGTCTACTGGGCGGGCCGGGTCACGCTGTGCGCCTCGGCCGACGACCTGCCCCGCTACGACCGGGTCTTCCGCGCCTACTTCGGGGGGCTGCGCGCGGGCCGCGCGCGGGCGTCCGCGACCACCGTCACCCGGTACGCGCCGGCGCGGCCGGGGGCACGCGCCGGCCGGGGCGAGAGCGGCGAGCCCCCGGCCCTCGCGGCGACCGCGAGCGCGACGGAGGTGCTGCGCACCCGGGACGTGGCCGCGATGACGGCGGCGGAGCTCGCCGAGGCGCACCGGCTGCTCGCCCTGCTGCGGGCGGGCCGGGAGCGGCGCGCGTCGCGGCGGTTCCGGCCCGCCCGCCGAGGGCGGCTGGACGGCAGGGCGACCATCCGCGAGACCCTGCGCAGGGGCGGGGAGACCGCCGGGCTCCGCTACCGCACGCACCGGACCAGGCCGCGCAGGGTCGTGCTGCTGATCGACGTCAGCGGTTCCATGACCCCGTACGCGGACACGCTGCTCCGCCTCGCCCACGCGCTGGTCAGGTCGGAGCCGGGGGCCACCGAGGTGTTCAGCGCGGGCACCCGGCTCACCCGGCTCACCGCCGAGCTGCGCCGGCGCGACCCGGCGGCCGCGATGGACGCCGTCTCCCGGGCCATCCCCGACTGGAGCGGCGGCACCCGCCTGGGGGAGGAGCTGCGGCGGTTCCTGGCGCTGAACGACGCGGCGGGAGCGGTGGTGGTGATCGCCTCCGACGGGTGGGAGCGCGGCGACGTCTCGCTGCTGGGAGCGGAGATGGCCCGGCTGTCCCGGACGGCCCACCGGGTGATCTGGGTGAACCCGCACAAGGGCAGGGAGGGCTACGAGCCGCTCACCGCCGGGATGCGGGCCGCGCTTCCCCACATCGACGACTTCGTGGCCGGGCACAGCCTGGCCGCGTACGAGGAACTGGCGACGTTGCTGGGAGGCGCGCATGCGTGACGTGTTGTCACAGATCCTGAGGTGGTGGGAGGCCGGGGAGACGTTCGGCCTGGCCACCGTGGTCGACACCTTCCGCAGCGCGCCCCGCCCGCCGGGGGCGTCCATGGCGGTGCTCGGCGAGGAGGCCGAGGGCAGCGTCTCCGGCGGCTGCGTCGAGGGCGCCGTCTACGAGCTGGCCAGGGAGGTGGTCTCCTCGGGCGCGCCCGTCCTGCAGCGGTACGGCGTGAGCGACGACGAGGCCTTCTCCGTCGGCCTGACCTGCGGCGGCATCCTGGACATCCTCGTCGAGCCCGTCTCGAAGGAGACCTTCCCCGAGCTGGGGGAGGTCGCCGCCTCGGTGCGGCGGCGCGAGCCGGTGGCGGTGGCGACCGTCCTGTCGGGGCCGGGGGTGATCGGCACCCGCCGGGTCATCTGGCCGGACCGCTCCTCGGGCTCCCTGGGCGTGACCCGGCTGGACGACGCGGTGGACGACGACGTCCGGGGCATGCTGGCACAGGGCCTGACGGGCGTGCGCAGGTACGGGGCGCGGGGGCAGCGGCGGCTCGACGAGCTGTCGGTCTTCGTGCAGTCCTTCGCGCCGCCGCCCCGGATGCTGGTCTTCGGCGCGATCGACTTCGCCGCCGCGGTCGCCAGGGTCGGCAAGTTCCTCGGCTACCACGTGGTCGTGTGCGACGCCCGGCCGGTCTTCGCCACGGCCAAGCGCTTCCCCGAGGCCGACGAGGTGATCGTCAAGTGGCCGCACGACTATCTCACCTCGACCGTCGTGGACGAGCGGACCGCGATCTGCGTGCTCACCCACGACCCCAAGTTCGACGTCCCCCTCCTTGAGGTCGCCCTGCGCACCCCGGCGGGCTACGTCGGCGCGATGGGCTCGCGCCGCACGCACGAGGATCGGCTGGCCCGCCTCGCCCAGGCGGGGCTGGGGGAGGCCGAGCTGAAGAGGCTCCGCTCGCCGATCGGGCTGGACCTGGGCGCCCGTACGCCGGAGGAGACGGCGATCTCCATCGCCGCCGAGCTGATCCAGCTGCGCTGGGGCGGCTCCGGCCGCCCGCTGACCGACGGTTCCGGCAGGATCCACGGCGAGGGGCCCGGCGCGTGAACGCGGAGTCCGGGCCACCGGCGAGGGACAGCTCGGGGGAGAGGACGGCAGAGCGGGCAGGGGACAGGCCGGGAGAGCGGGCGGACGGCAGTTCAGGGACGTCGGCGGGAGACACCGAGGGGGGCGCGGCGGAGGTCCTCGCGGCCCCGGTGGCCGGTGGCGGCCGGGCGAGCGCCGGGCTGCTGCTGGCCGCCGGGTCCGGCTCGCGGCTCGGCACTCCCAAGGCGCTGGTGGAGTTCCACGGGGAGCGGCTGGTGGACCGGGGGGTCAGGGCGCTGCGCGAGGGCGGCTGCCGTCCCGTGGTCGTGGTGCTCGGCGCGGCCGCCGTGGGCGTGCGGGGAGCGGTGACCGTCCACAACCCGGAGTGGGACTCGGGGATGGCCTCCTCGCTCAGGGCCGGCCTTGACGCGCTTCCCGCGACCGCCGAGCACGTGGTGATCGCCCTGGTGGACCAGCCGTTCGTCGGCCCGCGGGCGGTGCGGCGGCTCATCGGCGCGGCGGCGAAAGGTGCCTCGGTCGCCGTCGCCACCTACGGCGGCGCGCGGCGGAACCCGGTGCTGATCGCCAGGGAGCACTTCGAGGAGGTCGCCCGGCTCGCGACCGGCGACGCCGGTGCCCGCCCGTTCCTGAGGGCCCACCCCGAGCTGGTGGTCGCGGTGCCCTGCGACGACGTCGCCGACCCCGCCGACATCGACACCCCGGCCGACCTGTCGGCACTAAGGGCCCGCTCGGACCTGGCCACCTGAGCGGGTCCGGCTCCCGAGCCGCCCTCAAGAGCGAGCCCTCCGGGCTTTCGGACCGGCCGGGCGCTCAGGGGGCCTGGGAGGCCAGGCGCAGTGAGGCGACGGCGGCGCGGTGGTCGCTGCCCGCGGCCCGTTCGACGCCCGCCCGGGTGGCGACCATGCCGCGGTAGAGGATGTGGTCGGGCCGGGTGACGGGGAAGGACGCGGGCCAGGTGAAGCCGAAGCCCGTACCGGCCTCCTGCTGGGCGTCCGACAGCGGCGGCACCAGGCCGGAGCGCTTGCGGTCGGTGGTGGCGGTGTTGAGGTCGCCGAGCAGCAGCAGGTGCTCGCTGTCGTCCCTGTCGATCATCTTGCGGGCGTGGGCGAGGGTCTCGTCGCGCTGGGCGGTCTGGCCGGGGCGCGCGGAGGCGAGGTGCATGACGTACACGGTCACCCTGCCCTTGGGGGTCACGACCACCGCGCGCAGCGCCCGTGCCCAGTCGAGGCCGATGTCGGCCTTGCGCGCCTCGGCGATCGGGAAGCGGCTCCACAGGCCGACCGTGGCGATCCGGTAGCGGTGGGGGAAGCGGTCGTCGAGGACCTTCGCCGCCGGGCCGCCGGCGGTCAGCTCCTGCACCGCGACCAGGTCGCGGCCCCTGGAGACGGACCGGATGGCGTCGGCCGAGTCGGCGTTGGTCGCGCCGACGTTGAGCGTGGCGACCGACAGGTCGCTGGGCCCGCCCGGCGGGCTGCGCAGCAGCGTCGGGCCGAACATGAGGCCCCACACGGTCGCCGGGACCAGCGCCGCGACGATCACCTGCCACGAGCGGGTGGCCAGCGCGCAGACCAGCAGGATGGGTACGGCGACCCCGAGCCAGGGGAGCAGGCTCTCCAGCACGGGAGTGAAGCCGCCCAGCTCGGGAAGGAGCCGATGCCCCCCGAGCGTGAGGGCCAGCGCTCCCGCCGTCACGACGATCGACTGCCTCAGCACACCGCTCCTCGCCCATCGTCCGGCGGTCACCCGCCCCTGGAACGCCCGCCCCGCCGGGGATCCCCTACCCCGGAATGCGTAGGCTACCGGCCCGGCGGCGGCGGCGCGGGGCTTGGTGCTTCGGCGGTGAGTCGATAACCTTTGTTGCCGAGACAACGGAACAACATTCGGTTTAGTTGGCACCGCGGAAGGACGATCTCACGATGCGCATCGGTATGGCCCTGAACTACTCGGGGGGCTTCAAGGAGACGGTGGCCGAGCTGGCCGACTACGAGAAGGCCGGTCTCGACATCGTCTTCGTCGCCGAGGCCTACAGCTTCGACGCGGTCAGCCAGCTGGGCTACATCGCCGCCAGGACCGAGAGGCTGCAGATCGCCTCCGGCATCCTGCCCATCTACTCCCGCACCCCCGCCCTGCTGGCCATGACCGCCGCGGGCCTGGACTACGTCTCCGACGGCCGTTTCACCCTCGGCCTGGGCGCCTCGGGCCCGCAGGTCATCGAGGGCTTCCACGGCGTCCCGTACACCGCGCCGCTCGGCCGCACCCGCGAGGTCATCGAGATCTGCCGTCAGGTCTGGCGGCGCGAGCGCCTGACCTACGAGGGCAGCCACTACACCGTCCCGCTCGCCGCCGGCCAGGGGACCGGCCTGGGCAAGCCGCTGAAGCTCATCAACCACCCGGTCCGCGACCGCATCCCCGTCGTGATCGCCGCCATCGGGCCCAAGAACGTCGAGCTCTCCGCCGAGCTGGCCGAGGGCTGGGAGCCGATCTTCTACGTGCCGGAGAAGGCCGCCGACGTCTGGGGCGCCTCCCTGGCGGCGGGCAAGGCCAGGCGGGACCCGGCGCTGGGCGAGCTGGACGTGATCGCCCAGGCCACGCTGGCCATCGGCGACGACGTCTCGGGCTGGCTGGAGCTCGGCCGCCCGATGGCCGCCCTCTACATCGGCGGCATGGGCGCCAAGGGCAAGAACTTCTACAACGACCTCGCCCGCAGGTACGGCTACGAGAAGGAGGCCGAGCAGATCCAGAACCTCTACCTGGAGGGCAAGAAGGACGAGGCCGCCGCGCTCGTGCCGCACGAGCTGCTGGAGAAGATGTCCCTGATCGGCCCCGAGGGGCACGTCCGCGAGCGCCTGCAGGCCATGCGCGAGTCGGGCGTCACGACCGTCAACGTCGCCCCGCTGGCCGCCACGCACGAGGAGCGCGTCCGGCTCATCGAGAAGGTCAGGGAACTCGCCTCCTGACCCGCCCTCCCCGCCTCGCCGGATGCCGGGCACCCGGCGAGGACGAGCACGTACACGACCACGCGGGAGGGCGGCGGGACCGGCGCGGCCGGTGTGGAGACATCCGGTCAAAACGGTTAATAGCATGCGTGCCATGACCGCCACCCACACCCGCCGCCGCGCGACCCTCGCGGCCCTGCTGCCCGCTCACGAGGCGGACGCGATCCTGGTCACCGGCGGCGTGAACGTGCGCTACCTGACCGGCCTGGCCAGCTCCAACGCGGCCGTCCTGGTCAGGGCCGACGCCACCGCCACGCTGGCCACCGACTCCCGCTACATCGGCGCCGCCCGGCGCGTCTGCGCCGGCATCGAGGTGATCGAGGAGAGCGACGTCGCCGGGGCCCTGCTGCCGCGGAGCGGCCGGACGGGTGTCGAGGCCGACCACATGTCCGTCGCCGGCTACTTCCGGCTGGGCGGGGACCTCCCGCGCCTGTCCAAGGTGGTGGAGTCGGTGCGCATGGTCAAGGACGACGACGAGCTCGACCTCATCCGTACCGCGTGCGAGCTCACCGACCGCGCCTTCGCCGAGGTCCTGCCCGAGCTGCGTCCCGGGCTGACCGAGAAGGAGGTCGCCAGGGCGCTGGAGCGCCGCATGGTCGACCTGGGCGCGGACGGCCTCGCCTTCGACTCGATCGTCGCGAGCGGGCCCAACGGCGCGATCCCGCACCACTCGCCCTCGGACCGGCCGCTGGAGCGCGGGGACCTGGTCACCATGGACTTCGGGGCGCTGTACCGGGGCTACCACGCCGACATGACCAGGACCGTGGCGATCGGCGAGCCCGCCGGGTGGCAGCGCGAGCTGTACGACCTGGTCCGGGCGGCCCAGCGCGCGGGCACCCTGGCCGCGCTGCCCGGCGCGGCGCTGCACGAGGTGGACGCCGCCGCCCGGGGCCTGATCGGGCAGGCGGGCTACGGGGAGTTCTTCAAGCACGGCCTCGGCCACGGCGTCGGGCTGCAGATCCACGAGGAGCCGTTCCTGTCCGCGAGGAGGCCGGAGAACCCCCCGGAGCCGGAACGATCTTCACGAAAGCCGGAGCGCGACCATGGGCACGCTAGACTTGAGGATCGAGTTCCGGTAACCGTCGAACCTGGGGTTTACCTTCCCGGCAGGGGCGGCGTCCGCATCGAGGACACGCTCGTGGTGCGCGATGGCGGGCCGGAACTTCTCACACGGACGACCAAAGAGCTGCTCGTCCTTTAAGAGCGGCCGTACGCAGGAGAGACTAGTGGCGACGACGAACGACCTCAAGAACGGCCTGGTGCTCAAGCTCGACGGCGGTGAGCTCTGGGCCGTCGTGGAGTTCCAGCACGTCAAGCCCGGCAAGGGCGGCGCGTTCGTCCGTACCAAGCTCAAGAACGTGCTATCGGGCAAGGTCGTCGACAAGACCTTCAACGCGGGCGTCAAGGTCGAGGTGGCCAACGTCGACAAGCGCGAGATGCAGTTCTCCTACATGGACGGTGACGACTACGTCTTCATGGACACCGAGAACTACGACATGCTCCACGTCACCCGGGTGGCGGTCGGCGACTCGGCCAACTACCTGCTGGAGAACATGCTCGCCACCGTGGCGATCAACGAGGGCAACGTCCTGTACGTCGACCTGCCCGCGGCCGTCGAGCTGATCGTCGCCGAGACCGAGCCCGGCCTCCAGGGCGACCGCTCCACCGGCGGCACCAAGCCCGCCAAGCTGGAGACCGGCGCCGAGATCAAGGTGCCGCTCTTCATCACCACAGGCGAGAAGGTCAAGGTCGACACCCGCACCGGCGATTATCTCGGCCGCGCCTGATGTCGGCACGGGGTAAGGCGCGCAGGCGCGCGCTGGACATCCTCTTCGAGGCCGAGGCGCGTGGCGAGGACCCGCTCAGCGTCCTCGCCGAGCGCCTCCAGCGGGCCGAGCCGCCCGTGAACGAGTACACCACGACGATCGTCGAGGGCGTGTGCAGGCACCGGGCGCGCATCGACGAGCTGATCACCACCTACTCCGAGGGCTGGACGCTCGACCGCATGCCGGCGGTCGACCGCAACCTCCTGCGCGGGGGCACCTACGAGCTGCTGTGGATGCCCGACGTCCCCGAGGGCGTCGTCATCAGCGAGTGGGTCAGCCTGGCCTCGGAGCTGTCGACCGACGAGTCGCCGCAGTTCGTCAACGGCCTGATGGCCCGTTTCAAGCAGCTCAAGCCCTCCCTGGCGCTCTAGGCCGCCCGCACGGGGAGCCCGGGGTCCCGGTCTCCCGGTCTCCCCGCCCCGGCGGACCTCCCCGCCCTGACGGACCTTCGCGCCCCGGCGGACCTCCCCCGGCGGGTCTCCGCCGGAGACGTCCGCTTTCCTCCTGGCTTGCCCGCGGGATCGGTCCGCGCCGGGAAAAAGACTGGATCAAGTACGAGTATGGATGGCCCTTGGGCCGCGCCGGGGGATGCGCGACGTAGGCTGGGCTTGTCGCTGGACATTCGGGGCAAATGCCCTGTCCTTCGGGCAAGGAGGAAAGCCTTCTCGCCCTGTCGGTTCAACCCGTTAGGGTTGGGGTGTCCCGCGGCGGCCGGGCGGGACCTGTGGTTTCGGACGCGGCGGGGCGTGCCGTGTCCGCGCGGACCGGCTTCGGGGAGACCCGGCCGCCGAGCCGCGAACCCGCGGATCCGACCGGCACCCAGGTGCTTGAATCCGGGGCTCTCGGGCCGCGGAGGACGTCAACCTACGAGGAGGCGATCTGAAGTTGCACGCCGTAGGCATCTCACGGCAGGCGGGCACGCCCGCGGTCCGCACGGCGGTCGTATGGGACGTCCTGAGTGCCGTGCTGGCCGAGCGGGTGGCCGCGACAGGCCGTGAGCGGCTCGACATCGTCGACGCCGGGGGTGGCACGGGCGGTTTCGCCGTCCCCCTGGCGGACCTCGGGCACGCCGTGACGGTCGTCGACTCCAGTCCCGACTCGCTCGCCGCGCTGGAGCGTCGCGCGGCGGAGGCGGGGGTCGAGGTCCGCGCCCTGCAGGGCGACGCCGCGGACCTGGAGGAGCTGCTCCCCACCGGCGGCGCCGACCTGGTGCTCTGCCACAGCGTGCTGGAGTACGTGGAGGATCCGGCCGGCGCGGTGAAGGCCATGGCCGGCCTGCTGCGCGAGGGCGGCGTGATCAGCGTCCTCGCCGCCAACCCGCTGGCCGCCGCGCTCCACCGCTCCATCGCCGGAAGGTTCGACGAGGCCCGCCAGGTCCTGGACGACCCCGAGGGCCGCTGGGGCGACCGCGACCCCACGCCCAGGCGCTTCACCCGCGAGGCCCTGGAGCGCCTGCTGGCCGTGACGGGCTTCGCCCCCGGCGAGGTCCACGGCGTGCGGGTCTTCGCCGACCTGGTGCCCAGCAGGCTGCTCGACGGCGAGCCCGGAGCCGCCCGCGCCCTGGTCGCCCTGGAGCAGGCGGCGGCGGCGCACCCGGTGCTCCGCGACATCGCGACCCAACTGCACGTGCTTGGCCACCGGTGAACGCCGCGTCGAACGCCTGTTCCCGTAGGATGGCGTCGTGTCGAGAAAGCAGCAGGTGCCGCGCCCGGGCGCCGATCTGGGGGCGGACGACACCGGCTGCCCGATCCTCCACGTCGACATGGACGCCTTCTACGCCGGCGTCGAGCTGCGCGACCGTCCCGATCTCCGGGGCACCCCCGTCATCATCGGCGCGCCCGGGGCGCGCGGGGTGGTGCTCAGCGCCACCTACGAGGCCCGGAGGTTCGGGGTGCACTCGGCCATGCCCATGACCCGGGCCCGAAGGCTCTGCCCCCAGGCGGTGATCATCCCGCCCAGCCGGGGCAAGTACGCGGAGGTCTCCCGGCGCGTCATGGAGATCTTCCAGACCTTCACCCCCGAGGTCGAGCCGATCGCCTCCGACGAGGCGTTCCTCGACGTCGGCGGCGCCCGCAAGCGTCTCGGGCCTCCGGCGGCGATCGCCCGGATGATCCGCGAGCAGGTCGAGCGCGAGCAGGGCATCACCTGCTCCGTCGGGGTCGCCAGCAGCAAGTTCGTGGCGAAGCTCGCCTCTCAGCACTGCAAGCCCGACGGCCTGTTCGTGGTGCCCGCCGACCGGGTGGTCGACTTCCTGCACCCGCTCCCCGTGGCGGCCCTGTGGGGCGTCGGGGAGCGCACCGAGCGGTCCCTGGCCCGCCTCGGCGTCAAGACCGTCGGCGACCTCGCCCGGACCCCGGTGGACACGCTCCAGCGGGAGCTGGGCCAGGCGGCGGGCGCGCACCTGGCGGCGCTCGCCTGGGGGCGCGACGAGCGCCCGGTGACCCCCGACGTCCCCGACAAGAGCATCGGCGCGGAAGAGACTTTCGCCACAGACATCGCCGACCCGGCGGAGATCCGCAGGGAGCTGCTGCGGCTCTCGGAGCGGGTCGCCGCCAGGCTCAGGAAGGGCGGCAGCGTCGGCCGCACGGTCAGCGTCAAGCTCCGCCGCGCCGACTTCACCACCCTGTCCCGGTCCCGCAGCCTGCGCGAGCCCACCGACGTCGCCAAGATCCTGTACGACGTCTCCTGCGCCCTCTACGCCGCGTCCGGCCTGGAAAACGTCCATCTGAGGCTGGTCGGCGTGCGGGTGGAGAACCTCAGCCCGGCCGCCGGGGCGACCCGCCAACTCGGTCTCGGAGAGCGCGAGACGGGCTGGCGGGAGGCCGAGCAGGCGATGGACAGGGCGGTCCGCAGATTCGGTCAGGATGCCGTCCTCCCGGCCTCCCTTGTTCGCCCTCCGTTTGATGGAATAGATCCATGAATCCGCCTCCGGTTTGGACTACGTTGGACGTTTTCTTTCGTCTACGTCTACAGCCTCGTATTCTGGGGATAACCGACCGCGAGGTTCGGACACCCCGTGTCGTCCGTCACCGTCTTCCCCGTCCTGGGGCTGTCCTTGGGAGGCGCCGTGCCGCTCTCTGAGCACGAGCAGCGCTTGCTCGACCAGATCGAGCAGGCCCTCTACGCCGAGGACCCGAAGTGGGCCAATACCGTCAGGATCAGTGATCCTCGCAGCCATTACAGGCGCCGCCTGGTGAAGGCCCTCGTCGGCTTCATCCTGGGCGTCGTCCTGCTGATGGTCGGCGTCGTGATCAACAACGTCCCGCTCGGCATCCCGCTCGGCGTCGGCGGTTTCGTGGTCATGCTCGCCGCGTGTCTGTGGGGCCTGTCCAGCTGGAAGCGGATGAACGGGTTCGGTGAGGCCAACGCGGCCACGCCCGCCGATCAGCCGCGAGGCAAGGGCGGGCGCCGTGCGGGCTCCCGCCAGAGCTTCATGGAACGCATGGAGGAGCGCTGGCGCCGTCGCCACGACGAGCGCTAGCCCGGCGGGGTCCGCCGTCCGCGGCGGCCTCTCCTGAAGGATCCCCCTGTGACGACGAGGGTCACTCCCGATGCGGGAGCGGCCCGCGTCGCCTGTCGAGTCCCCCGGATTCCGCACTTCTTGACGGTCGAGGTTCGCCACCTCACGCCCTGAGAGCCCGCGCTCCGCGCTTTCGCGGTCACCGGGCGTGTCCGGATCCCCTGCCCCGAGCCCCCGGCGAGGACGGGCCGGGAGCTCCGCCGCCCTGGCGATCGGCCGGGGTCCGCCCGTCCTGAAGGTTACTGTTCCGTACCTCCCGGCGGTCCCCGAGAAGCGACGGTCCCCGAGAAGCCGCCCCGGTGATCGGGACGCGGTCGCGCGTCCCGATCACCGGGGAGAGCCGGGAGAGCCGGGGGCCGGAGGGGCTAGGCGCCCTTCCTGGCCAGCCCGCGCAGCCGGATGTTCTCCAGACGGTCGAAGCCGTCCAGCACCCGCCCGCCCAGCGCCCGCATCCGCAGGAGCGTGGAGGGCGGCAGCAGCACCGCCCTGATCCGCCTGCCGCGGGTCACGGTGGCCGCCAGCGCCCGCCGCACGCTCCGCATGTCCTCGCGCAGGGTGCCGATCTCGCCCGGGGTCCTGGCGTAGAGCATCCGCTCCACCGCGGCGGCGATCCTCGCCAGCGCGGCGGCGGCCTCGGGCTCGAACACGTACTGCTCGGCCAGCCGCCTCGACAACGCGCGCGGGCTCTCGCTCGCCTGCCGGGCCATCCCGTAGTCGCACAGGGCGTCGTCGAGCTCGGCCCACGCGGCCGTCACGGCGGGCTCCCAGCGGATCACCCTGACCTCCGAGGGGGAGGTGGCGGCGCCGGAATCCGGGGCGGCCCGCCCCCCGCCCGCCGGGTCCACGGCCCGCCCGGAACGGGGCCTCGCCGGGTCTCCGGCCCGCGAGTAGGCCCTGTCGCGGCGGAGCCGCAGCTGCCAGCGGATCATCGCGGGGATCAGCACGACCAGCAGCGCGATCGCGACCCCGATCCCGATCTTCGCCGCCAGCGGCATCCCCTCGTCCACCGGGGTCAGCACGCCGCCGAACTCCCGGTCGAGCATCTCCTCGCGGCGGTCGTTCGCCGCCCCGGTCGGAGAGTCGGAGGCGGCCGGGCCCGACGACGGCGCGGTGCTCGGCTCGTCGGGGGTGTCCGGTGTCACCTCGGGGCGGGTGTAGGACGGTATCGTCGCGCTGCCCTGGCCCGCCCCGCCCGCCGGGGTGGGCTCGAAGCGGAGCCACCCGGTGCCCTCGAAGTACAGCTCGGGCCAGGCGTGCGAGTCGTGGGTGCGCACCTGCCACCCGCCTGAGGTGACGCTGCCCCCGGTGTAGCCGATGGCGACCCGGGAGGGGATGCCCAGGACGCGCGCCAGCACCGCCATGGAGGCGGCGAACTGCTCGCAGTAGCCGGTCCTGTTGCGGATCAGGAAGTCCGTCAGCGCCGGGCCGTCGTGCCCCTGGGTGGCCAGGCTGTAGGTGAACCCGCCGGTCTCGGTGAAGAACTCCTGCAGCTGGATCGCCTGCTCGTACGGGCTGGAACCCCGCTCGGTCTCCTGGAGGGCGAGCTGCCTGATCTCGTCGGGCAGGTTCTCCGGCAGCGTCAGGTAGCGTTCCCTGATCGCCGTCGCGGGCGGGGCCGCCGCCTTGAGCCGGTCCGCGGTGGGTTCGGGCTCGGCGGTGACGGCCTGGTACGTCAGGCCCCCCGCGGTGTTCCGCGTGGAGAAGACCATGAGCGTGTCGCGGTCGGGCCGCCAGTCGCCCGCCACCGTGACCTTGGACACCGGGTAGGGCAGGGGGAGGAAGCTCAGCCTCCTGACCTGGTCGCTCACCGTGACGCTGAGGGTCGTGGGGGTGACCGGCACGCCCGTGCCCTGGCCAGGGGGCGGGGGCATCGGCGCGTCGGAGGTCCGGTCCTCGGGGCGGCCCCTGGGCTCCGACATCGTCCACTGCTCGCCGTCGAAGATGTCGAGCGAGTACATCCTCAGGTAACGGGCCGTGCGGTCGCCGGCCTGGTAGGTCAGGACGGTGGAGTTCTCCGGCAGCGACAGCTGGCCGCGCAGGTTGACCATGGGGTTCGGGATGCTGATCGAGTTGCCGCCGCCCCTGCCGTTGCCCACGCCGAAGCCGAACAGCGGGTTGGGCTCCATGGTGGGCAGCAGCGCGGGCAGCAGGACGGCGAGCGCGATCGCGGTGAAGCCGATGCGCCTGCCGGAGAGCCGCAGCGCCCCGCTGTCGGAGGGCGTGGGCCGGGTGACGGTGAACGACGAGGTGCGGCGCACCAGCACCGCGCGGCCCCAGTGGCTGACCCGCTCCCGCCCGTCGGCGACGAGGATCCCCAGGTAGCCCAGGGCCCCGATGATGAACGCCGGCCAGCTGATCGGCTCGGCGACCACCGCCGCCGGGACCGTGAACAGCGCCAGCAGCGGCAGCCCGGTGAGGGCCGCCCTGCGCAGCCGCGCCGCCAGCACGTCCACCAGGACGGCGATCAGGCCGACGCCGCCGCAGGTGAGCAGGACGATGCCGGTGCTGTCGGGCACCGGGGCGGCGAACCGCTGGATGTCGGCGAAGCCGGTCGTCAGCAGCCTGTCGAGCCTGGCGATCGAGTCCCAGGTGGGGACGACCTTCCCCCACGCCTCGTCCCCGGCGAACACCGCCGTCAGGTAGATCCACACGCCCAGCACCTGCGCGGGCGGCGCCAGCCAGCCGGGCAGCGCGTAGCGGCCGGCCAGCACGCCGATCCCGGTCACGACCAGGATGACGCCCACGCTCGACCAGAACCAGTCGCCGCCCTGGAAGAGCGGGTAGAGCGCGATCGCGACCGCTCCGGTGGCCACGCCCGACGCGATGGAAAGTCTCATGAGCCACCCCTGCTCGTCGCGAATCGTCCGCGTTGCGCGACGTCCTGCCACACGCTCGCGACGGAGGCGCCGGCGGGCAGCCGCACGACGCGCCAGCCCGTCCCGGTGAGCACCGACCGCGCCGCCTGGAACTCCTCGTCCTCGCCCAGCTCGGGATGCTCCCATCCCTCCACGTCCAGCATCACGGCCACGCCGGTCACGTTGCCGTGCCTGGCCCTGGACAGCTCCTGGGCCTGGTCGAGGTCCATCTTGCCGAGCACGGCCACGATCAGGCCGTCGCCGCCGCCCTGCCGCAGCGCGCCGACGCCGTACTCCAGCGACCGCGCCGTGCTGGCCCGTACGACGGCCAGGGTGTCCAGCAGCGACAGGCTCAGCCCGGTGTCGGTGAGGTGCTCGGCCCCCTGGTCGGTCACCAGGCGCAGGCCGAGGCCCTCGTGGGCGAGGTGCACGCCGATGGAGGCCGCGGCCGAGACCGCCGCCTCGAACGACGAGCGCGGACCCTCGCCCCGGTGGGCGTAGCGGCGGGTGTCCAGCAGCAGCGCCCCCCTGCTCTGCCACTGCTGCTCCTCGCGCCGCACCATCAGCTCGCCGTGCCTGGCGGTCGAGCGCCAGTGCACCCGCCGCAGGTCGTCGCCCTGCCGGTACTCGCGCGGCGCGACGTCGTCGTCCCCGGCCGCCGCCACGCTCCTCGTGCGGCTGTCGCCCCCGCCCGTCCACTCGCCGGCCAGGCGGACGTGGGGCAGGGCCACCACCTGGGGCGTCACCATCAGCGTGTCGCTGATGGTGAACGACCTGGTCAGCTCGACCAGGCCGAAGGGATCGCTGATCCGGATGGAGAGCGGCCCGATGGTGAAACGCCCGCGCAGGTCGGAACGGACCCGGTAGTCGATCTCCCGGATGCCCTGCGCCTCCACCCGGTCCAGGACGAACCTGGGCCGGGCGCCGAGCGCGTAGGGAACGGTGTCCTCGATCATCAGCAGGCCGGTCGGCAGCCGGGTGACGTTCTCCAGTCGCAGCGTCACGGTGGCCTCGCTGCCCACCTCGGCCCTGGGCGGGTCCAGGCGCCGGGCGCAGCTCAGCCGGTAACGGGTGCGGGCGACCACCATCGCCGCCAGCAGCGGCAGCGAGATGATCAGCACGCCGATCCTGACCAGGTCGTGCTCGCCGAGGATGAAGGCGCACAGCAGCGCCGCGACGCCGGACGCCAGAAAGGACCGGCCGCGGGCGGTGAGCGCCTTGAGGCCGGAGGTCACCGGGCCTGGGCCTCGGGCACGGGCACCCGGCGGACCAGGTCGGCGATCACCTGCTCGGGCGGGCGGCGCTGCCCCTGGGCCTCGATGCTGGGCAGCAGCCGGTGGGCCAGGACGGGGACGCACAACTCCTGCAGGTCGTCGGGGATGACGTAGTCGCGGCCCGCGAGCGCGGCGTGCGCCCGCGCGGCCCTGACCAGCTGCAGGGTCGACCGGGGGGAGGCGCCCAGGCGCAGGTCGGGGGACTGGCGGGTGGCGGTCACCAGGTCGATCGCGTACTTCTTGATCGGCTGGGAGACGTAGACCCCGCGCACCGCCTCGATCAGCGCCTTCACCTCCTCGGTGGTGGCCACCGGCTCCAGCTTGTCCAGCGGGGAGGCGGCACCGTGCACGTCGAGCATCTCCAGCTCCGCGGAGGGGGCTGGGTAACCCATCGCGATCCGGGCGGTGAACCGGTCGCGCTGCGCCTCGGGAAGGGGGTAGGTGCCCTCCATCTCGATCGGGTTCTGCGTCGCGATCACCATGAAGGGGGAGTCCAGCCGGTAGGTCGCGCCGTCGACGGTGACCTGGTGCTCCTCCATGCACTCCAGCAGCGCCGACTGGGTCTTCGGCGACGCGCGGTTGATCTCGTCGCCCACCACGATGTTGGCGAAGACCGGGCCGGGCTTGAACTCGAACTCCCTGGTCTGCTGGTTGTAGGCGCTCACCCCCGTGATGTCGCTCGGCAGCAGGTCGGGGGTGAACTGCACGCGGCGCACCGGGCAGTCGATGGATCGCGCCAACGCCTTGGCGAGCATGGTCTTGCCCACTCCTGGCACGTCCTCGATGAGGAGGTGCCCCTCGGCGAGGAGTACGGTCAAGGTCAGGCGGACGACGTCGCTCTTGCCCTCGATCACCGATTCGATCGACTGGCGGATCCGGTGCGCGGTGACGACGAGATCATCGAGCTGCGGTGAGACGTCATGGGTTACTGCCACCAGGCCTCCATGAGGGTGCGGCGGTTGCGCGCCGGGGGGTTGCCGTTGCGGAATCTTTGCGATCCCGTAACTCATTCTGCTTACCGACACTACGGCGCCGTGCGTTCCCTCGGCGACTTTATGCGGTCATCAGGGCTGATTCCGGGTAAACAGCCATAGTGCGGCCACGACGGTCGCGGTGCGGTACGGATGAGGTGCCGATCCCGTGACGGGCCCGGGGATCCTCGCCTTCCCCCATTCTTCACCGCCCTCCGGTTTATTTCATGATCTTCTGACTATTCGGGCGGCCTTCCCGACACGCCCGTGGCGTACGAGGGGCCGCTTACCCTCTCCACTCCGCACCACCCCATTTGAACTGGGGAAATGGCGCCGAAACCCGTCGTGAAGAGGCACGGAATCAGTTGACGGTGGAGAGAAGTGGAGTATGGTGGTGCGCAGTGGAGGGCAGGGCTGCGACGCCTGGCGCTCCGCTGGGCACGGGAGGTGAGGCCGGTGTTCCTCGGCACCCACCACCCGCGTCTCGATGACAAGGGACGGCTGTTCCTGCCGGCGAAGTACCGCGAGGAGCTGGCGGAGGGTCTGGTGATCACCAAAGGCCAGGAGCGCTGCCTCTACGTCTTTCCCGTAGAGGAGTTCCAGCGCATAACCGAGGCTCTGCGCACCGCGCCGGTCACCGCCAAGGCGGTCCGCGACTACAGCCGCGTCCTCTTCGCCAGTGCCTCCGACGAGGTCGCCGACAAGCAGGGCCGGATCACCGTGCCACAGGCTCTGCGCGAGTACGCCAGCCTGCGCCGCGACTGCGTGGTCATCGGGGCCAACACCCGGCTGGAGATCTGGGCCGCTGACGCCTGGAGCGCCTATCTGGCCGACCAAGAGCAGGCTTTCGCCGATCTGTCGGAGGAGGTGCTGCCAGGGATTCTGTGACTCCACGGTCGACTCATCGGTAAAACGTCGTTCGGCGAGGTCTCCACCCGCAACCACCTGCCCGTCAGCTGATGCACCTTCCCCGGTGTCAGGTGACGGGCGGACACGCGGGTGCGGATGGGGACCTGGCCGGACGGCCCCGGGGGTGGGGGCCAGTTTTCAAGACACCGGTGAGCGTCCGCCGCGCGTCCACGGGACGGGGCGGGAAAGAGGGGGGTTGCGCTTCATGCGCGCCGAGAACCACGACCATGATCTCCAGACGACCGGGGGTCACGTCCCCGTCATGCTCGACCGGGTGCTGGAGTTGCTCGCTCCGGCGCTGGCCCGCCCCGCTCCCGTCCTCGTCGACGCCAACCTCGGCCTCGGCGGCCACGCCGAGGCGCTGCTCGCCGCGCATCCCTCGCTCCACCTGATCGGGATCGACCGCGACCCCACCGCCATCGAACGCTCCACCGCCAGGCTCGCCCCGTACGCCGACCGGATCACGCTGGTCCGCGCGGTCTCCGACGAGCTTCCCGAGGTGCTGGCCGAGGCGGGCCGCCCGCGCGTCGACGCCGCGCTGTTCGACCTGGGCGTCTCCTCCCCGCAGCTGGACGAGGCCGAGCGCGGTTTCGCCTACTCCTACGACGCGCCGCTGGACATGCGGATGGACCGCGACGAGGAGCTGACGGCCGAGGTCGTGGTCAACACCTACCCGGCCGCCGAGCTGATCCGGATCCTGCGGGATTACGGAGAAGAACGATTCGCCCCGCGTGTCGCGCACTTAATCATCAAGGAAAGGGCCAGAGAGGCCATAACGTCTACCAAGCGGCTTGCGGAGATCGTCAGGACGGCGATCCCGGCCGCTACCCGCAGGACCGGGGGCAACCCCGCCAAAAGGACTTTTCAGGCGTTGCGGATCGAGGTGAACGCGGAGTTGACAGCACTGGAACGCGCGCTCCCGGCCGCGCTCGACGCATTGACGCTGGGCGGGCGCGTCGTCGTGCTCGCGTACCACTCCCTCGAGGACCGGCTGACGAAGCAGGTCATCACCGCGCGGACCAGGGACACCGGCCCCGCCGGACTCCCCGTCCCGCTGCCGGCTCACCAGCCGCGGTTCGCGCTCCTGACAAGGGGAGCCGAGCTTCCGAGCGAAGAGGAGGTGGCCCGCAACCCGCGGGCGGCCTCCGCCCGGTGTCGGGCGGCAGAGAGGATCCGTGAGGCAGTTGACGAGGAGTGAGACAGACACCCGACGCGCCGCGGCCAGCCGCGGCGCGCGCCCTGTGCGCGTCCCCCGCGCGGTGCCGCAGGGATACGGGGCCAGGCCGGCCAGGCCCGCGCCCGCGGCCGCTCCGGCCGCGCAGGTCAAGACACCTGCCGCACCCCGTCGCTCCCGGCCGCCGAGGGCTCCCTTCCTGCTGCTCGTGGTCGGCCTGCTCTGCGGCGGCCTGGTCAGCCTGCTGCTGCTGAACGCCGTGCTCGCCAAGGACTCCTTCAGGGCGAACGGGCTGCGCAACGAGATCAACGACCTGCGCATCCAGAAGGAGAGCAAGGAGAGCGCCATCATGCGCCAGGAGATGCCCGAGGAGGTCGCGAGGAGGAACGCGCTCCAGGGGCTGGGGGCCGACTGGGACGACATGCACGTCATCGACCCCGACAGGCCCTCCGTCGGGGTCGCCGGCGACGCCCGGACGCCCGCGGGGCAGGAACGAGTGCCGGGCACGGGCCAGTGAGGGAGAGCGGCGACCGGACCGGCGGCCAGGGCCCCGGACAGGGCCGCGCCGGTTCCACCGGGGGGCCGGCCGGAGGTTCGGGCCGCCGCGCTCCCGGCGGCCCCGGCCGTACGGCCGGGCCCGACGCCTCCCCGGACGTCCCCGGCAGGCAGGGCAGACCGGGCAGGCCGGGAGCGTCCGGGGACACCGGTGCCCCCGGCGTGCCCGGCGTCCCCCAGGGGCCCGCCTCCCCGCGCAGGTCCCCGGCCTCCGGCGCCCCCGGTTCGCCCGGCAGGCCGGCCGGTTCGGGTTCCTCCGGCGGTTCCGGCCGCGCGGGTTCCTCGGGCGCGGCGCGCAAGGCCGACGGGCCCGGCAGGTCCGGTGCTCCGGGCAGGCCGTCCGGCTCCGGCCGCGCGAACTCCCCCGAGGGGCAGGGCTCTTCGGGCAGGCCGTCCGCCGCCTCCGGCAGGGGAGGCTCTCCCGCCAGGGGGCAGGGCGGACGCCCGTCTCCCGCCGACGGTCCCGGCAAGGGGACCGGCAGGCCGGGTCCGGCCGCGAGGCCACCCGTCCAGGGCGGTTCCGGCCGGTCGTCCGGCTCCGGCGGTTCGGGCAGGGCGGGATCGTCCGGGAGGCCCTCGGCACCGGGAGGGTCCAGCAGGTCCGACAGATCTGACAAATACGACAAACCGGCGAGGCCGCCGGCCGCGGGCCCGTCCGGCAGGTCCGGCGCCCCGGGCAGGCCGGGTCCCGCGGGCAGGCCCGGTCCCGGCGCGCGGACGCCCGGCTCCGACGGACCGGGCAGGCCGGGGCGCCCTGACGGCAGGAGCGGTGCCTCCGGCCCTCCCAGTGCCTCCGGGGCCTCCGGGGCCTCCGGCAGGCCCGCCCGCCCCGAGACGCCGGGCAGGACCTCCGCCCCCCGGCCCGGCAGGCCGCCGGGCCCCGAGGCCCCGCGCGGGCCGGTGCGGCCCCCGCGGCCGGAGGGACCGCCGGACCCGCTGGGCTGGGTGCGGTCCGTGCCGAGGCGCGGCGGCGACCGGCCCGGTGATCACGAGCACACCCGCACGGTGACGCGCGGCGGTGGCAACGGTGGTGGTGGTGGCAGGCCGCCGCGGCCTCCGGCGCGCCCGTCCGCGGTGCTGCGCCTGGGCAACCCCCGCAGGCGCATCGGCATCGGCCTGATGGCGATGACCTTCGTGCTGTCCATCTTCGCGGGGCGGCTCATCCAGCTCCAGGGCCTCGACTCGAAGGTCTACACGGCGGAGGCGGCCAAGCAGCGCGTGCAGGGCGAGAAGCTGCCCGCCAGGCGGGGGGCGATCACCGACGTCAACGGCCACGAGCTCGCGCTGACCCTGGAGGCCCGCGAGATCTTCGTGGACCCCGCAGAGGTCTCCGCCTCCCAGCGCGACCGGGTGGCCACGATCCTGGCCAGGGAGCTGGGCACCCCCAAGGAGCCGATCGCCGCCAAGCTGGCCCAGAGCACCAGCCACTACCAGCAGCTCGCCTCGGCCGTCGACCCGGCGCTCGCCCAGCGGATCATGGCGTACGACCTCAAGGGCGTCGGCAGCAAGCACCGCTACCGGCGCGACTACCCGGGCGGCGACCTGGCGGGGACCCTGCTGGGGTTCGTCGGCACCGACGGCACCGGGCTGGCCGGGCTGGAGAGCACCTACGACAAGCTGCTCGCGGGCCGCGACGGCGAGCAGATCATCGAGACGGGCGCCACGGGGCAGCGCATCCCGATGACCCGCAGCACCGTCCGGGCGCCCATCGAGGGCAGGGACGTGCGGCTCACCATCGACCGCGACGTCCAGTGGGCCGCGCAGAAGGCGATCGGCGAGCAGGTCGAGGCGACCGGGGCGCGCACCGGCAGCGCCATCGTGATGGACGTGCGGACCGGCCGGGTGGTCGCGATGGCCAACGCGCCCGAGCTCGACCTGAAGAACTGGATGAGGGCCCCCGACACCGAGCGGGTCAACCGGTCGGTCACCGACGTGTTCGAGCCGGGCAGCACCAACAAGGTCATCACCGCCGCGGCGGCCCTGGAGTCGGGAGCCGTGCGGCCGGAGACCGTGTTCACGGTCGACGACGAGATCAGGTGCGCCGACCGGGTGCTGAAGGACTCCCACCCGCACCCCACCGAGCGCCTGACCTTCTCGGGCATCGTGGCGACCTCCAGCAACGTGGGCACGATCCTCGCCACCCAGAAGATCGGCGACGAGAAGCTCCACTCGATGCTCCAGCGCTTCGGGTTCGGCACGAAGCCCGGCACCGGGCTGCCGGGGGAGGAGGCCGGGCTCCTGCCCGACTGGAAGAACTGGTCGGGCAGCCAGCGCTGCACGATCGCGTACGGCCAGGGGGTCTCGGTGACGGCGCTGCAGACGGCCAGCGTCTACCAGACCATCGCCAACGGCGGGGTGCGCGTCACCCCGCAGGTCGTGGCCGGCACCACCGGGGAGAACGGCGCGTTCACGCCGTCCCCGCCGGGCAGGCAGACCCGGGTGATCGGCGAGCGTACGGCGCGCGAGGTGGCCACCATGCTGGAGGCCGCGGTGAGCGAGGAGGGCACCGGCAGCCTCGCCGCGATCGACGGCTACCGGGTGGCGGGCAAGACGGGGACCGCGATGCGCTACGACACCAGATGTCAGGGCTATTGCGGATACACCGCGACATTTGTTGGTTTCGCCCCCGCGGACAAGCCGCGGCTGGTCGTCCTGGCGGTCCTCCAGGACCCCCAGGAGGGCCACTACGGTGGGGAGATCGCCGCTCCGGTCTTCAAGAAGGTGATGACGTTCGCGTTGAAGAGCGGGAAGATCCCGCCGACCGGAACCAGGCCCTCCCCGGTGCGGATACGCGCCGGAGAGTGACGAGTGAAGGTACGCTCTCGCCGTGCATCCCCCGTCGTCAATGCGACCCTCAACCAGTTCGCCCCGTCCGCTCTCGGGGCTGGCGAGCCTGATCGGCGCGCCCTCGGGCACCTCGCGAGCCCCGCTGGCCGCGGTGTCCGGAATCACCATCGACTCGCGCCAGGTGTGCCGGGGAGATCTCTACGTCGCGCTGCCGGGGGCCACGGCCCACGGGGCCGACTTCTCCGCCCAGGCCCTCGCCGCGGGTGCCAGCGCGATCCTGACCGACGAGGCGGGCAGGCGGGCCGCGGTCGCGACCGGCCTGCCGGTCCTCGTCGTGCCCGATCCGCGCGCCCTGCTGGGGCAGGTCTCCGCCTGGGTGTACGGCAACCCGGTGGCGGACGTGATGGTCGTCGGGGTCACCGGCACCAGCGGCAAGTCCACCGTCTCCTTCATGCTGGAGGCCGGGCTGCGGGCCGCGGGGCACAGTCCCGGGCTCGTCGGGGGCGTGGAGATCCACGTCGGTGACCTGCGCTTCACGCCGAAGCTCACCACGCCGGAGGCCAGCGACCTGCAGGGCCTGTTCGCCCTGATGCGCGAGCGGGGCGTCACCGCCGCCGCCATGGAGGTCTCCAGCCACGCACTGGCGCTCGGCCGGGTCGACGGGGTGTTCTACGACGTGGCGCTGTTCACCAACCTGTCCCAGGACCACCTCGACTTCCACCGCGACCTCGACGACTACTTCGCGACGAAGGCCCGGCTGTTCACGCCCGAGATGAGCCGCGTGGGGGTCGTCAACATCGACGACGCCCACGGGCGCGAGCTCAGGGGCTTCGCGAAGATCCCGATGACCACCTTCTCCGCCGAGGGCGCCATCGAGGCCGACTGGCGGGCCGTGGACGTGCGCCTGGGCCCCGAGGGCAGCACCTTCACGGTCGTGGGCCCCGGGGGCGTCGAGGAGGCCGCGTCGGTCGCGCTGCCCGGCCCCTTCAACGTGGCCAACGCCCTGGGCGCGATCGTCGCGCTGGTGGAGGCGGGTGTGCCGCTGCGGGCCGCGGTGGCGGGCGTCGGTACGCTGGCGGGGGTTCCCGGCCGGATGGAGCGGGTCCCCGGCGGCGAGGACTTCCAGGCCATCGTCGACTACTCGCACAAGCCCGGCGCGGTCGAGTCGGTCCTGCGCTCGCTGCGCGAGATCACCGAGGGCAGGCTCGTCATCGTGCTCGGCTGCGGAGGTGACCGTGACCGTGGTAAACGCCCAATGATGGGAGAAGCCGCCGCAAGACTGGCAGATGTGGCTATTCTCACCAGCGACAACCCCCGCTCCGAGGACCCCCTGCGGATCCTCGCGGAGATGATGGACGGAGTTCTCGGCGTGTCCCAGGACGGGCGCGCGCATGTGATCATTGAGCCGGACCGCGCCGCGGCCATCGACCTGGCCATCGGCCAGGCTGGTCCCGGTGACGTCGTCGTCGTGGCCGGCAAGGGCCACGAGCAGGGTCAGTACGTCGGCGACCGGGTGCTTCCCTTCGACGACAGGCAGGTCGTGGCCGACGCGATCGTCAGGCGCAGGGACCGCACCGGGCGCCGAAGCACGTATGGAGAGTAGGGAAGACGCATCATGATCCCGTTGCCGCTGGCCAGGATCGCCGAGATCACCTCGGGCGCCCTCGCGGGCATGGCCGACCCACGCGCGGTGGTGCGCGGCCCGGTCGTCACCGACTCCCGCGCCGTCGAACCGGGGTCGCTCTTCGTCGCGATCAAGGGTGACCGGGTCGACGGGCACGACTTCGCCGCCCAGGCCGTCGCGGCCGGGGCGGTCGCCGTGCTGGCCTCCCGGCCGGTCGACGCCCCCGCCGTCATCGTCGGCGACACCGTGGCCGCGATGACGGTCCTGGCCACCGCGGTCTGCGCGGCCCTGCCGGCGACCACGGTCATCGGCCTCACAGGCTCCGCGGGCAAGACCACCACCAAGGACCTGCTGGCCAGGCTCACCGCCAGGATCGGCCCGACGGTCGCCACGGCCGGCTCGTTCAACAACGAGATCGGCCACCCGCTGACCGTGCTGAGGGCCGGCGAGGACACCCGCTACCTGGTGCTGGAGCTCGGCGCGAGGAGCGCGGGCCACATCACCCACCTGACCCGCGTCGCCCCGCCGAGGATCGGCGTGGTCCTCAACGTCGGCACCGCCCACCTGGGCGTCTTCGGCGGCAAGGAGGAGATCGCCAGGGCCAAGGGCGAGCTGGTCGAGGCGCTGCCCGCCGACGGCGTGGCCGTGCTCAACGCCGACGACCCGCTGGTGGCCGCGATGGCGGGGCGCACCGGCGCCCGCGTCACCTGGTACGGCCGGAGCGAGGGCGTGACCGTGCGGGCCGAGAACGTGACCGTCGACGAGCGCGGACGCGCCTCCTTCACGCTGCGCACCCCCTCGGGCGCCGCCCCGGTGGCCCTGCGCCTGTACGGCGAGCACGCGGTGGAGAACGCGCTCGCCGCCGCCGCGGCCGCCTACGAGCTCGGCCTGCCGGTCGCCACCATCGCCGAGGAGCTGTCGGAGGCCGAGCCGCGCAGCCGCTGGCGGATGGAGGTCACCGACCGCGCGGACGGCGTGACCGTGATCAACGACGCCTACAACGCCAACCCCGACTCCATGCGGGCCGCCTTCGGCGCCCTGGACGCGCTCGCGGGCGACCGCCGCCGCTTCGCGGTCGTCGCCGCCCTGCGCGAGCTGGGTGACGAGAGCGTCGCGCTCAACGAGGGGCTGGGACGCCTGGCCGGGGAAGCGGGCCTCGCGGGCCTGTTCGTCGTCGGCCCCGACGCGGACCCGGTCCTGGCCGGGGCCAGGGCCGCCGTGGGGGCCGCTGTCCCCGCTGTCCCCGTCTCGCACGGGGCGGCGCTCCACGGACCGCCGGGCGAGCCGCCCGGCCGCCTCTCGCCCGTCGCGGCGTTCGGAGAGGCCCCCGAGACCGGCGGCGCGGGTCCGGCCGCCACCCGGGTCTCGCACGCCGCCGACGCGGCCCAGGCGAGCGCGGAGCTGTCGGCGCTGCTGGCGCCCGGCGACGTCGTGCTGGTCAAGGGACCGCGCGCCGCGGGCCTCGAACACGTGGCCGCGGCGCTGCTCGGGGGTGACCGCCGATGAGGGAGATCCTCGTCGCGGCCGCGGTGAGCCTGCTGCTGTCCATGCTGGGCACGCCGCTGGCGATCCGCCTGTTCTCCCGGCGCGGCTACGGGCAGAGCATCCGGGAGGAGGGCCCCTCCGGCCACCACGACAAGCGCGGCACCCCCACCATGGGCGGCACCGTGATCGTGATCGCCGCGCTGGTCGGCTTCGCCTGCGCCCACCTGTACAGCTTCACGCCCCCCACGGTCTCCGCCGTCCTCGTGCTGTTCCTGATGACGGGACTGGGCGCGGTCGGCTTCCTCGACGACTTCATCAAGATCTACAAGCAGCGCAGCCTCGGCCTGCGCAGCGGTGCCAAGGCGCTGGGCCAGCTCATCGTCGGCGCGGTCTTCGCGGTCCTGGTGACCCGCTTCCCCAACGCCTACCTGATCACCCCGGCCGAGACGCGCCTGTCGTTCCTGCGGGACTTCGGCCCCTCCATCGGCCTCATCGGGTTCACGATCTGGGTGCTGATCATGATCGTCGGGTTCTCCAACGCGGTGAACCTCACCGACGGCCTCGACGGCCTGGCCAGCGGCGCCACCGGCGTGGTGCTGGCCTCGTACGTGCTGATCGGCAACTGGCAGCTGCGCAACAGCTGCACCACCCAGCTCGGGCCCAACTGCTACTGGGTCCGCGACCCGCTGGACCTGGCCGTGGTCGCCGCCGCGGTGCTCGGCGCGCTGGTCGGGTTCCTGTGGTGGAACGCCCCGCCCGCGAAGATCTTCATGGGTGACACCGGCTCGCTCGCCCTGGGTGGCGTGCTCGCCGGCCTCGCCATCACCACCAGGACCCAGCTCCTGCTGATCATCCTCGCCGGGATGTGCGTGCTGATCACCATGTCGGTGATCATCCAGGTCGGGTCCTTCAAGCTGACCGGCAAACGGGTCTTCAGGATGGCCCCGCTCCAGCACCACTTCGAGCTGAAGGGCTGGGCCGAGACGACCATCGTGGTCCGCTTCTGGCTGATCGCCGCCCTGTGCGCCGCCGGCGGGCTGGGGATCTTCTACGTGGAATGGATGCCCAGGCTGTGAACGACGGGTCGACGGGGCGGCCGGGCGCGGCCGGGGAGGGCACGTGATCTGCGTCGCGGGGCTGGGGGTCTCGGGCGTCGCCGTCGCCCGCACGATGGCCGGGCGCGGCGAGAGGGTCGTCGTCCTGGAGGGCCGCGACGGCGAGCGGGCCAGGGCGGTCGCCGCCGAGCTGGCCGCGCTCGGCGTCGAGGTCCGCTTCGGCGAGCCCGCCGAACCCCCCGCGGGCACCTCCCTGATCGTCACCACCGGCTGGCCGCCGCACCACCCGCTGCTCGCCGCCGCGGCGGCGGCCGGGATCGAGGTGATCGGCGAGGTCGAGCTGGCCTGGCGGCTGCGCCCCGGGGGCGCCGCCCCCTGGCTGGCGCTGACCGGCACCAACGGCAAGACCACCGCGGTGCGCATGCTCACCTCGATGCTGCTGGCCGCGGGCCACCGGGCGCTCGCCGTCGGCAACGTCGGCACCCCGGTGGTGGAGGCCGTCACCGGGCCCTCGGACGTGCTGGCGGTGGAGCTGTCCAGCTTCCAGCTGCACCGCGCGCCCGGCATCGCCCCGTACGCCGCCGCGGTGCTCAACGTGGCGCCCGACCACCTCGACTGGCACGGCTCCATGGAGGAGTACGCCCGCGTCAAGGGGGACATCTTCGCCAGGGCGGGGACGGTCGTGCACAACGCCGACGACGAGTGGGCGGCCCGCCTGGCCGCGCCGTACGGGAGCACCGGCGTGGTGCGCAGCGTGGGCTTCACCCTCAAGGTGCCCCGGCCCGGCCAGCTGGGCGTGGTCGAGGACCTGCTGGTGGACCGGGCGTTCGTGGCCGAACCGGAGAGCAACGCCGAGGAGCTCGCCTCGCTCGCCGACGTCCGCCCGTTCGCCCCGCACAACGTCTCCAACGCGCTCGCCGCCGCGGCCCTGGCCAGGGCCTACGGGGTGCCCGCGGCCGCCGTGCGCCAGGGATTGCTGGACTTCGTGCCCGACCCCCACCGGATCGCGCACGTGGCCAGGGTCGCCGAGGTCGACTACGTGGACGACTCCAAGGCCACCAACCCGCACGCCGCCGCCGCCTCGCTGGCCGCCTACCCGTCGATCGTCTGGGTCGCCGGAGGGCAGCTCAAGGGCGCCGACGTCGGCGAGCTGGTCCGCCGCGCCGCGCCCCGCCTGCGCGGCGCGGTGCTCCTGGGCGCCGACCGCGAGCGAATTCGCGAGGCTCTGGCGCGACACGCCGGGAATGTTCCGGTGGTGGAGGTCGCGGGGCAAGACACTGGGGTCATGGACCGTGTCGTCACCGAAGCCGCCAGGCTCGCCGCCCCCGGAGACACCGTGCTGCTGGCCCCGGCCGGCGCCTCTCTGGACATGTTCGCCGGTTACCCCGCCCGAGGGGAGGCGTTCGCCCGGGCCGTGCACCGTCTCGCCGAGGGGCACGACGGGGGAGCGGCGTGAGCGCGACGACCCAGGAGGGCGCGCCCGTCCTCAAGGGCGCGCCCGCTCCCAAGGGGGCGCCCGCGCGGCCCGACGGGTTCCGCGAGCACCTGCTCGCCTTCCGCGAGCTGCTGAACCGGCCGCTGACCTCGTACTACCTGATCCTGGGGTGCAGCGCGCTGCTGCTCACCCTCGGCCTGATGATGGTGCTGTCGGCCTCCAGCATCGAGGCGCTGCAGAAGACGGGCGATCCCTTCTACTGGTTCTTCAAGCAGTCGATCTCGGCGGCGCTAGGCCTGCCGCTGATGTGGATCTGCGCGCAGCTGCCGCCGCGGTTCTTCAGGCTCGCCGGCCTGCCGCTGATGGCGCTGTCGATCCTCGGGCTGGTGCTGGTGCTGTTCGTCGGCGTCTCCCAGCTCGGCGCCCAGCGCTGGATCGACCTCGGCCCCATCCACCTGCAGCCGTCCGAGCCCGCCAAGCTCGGGCTGATGCTCTGGGGCGCCGACCTGCTGGCCCGCAAGGCGCGCAACGGCATGATCGAGTGGCGCAGCCTGTTCATCCCGCTGATGCCGGGCACCGCGATCCTGGCCGTCATGGTCATGCTGGGACGAGACCTCGGCACCACGCTGGTGCTGATGCTGATCTTCCTGGCGCTGCTGTGGGTGGTGGGGGCGCCGCTGAAACTGTTCGGCGGGATCCTCGCGGTGGCGGTGCTCGCGACCATCGTCATGATCAGCACCGAGGGATACCGCGCGGACCGGATCACCGGGTGGCTGGACCCCTGGGGCAACGCCCAGAACGCCGGCTACCAGGCCGTGCAGGGACAGATCGCCATCGGCAGCGGCGGCTGGTTCGGGCTGGGCCTGGGCTCCAGCAGGCAGAAGTGGAGCTGGATCCCCCACTCGGAGAGCGACTTCATCTTCTCCATCCTCGGCGAGGAGCTCGGCCTGATGGGCACGCTCGTCGTGGTGGCCCTGTTCGGGCTGCTGGGCTACGCGGGGCTGCGGGTGGCCACCCGGGTCAAGGACCCGTTCATCAGGCTCGCCTCCGCCGCCGCGATCGCCTGGATCGTGGGCCAGGCGATCGTCAACATCGGCGCGGTCATCGGCGTGCTGCCCATCACCGGCATCCCGTTGCCGCTGGTCTCCTACGGCGGATCGGCCCTGCTGCCCACCCTCGCCGCCCTCGGCATGCTCCTGTCGTTCGCCAAGCACGAGCCCGGCGCCCGCGAGGCTCTCGCGGCCCATGGCCCCGGACCGGTGGCGCGGGGCCTAAGCTGGCTTGGCCTGGGTGGTCCGGCCAGGAAACGACGGCCGGGCCGCGGAAGACGATAAGCGAAAGGACCGACATGAGGGTGGTCCTCGCCGGTGGCGGGACGGCCGGTCATATCGAACCGGCGCTGGCCCTGGCCGACGCGTTGCGCCAACTCGACCCCAACATCGGGATCACCTGCCTCGGCACCGAGCGCGGCCTGGAGACCAGGCTGGTGCCCGCCCGGGGGTACGACCTGCAACTGGTGCCCGCGGTGCCGCTGCCCCGGTCCCTGACGCCCCAGCTGCTGAGCGTGCCCGGCCGCCTGGCGGGCGCCATCAACGCGGCCGCCGGCATCATGGACCACGTCAGGGCCGACGTCCTGGTCGGCTTCGGCGGCTACGTGGCGACGCCCGCCTACCTCGCGGCGCGGCGGCGCAACGTGCCGATCGTGGTGCACGAGGCCAACCCGCGCCCCGGCCTGGCCAACCGGCTGGGCGCGCGCCTCACCGAGCACGTGTTCACCGGCCATCCCGACACCCCGCTGAGCCGCGCCGAGCACGTCGGGATCCCGCTGCGCAGGGAGATCGTCAACCTCGACCGGCTGTCGATGGGCGACAAGGCCCGGTCCTGGTTCGGCCTGGAGGCCGACCTGCCCACGCTGCTGGTCACCGGCGGCTCCCAGGGGGCCCGCTCGCTCAACCGGGCGGCCCTGGCCGCCGCCCCCGCGCTGCGCGCGGCCGGGGTGCAGGTGCTGCACGTCATCGGCCCGAAGAACACCCTGGAGGAGGAGCCGCCGCCGGGCGACCCGCAGTACGTCGTGCTGCAGTACGTCGACCGGATGGACCTGGCCTACGCGGCGGCCGACTTCGCCCTGTGCCGCGGCGGCGCGATGACCTGCGCCGAGCTGACGGCCGTGGGGCTGCCGGCCGCGTACATCCCGCTGCCGCACGGCAACGGCGAGCAGCGGCTCAACGCCACCCCGATCGTGCAGGGCGGCGGCGGTCTGATGATCGACGACGCGGAGCTGTCGGCGGAGTGGATCGTCCGCAACGTGCTGCCCATCCTGTCCGACCCCGAGCGCGTGGTCACCATGTCCGAGGCGGCCTCCAGGATGGGCAGGAAGGACGCCGACGTGACGCTGGCACGCAGGGTGCTGCAGATCGCGGCGCGGGGGAGGGGCTGAATGAGCACGGAGGGGATCTCGCGCGACGGGCGCGGGGCCGCCGGAGACGGACGACGGCCCGACGCGGAGCGGACGCTCCCGCGCGGCGAACGAGGAGGGGCGGGCGGCCGATGAGCCTGGTCAAGCTGGTGGATCCGGTCGCGGCCGGCGACCTGGGACGGGTGCACTTCATCGGGATCGGCGGTTCCGGGATGTCCGGGATCGCGCGCATCCTGCTCAAGCGGGGCGTGCCGGTCTCCGGCAGCGACGCGCGAGGGTCGGACATGGTGACGGAGCTGCGCGACCTGGGGGCCAGGGTCCACATCGGCCACGCCGCCTCGCACGTCAAGCACGTCGACACCGTGGTGGTCTCCACCGCGATCCGCGACTCCAACCCCGAGCTGGGCGAGGCGCTGCGCCAGGGCCTGCGGGTCATCCCCAGGGCCGCGGCGCTCGCCTCCGTCATGGCGGGCAAGACCGGCGTCGCGCTGGCCGGCACCCACGGCAAGACCACCACGACCTCGATGCTCACCGTGGCGCTGCAGAAGTGCGGCACCGACCCCTCCTACTGCGTGGGCGGGCAGCTGGTGACGACGGGCCTGGGCGCCGACGAGGGCTCGGGCGGGGTGTTCGTCGCCGAGGCCGACGAGAGCGACGGCTCCTTCCTGATGCTCGCCCCCGACATCGCCGTGGTGACCAACGTCGAGCCCGACCACCTGGACAACTACGGCGACCCACGCGCGGTCCACGACAGCTTCGCCCGGTTCGTCGAGCGCGTCGGCTCCACCATGGTGGTCTGCGCCGACGACCCCGGCTCGGCCGCGCTGATCCCGATCGCCCGCGCCCGCGGGCTGAAGGTGATCACGTACGGCGAGGCGGAGGACGCCGACCTGCGGGTGGGCGGGATCGTTCCCGAGGGCCTGGGCATCACGTTCACGATCGCCGGGCGCGGGGAGGTGAGGCTCGCGGTGCCGGGCCGTCACAACGCGCTCAACGCCGCCTCCGCCATCGCCGTGGCGGAGGAGCTGGGCGTCTCCTTCGACGAGATCCGCGACGGCCTGGCGGCCTTCACCGGCGCCAAGCGACGCTTCGAGGCCAAGGGGGAGGCGGGCGGGGTGGCGGTCTTCGACAGCTACGCCCACCACCCGACCGAGCTCGCCGCCGACCTGCGCGCGGCGCGGGACGTGGTGGCCTCCTTCTCCGGCGACGGCAGGGTCATCGCGGTCTTCCAGCCGCACCTGTACTCGCGCACGCGCTTCTTCGCCGACGAGTTCGGCGCCGCGCTCGGCCTGGCCGACGAGGCGGTCGTCCTGGACGTCTACGGGGCCCGCGAGGACCCCGAGCCCGGCGTGTCGGGGGCGCTGGTGGCGGGCAAGGTGCCGCTGCCCGCGGAGCGGGTGGCCTACGCCCCCCACCGCGACAGCGTCCCGGCCCTGGTGGCGGGCCGGGCCAGGCCCGGCGACATCGTCCTGACCATGGGTGCGGGCGACGTGACGGAGCTGGGCCCCAGGATCGTGGCGGAGCTGGCCGCGCGGTGACCCACGTCGGCGGGCGCGGGTCGCCGGAGGGGGAGTGGTGATGAACGGGGTGTGGCGGTCGGCCTTCCTGGCCCTGCTCACCGTGGGGGTGGTGGGCATCGCCGCGTGGCTGGTGTTCTTCTCCCCGGTGCTCGGGGTGCGCGACATCCAGGTGGTCGGCAACGCGGGCCTGTCCGCGGAGCAGATACGGCGGGCGGCGGCGGTGGCCGCGGACATGCCCCTGGCCACCGTCGACGTCGCCGAGGTCGAGGGCAGGGTCGGCAGGATCCCGCAGGTCGAGTCGGTGACGGTCAGCCGCGCCTGGCCGGGCACCCTGCGCGTCGAGGTCGTCGAGCGCGAGCCGGTGGCGGTGGTGCCGGTCGGCGAGCGCTCCGCGCTGATGGACCGCCACGGGATGGTCACCGAGCTCAGGGACGTCGCGCCCCCGGCGCTGCCCGTGCTGCGGGTGTCGCGGCCGGGACCCGCCGATCCGGCGACCACGGCGGCGCTCGGCGTCATCACCGCGCTGCCGGCCAATCTCGCCCGCAAGGTCGCGGAGGTGCTCGCGCCGTCGGCGGAGACGGTCTCGCTGCGCCTCAAGGACGGCCGCGCGATCGTGTGGGGCGGCGGCGACCGTCCCGCCGACAAGGCGCGGATCCTTGTTACGCTGCTCAAGCGTCCGGCCGACACCTATGACGTCAGTTCGCCTGACGTCGTGACGGTCAGGTGATCTCATCGGATGGCGGGCGTTCCCGGAAGGTTCCCGGAAAAGGGCGGCCCGCGACACGCTGGACGCGCTGCGGCGCGGTTAGTTGACCCGCCAGGAGCGCAACTCCTACTGTCCGTATCACTCCTCAGGTTGACATAAAGCTAAATCTCAACTTGAGGGTGAGGGTTTTGGAAACGACGGCACGGCCCCGTGTCGCATGAAATTGCAAGTCAACGAGCGGAAAGGCCCCTCGTCGTGGCAGCACCGCAGAACTACCTCGCGGTCATCAAGGTTGTAGGAATCGGCGGAGGCGGAGTCAACGCCGTCAACCGGATGATCGAGGAGGGACTCAAGGGCGTCGAGTTCATCGCCATCAATACCGACGCCCAGGCGCTGCTGATGAGTGACGCCGACGTCAAGCTCGACGTCGGGCGCGAGCTCACCCGCGGCCTCGGCGCGGGAGCCAATCCCGAAGTCGGGCGCAAGGCGGCCGAGGACCACCGCGAGGAGATCGAGGAGGTCCTCAAGGGGGCCGACATGGTTTTCGTCACGGCCGGTGAGGGCGGCGGCACGGGCACCGGCGGCGCCCCGGTGGTGGCCAACATCGCCCGCACGCTGGGCGCGCTCACCATCGGTGTGGTGACCCGGCCCTTCAGCTTCGAGGGCCGGCGCAGGGCGATGCAGGCCGACGCCGGCATCGAGACCCTCCGCGAGGAGGTCGACACCCTCATCGTGATCCCGAACGACCGGCTGCTGTCGATCTCCGACCGGCAGGTGAGCGTGCTGGACGCCTTCAAGGCGGCCGACCAGGTGCTGCTCTCCGGTGTCCAGGGCATCACCGACCTGATCACCACGCCCGGCCTGATCAACCTCGACTTCGCCGACGTGAAGTCGGTCATGTCCGGGGCGGGCTCGGCCCTGATGGGCATCGGCCACGCCCGTGGCGACGACCGCTCGGTCGCGGCAGCCGAGATGGCCGTCTCCAGCCCGCTGCTGGAGGCCAGCATCGACGGCGCGCACGGCGTGCTGCTGTCGATCGCCGGCGGCTCCGACCTCGGCCTGTTCGAGATCAACGAGGCGGCTCAGCTGGTCTCCACCGCCGCCGCGCCGGACGCCAACATCATCTTCGGTACGGTCATCGACGACGCCCTCGGCGACGAGGTGCGCGTCACCGTGATCGCGGCCGGGTTCGACGAGCCCGCTCCCGAGCCCAAGCCGCTCGCGCAGCCGGCCGCCCGCCCGCAGCCCGTCTCGCGCCCGGCCCAGCCGCCCTCGGCGGCCCCCCCGGTCCGCCCGCTGGCGCCCACGGTCAAGGCCGAGCCCCGCCCCGAGCCCAGGGTGGAGCACGCGCCGCCCCCGCCGGTGCGGCCGGTCTCCGGCCCGCCGCCCGCGCAGGCGGAGCCCCAGCCGCAGCAGATCTACCCGGTCCAGCAGGCGCAGCCCCCGGCGGAGCACGCCGAGCCGCAGCGCGCGGAGGAGCCGCACTCCCCCCCGCTGTCGATCCCGCGCCCGGCCCCCGAGCCCTCGCAGCCGACGCCGATCTCGGCCAGGGCCACCGACCCCGCCCGGCGCCGGCCGGTGATCTTCGAGGAGCAGGAAGAGGAACTGGACGTCCCCGACTTCCTGAAGTGACATCCCTCACGGTGGGGGCGGCCACGGACCGCCCGGCCGTGCCGGGAAGAATGGGCCCCGCCGGTTTGCCAGTGTCCGAGCGGCGGAGATGTGACGGAAACAACACGACGTGACGAGATCGCGGCCGGGCTGGCCCGGGTCGAGGCGCAGATCGCCGAAGCCTGCCGGGCCTCCGGCCGTCACCGCGAGGAGCTGACGCTCATCGCGGTGAGCAAGACCTACCCCGCCTCCGACGTACGGCTGCTGGCCGAGCTCGGGATCACCGACGTCGGGGAGAACCGCGACCAGGAGGCCTCCGCCAAGGCGCGCGAGTGCGCCGGGCTCGGTCTTCGCTGGCACTTCGTCGGCCAGCTGCAGACCAACAAGGTCCGCTCGGTGGCCGGCTACGCGGACGTCGTCCACTCGGTCGACCGCCCGCGCCTGGTCACCGCGCTGAGCAGGGAGGCGGCCGGGGCGGGACGCACGATCACCTGCCTGGTGCAGGTCGCGCTCGACGGCGACCCCGGGCGGGGCGGGGCGAGGCCCGCGGAGGTGGAGGCCCTGGCCGACGCCGTCGCCGGGGCCGAGGGGCTCGAACTGGGCGGGGTGATGGCGGTGGCGCCGTTGGGCGAGGAGCCGGGCGGGGCGTTCGCGAGGCTGGGGGAGATCGCGCGGTCCGTCCGGAAGGCCCACCCGGGCGCGGGTGTCATCTCGGCGGGGATGAGCGGGGACATGTCCCAGGCGATCGCCAACGGCGCGACACACCTGCGTGTCGGTACGGCGTTGCTCGGTCGCAGGAAGCCCTTCGTCAGGTAATGTCCCTTCAAGTGGACCTTGGCGTCCGCGTATCCGGACAGCGGTGGAACGGTGGTGAGCTCAGGGCGGTCGGGCAGGCCCCTCGGGCACATCTGACGTAAGACGGAGGAAGAAGTAGCGATGGCCGGCGCGATGCGCAAGATGGCGGTCTACCTCGGTCTTGTTGAGGACGACCGCTACGAGAGATACGACAGCTACCCCGACGACGAGTACGAGGAGTTCGACGACACGCGCCGCGAGGGCGACGAACGCCCTGGCACGGTCCACGACCTCCAGGACGACACCGACCCCGGCGTGCCGGCTCCGAGGCCCGCGACGGCCCTCCTGGAGCGCCGCACGACCGATCTGGCGCGTATCACCACGCTCCACCCCCGCACGTACAACGAGGCGCGCACCATCGGCGAGCACTTCCGCGACGGCACCCCGGTCATCATGAACCTGACCGAGATGGTTGACAGCGACGCCAAGCGGCTGGTCGATTTCGCGGCAGGTCTCGTCTTTGGCCTACACGGCAGCATCGAACGTGTTACCAACAAGGTGTTCCTGTTGTCCCCAGCCAATGTCGAGGTGACCGCCGAGGACAAGGCCCGAATCGCGGAACGCGGATTCTTCAACCAGAGCTAGAGTTCCACCATGAACAGTGACCGGCCCGACAGGTCCCGACAGGACAGTGGACGGCAGAGCGGAGTGGAGGCGGGTACGGACCGTGGGGATCGTTAGCGGGATCTTGGTCTTCGTCCTGTCCATCTATCTCATCCTGCTGATCGGCAGAATGATCTTCGAGACGGTGCAGGCGTTCGCACGTCAGTGGCGCCCCACCGGCATCGTCCTGGTGCTGGCGGAAGCCGTATACACGGTGACCGACCCACCTCTCAAGTTCCTCCGCCGTTTCATTCCACCACTCCGGTTGGGTACGGTGGCCTTTGACCTAAGCTTCACAGTGCTGTTCATTGTGGTCTTGGTCTTGATCCAACTCGTGTCCGCGCTTCGTTGATCGGGTACCGTCCCCCCGGACAGACTCCAAGCGCGCCAAGGAGACCGAAATGCCGCTGACGCCCGCCGACGTGCGGAACAAGCAATTCAGTACGACCCGACTCAGGCCGGGTTACGACGAGGAAGAGGTAGACGCCTTCCTCGATGAGGTCGAGTCCGAGTTGGACCGTCTCATACAGGAGAACGAGGAGCTTCGCGCCAAGCTGGCGGAGTGCCTGCGGGGCAAGGTCCCCGGCGGTATGGGCATGGCCATGGCGCCCGCCCCCATCGCCGAGCCCAAGCCCGAGATGATGATGCAGCAGCCGGAGCCGATGCGCGCTCCCGAGCCGGTGCAGCATCAGCAGCCCGTTCCCGTCGGAATGGGAATGCCTCCGGCCGAGGACAACATGGACACCGCGGCCCGCGTGCTCGCCCTCGCGCAGCAGACGGCCGACCAGGCCATCGCCGACGCCCGCCGGGAGGCGGACGAGACGGTGACCCGGGCCCGTCGCGAGGCCGACGACATCCTCGGCAAGGCACGTCGCCAGGCCGAGCAGGTCATCGGTGACGCGCGTGCCCGCGCGGAGACGCTGGAGCGCGACGCGCAGGAGCGGCACCGTCAGGCCATGGGCTCCCTGGTGCAGACCCGCGACGAGCTGGAGCGCAAGGTCGAGGAGCTTCGCAGCTTCGAGCGCGAGTACCGCAGCCGCCTGAAGCTGTACCTGGAGAACCAGCTCGCCGAGCTGAACGTCGCCGCCGAGGGCAGCGGCGGGTTCCCGATCGTGAGCGGGCCCCCGGCCATGTCCCACGCGGTGGCTCAGGGCGGTCAGCCGACCCTCCAGAGCGCGCCCAACCCGTTCGGCGGCGATCCCTCGCAGCACTCCGGTGCCTTCCAGGGCGTTGACGGTCCTCACAACGACCGCCGCTAAGGTGTCGGGTCATCCCCTTGACCCGCATCCGGGAGTCTCTCTGTGATCCTCATCAGCGCCGGTTTGGTACTCACGGCCATCGTCCTGCTCATCGCGGGATTCGTGCTGGCCAAGCCATTCCTGGTCATTTGGTCGATCGCGGTCAGCATGCTGTCCGCAGTCTTCCTGGTGATCGGGGCGTTGCTGCGCCGCCACGAGTTGTTCCCCGGCGGAGCCGCCGGGGCCTCTCAACCCCTTCCTCCGAAGGGACCGATGCCGGCCGGGCCACTGCCCGCGCCGCACGGCGTGCCGAACCAGCCGCACGGCACGCCGCACCAGGTGCCGGGCCGGCCTCCCGCGCCACAGCAGATGATGGTGCGGCCCGGGACGCAACAGGCGCCCGCCGCCTCGGCCCAGCCGCGACGCGGCCCGGTGGCCGGGCCGGCCACCGCCGCAGCGGCGAGGCGGGGCGCCCTGGACCCCGAGGCGATCGTGCTGGTCATCCCCGGCCGTAAGCGCTACCACGTCGCGGGATGCCGCCAGCTGGCCGGCAGGGAGCATGAGGAGCTCACCCACGAGGAGGCGCGGGAGGAGGGCTTCACGCCCTGCACCACGTGCCTGCCCGCAGACCCTGCCTCCGGGCCCCAGCAGCGGGAGACCCCGCCCGGGGCGCGCACGCCCGAGGCGCCGCTGAACGTCTCCCGCGAGTCCGGCTCCCTCGGCGACACCCGCGAGCCCGGCCCCCAGGAGGCCACCGCCCGCTTCACCGCCCCGTACCGGCCCGTACGACCTGGTCAGCCCGGTCAGCCCACGGCCCCGGCCGGTGGGCAGCAGGCCCCTGGAGCGCGGCCCGAGTCCCAGCGGCCCGAGTCCCAGCGGCCCGAACCTCAGAGGCCCGAGTCCCAGCAGTCCCGGCGGCCCGAGTCCCAGCGACCCGAGCAGCGGCCCGGGGCCGAGACCTCGCGAACCAGGGCTGAGTCCCCGGCGTCCCCGGCGTCCTCGACGTCTCAGACATCTCCGGCCGCCGGACGCGACGCCGCACCCGCCGGTTCGGAGACCTCCGTGACCAGGAGCGAGGGCACCGCGTCCCGCCAGGAGGCCCAGCGCCCCCCGCAGGAGCCCGTCGTCCCGGTCGCCCGGCCCTACATCCAGTCTCCCGAGCCGCAGGCGCGGCCCCAGGAGCCCGCGGGCTCCCCGCCCCGCCCCGCGGAGCAGGCGGCCCGTCCGGCTGCGGAGCAGCGGACTCGCCCGGAGCAGCAGGCCCGTTCCGCCGAGCAGCCGGCTCGCCCGGCCGCGGTCCAGCTGCCGCGGATCCCCGAGATCCCGCACGCCGCGTCCGAGGCCACCAGCTGGTTCAGCCGTGACGTGGTCGCGCAGGCGAGCGCGGCGGCCTCCGCCACGTCCGCGGACGCCTCCGCCAAGCCCGATTCCGCCTCCGCGAAGTCCGAGCCCAAGCCCGCCGAGACCGAGCCTGCCAGGCCCGCCGAGACCGAGCCCGCCGCCCCGGACGCCTCCGGTCCCTCCGGGACGTCCGCCACGGCCGTCTCCGCGAGCCGCGCCGGAGCGCCCGAGCCGGCCGCGCCCGCGAGGCCCGGGTCCACCGGGCCCGAGGACGCCGAGGCCGAGCCCACCAGGCCCGCCACGTCCAGGCCCGCGAAGGCCGAACCGGCCGGGAGCGGACCTGCCAGGGCCGAATCCGCCACCGCGAGGACCGAGCCCGCGAAGGCCGACCCTGCCGGAGGGAAGGCCCGCGCCGAGGCCGTCCCCGGTGAGAAGTCCTCCCCCGAGAAGGCCGAGACCGTGACCGCCGGGCGGGACGTCTCCTCGGAGCCCCCGGGTCCCTCCGGGCGAGAGACCCCCGCCAAGGGCGACACCCCCGAACCGGTGGAGCCGGCCGAGACCGCACCCGGGCGCGCCGGGCGGCAGGTAGCGGCCGACTCCACCTCCGCGGAACCCGCCGCGGCCCCCGAGGCGGCCTCGACCGGCGCGACGCCCGAAGCCGCCACCGGCTCCTCCCGCGACGACCGCGGCGCCTCCGACGACGACGGCGACGACGGCGACCACGGCGACCACGGCGACGCCACCTTTTCCGGCGGCATCCCCGCCCTCAAGGACCGGCCGCGTCCCGAGGCCCAGGAGGCCCAGGAGGCTCCGCAGGCCCGGGAGGACGAGGCTGACAGCGAGACGGTCACGGTCATCGTCGGCACCCGCCGTTTCCACGATTCCGACTGCCCTCTCGTCAAGGGCGCCAGCGTGAGCGGCAACGGCGTCGAGACCACGTCCCGGGCCCAGGCCGAGAAGGCCGGTCTGACCAACTGCCCGATCTGCCGCCAGAACCGCCGGCCGTGATCTGACCGGCCCACCAGGCCAGGTTCCAAGTGCCTGGCCTGTCGTCGTCGCAGAAGTCGTCGCGAAAGTCGTGAAACAGGACGGCCGGTGTCGCGGGGAGGGCGTCCCCACGACCCCGGCCGTGTCCGCGTCCGTACGCGATCCCGCTCTCGCCGGCCTTCCCGGGCCGCTCCGATCCGGCCTGGCCGTTCGGAGCGGGGCAGGCCGGATCGCCGGGACCGGAGGTCAGACCGTCGTCGTCGTGCGGCGGAGCTGGAAGGTCAGGCCCAGCTCGGCGTCGCTGTGGGCGGGGAGGTCGTCGGCGCCGCCCTCGGTGAGGGAGACGGCGAGGACCTCGTCGGCCACCGTCCGCCCCTGGGTCCGCAGCGCCTCGGCCAGGTCGGCGTCGCCGGTGGACCACCACACGTCGATCCGGTCGGTGATCGACAGGCCGGTGGACTTGCGGGTGTCCTGGAGCAGGCGGATGACGTCGCGGATCAGGCCCGAGCGGCGCAGCTCGTCGGTGATGGTGAGGTCGAGGGCGACGGTCTCACCGGCGCCGGCCTCCACCGCCCAGCCCGACCTGGGCTGCTCGGTGACGATCACGTCGTCGGCGCCGAGTTCCACGCTGCCCAGCTCTCCCGCCTCCACCGCGACCGGCGAGCCGGTACGGAGCGCGCGGGCGAGCTCGGCGGGGTCGGCGGCGGTGACGGCCGAGGCGACCAGCTTGGTCTGCGAGCCGAACCGCTTGCCCAGCGCCCGGAAGTTGGGCTTCACGGTGAAGGACACCAGGTCGGCGCCGATCCCCGACAGGTCCTCCAGGTCCTTCACGTTGAGCTCGTCGGCGATGAGCTCGCGCAGCTCAGGGGAGAGCGCGGCCCAGCCGGGGGCGCCGACCAGGGCGCGGCCGAGCGGCTGGCGGGTCTTGACCCCGCTGGAGGCGCGGGCCGAGCGGCCCAGCTCCACCAGGCGGCGGACCAGCGCCATCCGCTCGGACAGCTCCGGGTCCAGCAGCTCGCCGTTGACCTCGGGCCAGGTGGCCAGGTGGACCGAGGAGGGGGCCTCGGGGTCGCGGAGCACGTCCCAGACGTAGTCGGTGGTGAACGGCACCACCGGGGCCATCAGCCGGGTGACGGTCTCCAGGCACTCGTACAGCGTGGCGAACGCCGCGGGGTCGCCGGTCCAGAAGCGGCGGCGGGAGCGGCGCACGTACCAGTTGGACAGGTCGTCGAGGAACTCGGCGAGGCGGCGTCCGACGCGGGCGGTGTCGAAGACGTCCAGCGACGCGGTGACCTCGGCCACGGTCCGGTGCAGCTCGGCGAGGGCCCAGCGGTCGATGAGCGGGCGCTCGTCGTACGCGGGTGCCTCGGCGAGCCGGGACGGCGACCAGGACTCGGTGTTGGCGTACAGGGTGAAGAACGACGTGGTGTTCCAGTAGGTGAGCAGGACCTTGCGGACGATCTCCTCCAGGGCGCCGTGTCCCACCCTGCGGGCCGCCCACGGCGAGCCCGAGCAGGCCATGTACCAGCGCAGCGCGTCGGCGCCGTGCTGGTCCATCAGCGGCATCGGCTTGAGCACGTTGCCCAGGTGCTTGCTCATCTTGCGGCCGTCCTCGGCGAGGATGAGGCCGAGGCAGAGCACGTTCTCGTACGAGGACCTGCCGAAGACGAGCGTGCCGACCGCCATCAGCGAGTAGAACCAGCCGCGGGTCTGGTCGGTGGCCTCGCAGATGAACTGGGCGGGGTAGGCCTTCTCCAGCATCTCCTCGTTGAGGTACGGGGCACCCCACTGGGCGAACGGCATCGAGCCGGAGTCGTACCAGGCGTCGATCACGTCGGGCACCCGGCGCGCCTCGTTACCGCAGGTGGGGCAGGGCAGCGTGACGTCGTCGACGTAGGGGCGGTGCGGGTCGAGCGCGGAGACGTCCTGGCCGGACAGGCGGCTCAGCTCGTCCAGCGAGCCGACGCAGGTGACGTGCGACTCGTCGGCGGTGCAGACCCACAGGGGCAGCGGGGTGCCCCAGTAGCGCGAGCGCGACAGCGACCAGTCGACGTTGTTGCGCAGCCACTCGCCGAACCGGCCCCACTTGATCGTCTCGGGGTACCAGCTGGTCTTCTCGTTCTCGGCGAGGAGCTGGTCCTTGATCGCGGTGGTGCGGATGTACCAGGCGGGCAGGGCGTAGTAGAGCAGCGCGGTGTGGCAGCGCCAGCAGTGCGGGTAGCTGTGCTCGAAGTGGCTGCCCCAGTAGAGCAGGCCGCGCTCGCGCAGGTCGGCGGTGAGCCCCTCGTCGGCGTCCTTGAAGAACTGCCCGCCGACCTGGGGCACGCCGTCGAGGAACCGGCCGTCGGGGCCGATCGGGTTGACCACGGGCAGCCCGTACCGCTTGCAGGTCGTCATGTCGTCGGCGCCGAAGGCGGGCGCCTGGTGGACCAGGCCGGTGCCGTCCTCGGTGGTGACGTAGTAGCCGAGCACCACGTAGTGCGCGCCGGGGATGTCGACCAGCTCGAAGGGCCGCGTGTAGGTGGTGTGCTCCAGGTCGGCGCCCTGGAAGGCGGCGAGCACCTCGGCGCCCTCGCCCAGCGCGGCGGCGAGCAGCGGCTCGGCCACCACCAGGACCTCGTCGGACCCGGCGGGGCGGGCCGCGACGTAGGTCACGTCGGGGTGCACGGCCACGGCGGTGTTGGAGACCAGGGTCCACGGCGTGGTGGTCCAGATCAGCAGCGAGGCGCCGAGGTCGGCGAGCGGCCCCGAGGTCGCGGGCATGCGGACGTAGACCGACGGGCTGGTGACGGTCTCGTAGCCGCCCGGCTGGCCCAGCTCGTGGTCGGACAGGCCGGTGCCGCAGCGGGGGCAGTACGGGGTGATGCGGAAGTCGCGGGTGAGCAGGTCCTTGTCGAAGATGACCTTGAGCGACCACCAGACGGACTCCACGTAGGCCGGGTCCATCGTGCGGTAGGCCTGGGACAGGTCGATCCAGTACCCCATCCGCTCGGTCATCTCCTCGAAGGCGTCCACGTGCTTCAGCACGGACTCGCGGCACCGGTCGTTGAACTCGGCGATGCCGTACGCCTCGATCTCCTTCTTGCCGGAGAGGCCGAGTTCCTTCTCGACGGCGACCTCGACGGGCAGGCCGTGACAGTCCCAGCCCGCCTTGCGGGGCACGTTGAAGCCGCGCATCGACTTGTAGCGGGGGAAGAGGTCCTTGAAGACGCGGGCCTCGACGTGGTGGACGCCGGGCATGCCGTTGGCGGTGGGCGGGCCCTCGTAGAAGACCCAGTTGGGGCCGCCGGCGTTCTGCTCGACCGAGCGCTCGAAGATCTTGCCGTCCCGCCAGCGGTCGAGCACCTCGTGCTCAAGCGCGGGAAGATCGACCTGCGCAGGAAGAGAACGGAAATAGGCGGACATGATGGGCTGGACCTCCACGCTGGAACCGGCTCTGGCGTGAAGGGACGAGGCCGTGCGGCCCCGCGGTACCACCCTTCTTGACCTTCGCGAGAACGCGGAAGGCCCTCTTCCTTCGGTCTGCTGCCGGGTCTACCGGGCCGCCTTGTGAACCAGGCACGGCCGTTCTTCCGGCGGCTCCGGGGTGATCGTGCCTTCGCGCCTCGCCCCGGGCTCGCACCGTCCCCGGGTCGCTCGTGCGAGGGGATGCGGAGGTTGCTGTCCCCATCAACGCCTTGCAGGCTCACACGATAACGCACCCGCCCCCCGGAAGCTTCCCCGTATTGAGGTCCGCTGGGCGGAATCAGGGGGAAGCGACCGGATGTTACGGGAGTGGTAAAGATTGCGGCGGGTCGTTTGCCGTTCTGTTATGGGAGACCTAAGCTGCCCGCACCGTTTACCACATTGGAGACGGTCCATCGAACAAGGAGGCCGCCATGGCCGCGACCGTGCGCGCAGACAACAGCGCGGTGGCGCCGTCCCAGGACGGCGCCGTCGTCACCTGGTCGGCCGAGGAGCTCAAGGAGGTCCGGGAGCAGCTGGCCACGGAGATCCGCGAGCTCACCGCGGAGATCGCCAAGGCCGAGATGGAGATCGCGTCCAGCGACGTCACCGACGGTGCGGGAGACGATCAGGCCGACGCCGGAGCCCGGACGTATGAACGCGAGCGCGAAATCGCCCTTACCCTGAACTCGCGCGACCTGGTCGCGCAGAACGAGCGAGCGATCGCCCGGATCGACGCGGGGACCTACGGAGTGTGCGAATCGTGCCATCAGCCGATCGGAAAGGAGCGCCTTCAGGCGTTTCCGAGGGCGACGCTGTGCGTGGCCTGCAAGCAGCGGGAGGAACGCCGCTGACCGGCGACACCGAGGAGGGGGCGGTTCCGGCCGCCCCCCTCCCGGCGCGGCGGATCGCCGTACTCGCGACGATCGTCCCGATCGTCTACGTCCTCGACCTCCTCACGAAGACCCTCGTGCTGAGGACCCTGGAGGGTAAGGAACCGCTCGTGGTCATCCCCGGCCTCCTGCAGTTCCGGGTGATCTTCAACTCGGGGGCGGCCTTCAGCCTCGGCACCGGGATGACGATCATCTTCACCTGTGTCGCGACCGTCGTCGTGGTGGCGATCCTGCGCACCGCGCGCAACCTGCGCAGCCTGCCCTGGGCGATCACGCTGAGCCTGCTGCTCGGCGGGGCGCTCGGCAACCTCACCGACCGCATCTTCCGCTGGCCCTCGGGCTTCGGTCCCGGCAGGCCCTCGCCGCTCCAGGGGCACGTGGTCGACTTCATCGAGACCTTCCCCGGTCACTTCCCGGTCTGGAACATCGCCGACTCGTCGATCGTCTGCGGCGGCATCCTGGCGGTCATCCTCGCCTGGCGGGGCTACCAGATCGACGGCACGCGCGACACGGGAGCCGCGAAGACCACGAAGGACACGAAGGAAATCAAGGAGAACAACGATGGCTGACCGGCGAAGCCTCCCCGTCCCCGACGGGCTGGAGGGCGAGCGCCTCGACGCCGCCCTGTCACGCCTGTTCGGCCTGTCCCGCACGCGCGCGGCCGAGCTGATCGTCGCCGGCGACGTGCTGGTCGACGGCTCGACCGCGGTCAAGTCCGACCGGGTCCACGGCGGCGCGTGGCTGGAGGTCACCCTCCCGCCGCCGCCCACCGCGCCGATGCCGGTGGCCGAGCCGGTGCCCGGAATGCACATCGTGTACGAGGACGACGACATCGTCGTCGTCAACAAGCCCATCGGCGTGGCCGCCCACCCGACCACCGGCTGGACCGGGCCCACCGTGATCGGCGGCCTGCTGGGCGCCGGCCACCGGGTGTCCACCAGCGGCGCGGCCGAGCGCCAGGGCATCGTGCACCGGCTGGACGCCAACACCACCGGCGCGATGGTCGTCGCCAAGAGCGAGCACGCCTACTCCCACCTGAAGCGGGCCTTCAAGGAGCGTACGGTCGACAAGCGCTACCACGCGCTGGTCCAGGGCCACCCCGACCCGCACCGCGGCACCGTGGACGCGCCGATCGACCGCCACCCCGTCGGCGACGGCCGCTGGGCGGTCGTGGCCGGGGGCAAGGACTCGGTCACCCACTACGACACGATCGAGGCGTTCCGCGCGGCGTCGCTGCTGGACATCAAGCTGGAGACGGGCCGCACCCACCAGATCCGGGTCCACATGTCGGCGCTGCGCCACCCGTGCGTCGGCGACATGCTGTACGGGGCCGACCCCACCCTGGCCGCGCGCCTGGGGGTGAGCCGGCAGTGGCTGCACGCGGTCTCGCTGGCCTTCGAGCACCCCTCCACCGGGGAGTGGGTCTCCTTCAGCACCGCCTACCCCGACGACCTGGCCCACGCCCTGACGGTCGTCGCCGCCGAGTCCTGAACGGGTCCCTGCCGGGTCCCGGCAGGTCCGCCGGCGCGCCTCAGGGGTTCGTGTCGAGCGCGGCCGCCGCGGCGCCGGGGTCGACCTGGTCGGGCGAGTCGCCCTGCTGCCCGTCGCCCGGCGCGTCGTCCCCGCCCGAGCCCTCGTCGGTCCCGTCACCCCCCTGGTCCCCGCCGTCCGGCTCCTGCTCGGCGGGGTCCTCCTCGGGCTCCTCTGAGGGCTCCTGGGAGGGTTTGCCCGTCGGCTTGGGTGAGGGCTTGTCCGTCGGCCTGTCCTGCGGGGCGGGGTCGCCGTTGCCCTGCCGGTCCGGGGCCGGGCGCTCCGAGGTCCCGTTCCCGCCGTTCCGGGGGGAGTCGTCGCGCGCGGGCACCTTCGCCTGCTCAGGCTCCTTCGAGGGCTTCGCCTTCTCCGGCGCCACGCTCGACGAGGTCGGCGGCTCCTTGGGGCCCTGGGACGGGGAGTTGGCGGCGACCCACGCCACCCCTCCCGCGGTCACGGCGACGGCGAGCGCCGTCGCGACCAGGGCGGCCATCGCCGGGCGCCGCCTCCCGGGGGAGGAGGCCGGGACCGGCTCGGGTTCCGCCCCCGGCCAGGTCTGCGCGGACGGCGGCACGGGCGGCACGGCCGCGGCGGTGGGAGCGCCGTCCGGGATCGCGGCGGCCACGGGGATCACCGGGTACGGCCCGCTCGACCGCCCGGACAGCGTCTCGGCCGGCGGCTCGACGGGCATGTCCGCGGGAAGCTCGATGGGCACGGTCGGCTGCGGGGCGGTCCCGTTCACCAGCGAGCCCAGATGGACCTGCACCTCGCGGGCGGACATGCGCCGCGCGGGATCCTTGTGGAGCAGGCCGTAGATCACCGGGGCGAGCGGCCCGGCGAACCGCATCGGTGACGGCTCCTGGTGCATGACGGCGCTGAGCGTCGCCAGCGGGTGGGCCCGCTCGAAGGGGGAGCGGCCCTCGACGGCCACGTAGAGCGTCACCCCGAGCGACCACAGGTCGGAGGCGAACTCGGCCGGACCGCCGCTCGCCCGCTCCGGCGCGATGAACGCCGGGGTGCCGATGAGCGAACCGGTCCTGGTGATCGACGAGTCGCCCTCCAGGACGGCGATGCCGAAGTCGGTGAGCACGGCCCGCCCGTCCGCGGCGATCAGCACGTTGTCGGGCTTCACGTCGCGGTGCAGGACGCCCGCGTGGTGGGCGGCGAGCAGCGCGCCCAGCACCTCCAGCCCGATCCGCGCCACCCGCATCGGTGGCAGCGGCCCGTCCTCCCTGATCACCGCTCCGAGCGTGCGGGAGTCGACCAGCTGCATGACGATCCAGGGGCGACCCTGCTCCTCGATCACGTCGTAGACCGTCGCCACCCCCGGGTGCCCGATCCGCCCGGCGGCGCGGGCCTCCCTGAGGGTCCGGACGGTGAAGACCTCGCGTTCGGGCTCGGTGAGGTCGGGGGAGGGGATGACCTCCTTGATCGCCACATCGCGGCCCAGCACCTCGTCACGGGCTCTCCAGACCGTTCCCATGCCTCCTCGGCCGATGCGTTCGAGCAGGCGGTAGCGGGCTCCGATGATTCCCTGAGAATCGGTCATGTGCTGGCGAGTACCCCGGATTTACGCTGGCATTCAGAAAAGTTTACGCAGACCAGGGTATATGTCCCCGCTCGCTCATGAACGCGTCCACGAATCCGGTGCTGTGCTCACCCGCGGCGAACCCCGGTTGTGCGAGCAGATCGCGCAGCAGCGGGATGGTGGTGGCCACCCCCGGCCCCTCCACGGCGAACTCGGCGAGCGCGCGGTCGGCCCTGGCGACGGCCTCCCGCCGGGTGGGCGCCCAGACGACCAGTTTCGCGATCATCGAGTCGTAGTCCGGCGGTATCGCGTCGCCCTGGGCGAACCCGGAGTCGACCCGCACGCCGGGCCCGCCGGGCGGGCGGAAGACCTCCAGCCGGCCGGGGGCGGGACGGAACCCCGCGCCGGGGTCCTCGGCGTTCACCCGGCACTCGATGGCCGCGCCGGTGAGGCGGACCTGCTCCTGGGTGAAGGACAGGCGCTCGCCCGCGGCCACCCGGATCTGCTCCCTGACCAGGTCGATCCCGGTGAGCATCTCGGTGACCGGGTGCTCGACCTGGATGCGGGCGTTGATCTCCATGAACGTCGCCTCCCCGCCCGGGCCGACCAGGAACTCCATCGTCCCCGCGCCGGTGTAGCCGACGTGCCGCGCCCCGGCCACCGCGTACTCGCCGAGCCGGGCCCGCACCTCCTCGGGCAGCGCGGGGCAGGGCGCCTCCTCGACGAGTTTCTGGTTGCGCCGCTGCAGCGAGCAGTCGCGCTCTCCCAGGTGTACGACGGTCCCGGCGGAGTCTCCCAGCAGCTGCACCTCCACGTGGCGGGCCACGGGCACGAACCGCTCGACGTAGACGTCGCCGTTGCCGAACAGCTGCCGGGCGGACGCGGTGGTGCGCCGGTAGACGTCGCGCAGCTCGGCCCGGTCGCGCGCCACCTCGATGCCCCGCCCGCCGCCGCCCGCGGCGGCCTTCACGATGACCGGGTAGCCGATCTCGGCGCCGACCCGCTCGGCCTCGGCGGCCGAGGGTACGGCGCCGTCGCTGCCGGGCAGGACGGGCAACCCGGCCTCGGCCATCAGGGCGCGCACCCGCGCCTTGTCGCCGACGCACTCCATGACCTCGGGTGAGGGGCCGACGAAGGTGATCCCGTTGTCCGCGCAGATCCTGGCGAAGTCGGCGTCCTCCGACAGGAAGCCGTAACCCGGGTGGATCGCCTCCGCCCCGGTCTGCAGGGCCGCCTCGATGACGGCGGGCACGGACAGGTAGCTGCGCCGCGCCGGGGCCGGGCCGATGTGGACGGCCCTGTCGGCGTAGGCCGTGAACCGGGCGTCCCGGTCGGCGGTGGAGTACACGGCGACGGTCTCGATGCCCATCTCGCGGCAGGTCCTGGCCACGCGCAGCGCGATCTCGCCCCGGTTGGCGATGAGCATCCTGGAGAAACTCATGTGCCGTCCGTCCGCAGCCGTACCAGGACCTGCCCGTACTCCACCGGCTCGCCGTCGCCCGCGACCACCTCGACGACCTCGCCCGCGTGCCCGGCGACGACCGGGTTCATCAGCTTCATGGCCTCGACGAGGCCGACCGTCCGACCGGCGTCCACCCGGTCGCCCGGCTGCACGAAGGGCGGCGCTCCCGGCTCGGCGGCGACGTAGAAGGTGCCGACGAGGGGGGAGGTCACCGCGTACGAGGAGGAGTGCTCCCGCGTTTCGTCGAGGGGGCCGGGCTCCGCAGGCCGCGCGGCCCCCTCGGGGGCGGGTACGGCGACGGGGCGGGTGTCCGCGGCGGGCCGCGTGCCGGGTGCGGCGGGCCGCGTGTCCGGTGCGGAGGACTGTGGGAAGGCCCAGGTCACCTCCAGGGCGCACTCGCCCAGGCGCAGGGAGATGGCCGCCACCGGGCCGGGGACGGTCCTGACGAGGTTGCCGGCCTCCTCGCGCAGCAGCCGCATCACCGCGTGCGCGTCCTCCTCGGAGCCGGATCTCCCGGCGACCTCGGATGCCGGTCTCCCGTTGGTCCCGGGGGCCGGTCCGCCGGGAGGCCGCTCGTCCGCCTTTGATTCGTCCACTTTCGATTCATCCACCTTCGATCACTCCCAGCCCGCGGAACCTCTCGTGGCGGTGCTTGCGCAGCTCGTCGCCGCTCAGCCCGGACAGCTCGCGCAGCGACTCCAGGACGGCCGCCCTGAGCGTGTCCATCGCCGCCGCCGGGTCCTCCTGCGCGCCGCCCCGCGGCTCGGGGACGACGCCGTCGACGACGCCGAGCCGCAGCAGCTCGGGCGCGGTGATCCGCAGGGACTCGGCCAGCTCGGGAGCGTGCGAGGGGTCGCCGTACAGGATCGTCGAGCAGCTCTCCGGGCTGATCACCGAGTAGACGGCGTGGCGCAGCATCAGCACCCGGTTGGCCACCGCGAGGGCCAGCGCCCCGCCGCTGCCGCCCTCGCCGACCACGGTCGCGACCACCGGGACCGACAGCTCCGACATGCCGGCCAGGCACTCGGCGATCGCCCAGGACTGGCCGCGCTCCTCGGCCCCGACGCCCGGGGCCGCGCCCTGGGTGTCGACGAGGGTCACCACCGGCAGGCCGAGCCGGTCGGCCAGCGACATCAGCCGCAGCGCCTTGCGGTACCCCTCGGGGTGGGCGAGGCCGAAGTTCCTGGCGACCAGCTCCGAGGTGTCGTGGCCCTTCTGGTGGCCGATGACCATCACCGGCGTCCCGTCGATCAGGCCGGTGCCGCCGACGATCGCCGGATCGTCGCCGTACGTGCGGTCGCCGTGGAGCTCCACGAAGTCCGAGCACAGGTGCCAGATGTAGTCGAGGGCGGTCGGGCGCCGGGTGTCGCGGGCCAGCCGTACGGTCTCCTGGGCGGTCAGCGTGCCGGACAGCTCGCCCGGGTCGCGGATCACCACCGCGGGCCCGCCGGAGGACGGCGGCTCCTCGGGGGGCCTGGGAGCGGCGGCACCGCCGGTCGTGGAGAGCAGCCGGGCGAGCAGGGGGCGCAGGCCGTCGCGGGGTTCGACCCGGTCGAGCATGCCCCGCGCGGCGAGGTACTCGGCGCTCTGGAACCCCCGGGGGAGCTTCTCGCGGGTCGCCGAGGCGATGACGCGCGGCCCGGCGAAGCCGACGAGCGCGCCGCGCTCGGCGACCAGCACGTCCCCGAGGGTGGCGAACGAGGCGGTGACCCCGCCGAAGGTGGGGTCGGTCAGCACGCAGACGCTGAGCACGCCCGCCCGGCGCAGCCGCCGCATCGCCTGGGCGGTCTTGCCCATCTGCATCAGGGACAGGCCGCCCTCCTGCATGCGGGCGCCGCCGGAGGCGACGGCCAGGACCAGCGGGACGCGCTCGTTCAGCGCCCGCTCGCAGGCGCGGGTGACGGCCTCGCCGACGGCCGAGCCCATGCTGCCGCCGAGGAAGGAGAAGTCCATGACGGCGACGACCACGCGGTGGCCGCCGACGGTCGCGGTGCCGTGCAGGACGGCGTCGTCCAGGCCGGTGCGTTCCCGCGCCCGGGCGAGGCGCTCGGTGTAGGGCCGGGAGTCGGTGAAGCCCAGCGGGTCGCCGCCGCGCACCTGAGCGGCGGCGCGGAAGGAGCCGTCGTCCACCAGCGTGCGGAGCCGCTCGACGGCGCCCAGCCGGTGGTGGTGACCGCACTCGGGGCAGACGCGCTGCGCGCGGGCCAGGCGGGGGGCGTACACGATGGCCGCGCAGCCGGGGCAGCGTGCCCACGGTCCGGGCGCGGTGACCGGTGCGGTGGCCGGTGAGATCGTCACAGGGCGCGCTCCTCGGGGGTCCAGTGGTAGAACCGCCGCGCCATCGCGTCGGCGGGGCCGCGCCAGGTGTCCGGGTCGTACGGCCTGACGTGCGGGTCGAGGTCCGCGCTCAGCCGCAGGAAGTCCTCCCGCCCGCGGGCGAGCGCCATCGCCTCGGCGGCGGAGCCCTCGAACTCGACGCGGTGGAGGTAGAGGTCCCGGTAGAGGAACAGGTCGCGGCGCGTCACCCCGAGCGCGCGGGGGAGCTCGCCGGCGTCGGACTCGCCGAAGAGGCGGGAGACCTCGCCGGAACCGCCGGGGCTGAGGCGGGCGACGATCAGGATCTGGTCGGGCACGGGCACTCCTCGGTGGCCGGTCGATCGGGTCCGTCCCACCGTAGGAACGCGGCCCGGCCGGTGTCGTCCGCCGCCGGCGTGAACCCCGGGCTCCTCCGGTGAGGGGACCGTCTCCTTCCCCGAGGTGAGCCGGGCCCCGAGGTGAGCCGGGCCTGAGGGGCGCCGGGCCTCAAGGTGAACCGGGCCCGAGGGCAGCCGGGCCCGAGGGCAGCCGGACCTGGGGGAGCCGGGCTGCCTTCGCGAAAGCGGGCCGGGCGCGGGACGGCCGCCTCCCCGAGGGAGGCGGCCGTCTTCGGGCTCCGGAGGCGCGTCAGCCCCGGGGGGTGGCCGCGACCAGGCCGTTCTCGTACGCGAAGATCACGATCTGCACCCGGTCGCGCACGCCGAGTTTCTGGTAGAGGTGCTGGACGTGCGACTTGATCGTGCTGTCGCCGAGCACGAGCGCGCGGGCGATCTCGTCGTTGCCGTATCCCCGTACGAGCAGCTGGAACACCTCGCGCTCCCGCTCGGTGAGCTGGCCGAGCACGGCGGTCGGCGCGGCCGAGAGCACCGGGCGCCTGGCGAACTCGTCGATGAGCTTGCGCGTCACCGAGGGCGACAGCAGGGCGTCGCCCTCGGCGACCTCGCGCACGGCGTCGACCAGCCGGTCGGTGGGCGTGTGCTTGAGGATGAAGCCGCTGGCCCCGCTGCGCAGCGCCTCGAAGACGTGCTCGTCCTGGTCGTAGATGGTCAGGATGACGACCTTCGCGGGATAGCCGGCACCCAGCTTGCAGATCTCCCTGGTGGCGGTGATGCCGTCCATGCGCGGCATGTTGATGTCCATCAGCACGACGTCCGGGCGGAGCGTCTTGACCGACTGCACCGCCTGCACCCCGTGCCGTGCCTCCCCGACCACCACGATGTCCGGCACCCCGTCGAAGATGGCGTGCAGACCGCTGCGGATCAGCGGCTGGTCGTCGGCGATCAGGACGCGGATCTTCCGCATGGCTGGTCCTCTCTGGAGATGGCGGAGGTCACGGGAATGACGGCCCGGGTGACGAAACCGCCCCCGGTCAGCGGCCCCGACTCCAGGTGGCCTCCCTGCTCGGCGACGCGTTCCGACAGGCCGTGCAGCCCCGTGCCGCCCTGCCTGCGCGGGAGGGGCATGGCCACCGCCCTCACACCGGGGGAGCGCGTCTCGTTGATCACCGAGACGCTCAGCTTCTCGCCGAAGCCGACCTCCAGGTGGACCGGGCCGGTGTGGTACTTGAGCGCGTTCGTCAGGGCCTCCTGGGCGACGCGGAACGCCGTCCGGGCGACCTCGGGCGGCACGTGGCGTTCGGCGGCGACGTTGCGCAGCCGCACGACCAGGTCGGGAAAGGGATAGCGCCCGGCGAGCTCGGTCAGCCTGGTCGACAGGAGCACGCCGTCGTCGTGGTGCCGCGGCTCCTCCCCGAGGGGGAGGCCGGGCCTCCCCCGAGAGGGAGACGGCTCGTGCCGCAGGTCCGCCAGGGTCCCTCGCAGGTCGGACAGGGTCGCCTGGACCGTCTCCTCGATGATCTGGGCCACGTGGTGGGCCGTCGCCGGCGAGCCGGTCAGTCTCCGGGCCTGGAGGGCGATGACGGTCAGGCCGTGGCCCACGCCGTCGTGCAGGTCGCGGGCGATCCGGCGCCGTTCGTGAAGTGCCGCGGCGCTCTCGCTCCTGGCCAGCATGGACCTGGTGTGCCGGCGGGCGCCGAGCGTGGACGACACGACGGCCAGGAGCGCCGCCACCGTCGAGCACAGCAGGTCGGTCCAGCTCAGCTCTGAGATGAGGTAGCCGAGAAAGGCGCTCATCGGACCCACCCCGTTGGGATCCGCTGAGATCGGCTACGTGCTGAAGATGAGAGGTGCTTGCTTTCTTGGGTTGTTTTGCCCCGTCGTTCCCCCATGAAAGGTGAGCGTAGTCAGAAAAGGTGACTATATCAAGCAAATTATATGGGCTGTCACAGACTTCATTAAGATTCTATTCTTTGCCTAATGGGGGCGTCTACTGGGACCCTTCTGTCGCACGTGGGGGGCATGGTGCCGTCTCCCTGTCCGTATCTCGCGGTCGTTCTATGGGTTCTCACAGAGGTGACTCAGGGGTTCCTAAGAAATAACCGGATAAATCATCTCATCTGTGACCGTTTAACGTGCGGGCGAGATATTCGTGCGCCGTGATGCCCGTAATTCCGTCAACGGGCTTTTCGGCTGAGACGAGAAACAAATGGTTGCTTGGTGAGCGCGGCCCCGGCCCGCGCGGGCCGGTGGCCGGGGATCTCCGGTGAGGAGCCACGGGCTCCCGCCCGAGGCGGAGAGGGCCCCACCGCCGGGGGAGCGCAGGTCCGGCCGCGGGGCGGAAGACAGCCCGGCCCGCCGCGAACAGGCTGTTCCCACAAGGCGGCGGACGGCCGCCCCGACCCAGGGAAGCCCGATGCAGCGTTACGCGATCACCTTCCAGATCAGGCCCGGTGCGGAGGCGGCGGTGAGGGAACTGCTGTCGAGCTACGACCCCCCCGAGTGGGAGACCCCCGACGGCACCCGGCTGCTGAGCACCTCGATCTTCATGAAGGGCACCACGGTCGTCCGGGTCATCGAGATCGACGGCAACCTGCCGAGCGTGATGGCCCACCTGTCCAGGCAGCCGGGCATCCAGAGGCTGGAGCGCGAGCTGGACGGCTACCTCGCGGTCCCGCGCGACATGGGCGGCCCCGACGGCGCGCGGGCCTTCTTCCTGTCGGCCCTGATGGACCACGTGACCACCCGGGTCGCGGAGCCGGTCCGATGACCGCCCCGGCCTTCGTCGTCACCGGGGCCACCGGCCGGCTCGCCGAGGCCGTGATCGAGCGGCTCGGCGCCAGGGGCGACCGGCTGCTGCTCACCGGCCGCGACAAGGACCGCCTCGCCCCGCTGGAGGGGCGGCACGGCGTCGCCGGGCGCGTCGAGACGCTCGTCACGGACGTCTCCGACCCCGAGGGCGCCCGCCTGGCCGCCGAGGAGGCGGTCGGGCGCTTCGGCAGGCTCGACGGGCTGGTCCACATGGCCGGCGGCTTCCGGGCCGGGCCGCTGTTCCTGACGGACCCCGGCGTCTACGAGCGGATGCTGCGCGACAACTTCCTGTCGGCCGTCACCGCCACCCAGGCGGTCCTGCCGCACCTGACCGAGGGCGCGCGGCTGGTCTACTTCAGCACCCCCCTCGCCGACGAGCCGCTGCCCGCGCTGTCGGCGTACGCCGCGGCGAAGGCGGCCCTGGTCGCCTGGGTCCGCTCCATCGCGCATGAGGTGAAGCGGAGCGGCATCCACGCCAACACCATCGTCATGACCATGGCCGACACCCCGGACAAGCGCCGGGAACGCCCCGGGATGAACTTCGACCACACCGTCACCCCCGACCTGGTCGCCAGGGTCGTGGCCTTCCTGACCAGCGAGGCCGCCGACGGCCTGTACGGGAGCTGCGTGCCGGTGCTGGGCAGGTTCGAGTTCGGGTCGGAACTCGGCGGCGGGCCGCCGCCCGGGGTGGGAGGTCCCCGGTGAGGGCCCGGATCGTCTTCCTGGTCAGGGTGCTCGCCGAGCGGCGGGAGGACTTCCTGGCGGCCTACGAGAAGATCCGGTACGAGGTGTCCGGCGGCGTACCGGGGCATCTCAAGGACCAGGTCTGCCAGTCGGCCACCGACCCCGAGCAGTGGCTGATCACCAGCGAGTGGCGCCGGCTGGCCGACTTCCTCGCCTGGGAGGCCACCGAGGAGCACCGCGAGCTCGTCCGGCCGATGCGGGAGTGCCTGAGCGGGGCCCGCTCGCTGCGCTTCCTGATCCGGGCGGAGACGGAGGCGGGCGCGCCGGTCGGGGAGGAAGCGGAGCCGGGCGCCTCGCCCGAAGCCGAGGCCGAAGCCGAAGTCGAGGCCGAGGCCGAGGTCGAGCCCGCCGTGGCGGCCGTCGCGCGGGGGCCCGCGTGAGGGTGGTCGTGGTCGGGGGCGGCATCGGCGGGCTGACCGTGGCGCTGGCGCTGCGGGCCGCGGGAGCCGAGGTCAGCGTGCACGAACGCGCCCCCGGACCCCGCGCGGCACGGGCGGGACACGGGCTGGTGCTCTGGCACAACGCCGTGCTGGCGCTGCGCGAGCTCGGGCTGGAGCCCGGGGTCCGCGAGATCGGTCACGAGCTGCACCGGCACCTGTTCAGGGACGCGCGCGGGCGCCGGATCGCGGAGTGGTCCATGGCGCGCATGGCGGGTCCCCTCGGCGCCCCCGTCTACAGCGTCAGCCGCCCCGGACTGCACACCCTCCTCGCCGGCCAGGTGGGGGACGACCTCGTGACGGGCTCCCGGTTCACCGGCCTCACCGCGGAGGGCGGCCGTGTCGTCGCCCGGTTCGGCGACGGCCGCGAGGAGCGGGCGGACCTGCTCGTCGGCGCGGACGGGCTGCGCTCGGCCGTACGCGCGGCGCTGCTCCCCGGGGACCCGCCGCCCCGCTACGCCGGGTTCACCGCCTTCCAGGGGGTGATCCGGCTGCCGGGTTCCGGGGTGCCCGCGAACACCTTCCTCAGCACCTGGGGACGCGGCCGGTGGTTCGTCTGCTACCGGCTCGCCGACGACCACGTCTACTGGGACGGGGTGCTCGGCGACCGGGTCGCCCCGAGGCTCGGGGTGAGCGTCCCCGACATGCTGGCCGCGGAGTTCGCCGGCTGGCCCGACCCGGTTCCCGGCCTGATCGCGGCCACCGGGGCGGACGACGTCACCCCGGTGCATGTCTTCGACCGGCCCCCGCTGCGGCGCTGGAGCCACGGCCCGGTGACGCTGCTGGGGGACGCGGCCCACCCCATGACGTTCAACCTCGGCCAGGGCGCGGGCCAGGCGATCGAGGACGCCCTCGTGCTGGCCGACGAGCTCGCCGGGGGCGACGTGCCGCGGGCGCTGGCCGCCTACGAGGCGCGGCGGGTGGGGCGCACCACCCGGATGGTCCGGCGGTCGCGGGCCAACGGCGAGCTCACCCGCTGGCGGCACCCGCTCGCCTGCGCGGCGCGCGACGCGTTCATGCGCCTCACCTTCGACCGGCTGGTCTACCGCGAGACCTACCGGCTGACCATGGCCGTCGACTTCACCGCAGGAAGCCTCCCCGCAGGAAGCCTCCCCGCAGGAAGCCTCCCCGCAGGAAGCCTCACCGCAGACAGGAGCGAGGAATGACCCGACTCATCGAAGGCCCCGGCCCGGCCGCCGGTGTGAGCCGCACCGCGGTGGTGATCGCCCAGGCCAGGGAGGCCGAGAGCGCGCGGCCCGACCGGCTCTTCGACGACCCGCTGGCGGGCCCGCTCGCCGACGCCGCGGGGCGGATCACCGGGATCAGCGAGGCGGGCCGCCGCGCCGGTGAGCACTTCGTCCTGCGCACCCGCTTCTTCGACGACCGGCTGCGCGAGGCCACGGCGGCGGGACGGCGGCAGGTGGTCCTGCTCGCCGCCGGCCTGGACACCCGCGCGTTCCGGCTCGAATGGCCCAAGGGCACCCGCCTGTTCGAGGTCGACCTGCCGGATCTGATCGCCCGTAAGGAGAGGGCACTGGCCGGCCGGGGCGTCCGGCCCGCCTGCGACCGTACGGTCGTCTCCGCCGACCTGCGCGAGGACTGGTCGTCGCCGCTGCTCGCCGCGGGCCTCGACCCCGGCGAGCCGATCGCCTGGCTGATCGAGGGCGTGCTGATGTATCTCACGCCGGAGGACGGCGCGCGCGTCCTCGGCGAGGTCTCCGAGCTGTCGCTTCCCGGCAGCAGGCTCGCCGTCGAGCACGTCAACCGGGCGTACGCCGACCTGCCGCAGATGCGGCCCGCGATGAGCAGGCTCGCCTCCACCCAGGCCGCCTGGCGGTCCGCCGTGGAGGACCCGGAGAGGTGGCTCGCCGGGTACGGCTGGCGTGCCACGGTGACCCACCAGGCCGACCTCGCCCGGGGGCTGGGGCGTCCCGTCCCCGCGATGGCGGACCCCCAAGCGGTCGGCTCGGCCCGCATCTGGCTCGTCGACGCCGTGCGCGACGGCGGACGTCCCCCGGCAGCGGCGGCAGCACCGGCCCGAGCCTCCCGAGCCTCCCGGGACACCGGCGGGCACTTCCAGGCCGCAGGCAGGCACTCGACAGACATCGGCGGGGCTCAAGACGCCGACCGCCACCTCCGATCGGCAGACACCGGCGGGGCTCAAGACACCGACCGCCACCTCCGATCGGCAGACACCGACCGACGACGGGAAACGACGACGATGCCATTCACCGACGAGAACGTGCGCGAACTGCTGCTCGCCGTGGGCCTGGACCCCGCGGCCGGGGACGACGCCCTGGAGCTCAGCTTCGACGAGCTGGACCTCGACTCGCTGGCCCGGGTGGAGATCGCCACCCGGATCCAGGACCGGTTCGGGGTGGACGTGGAGGAACAGCTGACGGCCGGGACCACGCCGTCCCTGATGAGAGAACTCGTGACCGAGCGGCTGGCCGTGACCGGCGCCGGAGGGGGAGGACGCACATCATGATCGGACACACCGACAACGCGATCGAGATCGACGCGCCCATCGGATTCGTCTGGGACCGGACGAACGACGTCCGGACCTGGCCGGAGCTCTTCTCCGAGTACGCCAAGGTGGAGGTTCTCGCCGAGTCGGACGACTCGGCGACCTTCCGGCTCACCATGCACCCCGACGAGCAGGACCGCGTCTGGTCCTGGGTGTCGGAGCGCTCCTGGGACCGCGACACCTGGACGGTCCGGGCGCGCCGGGTGGAGACCGGGCCGTTCGAGTTCATGAACATCACCTGGGTCTACGAGGAGCTCGGCCCCGACCGTACGCGCATGCGCTGGGTGCAGGACTTCCACATGAGGCCCGAGGCCCCGGTCGACACGCAGGCGATGACCGACCGGATCAACGCCGGCTCCGCGGTCCAGATGGCGCTGATCAAGGAGAGGGTGGAGCGGCGGCGCCGCCGCGTCGTGGGCTTCCACGACGTGCCGTCCAACACCCGCCGCGGCGGCGACCTGCGCACCCTGGTCTCCCCGGCGACCTGCGGTTCCTCGTCGGGCTTCTGCGGCGCCGTACGGCTGGCGCCGGGTGAGGGCGTCTCCGAGCACTACCACCCCTACTCGGAGGAGTACGTGTTCGTCGCGACCGGGACGCTCAGGGTGGACCTCGACGGCGAGCCGCTCACCGTCGGCGCCGAGCAGGCGCTGCTCGTCCCGCGCCACGTCAGGCACCGCCTCACCAATATCGGCGAGGACGACGCGCTCGTGGTCTTCCAGCTCAGCCCGCTCGCCCCGAGGCCCGAACTCGGGCACGTGGACACCGAGCCCCACCCGGAGAGGGCGGGAACATGAGGCGGGTCGTCGTCACCGGCATCGGGGTGATCGCCCCGGGCGGGGTGGGCCGGGAGGAGTTCTGGAACCGGATCGTGGACGGCAAACCGGCCGTCCGCCGGATCACCGCCTTCGACCCGTCCCCGTTCCGCTCCCAGATCGCGGCCGAGGTCGACTTCGACCCGGCCGCCTGCGGGCTCACCCCGCGCGAGGTCCGGCGGATGGACCGCTTCACCCAGCTCGCCGTCGCCTGCGCCGACGAGGCGGTGGCCGACTCCGGCCTCGACCTCGGCGCGGCCGACCCCGAGCGGGCCGGGGTCAGCCTCGGCTCGGCGGTGGGGGCGACCATCACCCTGGAGGAGGAGTACGTGGTCGCCAGCGACCGCGGCAGGGATTGGGAGGTGGACCACCGTCACCTCAAGCCGTTCGTCTACCAGGCGCTGGTGCCCTCCAGCGCGGCGGCCGAGCTCGCGGTCCGGTTCGGCGTGAACGGCCCGGCCGCCGTCGTCTCGACCGGCTGCACCTCCGGCATCGACGCCATCGGCCGGGCCTACCGGCTCGTCCAGGACGGCGAGGCGGACGTGATGATCACGGGGGCGTCGGACGCGCCGATCTCCCCGATCACCGTGGCGTGCTTCGACGCCATCCGCGCCACCAGCCCGGACAACGGCGAGCCCGAGGCGGCCTCGCGGCCCTTCGACGCCGGGCGCAGGGGCTTCGTCCTCGGCGAGGGCGCGGCGGTGCTGGTGGTGGAGGAGCTGGAACACGCCCGCCGGCGCGGCGCCCGCGTCTACTGCGAGGTCACCGGGTACGCGGCGCGGGCCAACGGCTTCCACATGACCGGCTTGCGGCCCGACGGCCTCGAACTGGGCGAGGCCATCGCCGACGCGCTCGGCCAGGCCCGGCTCGACCCCGGGGACATCGGCTACGTCAGCGCCCACGGGTCGGGGACCAGGCAGAACGACCGGCACGAGACGTCCGCCTACAAGCGGAGCCTCGGCGACCACGCCCGGCGGGTGCCGATCAGCTCGATCAAGTCGGTGATCGGCCACTCGCTCGGCGCGGTCGGCTCGATCGAGATGGCCGCCTGCGCCCTGGTGCTGCAGCGGGGCGTGGTCCCGCCCACCGCCAACCTGACCACCCCCGACCCCGAGTGCGACCTCGACTACATCCCCCTGGTCGCCCGCGAGGTGACCGCCGCGCACGCGCTCTCCGCGGGCAGCGGCTTCGGCGGTTTCCAGTCCGCGATGATCTTCTCTGACCCGGAGGCGAGCCGATGATCTTCTCTGAGCCGGAGACGGACCGATGATCTTCCCCGGGCGGGAGACGGACCGATGATCTTCCCTGAACCCGGAGGCGGGCCGACGAGCGGCCGCAGAGCGGTGATAACCGGGATCGGCGTGGTCGCCCCGACGGGGGTCGGCGTGGCCGAGCACTGGGAGGAGTCCCTGACCGGACGGAGCCGGATCGGCCCGGTGACGTCGTTCGACGCCGCCGGGGCGCCGATCCGGCTCGCGGGGGAGGTCGCCGGTTTCGACGAGCGCGAGTTCGTCGACAGCAAGCTGCTGGTGCAGACCGACCGCTGGACCTGGTTCGCCCTCGCCGCGACCGAGCTCGCCCTGGCCGACGCCGCGCTCGACCCGGCGAGGGAGGACCCGTTCGACCTGTCGGTGGTGACCGCGGGGGCCTCCGGGGGGAACGCCTTCGGGCAGCGGGAGATCCAGGCGCTGTGGAGCAAGGGCCCCCGGGCGGTGAGCGCCTACCAGTCCATCGGCTGGTTCTACGCCGCGAGCAGCGGCCAGCTGTCCATCAGGCACCAGCTCAAGGGTGCCTGCGGGGTGCTGGTCGCGGACGCGGCCGGGGCGATCGACGCGCTGGCCGAGGCGGCCCGGCTGATCCGCCGGGGCACCGAGGTCGTCGTGACCGGCGGCACCGAGGCACCGCTGTCGCCGTACGCGCTCGCCTGCCAGGCCGGTGAGGCGACGGTGAGCCGCGCGAGCGACCCGGCCGCGGCCTACCGGCCCTTCGCCCCCGGCGCGGGCGGCCACGTCCCCGGCGAGGGCGGCGCGATGCTCATCGTGGAGGACCGGCACAGCGCCCTGGGCCGGTGCGCCCCCACGGTCTACGCCGAGATCGCCGGGACCGCCTCCACCCACGACGCCCACCACGTGGCCGACCCGGCTCCCGACCACCGCCAGTACGCCAGGGCCATGCGCGAGGCGATCGCCCGCGCCGGTCTCGGCCCGGACGACGTCGGGGTGGTCTTCGCCGACGGAGCCGGTGATCCGGTGAGGGACGCGCGGGAGGTGGCGGCGCTGCGGGAGGTGTTCGGCGCCCGCCGCGTGCCGGTGACGGTGCCCAAGACGATGACCGGCCGCCTGTGTTCCGGCGGCGCGGCCCTCGACGTCGCGTGGGCGGCCCTGTCCCTGGCCAACGGGGTCATCCCGCCGACGGCCGGCACCACCGTTGTCGAGGGCGTGGACCTGGTCACCGAGGCCAGGGCCGCGGACGGGCTGTCGGCCGCGCTGGTCGTGGCCCGCGGCTCCGGCGGCTTCAACTCCGCGGCCGTGCTCACGGCCGTCTGACGGGCCGGACAACCGGCAAGACCCACGAACGGCCACCGCCTCTCCAAGGCGGTGGCCGTCTCGCTGTCCCCGGGCCCCCGGAGCCGGTGGGGCCCCGGATCGGCTCCGGGGCCGGATCGGTTCCGGCCCCAGGGGCCGGTTCCAGGGGTCGGTTCCAGACCCGGAGCCGGTCCCGGAGTTCGCAGGACCGGCTCCGGGGGCCTAGACCGGTTCCGGGACGCGGACCGGCTCGGGGTTCTCGTCCCTCAGCGGCGAGGGCGCCACCCGCAGGATCCGGGCCGCCCAGACGGGCAGCCACCAGTTCCACCGGCCCATCATCGCGACCACCGCCGGGACCAGGATGCCGCGGATCAGGGTGGCGTCCAGGAAGATGCCCAGGGCGAGGCCGCTGGCGAACACCTTCACGTCCAGTTCGGGGGTCATGGCCAGCGCGGTGAAGGAGATGAACAGGATGAGCGCCGCCGAGGTGACCAGCCGCCCGGTGCGGCCCACCCCCTCGATCACCGCGTGCTCCGTGCTGCCCGACCTGTCGTACTCCTCGCGCATCCTGGCCAGGATGAACACCTCGTAGTCCATGCTCAGGCCGTACAGGAAGGCGAAGATGGTGAGCGGCACGAACTCGCCGATCGAGCCGGTGGGCTGGATGTCCAGCAGTTCCCTGGTCCCCCAGCCGAACTGCCACAGCACCACCATCGCGCCGATCACCGCGCCCAGCGAGAGCAGGTTGACGACGATCGCCTTCAGCGGCAGCAGCAGCGAGCGGAACGCCCGCGCCAGCATGACGAACGTGACCAGCGCGATCAGGCCGAGCATCCAGGGGAAAGCCCCGTAGGTGCGCTCCTGGAAGTCCATGCTCTGCGCCGCGTTGCCGCCGACCCGCGCGCCGGGCGGTGCCGCCTCGCGTACGCGGGTGATGGTCGCCTCGCCCTCGGCGGTGCCGTTCTCCGCCGCCGGGAGCACGGTGACGACGGCGGTGCCGTCGCGGCGCCAGGACGGGTCGTCGGGGGCGAGCACCGCCGACACGCCCTCCACGCCCCGCAGCCTCTCGGCGGTCCGCGCGGGGTCGCCGGTGACCAGGACGTCGAACGGGGTGATCGAGCCGGCGGGCACGCCCGCCTGGCGCAGCGCGGACAGCCCCTCGTGGCCGGGCCCGGAGGTGAGCAGGTTCCTGCTCTCCGGCAGGCCGAGGTTGACGCCCAGGGCGGTCACCGTCAGCGCGATCAGCACCCCGCCGGTGAGCAGGGCGGCGGGCCACCGCAGCCGCACCACGCCGCGCGCCCACGCCGACCAGGCCCGCCCGGCCCGCGCCTCGCGCCGGAAGGGGAGCCCGCCCCGGCCGTCGCGGGCGCGCCTGCGGTCGAGCCGCTGCCCGGTGAGGGCGAGCAGCACCGGCAGCACGGTCAGCGTCGTGGCCACGCTCACCGCCGTGATGATCATCCCGGCGAGGCCGAGGCTGCGCAGGAACGGCACCGGCAGCACCACCATGGTCACCAGGCCGATCGCGACCGCGACGCCGCTGAACAGCACCGCCCGCCCCGCGCCCGCCATGGCCCGGTGCACTGCCTCGTCGCCCCGGTGCCCGCCCGCCCGCTCCTCCCGCCAGCGGGCCACCAGCAGCAGCGAGTAGTCGACCGCGATGCCCAGCCCCAGCAGGGGCATCGTGGTGAGGGCCACGTCGTGCACGGTCATCACCGTCGTCAGCGCCAGGATCACGATGAACGACACGAAGATGGACAGGACCGCGATGAGGAGCGGTACGAAGGCCAGCGCCGAGCGGAACACCAGCAGCAGGACGAGCACCGCGGCGACCACCCCGATGCCGATCTTGGCGGGCACGTCCACGCCGCCCGCGTCCACGCTCGGCGCGAGGGTGTCCAGCCCCGTGACGTGGACGCTCGCGCCCGGCGGCAGCACGGGGGTCATCGCCGCGACGATGACCGGGCTCTCGTTCGGCGTCTCGCCGAGGCCGCCGCCCGGCGGGCTGCCGTCGGAGTAGGTGCCGGGGAAGACCAGCCCGAACGTGGTCCGGCCGTCGGAGCCGATCAGCCGGGGGTCGCCGGTGCCGGCGTACGAGACCACGCGGGCCTGGGGGAGCCTGGCGGAGACGGCGGCGAACGCGCGGCCGAGGGTCTCCTTCTGCTCGGCGGCGCGCGTTCCCTCGGGGAACACGATTACCGGGACGAACGGCCGCTGGTAGCCGCCATTCCCATAAATTCTGACAATTTCCTGATTGGCATCGAAAGCGGGCATTCCCGGATGTGAGTATTGCTCGGAGAGCCGCTGGATCGCGAACGGCGTCGCGCCCATACCCACCAGGAATCCCAGCACGGCCAGCAGGGCGACCAGCCCTTTGCGTCGCAGTACGAAAACCGAGATTCTCTCCATGCCGTCCAGTGCAACAAAAAGATCTTCGATCCCTGTGTGCCCGTCCTTGGAGCGGTCTGTGAATCACTCTTCACAGAGTTTTCTATGGTCTTTCAAAGATCTGCCGGGTGAGACTTGTCGGGTGAGCCGAATACTGGTGGTAGACGACGAGCCCTATCTCGCCGATCTGGTCGCGACCGCCCTCCGCTACGAGGGGTTCGAGACGGCGATCGCCGCGACCGGCGCCTCGGCGGTGTCGCTGGCCGAGAGCTTCGACCCCGACCTGATCGTCCTGGACGTGATGCTGCCCGACGTGCTCGGCACGGAGGTCTGCCACCGGATCAGGATGGCGGGGTCGGAGGTGCCTGTGGTCTTCCTCACCGCGCTCGACGCCACCGAGGACAAGATCGGCGGGCTGACCGTGGGAGGCGACGACTACGTCACCAAGCCGTTCAGCCTGGAGGAGCTGATCGCCAGGGTCCGCGCCGTGCTGCGCCGGACGCGGCGGACCGGCGCCGAGGGCGCCAGGGTGACCTTCGCCGACCTGGTCATCGAGGAGGACGCCCACGAGGTGTGGCGCGACGGCCGGCGCGTCGACCTCACCCCGACGGAGTTCAAGCTGCTGCGCTTCCTGGTGGCGAACGCGGGCAAGGTCGTCTCCAAGCGGCAGATCCTCGACCACGTGTGGGAGTACGACTTCGGCGGCAACGACGGGGTCGTGCAGACCTACATCAGCTACCTGCGCCGCAAGGTCGACGCGTCCCACCCGCCGCTCATCCACACCGTGCCCAGGGTGGGATACGTCGTGCGCCTGCCCAGGGAAGACTGATGTCGCTGCGGACCCGCCTCGTGCTCACCGTCGTGGGCCTGGTCGCCCTGGCGCTCGGGGCGGCGGCGGGGGCGACGTTCGGCGCGCTGCAGGACTGGCGCGGCCACGGCGGCGCCAGGCTGCTCGCCCTGACCACCCCCGAGGCGCTGATGGCCGCCTCCGACGAGCTGACCGAACGCGTCGCGCTGGTCATGATCGGCTCCTCGGTGTTCGCGCTCGCCTGCCTGACCCTGCTCGCCACCCACCTGATCCGCCGCGGGCTGCGTCCCCTGGACCGCATCGTCGAGACCGCGGCGGCCATCGGCGAGGGCAACCTGGAACGCCGCATCGAGGCGGCGCCCCCCACCGGGGAGGTGGGCCGCCTGGGCCACGCGCTCAACCAGATGCTCGCCCAGATCGAGGAGGCGTTCCGCGAACGCGAGGCGTCGGAGGACCGCCTGCGCCGTTTCGTCGCCGACGCCTCCCACGAGCTGCGCACCCCGATCGCCTCCATCCGCGGCTACGCCGAGCTGTTCCGGCGCGGCGCGGCCACCCGGCCGGAGGACCTGGCCAAGGCCATGCGCAGGATCGAGGCCGAGGCCACCCGGATGGGTTCCCTGGTCGACGAGATGCTGCTGCTGGCCCGCCTCGACCAGGGCCGTCCCCTGGAACGCTCCCCGGTGGAGCTGACCTCGCTCGCCGCCGACGCGGTGGCCGACACCCTCGCCATCGAGCCGCTCCGGCCGCTGTCGCTGGAGTGCGAGGGGCCCGTCGAGGTGCCCGGCGACGCCGCCAGGATCCGCCAGATCGTCGGCAACCTGCTGGCCAACGTGCTCAGCCACACCCCCGAGGGGACCCCGGCGGTCGTCAGGGTCCGGGCGGACGGCGAGCACGCCGTGGTCGAGGTGGCCGACGAGGGGCCCGGCCTCACCGAGGAGCAGGGAGCCCTGGTCTTCGAGCGTTTCCACCGGGCCGCCCACCCCCGTGACGGTGCCCGCCACGGGGGAGCGGGCCTCGGGCTGTCCATCGTCGCCGCCGTCGCCGCCGCGCACGGCGGCGACGCCACGGTCACCTCCCGCCCCGGCGCGGGTGCCACCTTCCGCGTACGGTTCCCGCGAGCTACCGGCCCTGGCCCCGGCTCCGGCCCTGACCTCGCCCCGGACGCGGAGCGAGGTGACGCCCCCGCTCCTGCCCCAGGACGCGGCACGAGGTGACGCTCCCGGCCCCGCGCCGGACAGGGGCAGGTGACGACCACGTCTCAGGACGCGGCCCGGTGCGGCGGTGAGGGGGTCAGCTCAGCAGGTGGCGCAGCGCGGCGGTGACGACGGCCGCCGCCGCGAGGACCACCAGGAAGGGGGCGCGCAGCAGCAGTGCCACGACGGCGGCGCCCATCCCCGCGGTGCGCGGCCAGTCGAGGTGCAGCGCCTGCCCGTCGCCGAAGGTCTGCACCGCGATCAGCGCCGCCAGCAGCGCGACCGGGACCAGCGTCGCGAAGCGCTGCACCCCGGGGTGGTCGAGGACGCGGCGCGGGGCCGACAGCCCGGCGAGCTTCAACGCGTAACAGGCCACGCAGGTGGCGACGACGGCCCACCAGACGGTCACTTCGGCCTCCTCGGGGTCGTCGCGGGCGCGGTCCGCCGGACGGTCACTTCGGTCTCCTCGGGGTCGTCGCGAGTGCGGTCCGCCGGACGGTCATTTCGGTCTCCTCGGGGTCGTCGCGGGCGCGGTCCGCCGGACGGTCACTTCGGTCTCCTCAGGATCACCGCGAGCACGGCCACGGACGCGAGCAGCACGGGCACGCCCGGCGGGGTGAACGGGGTCGCGGCCAGCGCGACCGCCGCGCCGCAGCCCGCGATCAGGCGCAGCGCGCGGGCCTCGGCGCCGCTCCCGGTGAGCCGGGGCCACAGGATGGCGAGGAACGTCGCGGGACCGACCGCGTCCAGGCCGAACACCGCGGGGTCGGCCACCCAGGAGGTGCCCAGCGCGCCGACCAGGGTGGTGGCGTTCCAGGTCAGGTACAGGCTGGCGAAGGTGACCAGGAACGCGGTCCTGGACGACTCCTCGTCCGGCTGGGCCAGGGCGACCGCGGTCGTCTCGTCGATCACCCCCTGGGCCGTCAGCGGCCTGCGCCAGCCCCGGATGTCGAGCACCCCGGCCAGGCGGAGCCCGTACAGGCTGTTGCGGGCGCCCAGCAGCATCGCGCCGGCCGTGCCCGCGACCAGGTTGCCGCCGCCCGCGACGACGCCGACCAGGGCGAACTGCGAGGCGCCGGTGAAGGCGAACAGGCTCAGCACGCACGCCTGCGCGACGCTGAGCCCCGCGGTGACCGCCGCGGCGCCGAAGGCCACCCCCGCCAGGCCGACGGCGATCCCCACGCCCAGTCCGTCCCTGATCGCGGAGGAACGAGTGGTTGTTTCCATGGCGGTGAGCTTATGTACGGCTTCAAGCCCTGGTCTTGTACGTTCCTGCACGCTGGTACGCGGCCGGGGGCACGCCCACCGTCCGGGTGAAGTGCCTGCTCAGGTGGGCCTGGTCGGTGAAGCCCACATCCCCGGCGACCTGCGCGGGAGGGGTTCCCGACTGGAGCAGCCGCCGGGCCCGGATGATCCGCAGCGTGTTCAGGTAGGCGTGCGGGGGAAGCCCGGTGGCCGCCTTGAAGGCCCGGATCAGGGTGAAGGGCCTCGTGTCCACCGCCCGGGCCAGGTCCTCGATCGTGGGCGGGTCGACGAGCCGCTCGTGCAGGATCTCCCGGGCACGCCGCACCGCCGGGTCGTCGTCCCGGTGCGGGGCGTCCGCGGGACGGCGGGAGGCGTGCCCGCTGAGCAGGGCGGCGAACGCCGTGCGGGCCAGCGTCGAGGAGGCGAGGTCGTCACCCCTCTCCGCGGCGTCGTGCGCGGCCCGCAGCAGCGCGACGGTGGGCCGATGGTAGGTGACGGTCTCGGGGAAGCAGGGCGTGCCGTGCCCGGCCACCAGCTCGGCGGCGATCCCGGAGACGAACTCGACCGAGGGGTACAGCACCCGGTAGGACCACCCGCCGGGGACGCCCGCGTAGCCGTCGTGCGCCTCCTCGGGGTTGAGCGTGCTCAGGCTGCCGGGCCCCGCGCGGTGGACGGTGCCCCGGTAGGCGAACTCCTCCACCCCCGACAGGACCATCGCGATCGCGTAGCTCTCGTGCGCGTGCGGCGGGAAGCGGTGGGTCACGTACCTGGCCTTGAGGAGGTCCACCCCCGGCAGGGCCGGGGTGCGCCAGAAACGCGCCCTCTCCTGACCGCTCATGCGCCGCTCATGTGCTGCTCACGTGGCCGCTCACAGGGGTCGCTCACAGGGCCGCTCATGGGGCCGTTCACGGCCGGAAGGTCTTGGTGAACGTGTCGAAGAACGAGCGGTCCCACCCCGCGGCCGGGCTCTCCCAGTAGATCGCGTACGGCCTGTCGGCGAGGGTGCGGAAGCCCCGGTCCAGGACGCGCGTGCGGACCCCGTTCTTGAGGTAGGTGAACTCCCAGTCGGCGGCCGGCACCCCCCGGTAGACCAGCGAGGTGATGCCGATCCGCCGGTAGCCGGGCCAGACGTTGTCGGCCCTCCCGGCCTTCTCCACCTTCTGCCAGTGCCTGACCGGGTTCTTCTCCGGGTCGTCGGTCGACTCGATCCACAGGAAACCACTCGCGCCGGGGGCGCGGAACTCCACCCTGTCGCGGCCGGCGAAGCGCTTGACCTGCCAGTTCCTGGGCACCGCGACGGAGAAGCCCATCGGGTCGCGGTGCAGCCGCCAGCCCGCCGGGACGACCCGGCCGGGTCGCGGCGTCGCCGTCGGGCTCGGCTCCGGGGTGGAAGCGGTGGGGGTGGAGCCGGTGGGTTCCGCGGTCGGGACCGTGATGTCGGCCCGGTCGTCCACGGTGTCGGCCGGGCCGCCGGGATTCTGCAACAGCAGCCACGCGCCGACCCCGGCCGCCACCACGAGCGCGCCCGCCCCGGCCAGCAGCGCCGTCCGTGCCGTCCCCGCCCGCCGCGCGGGCGCGGCCCCCGCGTCCGTGGACTGCTCCAGCCCCGGCCAGGAACCGGGAACCGGGGGCCTGGAGTCGTGGGCCTGTCGCTGTCCGGGAGGGGGGTAGGAGGGCTGCCCGTGGTGCGCGGGCATGTAGGGAGATTGCTCGTGGCGTGCGTACGCCTCGGGGTTCGTGTGCGGAGCCTGCTCGCGTGGCGCGTACGCCTCGGGATGTGTGTACGGGGACTGTTCGCGCGGCGCGTACGCCTCGTGGTCCGCGTACGACGGCTGCTGGGGGCGCGTGTGCCCGGACGCGTACGGCGACTGTCCCGGATGGGTGGGCGTGACGGGGTGCGAAGGCTGCCCCGGACCGCCGGAGGGGGCACCGTACCCCTGCTGCCACGCGCTCTGACGCCGCGGTGGCGGGTCGGCGCGCGGCGGGTCGGTGTGGAACCCGGGGGAGGCGTACGCCTGCCCGGAGACGGGCCCGGGACGCTCCGCCCGCCCGGAGGCCGGTCCGGGGGAGGAGACGCGGCCGAGCAGGGCCTCGGCCTGGTCGGGGACCATCCGGGCGGCGGGATCCCTCGCCATCAGGCCGAGGATCGCCGTCGCCAGCGGTCCCGAGTGGCCCATGGGGCTGGGCTCGCCGTGCAGGACGGCCATCATGGTGGCCGCCGCCGTGGCCCGCTCGAACGGGGGGCGGCCCTCCAGCGCCGCGTACAGCGTCGCCCCGAGCGACCACAGGTCCGACTCGGGGGTGGCGGGCAGCCCGTGCAGCCGCTCGGGAGGCAGGAACGCGGGGGTACCGACCATCGCGCCCGTACGGGTGATGCCGGTCTCCTGCGTCATGGAGGCGATGCCGAAGTCGGTCAGCACCACCCGGCCGTCGTCGGCCAGCAGCACGTTCTCCGGCTTGACGTCGCGGTGCAGCACCCCCGCGGCGTGCGCGGCCCGCAGCGCGCCCAGCACGTGCAGCCCCACCGAGGCGACCCGCTCGGGCGGGAGCGGCCCGCCCGTACGGACGATCTCGCCCAGCGACCGGGACCGGACCAGCTGCATGACGATCCAGGGACGCCCGTCCTCCTCGACCACGTCGTGCACGATGACCACGGAGGGGTGGTCGAGGCGCCCGGCGGTCCTGGCCTCGCGGATGGTGCGCCGGTTCAGGTCGGTGCGCGCGGCCTCGTCGACTCCTCGATAGCGGACCTCCTTGACGGCCACCACCCGGTCGAGGAGCTCGTCGTGGGCACGCCAGACGATGCCCATGCCGCCCTCGCCGATGTGTTCGAGCAGCCGGTAGCGGCCCGCCACCTTCCTTTCCGCCATCCCCCGCCCTCCCAAACTCACCGACCGCAGGCGGTGGGGCTCCCGCTCACTTTTTCGAGGAGAAGGTCGCGGCGAACCCTTCGAAGAGATGCATGTTCTTCTTCCAGTCCTTGGCCAGGGTATGCCAGTAAATCGCATACCCCCGGCCGCCCTTGGTGACGAACCCCCGGTTGATCACGCGGGCCTTGCCGGAGTTGGTGTTCCAGGTGAACTCCCAGTCGGCGGCCTTCACCATGTACTTGACGTTCGCGATCCGGATCCGGTCGTAGCCGGGGAACCTGCCCCGGGCGGACGGCTCCTGGTCCTCCCAGTCCTTCTTCGGGTCGGGGCCCGCCTTGTCGACGTACTCGACGAAGACGAAGCTCGTCCGGTCGGGGCCGCGGAACCACACCTGCTGGCCGGGCCGTTGGTCCACGCCCCACCCCTTGGGCAGGCCGATCGAGAAGCCGTTGGAGTCCTTGTGCATCTTCCAGCCGGAGGGGAGGGCGGACTTCTCCTCCTCCTTCTTGGTGGGGCTCGGGCTGGGGGAGGGGGACGCCGGGGGTTCCTCCGACGAGGACGGCGACGTCTCCGGGTCCGGTGAGCCCTCCGGGGTCGTCTCGGCGGTGCCGCTCGGGGCGTTCGAGGCGCTGGACGCGCTCGGCCCGCCCGGCCTGGCCTGCGGGGCCTCGTCGCCGTCGCCGCTGCGCATGCCGATCCAGCCGGCGATCCCGCCGACGATCAGCAACGCGGGCAGGAGCACCAGCAGGCCCCGCTTCACCGGGGAGTTGCCCGACCCGCCCGACCCTCGCGAGTCGAGCGTGTCGCTCCCCCCGGAATATGAACCGCCGGAGTAGGCGCCGCCGGAGTGGACGTCGTGCCCCTCGACGTACGTGCCGTGGTCCTCGCCGCCGTAAGGGGGCGAGGGCTCACGCGGAGCGGGCTCGGCCCTGGAGGCGGAGACGGGCGTCCCGGCGGGCCCCGGCGCGGGCTCGCGCCCCACGGGCGGGAAGGGGTTGGGGCGAGCGGCCGGCTTCTGCTGTCCCCCGGCCGGAGGGGTGTCCTCACGGCTCGTCCGGGGAGCCTCCCCGGCCGCGGAACCGGGAGTCGCCGCGCCCGGCTTCGCCTCGCGGGCCGGTGTGGCACCGGCGGCCGGTCCGGGCTTCGGACCGGCGGCGGGCTTCGGCTTGGGGGCGAACCTGGCCAGGATCGGGGCCGCGGCCGCGGGCTTCGGGTCGGGCTCGGCCTTCGGGTCGGGTCCGGCCTTGGGTTCGGGCCTGGAATCGGCGGCGGGCCTCGGCTTGGGGGCGAACCTGGCCAGGATCGGGGGCGCGGCCTCGGCGGTCGCCGGGGGAGCGGGCGTGCCCTTGCCGGTCTTCGAGCCCGCCTCCGCCCCGGAGCCCTGCGCGCCGGCCTTCGCCTCGGGCGCCTCGGGAGCCGGTGAACCCGCTCCGGCGTCCGGAACGGGAGAGCCGGCCCCGGCCTCGGGGGCCTGGCCACCCTTCTCCGGCGCCGCCCCGGCCTTCTCCGCCGAACCGGCTTCCCCTGAACCGGCCGCCACGGCGCCGGCCGCGGCGAAACCGGGCATCACGGAACCGGGCGCCTCGGGAGCGTCCTTCGCGGGGGCGGGCTTCTGCCGTGGCGCGTCCGAGGCGGGCGCCTTCGCGGCCTTCGCGCCGCTCTTCGGTCTCTCCGCGCGCGGCGCGGGCACGGGCGGGGCGTCGCTCTTCGCGTCCGAGGGTCCCGGGGGTACGGAGTCCAGCTTCGCGCCCGTCTCGGGGACGGCGCCGGGCCGGAAGGCGATCCCGGGGTCGGTCTCGTCCGAGGGGTCCACGGCCGGCATGACGGCGGTCCTGGCCGGCCGGTCCCGGGTGCCCTCGCCCTCGGCCACCCGGCGCAGCAGCCGCTCGGCCTCCTTGTAGGGCATGCGCAGCGCCGGGTCCTTGCGGAGCAGCCCTTCGAGGACGGGGGCCAGCGGCCCGGCGTTGGCCGGGGTCTCGGGCTCGTCGTTCAGGATGGCGTGCATGGTCGGCAGCGCCCCGCCCCGGTCGTGCGGGGGCTTGCCCTCGACGGCGGCGTACAGGGTCGCGCCGAGCGACCACAGGTCGGACTCGCGCTGCGCGCTGCCGCCCTTGATGCGCTCCGGCGGGATGAACGCGGGGGTGCCCGCGATGCCGGTCATGGTCAGCGCGGTCTCGGCCTCCAGGGTCGCGATGCCGAAGTCGGTCAGCACCACCCGGCCGTCGTCGGCCAGCAGCACGTTCTCCGGCTTGACGTCGCGGTGCAGCACTCCCTGGGCGTGGGCGGCGCGCAGCGCCTCCAGCAGCTTGAGGCCGATCTCCGCGACCCGCCGCGGCGGCAGCGGCCCGTCCTGGCGCAGCACCTTGCCGAGGGAGCGCGACTCCACCAGCTGCATGACGATCCAGGGACGCCCGTCCTCCTCGACGACGTCGTGGACGACCACCACGTTCGGGTGCGTCAGGCGCCCGGCGGCACGCGCCTCGCGCTTGGTGCGCCGGTTGAAGTCCTCCTGGTTGTCCTCGCCGAGCATGTCGGCGTAGCGGACCTCCTTGATCGCGACCTCACGGTCGAGGAGCTCGTCGTGGGCCCGCCACACGATGCCCATGCCACCCCGGCCGATGGCTTCGAGCAGGTGGTAGCGGGAGGCGATACGGCGCCCCTCGGGCTGTGCTTCGGCCATCAACCGGCTTACCTCCTTCTGAACCCCCGAATACTCTCATAGCCCGGTAAAGTGATCGACTCACACGCCGGGGAAATGTCCACATCGTGAGATTCGGTGTCCAGTACGTGGCGGATGTCGGGAAGGCGATCTGAGAGTCGCCGTGTGACCTGCACCTTTGTATCGGATGAACCGGCCGCGCGGAGCCGATCGCGACAGTGTCCGACCCGTGACCGGCCGAAACTCGCACGGGGCGGGAACGCGGGCTCCCCGCCTTCCGGCCGGAAACCCCCGCCGGAAACCCCGCCGGAACCCTCGTCAAGGGGCTCCGTCCGGACGGCCTCCGCTCACCCTCCGGGCGGGGTGGCGCGGCCCGCGCTCCGCTCGCGTGGCGCCAGGTGACACGTGCCGTCACCCGTACTATGGGCCGGGGGCGGACCTCACATCGGGAGGGCCGGGGGGCCGAGGGCCGGGAGGGGTGCTCCGGAGTGTGAGGGGCACTTCCGAAACCCAACTTGGATACGCTTTCCCCCCGACGGTGCGACTAGGGGAGGACGGGGCCGCATGTCAGACTCGTTTGTGCATCTGCACGTTCACACGGAATACTCCATGCTGGATGGGGCCGCCCGTTTGAAGCAGATGTTCAAACAGGTCGGTGACCTGGGGATGCCCGCCATCGCGATCACCGACCACGGCAACATGCACGGCGCCTACGACTTCTACAAGCAGGCGACCGGCGCCGGGATCAAGCCGATCATCGGCATCGAGGCCTACGTCGCCCCGGCCTCCCGGCACCAGAAGAAGCCGGTGCTGTGGGGCGAGCCGCACCAGAAGCGCGACGACGTCTCGGCGGGTGGCTACTACACCCACATGACCATCTGGGCGAAGAACGCCACGGGCCTGGGCAACCTGATGAAGCTCTCCTCGCGCGCCTACACCGAGGGTTTCGTCCGCAAGTGGGCCAGGATGGACGCCGAGATCCTCGCCGAGCACTCCGAGGGCCTGATGGCCACCACCGGCTGCCCGTCGGGCGAGGTGCAGACCCGCCTGCGCCTGGGCCAGTACGACGAGGCGGTCGCGGCGGCGGCGAGGTTCCAGGACCTGTTCGGCAAGGACAACTACTACCTGGAGATCATGGACCACGGGCTCGACATCGAGCGCCGGGTCCGCGACGGCCTGACCCGCATCTCCAAAGAGCTGAACATCCCGCCGCTGGTCACCAACGACTCCCACTACACCTACGAGTCGGACGCGACCTCGCACGACGCGCTGCTGTGCATCCAGACCGGCAAGCAGCTGTCCGACCCCGACCGCTTCCGCTTCGACGGCAGCGGCTACTACATCAAGAACGCCGACGAGATGCGCGCCGTCGACTCCTCCGACCTGTGGGCCGAGGGCTGCCGCAACACCCTGCTGGTCGCCGAGAAGGTCGACCCGAGCGGCATGTTCGGCTTCAAGAACCTGATGCCCACCTTCCCCCTGCCCGAGGGGGAGACCGAGGAGAGCTGGTTCCGCAAGGAGATCTGGGCGGGCATGGAGCGGCGCTTCCCCGAGGGCGTCGACGAGGAGCATCGCGCGCAGATCGAGTTCGAGATGAGCGTCATCCTGCAGATGGGGTTCCCCTCCTACTTCCTCGTGGTCGCCGACTTCATCATGTGGGCCAAGAACAACGGCATCCGCGTCGGCCCCGGCCGAGGCTCGGCCGCCGGCTCGCTGGCCGCGTACGCGCTGGGCATCACCGACCTCGACCCGCTGCCGCACGGGCTGATCTTCGAGCGGTTCCTCAACCCCGACCGCGTCTCCATGCCCGACGTCGACATCGACTTCGACGAGCGCAGGCGCGGCGACGTGATCCGCTACGTGACGGAGAAGTACGGCGCCGACAAGGTCGCCATGATCGCCACCTTCGGCACCATCAAGGCGAAGGCGGCCATCAAGGACGCGGCCCGCGTCCTCGGGCACCCGTACGCGCTGGGTGACAAGGTCTCCAAGGCGTTCCCGCCCGCGGTGATGGGCAAGGACATCCCGCTGTCGGGCATCTTCGACTCCGAGCACCCGCGCTACAACGAGGCGGGCGAGCTGCGCAGGCTGTACGAGGAGGACGTCGACGTCAAGTCGGCGATGGACCTCGGCAGGGGCCTGGAGGGCCTGATCCGGCAGACCGGCGTGCACGCGGCCGGGGTCATCATGTCGGCGGAGGTGCTGACCGACTACATCCCGATCATGCGCCGCGACTCCGACGGTGTGATCATCACGCAGTTCGACTACCCGACCTGCGAGACGCTCGGCCTGCTGAAGATGGACTTCCTGGGCCTGCGCAACCTCACGATCATCGACGACTGCCTGAAGATGATCGAGGCCAACACCGGCGAGGCCATCGACCTGCTCAAGCTGCCGCTGGACGACCGCAAGACGTACGAGCTGCTCGGCCGGGGCGACACCCTGGGGGTGTTCCAGCTGGACGGCGGCGGCATGCGGTCGCTGCTGAGGCTGATGAAGCCCGACAACTTCGAGGACATCTCCGCCGTCGGCGCGCTGTACCGCCCCGGCCCGATGGGCGCCAACTCCCACACCAACTACGCGCTGCGCAAGAACGGCCAGCAGGACATCGTCCCGATCCACCCGGAGTTCGAGGAGTCGCTGCAGGAGATCCTCGGCACGACGTACGGCCTGATCGTCTACCAGGAGCAGGTCATGGCCATCGCGCAGAAGGTCGCCGGGTTCTCGCTCGGCAAGGCCGACCTGCTGCGCCGCGCGATGGGCAAGAAGAAGAAGTCGGAGCTGGACAAGCAGTTCGAGTCCTTCGAGCAGGGCATGAAGGACAACGGCTACTCGGCCGCGGCGATCAAGACGCTCTGGGACATCCTGCTGCCGTTCTCCGACTACGCCTTCAACAAGGCGCACAGCGCCGCCTACGGCCTGGTCTCCTACTGGACCGCCTACCTCAAGGCCAACTACCCGGCCGAGTACATGGCGGGCCTGCTCACCTCGGTGAAGGACGACAAGGACAAGTCGGCCCTCTACCTCAACGAGTGCCGCCGGATGGGCATCAAGGTGCTGCCGCCGGACGTCAACGACTCCGACTTCGACTTCACCCCGCGCGGCACCGACGTCCGGTTCGGCCTGTCGGCCATCCGCAACGTCGGCGGCAACGTGGTCGACGGGATCATCGCCGCGCGCCGGGAGAAGAGCCGCTTCGCCGACTTCAAGGACTTCCTGCGCAAGGTTCCCATGGTGGTCTGCAACAAGCGGGTCATCGAGTCGCTGGTCAAGGCCGGTGCCTTCGACTCCTTCGGGCACGTGCGCAAGGGCCTGGTGATGATCCACGAGCAGGCCGTCGACAGCATCATCGGGATCAAGAAGAACGAGGCCCAGGGCCAGGACTCCCTGTTCGGCGCCGTCGAGGGCGCCGAGGACGAGACCTTCGACGTGCAGATCCCGCTGGGCGAGTGGGACAAGAACACCCTGCTGCAGTTCGAGCGGGAGATGCTCGGCCTGTACGTCTCCGACCACCCGCTCTTCGGCGTGGAGCACATCCTGGCCTCCGGCGCCGACTGCTCGATCGCCGCGCTGCAGGACGAGCACCGTCCCGACGGCCAGGTCGTCACCGTCGGCGGGATCCTGAGCGGCCTGCAGCGCAAGGTCACCAAGAAGGGCGACACCTGGGTCCTCACCCAGCTGGAGGACCTGGAGGGTGCCATCGAGGTGATGATCTTCCCCTCGGCGTACCAGCTCTGCGCGACGGTGCTCGCCGAGGACGCCATCGTGTTCGTCAAGGGCCGCCTGGACAAGCGCGAGGACGTCGGGAAGATCATCGCGATGGAGGTGACGGCCCCCGACCTGACCCGCGAGGCCGGTGGCCCGCTCGCCGTCAGCCTCGCCCTGGCCCGGTGCACCCCGCCGGTGGTCGGCCGCCTCAAGGAGGTGCTGACCGCGCACCCCGGCACCACCGAGGTGCACCTGCAGGTCCACAACGGCCCGAAGACCACCATCGTGCGCCTCGACGACCGCCTGAGGGTCTCGCCGTCCCCGGCGCTGATGGGCGACCTGAAGCAGCTGCTCGGCCCCGCCTGCCTCGGAGCCTGAGGGAGCTCGGGGGAGCCTGGGGAGCTCGAAGGAGCCTGCCCCGGGGCGGACGTGCCCGGTGCCCTGCCCCGCGGCGGCCCTGCCCGGTGCGGGCGTACGTGCTCAGTGCGGGCGGACGTGCCCGGTGTGGGCGTGACCCTGCCCGGTGTGGGCGTACGTGCTCAGTGCGGGCGGACCGTGGTCAGCGTGGCCGGTCGTGCTCAGTGCGGGCAGACCGTGGTCAGCGTGGGCGGGCGGCGGTCAGCGGGGCCGGTCGTGCCGGCGGGGGGAGCGCCAGCCGGGGGCGCGGTACCCGTCGCGATACCGGCGGTGCGCGCCGTTCTCGCGGTATCGGCGCTCCCGGTACCCATGCTCCCGCCGGTACCTCCGCTCCTCGCGGAAGCGGCGTCCGTGCTCTCCCCGGGCGCCGCGACGCCCCTCGCCCTCGGCGTCCTCCTCCTCGCGTTCCCTGGCCAGGGCCTCCTCCATGCCGGGGGTGAACCCGCCGCCGAAACGGCCCATGTCGGGGCGGTGGAAGTGGCTCTCGCGCGTACCGTCGAGGGCCGCCGACATCGACGAGACCCAGATCGGTCCCGGCAGGGAGGCACCCTGGACGGCGCCGAAGTACTCGTCGCCGATCTCGACGTTGGTCAGCGGGTAGCGGTAGGCGCCCCGGATGTCGCCCACGCTCACCGCGGCGGCGAGGTCGGGGGTGTAACCGGCGAACCAGGCCGACGTGTAGCCGTTGTTGGTGCCCGTCTTGCCCGCGGCCGGGCGGCCGATGTCCTGGCCGGTCATGGTGCCCTTGGTGAACACCCCGGCCAGGAGGTGGTTGACCGCGTCGGCCACCTCGCGCTCGATCGCCCGCGCGCAGCTGGGCGGGATCTTGAAGCGCCTGCCGTCCCGCTCGACGATCTCGACGATGGCCATCGGGCGGCAGTAGCGGCCCCGCGCCCCGAACGCGGCGAACGAGGCCGCCACGGTCACCGGGTCCATCTCGTTCACGCCGAGGGTGAAGGTCGGCACCTCCCGCAGCGGGGTGCCGTCGGCGCGGACGACGCCCAGCGCCCTGGCGGTCGTGACGACCGGGCACAGGCCCACCCGCTGCTCCAGCATCATGTAGAAGACGTTCACCGACTTCCAGGTGCCGGTGGACAGGCTCTGCGGGCCGCCCTTGCCCTCGCCGCTCGCGTTGTGGATCTCCGCGCCGGGGTCGTTGACCTTGCGGCCCCCGCAGTCGACGAACCCGTCGGCGGGGACGAAACTGCCGGGCGTCATGAAACCTTGGTCGAACCGCCACCCCTGGGCCAGCGCCGTCGCCAGGGTGAACACCTTGAACGTCGATCCCGCCTGGAAGCCCTGGCCGCCGCCGTGCGCCATGTCGGCGACCAGGTTGTAGGTGGTGTCGGGGCCGTTCCTGGAGTTCGCCGTACTGCCGCCGTTGCTGCCGTACCTCTTGCTCGCCGCCATGGCCCGGATCCGCCCGGTGCCCGGCTGGATCATGGCCTCGGCCGCGACCTGGGTGTCCTTCCTGCCGACCCGCGCGGAGATGGCGCGTTGCGCGGCCCGCTGCGCCTTCGGCGCCAGGGTGGTGCGCAGCACGATGCCGCCCCTGGCCAGGCGGCGCTCCCGCTCCGCGCGGGTGGGGCCGAAGGCCGGGCTGGTCAGCAGTTCCCGGTGCACGTACAGGCAGAAGAAGGGGTAGTCGCTGCCCTGGCAGCCGCCGGGTTCGGGCTTGAGGCGGATGGCGAGCGGGCGCCGTTTGGCGGCCTCGGCCCGCGCGGCGGTGATGTACGACAGCTGGGCCATCCGGTCCAGGACGATGTCCCTGCGCTCGCGCAGCCGCTCCCTGCGCCTGACGTCCAGCGAGGGGTCGGTGGCGTACGGCGTGCGGACCGCGCCGGCCAGCGTCGCCGCCTGGGGCAGGGTGAGCCGGGCGGCCGGGACCGAGAAGAACCGCTGGGCGGCGGCCTCCACCCCGAAGGCGCCCGCGCCGAAGTAGGCGATGTTGAGGTAGCGCTCCAGGATCTCGGCCTTGCTGTACTTGCGCTCCATCGCCAGCGCGTACCGCAGCTCGGTGATCTTGCGCTGGATGCTGGGCGCGCGGGCCTGGGCGCGCTCGGTGTCGCTCTCGGAGTTCTCGACCAGGATGTTCTTCACGAGCTGCTGGGTGAGCGAGGAGCCGCCCTGGCGCACCTCGCCCGCCTTGGTGTTGGTGACCAGGGCGCGCAGGGTGCCCTTGACGTCCAGGCCCGCGTGCTCGTAGAACCGCGAGTCCTCGATCGCCACGATCGCGTCACGCATGACGGGGGCGACCTGGGAGAGCCTGACGACCGTCCGGTTCTCCGTGTAGAACTGGGCGAACCGCCTGCCGTTCTTGTCCAGCAGCACGGTGCGCTGGGGGAGCGGGTTCTCCCGGGGGCTCGGGGGCAGGTCGGTGAGGGTCCGCGTGACGTTGTTGACGGTGAGCCCGGCCGTGCCGACCAGAGGCAGCGCGGCCAGGGCGGCGAGCAGCCCGCCGAACACCCCGCAGGCGGCCAGCCGGCGCAGGCACGCGCCGGGACCACGTCTCACCTCTGGGCGCGATGTCACACTTGGTAACGTGCGACCGGGTGATCACCTACAAACGCCCGATTGCCAATCCTTACCCGTCCTGCACCTTTTCTCGACTGATCTTCAGCCCGAGCGAGGCGAACTGCTCGAACGGCCGGTGGTAGCCCCGCTCGATGTGGTGCACCCCGCGCAGCGTGGAGGTGCCCTCGGCGGCGGCGGCGGCGAGCACGGCCGAGAAGCCGGCCCGGATGTCGGGCAGCGTCACGTCGGCGCCGCTCAGCCTGGACACGCCGCGCACGACCGCCGAGTGCTTGGCGTTGGTGTCGTGGTAGCGGCAGGCGGGGCCGCCGAGGCAGACGTCGAACACCTCGATCTCGCAGCCCATCTTCTGCAGCGCGGGCACGTAGACCAGGCGGTTCTCGAACACCGTCTCGTGCAGCACCGACATGCCCTGGGCCTGCGTGAACAGCACCATCAGGGGCGTCTGCCAGTCGGTCATGAACCCCGGGTGGGTGTCGGTCTGCACCGCCGCGGCCCGCAGCCCGTGCGGCGCGGAGGCCGACAGGTAGTCGTCGGTGATGTCGACCTCGGCGCCCATCCTGGCCAGGGTGGTGATCGCGGTCACCAGCCGGTCCTGCGGGCAGCCGTGCACCCGCACCTGCCCGCCGGTGATCAGGCCGGCCGCCAGGTAGGAGAACGCCTCGATGCGGTCGCCGTTGAGCCAGGTGGAGGCGCCGTGCAGGCGCTCCACGCCCTCGATCACGATGCGCCGGTCGGGGCTCAGCTCGATGCGGGCGCCCATCCGCTGCAGGAACAGGGCGAGCTCCACCACCTCGGGCTCCATCGCCGCGCCCTTCAGCACGGTCTTGCCCTCGGCCAGCACCGCCGACATCAGGATCGTCTCGGTGGCCCCGACGCTGGGGTAGGGCAGCTCGATCCGGGTGCCGCGCAGCCGCTTGGCCTTGGCGTACACCCCGGTGTCGCTCACCTCGACCTCGGCGCCCATCGCGCGCAGCGCCTCGACGTGGAAGTCGACGGGACGGCGGCCGATCGGGTCGCCGCCCACCAGCGGCACGAACGCCTCGCCCGCCAGGTGCAGCAGCGGGCCGAGCATCAGGATCGGGATCCTGTTGAGCCCGGTGAACGCCGCGGGGACGTGCGGGTTGATCTGCTTCCCCGGGGCGACGGAGATCTCCCCCGAGCTGATCTCCACGTCGATGCCGAGCGCCCTCAGCATCTGCGCGGTGATCCCCACCTCGCCCACGTCGGGGGCGTTCTGGATCGTGCTCTCACCGGTGCCCAGCATCGCGGCGACCATGTGCTTGGAGACGCCGTTCTTGGAGCCGCGGACCTCGACATCACCGCGGAGCGGCCCGGAGGGTTCGATCAGCCATACCTCTTCATTCACCCAGCCAGAGTAACGGGGTTCGGTCGGAGCCTCGGATGGCGCCGGGCCGTGCGGTGGGTAACATCGGGCACATCTGCACAGAGGGTGAGGGAGCCATGGTGCGCGGTGTACGCGATTTTGTGATCACCGTGCTGGCGCTGGCGCTGGTCGGGGCCGCCGCCGGCCTCCTGTGGTCGCTGGCCGCGCCGCGCCCCCCGTACGTCGTGATCGACGGCGGGCCGCTGCTGGCCGACCCCTCCACCCAGGCGCTGATCGCCGCCGACGGCTGGTTCGCCGTGATCACCGGCGCGCTCGGGCTCGTTTGCGGGGCCGTCGGTTACGCGGTGTCACGCAGGGGCCGCCCGGTGCCGGTGGTGGTGGGCCTGGCCGCGGGCGGCCTGCTCGGCGCGCACCTGGCGCTGCTGGTCGGGGTGGCGGTCAACCTGGGGGCCGTGAGCGTCACCGCCTCGGGGACGTCCACGCAGCTGATCGCGGGGCCGCTGGAGCTGACCGCCAGGGGGGTGCTGTTCGTGTGGCCGACGCTGGCGGCCGGTCTCTTCTTCGCCCTGGAGGGCATCGCGGGCTACCGCGAGTCGCCGCTGCGCCGCCCGTTCGGCGGGAACGACCCCTACGGGCCGCTGTCGTCGTACGACATCAGCGACCGGCTCGGCGACCGGTAGGGCCCCTCGCCGCGGGGGCTGTCAGAGGGGTGGTCGGAGTTGTGGACGCGGTGGCGGGGTCGGGAACGGCGAGGGAGCCTGCGCGGAGCGGTCAGAGGGGCGGTCTGCGCGCGCCGTGGCCGGTGGCGCGCTCGAACGCGTGGGCCAGCCGCAGCACCGCCATGTCGGCGAACGGGCGCCCGATGATCTGCACGCCCACCGGCAGCCCGCCGGGGGTGAACCCGCACGGCACCGACGCCGCCGGGGCGTGCAGCACGCTGACCCAGTAGGCCGAGCGCATCCACGCCAGATAGTCGGGCAGCGCCTCCCCGTTGATCTCCGAGACGTACGGGGCGTCCACCGGGAACGGCGGCACCTGGCTGACCGGCGCGATCAGGAAGTCGTAGGTGTCGAAGAAGGAGTTCATCCGCTGGTAGAGCCCGCTGCGCAGCCGCTCGGCGCGGGCCAGGTCGGCGCCGGTCACCTCGCGGCCCCGCTCGACGTTCCAGCGCACGTTCGCCCCCAGGCTCTCCTGGGGCAGGTCGCCGAAGGAGAGCGCGTAGTACCACGCCCGGTAGATCCGGAAGGCGTCCTCGGCGGCGGAAAGGTCCAGGTCCACCCGCTCCACCCGCGCGCCCAGCTCCGCGAGCGTGGCCGGGGCGTCCGCGGTGACCTTGGCCGTCTCCGCGTCGACCGGCAGCCCGCCCAGGTCGGGGCTCCAGGCCACCCGCAGCCCGGTCAGGTCGAGGTCCAGCGGCCCGGCGAAGGCGGAGCCGCTCCCGATGATCGACAGGGGGGAGGCGGCGTCGAACCCCGCCACCGCGCTCATCAGCAGCGCCAGGTCCTCCGCGGTACGGGCCATCGGCCCCGGCACGCCGAGGGTGAACCAGGCCGCGACGGGCGAGGGCGAGGGGACCCGGCCCGGGGTGGGCCGCAGTCCCGCCACGTTGCAGAAGGAGGCGGGGTTGCGCAGCGAGCCGCCCATGTCGGAGCCGTCGGCCAGCGCCACCATGCCGGTCGCCAGCGCCGCCGCGGCCCCGCCGCTGCTGCCCCCGGCCGATCTCGACAGGTCGTAGGGGTTGCGGGTGGCGCCGAAGATCTCGTTCACGGTGTGGGAGCCGGTGCCGAACTCCGGGGTGTTGGTCTTGCCGACCGTGATCGCCCCGGCCTCGCGCATCCGCCGCACGATCGGCGCGTCGGAGTGGGGGACGTGGTCGGCGAAGATCGGGGAGCCGTACGTGGTGCGGATCCCCGCGGTGTCGGCCAGGTCCTTGTGCGCGACGGGCAGCCCGTGCAGGGGGCCCCGCCACCTGCCGCGGGCCAGGTCCCGGTCGGCCTCCTCGGCCTCCCGCCTGGCACGCTCGGCCACCAGGGTGACGATCGCGTTGACCTCCGGGTTGACCTCCTCGATGCGCCGCAGGTGCGCGTCGAGCAGCTCGACCGCGCCGACCTGCCGGGTGCGCAGCAGTTCGATCATCTCGGTAGCGGTCAAATAGTGCATCTTCCCCCCGGATGTCCCTGGTCAGGTGTGGCCTGTCGTACCGAGTCTGACCGAACGTCACCGCGCGCCGCGTCGGCAACCTTCGACAGGACCTGGCGGGGGGAGCGGGTCCGTCTTGTGGGACCTCACAAGGTGCGCGGCCGTTTCGCCCGGCGGTCTCACGAGGTGCGCGGCCGTTTCGCCGACGGGAGCGGTGCGGGATCTCGCGAGGTGCGAGGCTTTTCCACCGGTGAGTTTCGCGAGGTGCTCAGCTGCTCTGCCGGTGGGAACCCCGCGAGGCGCTCAGCCGGTTCTGCCGATGGGGGCGGTGACGGCCTGGGTGAGCCGTACCAGCTCCGAGGGGGCGGTCTCGATCTGCAGCCCGCGCCGCCCGGCCGAGAAGTAGATCGTCGCGAAGTCGAGCGCGGAGGCGTCGATCACGGTCGGCAGGCGCCTGCGCTGCCCGAGGGGGCTGATGCCGCCGACCACGTAACCGGTGACCCGCTCGACCTTGACCGCGTCGGCCATCGCCGCCCGCTTGCTCTTCAGCGCCGCCGCGAACGCCTTGAGGTCGAGCTTGCCGGCCACCGGGACCACCGCGACGGCGAGGCCGCTCTCCACCTCGGCCACCAGCGTTTTGAAGATCTGCCCGTACGGCACCCCGAGGGCGTCGGCGGCCTCCTCGCCGTAGGCCTGCGCGCTCGCGTCGTGCTCGTAGGGGTGCAGGGTGAAATCGACCTTGGCCTGGGTCAGGGCCACCGTCGCGGGGGTTCCCTGGCCGCCCTTGTTCTTGCTCTTGCTCACGGGGGAAGCGTAGCGGCTGGTTAAAATCTACATAGTAAAGGCGTCGTCCGGATAATGGACGAGACGATATCGGGTGGCGGACCTCCGTAGACTGAACGGGTGATTTCGCGTACCGACCTGCGAGGGCCTCTGCCTGAGGACCTTCGCGACGTGCTGCCCCGTGCCGACCTCGACGTCGAAGCCGCCCTGGAGAAGGTGCGGCCCATCTGCGAGGACGTGCATCATCGCGGGGTCGCCGCCGTGCGCGAGCTGACCGCCAGGTTCGACGGGGTCGAGCTGGAGTCCACCCGGGTGCCCGCCGAGGCGATCACCGGGGCGCTGGAGAGGCTCGACCCGAAGGTGAGGGCGGCGCTGGAGGAGTCGATCCGCCGCGCCCGCCTCGTCCACCGCGACCAGCGGCGCGCCGACGTCACCACCCAGGTCGTGCCCGGCGGCACCGTCACCGAGCGCTGGGTTCCCGTCGACCGCGTGGGGCTGTACGTCCCCGGCGGCCGGGCGGTCTACCCCTCCAGCGTGGTCATGAACGTCGTCCCCGCCCAGGAGGCGGGGGTGCCCTCCCTGGCGGTCTCCTCGCCCGCGCAGCGCGAGTTCGGCGGGCTGCCGCACCCGGCCATCCTGGCGGCGTGCGCGCTGCTCGGCGTGGACGAGGTCTACGCCGTCGGCGGCGCCCAGGCGGTGGCGATGTTCGCGTACGGCACCGAGGAGTGCCCGCCGGTCACCATGGTCACCGGCCCCGGCAACATCTGGGTCGCCGCCGCCAAGCGCCTGCTCAAGGGCCGCATCGGCATCGACTCCGAGGCCGGTCCCACCGAGATCGCGATCCTCGCCGACTCCACGGCCGACCCGGTGCACGTGGCCGCCGACCTGATCAGCCAGGCCGAGCACGACACGATCGCCGCCGCCGTGCTCGTCACCGACTCGGTGGAGCTGGCCGAGGCCGTCGAGAGGGAGCTGCCCCGCCAGGTCGCCGCGACCAAGCACGCCGAGCGGATCACCGAGGCCCTGTCGGGCCGCCAGTCGGGCATCCTGCTCGTCGACGACCTGGAGGCCGGGCTGCGCGTCGTCGACGCGTACGCCGCCGAGCACCTGGAGATCCACGCCGCCGGGGCGCGCGAGCTGGCCGCCCGGGTGCGCAACGCCGGAGCGATCTTCGTCGGCTCCTACGCGCCGGTCTCGCTCGGCGACTACATGGCCGGTTCCAACCACGTGCTGCCCACCGGCGGCTGCGCCTGCCACTCCTCGGGGCTGTCGGTGCAGACGTTCCTGCGCGGCGTCCACGTCGTCGACTACAGCCGCGAGGCCCTCGCCGGTGCCGCCGCCCACGTGTGCGTGCTGGCCGACACCGAGGACCTCCCGGCGCACGGGGCGGCGATCCGCGCGCGCTTCGACTGGGAGGTGCCCTCGTGATCACCTTCCCGCCGGTGTCCACCGGAGACAGAGGTGCCCTCGTGAGGACCCTCCCGCCGGTGTCCACCGGAGACATTCGTGTTCGATTCGACGGGGAGACTTCGTCGTGAGGCTTGAAGATCTGCCGATCCGCGACGACCTCCGGGGGCGCACGCCGTACGGCGCCCCCCAGATCGACGTCCCGGTCAGGCTCAACACCAACGAGAACCCCTACGGGCCCTCCGCGTCCCTGGTCGCCGACCTGGCCGAGGCCGTACGCACCCAGGCGGGCGAGCTCAACCGCTACCCCGACCGCGACGCGCTCGCCCTGCGCGGGGAGCTGGCCGCCTACCTGGGGCACGGCCTGGCCGTGGAGCAGGTCTGGGCGGCCAACGGCTCCAACGAGGTGCTCCAGCAGATCCTGCAGGCCTTCGGCGGCCACGGCCGGGTCGCGATGGGCTTCGAGCCCTCCTACTCGATGCACCCGATCATCACCACCGGCGCGTCGACCGAGTGGATCTCCGGGGCGCGCGAGGACGACTTCGGGATCGACCCCGGCAAGGCCGTCGCCGCGATCGAGGAGCACCGGCCCGACGTCGTCTTCCTGACCTCGCCCAACAACCCGACCGGCACCGCCCTGGACCCGGAGGTGATCGCCAGGATCGTCGAGGCGGCGCCGGGCATGGTGGTGGTGGACGAGGCCTACTTCGAGTTCGCCCGCACCGGCACCCCGTCGGCGCTGACCCTGCTGCCGGACAACCCCCGGCTGATCGTCACGCGGACGATGTCCAAGGCGTTCGCCATGGCCGGGACCCGTCTCGGCTACCTGGCCGCCCACCCCGCGGTGATCGAGGCACTGCTGCTGGTCCGGCTGCCGTACCACCTGTCCACGCTCACCCAGACGGCGGCGCGGGTCGCGCTCGCCCACGGAGGCGAGCTGCTCGGTGCCGTCGACGCGCTGCGGGCCGAGCGCGACGCCACCGTGGAGTGGCTGCGCGGCCGGGGGCTCACGGTCGCCGACTCCGACGCCAACTTCGTGTTGTTCGGGCTCTTCGAGGACAGGCACGCGGTGTGGCGGGGCATGCTGGAGCGCGGGGTGCTGATCCGCGAGGTGGGGCCGCCCGAGTGGCTGAGAGTTTCGATCGGTACCCCTGAGGAGATGGCGGCGTTCCGCGCCGCCCTGGAGGAGATCCTGTGAGCAGCATCACCGGCGGCACCGGAACCGGTACCGGCACCGCGACCGCGCCGCGTCGCGGCCGTGTCGAGCGTGTCACCAAGGAGACCTCGGTGCTGGTCGAGGTCGACCTCGACGGCACCGGGAGCGTCGAGGTGGCCACCGGTGTCGGGTTCTTCGACCACATGCTGAACCAGCTCGGCAAGCACGGGCTGTTCGACCTGACCGTGAAGACCGAGGGCGACCTGCACATCGACGCCCACCACACGATCGAGGACACCTCGCTCGCGCTGGGGGCGGCGTTCCGCGAGGCCCTGGGCGACAAGTCGGGCCTGCGCAGGTTCGGCAACGCCTCCTGCCCGCTGGACGAGTCGCTCGCGGAGGTCACGGTCGACCTGTCCGGGCGCCCCTACCTGGTGCACAGCGAGCCCGACGGCATGGCCCCCATGATCGGTCCCGACTACGACACGACGATGACCAGGCACATCCTGGAGTCGTTCGTCGCCCAGGCCGCCATCTGCCTGCACGTGCGCGTCCCGTACGGCCGCAACGCCCACCACATCGTGGAGGCGCAGTTCAAGGCGCTGGCCAGGGCGCTGCGGGCGGCCTCGGAGCGCGACCCGCGCGCCACCGGGGTGCCCAGCACGAAGGGCGTGCTGTGATCGTCTTCCGTACGGGAAAGAGGGGCGGCGCCGGTGAGTGACAACTGGACGGCCGTCGCGATGGCCTTCGTGGCCCTCTTCCTCGTCGGCGGGATCGTCTCATTCCTCAAACAGGGCTTGAAGAAGGGCGCGGTGCTGCTCGCCGCCCTCGCGGCCCTGGCGACCACGGCGGCGGTGCTCTGGTGGTGAAGAAGAAGGTAACCGTTCTCGACTACGGCTCGGGCAACCTCCGTTCGGCGGAGCGCGCGCTGGCCCGGGTCGGCGCCGAGGTCACGGTGACGGCCGACTACGAGGCGGCGATGGAGGCCGACGCCCTCGTCGTGCCGGGCGTGGGGGCGTACGCCGCGTGCATGGCGGGGTTGCGCGCCGTGCGGGGCGAGCGGATCGTCGCGCGGCGCCTGTCGGCGGCGCGGCCGGTCCTCGGCATCTGCGTCGGCATGCAGATCCTCTTCGAGACGGGCGTCGAGCACGGCGTCACGACCGAGGGCTGCGGGGAGTGGCCTGGCACGGTGGAGCGCCTGGAGGCTCCGGTCCTGCCGCACATGGGCTGGAACACGGTGAAGCCGCCTGACGGGACCGTGCTGTTCGCCGGGCTCGACGCCGACACGCGCTTCTACTTCGTGCACTCGTACGGGGTGCGCTCCTGGGAGCTCCAGGCCGGGCCGGGTTTCGACGATCCGCTGGTCACCTGGTCCGAGCACGGGGTCCCGTTCGTCGCGGCGGTGGAGAACGGCCCGCTGGCGGCCACCCAGTTCCACCCGGAGAAGTCGGGCGACGCCGGGGCGCACCTGCTCACGAACTGGCTCGGGACCGTCACGTGATCTCATGGGTCTCGTGCGGGGTGCCGGTGAGTGTCCCGTTCGGGGCGCCCGGGAGTGCCCGATGAGCAAGGAGCGGGCCAGACGCAGGGCCGAGCGGGAGGCCGAGCAGGCACGCCAGGCGGCCCTGCGCGCCGAGCGGGAGGCGCGGCTGGCGCGGCGACGTGAGCGGGTCGGCAGGCTGGTCGCTCTGCTGCCGGGCAGGCCCGTCCGCATCGCGTCCCAGGGCGGCATCATGGCCCGCCGCCGCCGGGCGCAGAACGGTGTCGCGGTGGTGCTGTTCCTGATCGTCCAGGTGATCGTCTGGTTGCTGTGGTCCTCGTGGGCGGCCCGGTTCGGGGCGCTCGTCATCTCTTTGCTGTTCGTACCGCTTTTCCTCACCCTTGTCTTCGACCGGAGGTCTTGAACCGATGTCGCTTGAGCTGCTTCCCGCCGTGGACGTCGCCGACGGGCAGGCGGTCCGCCTGGTCCAGGGCGCGGCCGGCACCGAGACGTCGTACGGCGACCCCCTGTCGGCGGCGCTCGCCTGGCAGGAGGCCGGTGCCGAGTGGATCCATCTGGTCGACCTCGACGCCGCCTTCGGCCGGGGCAGCAACCGGGAGCTGCTCGCCACCGTGGTCGGCGCGCTCGACGTCAACGTGGAGATGTCCGGCGGCATCCGTGACGACGCCTCCCTGGAGATCGCGCTGTCCACCGGCTGCCGCCGGGTGAACATCGGCACCGCGGCGCTGGAGAACCCCGCCTGGTGCGCCAAGATCATCTCTGAGTACGGCGACCGGATCGCGATCGGGCTGGACGTGCGGGGGACGACCCTGGCCGCCCGTGGCTGGACCCAGGAGGGCGGCGACCTGTGGGAGGTCCTGGAGCGCCTGGAGGGCGACGGCTGTCCCCGTTACGTCGTCACCGACGTCACCAAGGACGGCACGCTGCGCGGCCCCAACCTCGACCTGCTGCGCGAGGTCTGCTCGCGCACCGACAAGCCGGTGGTCGCCAGCGGCGGCGTGTCGTCCCTGGACGACCTGCGCGCCCTGGCCTCGCTGGTCCCGATCGGCGTCGAGGGGGCCATCGTGGGTAAGGCCCTGTACGCGCAGGCCTTCACCCTCGAGGACGCCCTCGCCGCAGTGAGCTCTTGAGGGGGTCGCAGATGACTGTCGCGGTGCGAGTGATTCCCTGCCTGGACGTGGACGCCGGGCGGGTGGTCAAGGGCGTCAACTTCGACAACCTCCGTGACGCGGGCGACCCGGTCGAGCTGGCCCGCCGCTACGACGCGGAGGGGGCCGACGAGCTGACGTTCCTGGACATCACGGCCTCCAGCTCCGACCGGTCGACGATGTACGACGTGGTCAGCCGGACGGCCGAGCAGGTGTTCATCCCGCTGACCGTGGGCGGGGGAGTGCGCTCGGTCGAGGACGTCGACAAGCTGCTGCGGGCGGGCGCCGACAAGGTGAGCCTGAACACGGCGGCGATCGCCCGGCCCGAGCTGCTGACCGAGGCGTCGCGGCGGTACGGGGCGCAGTGCATCGTGCTGTCGGTGGACGCCCGCCGGATCGTCGACGGCCCGCCGACGCCGTCCGGTTTCGAGGTGACCACGCACGGCGGCCGCCGGGGCACCGGCATCGACGCGGTGGAGTGGGCCCGGCGGGGCGAGGAGCTCGGGGTGGGGGAGATCCTGCTCAACTCCATGGACGGCGACGGCACCCGCGACGGCTACGACCTGGAGCTGATCCGGGCCGTACGGGCCGAGGTGTCGGTTCCGATCATCGCCAGCGGCGGGGCCGGTTCCGTCGACGACTTCCCTCCCGCGGTCGAGGCGGGGGCGGACGCGGTGCTGGCGGCGTCGGTGTTCCACTTCGGGCAGCTCAAGATCGGTGACGTCAAGGACGCGCTGCGGGGGGCGGGGCATCCCGTCCGCTGACGTCGTCGAGTGCCGCCGATGCTCGGCGCGCGCGGCCAGGTAGCCGCCGAGCAGGCGCGTTCGCTGACGTCGTCGAGCGCCGCGGACGCCCTCACTCCACTTCCTCGGGGGCGAAGTAGTCGCGCAGTAGGGCGATCTTCCCGTCGCGGAGGCGGAAGATCTGCACCAGCGACATGGTCGTGGGCCCGGCGCCTCCGTCGAAGGCGGTGTCGATCTCGGCGACGAACACGTCGGGGTCGACGGTGGTGTGCAGCGCGTACCGGGTCCCGGCCACGTTCAACGTGCGGTCGGCGCGCACCGGCCGCCTGTAGTGCGCGGCCATCGCCTCGCGGATCTCCTCGCGCCCCTCAAGGCGCCTGGGGTAGGTGTGACCGGCCGGGACGAGCGGCGCCTCGATGACGCCGTCCACGGTGAACAGCTCGGCCAGCGCCGCGGCGTCCCGGGTCACGGCTCCGGCCCGGACGTACCGCTCGAAGATCTCCTGGGGGTTTCGGGCACGGCGTGCTCCTTCGCTCGGGGGAACGCGATGATCGGCGCCTGATTTGACGGCGGTGTTGTCGACCGTACCGGTTCTGTGGATCGCCGAATGGTTCGCCGGCGTTACAGCGGGTTTATGGGCGATGTTCTGTGAGCGCGTTCCGCGAGTGGGTTCTGCCGGTGGCTTTGTGTTTCGCCTGCGACCTCGTCGTGTCCCGGGGGGCCACGTGGCGCGGGTGGCCGAGCGCCTTTGCGCTTCACGGTGGCCGGGTTCGGCCTGGTCGGCGTTGGGGAACCGCCGGTTGGGGCGAGGTGGGGCGGCGTATCGTGTGCTGGGCCGGAATGGTGACGGCCTCGGCCGGATGATGTTATCTCCGGCGATTTTCGGACGCCCGGGTTTCTCGTCTAATAATGTCAGGTGTGAGTATATATGCCTGCTCCGGTAGCTTCCAGAAAGAAGATAATATTCTCATTGGATCGACACTTTCTTAATGCCGGGAAACTTGCGCTTGTCGTTACTCTGGGCGGTCTGTTCATCAACTGGACGACCGGTGACGTCGAGTTCCGGGTCGAGTTCTTCCTCTGCTCGCTGATCCTGACCGGAGTCCTGGCCTGGTGGCAGGAGCGGGATCGGGCCGGCTCCGAGACGGGGGCGGCGGGGGTCGGGGCGGTGGTGCCCGTGTCGTTCGGTGTGTCGCGACAGGGCGCCGTCGTGCTCTGTGTCGCCGGGGCGGTGGCGTTCACGCTGTGGGGTGCGGTCGCCGTGTACGGGTCGCTGTCCGCGCCCGACTTCGAGGCGCGGGGGGTCATGGTCGTCTCCCGGTTCGCGGTGGGGCAGCCCATGGTCTACGGCGGCGAGCCGGTGAAGCGGGTCCGGCTCGGCGGGTCACTGGCCCACGAGGAGCCGAAACCCGAACGCAGCTGGGATCTTCAGCCCGTCCGGCACGAGGGGATCCTGCACCACCGGATCGTCAACGCCGAATCGAGGCTCTGCCTGGACGTGGAGGCCAGGCTCCCCCGCCAGTCCTCCCATCTCACCAACTCCCTGTGCGACGAGACCTCCGACGGGCAACTGTGGCGTCTGATCGACGGCACCTCCCGGGGCAGGATCGCCTCCCACGGCGGTGAACTCTGTATCGACGTCGAGAAGACGGTCCGCGACCCTGGGGTCGCACTGGTCCTGCAGAACTGTTCCGACCGGATCGGCCAGTACTGGCAGATCACCAGGGGCCTGCCGCCCGGCACGGGCAGCGCGATCGCCAGCGCCCAGAACGGCGACTGCGTCGACGTTCCCTTCACGGGCGGCCGGCTCCTGCGCTGGGACTGCCACGGTGAGCCCAACCAGGCGTTCACCTACCAGGAGGTCCCCCCGAGGCCGGGGGCGTACGTGATCCGCAACGGGTCCGGCTGCGTGGTCCCCCAGGCGGGCGACGACGCGGCGGGGGTCGTCCGGCGGCCGATCTGCCCGAGAGAGGCCCCTCCGGCCGACGCGATCTGGGACCTCGACGCGCGGGACACCGCGCGCGAGTGGCAGTACTGGGAGATCAGGCATCGCCTGACCGGCCGCTGCCTCCGGGTGGAAGGCGAGTCGCACGAGATCGGAACGGAACTCACCCTCCGGACCTGTGATCGCACGGACATCCACCAGCAGTGGCGCACCCCCCTGTGGGCCCGCTACCCCGACGCGCCCCGCACGTGACACGCCCGCCTTTCAGGCAAGGGTTCCAGGGTCGATCGTCAGGGGAACGGGGCCGGGCAGGGTGGCGGCGCTGCCGGGGGCGAGGGCGGCCACCTGCCGGTAGACGTCACCGTCGAGCTGGTAGACGTCGACGACCAGGGTGTTCTGGTCGATGATCCAGTACCACTCGCACTTGGTCCGGGCGTAGCGGTTCATCTTGGTGAGGCGGTCGCGGTTGGAGTTGGTGAACGTGACCTCCGCGAGGATCTCGATCTCGTGCGGTTCCACGTAGAGGTCACTGTCGGTGCCGCGCTGGAAGACGGCGACATCGGGGGCGAACACAGTGTCGGAGTTGAGGCGGTAGTTGACCGGCCCCTCCACGTCGAGGTCCAGGTCGTTGGCCCGCAGGCATGCCTCGATGGCGTTGATGAGGCGGCGGGCGATGCGCTGGTGCCGGATGGAGGGCGCGGGGGTCATCACGATGCAGCCGTCCTCAAGCTCGAAGCGGCGGCCGACGTCGCCGAAGTCATGGCTCATGAACTCGTCCGCGTTCCAGTAACGCGGAGCCCACGGAAGCGTTCCGTGAGGTTGGTGGCCATGCGGGACGGTCATGCGTACCACGGTATCGGGGTTGCCGCACACCTCATAGCGTGGCTGAGCGGTGCGTTCGCTCATGGTTCCCGGCGGGCTGCTCATGGGCTCGGTGGTCCTTTCGGGAGTTCCTGGTTCGCGTCGTGACCCGCCCCCGCGCACTGCCGGTCGAAGGTGAACGATCGGGCGCGCGGTGTCCTGCCGCAGCGGCGGTGGTCGAGGGGGATGCGGTTTTCCTTCACCTCGCAGGGCCCCTGAAGTCGGCGTGAACGAATCGTATCCACATGATTACTTGAAGAGACGAGAATGCTGGAAAGTGAGGACGCCGAAATGGGGTGAGCGGTGTCTGCGCGCCGCCCAGAGGTCGGGGGTGGGCGGTTGATGACGTAGCCGTACCTGGAACGGTGTGGCCCCGGCGCCGATCGGCGCGGAAGGTTGGCCGATGTTCTACCAGTTACCGGTGTCGAAGGTGTTCTCGTCGCGGTCGCCGTCCGTCACCCACCACAGGGACAACGCCGGGTTCGATCCCGTGGGGGACCAGGTCAGCAGCAGCTCGTCCCGTCCGTCGCCGTCGTAGTCGGCGGACGTCCACGGGCGCGCCAGGCGTTCCGAAGGGTGCGGTTTCCCGCCGGTCGGGTCGGTGGCCGGTCCGGACCGGCGGATCGTCTTCCCGCCGCGTCGTAGCCCGCCTCCCCCGCCGTGGAGCAGTTCGACGCCGTCGGGGCCGCGGTCGATCGCGAGGTCGTCGGTCCCGTCGCCGTCGTAGTCTCCCGCCGTCAGCGTCCGCGCGAACCTGAGGTTCCTGAACGTTTGCGGTGTGCGGCGCGTCCCGCCGAAGTAGACGGTCATCACGCCGTCGACCGAGGGCGGCTCGGTGTCGTACCCCGGCTCGTTGGTGCGGCTGCCGCTGTCGGCGACCACGACGTCGCCCCTGCCGTCCCCGTCGAAGTCACCGAAGGCGAAGGACTTGCCCTTGTTCAGCCTGCGGGCCTGGCGGGACAGTCCGCCGGGGCCGCCCCTGACGAGCCAGGTCTCCGCCTGCCCGTCGTCGCCTCCGTCGTACACGAGCAGGTCGCCGGCGCGGCGTCCGCCGACCTTGCCGACGGCCAGGCCGTGGAAGCCCACGTCGCCCGGAGAGGGCTGGACGGTGTGGCGGCGGGGGACGCCCTGCCGGGTGAACGGCCCGTACAGCACGGCCAGGCTCTCCCGGTGCTCGGACGTTCCCCTCGTCATCGGCGTCTTCAGCACCAGATCCGCTTCTCCGTCGCCGTCGAAGTCACCCGGCAGCGTCCCGTGGGAGAAGGCGCGCGGGGTGAGGGACGTCGGGACGGCGGTCGGCACCGCCTCCGGGTCCACCCCCTTCGGGCCGCCCCACAGGATGTGCGGGCTGTCCGTGGCGGGGCCGCGCCGCACCACGTGGCCGTGGACGAGGACGTCGGCGAAGCCGTCGCCGTCCAGGTCGGCCGTGCTCGTGGGCCCGGTGAACTCGAGGTGGGCGCCGGGCACCACCGTCCTGGTCCGGGGGTTCAGGCCGCCCTTCGAGCCGTACACGATCACGAGGTCGGGCGACCAAGAGGCGTGGGACATGACGAAGGTCAGGTCCGCGAAGCCGTCGCCGTTGACGTCGTCGGGGTCGCGTCCGCCCTTTCCCTCGGCGGGCGGCGACCCTGGGGAACGCGACGGCGCGGGCCGGGGGGACGACGACGGTGGCGCCGGCGGCGGTTCGGGGAGCAGCGCCGACGGTGTCACGTACGGGGCCGGGGTCGCCTCCCGCTCGCCTCCGGAGCCGCATCCGCCGAGCAGGAGGACGAGTGCCAGTGCCGTTCCGGTTCCGCTTCTTGTCGCACCCTCCCGCATATGTGGGGATATTAGGACCTAGAAGACTCGGAAGTGGTGGAAAAGCTCGTAGGTGGCGTCCTGGGCGGCGAAGGTCCGGGCCTCGGAGCGTTTGACGGCCAGGTAGGCGGAGGCGCGCAGGGGACCCAGGGCGTCCATGAGGACGTCGTCGGCCTCCAGGGCGTCCAGCGCCTCGTCCAGGGAGGCAGGGAGGCGGGGCACGCGTCCGGCGGGGAGGGTGGCGGGGTCGACGTTGACGGGGTCGCCGGGGTCGAGGCCGCGGCGGATGCCGTCCAGGCCCGCGTGGATGACGGCGCCCAGCGACAGGTAGGGGTTGGCCGAGGAGTCGGAGGGCTTGAGCTCCAGGTTGGCCGACGCCGCGGCGTCGCGTCCCGTGGGGGAGCAGATCCGCACCGCCGCCTCACGGTTGTCCATGCCGTAGCAGGCGTACGCGCTCGCCCACGACCTCGGGGCCAGGCGCCGGAAGCCGTTCACCGAACCGCAGGTCAGCGCGGTGAGTGCCGGGAGGTGGGCGACCAGGCCGCCGATGAAGCGGTAGGCCGTGGCCGACATGCCGTAGCGGTCGGAGGGGTCGGCGAAGGCGTTGGCCCGCAGCTCGGGGTCCCACAGGGAGACGTGGAGGTGGGCGCCGTTGCCCGCCTGGTCGGCGAGGGGCTTGGGGGCGAGGGAGGCCCACATCGACATGCGGGCGGCGACGCCCCTGACCGTCTCGCGGTAGATCACCTGGTTGTCGGCGGCCCGCAGGGCGGGGGCGTGGTGGATGGACAGCTCGTGCTGGCCGTGGCCGAGCTCGGGATGGTAGTGCTCGGGCCGCAGCCCCTGGCTCTCCAGGGCGCGGATCAGGGCCATCGTGTAGTCGTGGACCTGGTTGAAGCCGACGCTGGAGTAACACAGGCTGTCGTCGGCGGGGACCAGGCGGTCCGGGCCGCCCGCGGGGTCGGGCTCGCGGCGGCCCAGGGTGAACTCGGGCTCGTAGGCGGCGACGAGGGCGTGACCCTCGGCGGCCAGGGCTGCGACGGCCTCGCGCAGGAAGGTGCGCGGGCAGACGGGCCAGGGGGAGCCGTCGACCTGGCGCAGGTCCGCCAGCATGGCCGCGGCGCCGGGAGCGTAGGGCAGGTGGACGAACGTGGCCGGATCGGGGACGAGGCGGACCTCTCCCACCGGGCCGAGGCCCTCGACGTCCTGGAGCTCGTCGAGCATGTTCATCGCCATCATCGCCACGGTGTGCCCGATGCCGGTACGGAGCCGCTCGGCCAGGCGGGAGCGGGAGGCGGCCTTGCCCCTGATCACGCCGCCGTGGTCGGCGTACAGGAAGCGGACCAGCTCGACGCCCTCGGTGTCGGCGCGTTCGGCGACGTGCGCCGCGGCGGCGTCGAACGGGTGGGGGCCGGTCACGACCTGCTGATCTCCCATGTCTCCTGCGTAACACGTCCTCGGGGGGAGGGGAAGCACCCGGGACGCCCGCCCGGGGGATGATCCTGGACGATTGTGAGATTCCGGCCCGCGGTTACTCGGTGGTCACGTCGCCGGCGGAGCAGGGCGCACCCGTGAGGGAGGGAGACGGGGGGAGCGGGCGGGCGCACCGGCAGGTGACGGTGATCGTCACCGTGCCGGAGGTGCAGCGGCCGGAGGGGACGCACGCCTCGACCGGGACCGTCCAGGTGCCGGGCACCCGCGAGGCGCCGCCGAGCAGGCCGTCGGCGTCGAGGGTGACCCCGGCGGGCAGGAGGGTGGGGTCGAGCACCCTGAAGGCCGTCGTCTCGCCGGTCGGGTTGGCCAGCGTGATCCTCCCTTTCAGCGGCCGGTCGACGCCGGCGCCGAAGTGGCCGAGGGGCGGGTAGGCCGAGAGGGACGAGGAGTCCGCGAGGAAGGGGGGCACGGGCCCGCGGGCCGGTGTCCGGGCGGAGGGTGGCATGGGAGCCGGGGCCGGGGCCGAGGCCGGTGTCGAGGTCAGGGCCGGGTCCGGTGCCGGGGTCGCGAGGGCGACTCCCGGGGTCGCCTGCACGCCGCACACGACGGCCCCGGCGACGATGACCCCGATCCAGGGAAACCCCTGCTTGCCGCGCATGAACGATCCCCCGTACGAGAAACGGACTTTTCCCCAGGGTGCCGGAGAGATCATCAAGGAAGTGCCGTGATGTCTTCCGGGGTCATCCATGATCGGGTCAGGACGTTCGCCGTACGGGTGGCCTTCGTGTCATGTCACGCGGGTGTCTCTTGCCACCCTGTTTCCGTACCACTCTGTACGGCGGGGCCGCGCGGCCTCGGACGGCGGGGCGCGGGTGTGACCTCGTGGACGGTTGGCGGGGACGAGGGGGCCGTGGCCGCTTCCGGTGATCGTCGCGATACGGCTCCGGGATCAGCGGAGCCGGATGCGTTTCCGGGATCGGCGGGGCCGACGGCATGGCGTTCGAGGTGGGTGCGCTCCCCTGTGGGTCAGCCGGGAGCGCGGGTGACGCGGTTCGGGGCGGGGGGCCCGCCTGACGATTAGGTGAGCACGCGGGTGAAGAACAGGGCCAACTGGTCCGCTCCTCTTATGATCCCGTCGAAGACTCCGTTGACCGCGCTCGCCGCCTCGGCGGGCTTGGTGAACAGATAGAAGACCACGAAAGCTACCGCGAGGTAGGTGAGGATCTTCTTGACCTGCATGGGGGCCTCCTGGCAGTTCCAATCCCAGCCGTATATACCCGAATTTTATCGATCTTTGGCATCTGCGGCCCGGGTGGCTCCCGGATTTTGATGATCATACCCGTCTCGCGGTGGCGAGCCGCGGTCCGGTGGCGAGTTTGGCATAGGTCACACTCGCCATCGTGCGGTCGCGAGGGGCTCCTGTCCAATCTTCAATGCCAGGTATACCGGTAGGGGTAGCCCGGCGTCGCGCATACGCCGATCGCGGGGGTGGTTTTTGCTGGTCATCGCCGATCCGGTGGCCGGCCTGACGCGTCGTTCGTGCCGGGGGTTCCGGTATGGCGATCGGTGTCGGCAAATGCGTGACCTCGCCGTCGGGCGAGCCGGGGACGGCCGGGGAGCCCTGCCGTTCGAGGGGGGGTCGGCCTGCTTTTCGGGATGCCTTTTGACCTTGCGGCCTCTTGTCGGCGCCTGGTGCGCCTCTCCGGCGCGATCGTGGGTGGCTGGTGCGGCGTTTGTGGCTGCAAAAGGGGGGAATTGGTCGATGTATCGTAACTATGGGTAATTATTCAGGAGCAAGGAGTGGTGACGATGACATCGCCCGTCGGATCAGGACAGCCAGGTGACCGGCCGCGGAACGTCGGCTCTCACGGGGTGGGCACGGAGACGAAACCCGCGTTCCAGACGACCGAGCTCATCGCCTACATCGTCATCCTGGTCGCGATCGTGATCACGGCCTTCGTGGTCGGTGGCGACTCGCGCGGCTACGGCGACCCCTTCGGGGCGGAGCAGGCCATCAAGTACATCACCATCCTCACGGTCGGCTACATGATCGCCCGGGGTCTGGCGAAGGCCGGAAGCCGGGACCGGGGCGACGGCATCCGCTAGCCTCCCCGGTTTCCCGCCCGTCCGGCTCCTCCCACCTTTCCCCCCGCCCAAGCGCCCGTCCGGACGCACCCGTCCGGACGTCCGCCTGGACGTCCGCCTGGACGTACAGGCCGCCTGGACGTACAGGCCGCCTGGACGTACAGGCCGCCCGGACGTCCGCTCAGACGCCCAGGGAGGCGTCCATCAGCTTCGCCACGGCCTCGTCGTCGCCGCTCACCTCGACCTTGGCGTGGGACTGGCGGCCGAAGCAGAACAGCAGCAGTTCCCCGGCCGTGCCCGTCACCTCGACCTGCGGCCCCTCCTTGGGACCGCCGACGGCGACACCCCCGCCGACGCGGTGCAGGACCACCCGTACGGGAGAACGGCGCAGGAAGATCCGCGCGCCGCGGTGGACCTGCTTCCAGAACCTCTCCTCCAGCCCGGCGGGCAGCTCCCGAGGCTCCCAGACCCGCTGCGCCCGCCGCACGTCCTCGTGGTGGACGAAGAGCTCCGTCGTGTTGACCGCCTGGTCCAGGCCGGGCAGGCGGTAGACCCCCGAGGGCCCGGAACGCACGAGGTCGACGAGGCCGGCGTACCCCTTTCTGGCCTTCGTGGACTCCTGCACCCTGGCGGTGTATCCGGCCAGCGGCTTGAGGAGGATGCCTCCGGCGGCGTCGGGGCGGCTCTCGCGGACGACGAGGTGGGCGGCGAGGTCGGAGGTGGTCCAGCCCTCGCAGAGCGTGGGGGCGTCCGGGCCGAGCCGGTCGAACAGGTCGCTGAGCGCGGATCGTTCGGCGCGGGCGTAGTTCATCTCAGTTCCTAACGAGCCGTTGTACGAGCAACCGGAGGTGTGAACGTGACACTAACCGAAGGTGGTTCGGGAATAACCGGATGATCCACAGTGATAGGGACATAGGTAGAAACGTTCCCCGTCGAAAGGACACCCCCCGCGTGGCGAGCAAGATGACCACCGCAGTCATGCGCAGGGGACTGGGGGTTCTGGGGGTGGCCGTCCGGGCGGAGAAGGCGATCTTCTCCGCCGCGGTGCTCTCCAGCGCCCTGTACGGCGTGATGACCGTCGCCGCGGCGTGGGCGCTGGGCTGGGCCACCGACCACGTCGTGCTCCCGGCCTTCAGGGACGGGCGGATCACGACCGCCACCCTCACCCTCGGCGCGCTCCTCATCCTCGGGGTCTCCCTGCTCAAGGCGCTGGGCGTGGCCGGGCGGCGGTACTTCGCCGGGGTCATGCAGTATCGGATGCAGGCCCGCTCGCGCCGCGACGTCACCCGCCAGTATCTGAGGCTCCCGCTGTCCTGGCACCACAGGCACCCGACCGGGCAGCTGCTGTCGAACGCCGGGTCGGACGTGGAGGCCGCCTGGGCGCCGCTCGCCCCGCTGCCGATGGCCGTCGGCGTGGTCGTGATGCTGGTGACCGCCGCCGTCGCGATGGTGATCACCGACCCGGTCCTCGCTCTCGTCGGCTTCCTGGTCTTCCCCGCGATCGCCGTGCTCAACCTGGTCTACCAGCGCAGGCTCAACCCGCTGGCCACCCGCGCCCAGCAGCTGCGCGCCGAGGTCAGCGAGATCGCCCACGAGAGCTTCGACGGCGCCCTGGTCGTCAAGACCCTCGGCCGCGAGGACGAGGAGACCGCGAGGTTCCAGGCCAAGGCCGGCGAGCTGCGCGACGCCAACATCGCCGTGGGCCGGGTCCGCGGCCTGTTCGACCCGATGCTGGAGGCGCTGCCCACCCTGGGCGTGCTCGCCGTGCTGCTGATCGGCGCGATGCGGCTGGAGAGCGGCGCGATCGGCTCGGGCGTGCTCGTCCAGGTCGCCTACCTGTTCACCCTGCTGGCCTTCCCGATCCGCGCGCTGGGCTGGGTGCTCGCCGAGCTGCCCCGGGCCGTGGTCGGCTACGACCGGATCCGGGCCGTGCTCGACGCCACCGGCTCCATGGAGCACGGCGCCGTCGAGCTGCCCGGCACCGACCCGGCCAGGCTGGAGGTCCGCGCCCTCGGTTACGCGTACGGCGACGGCGAGTTCCCCGTCCTGCGCGAGGTGAGCCTGGAGGTCGAGCCCGGCCGTACCGTCGCCCTGGTCGGCCCCACCGGCTCCGGCAAGTCGACGCTCGCCCAGGCGCTCGTGCGCCTGGTCGACCCGGCGGAGGGCGTCGTGCTGGTGGACGGCACGGACCTGCGCGACATCGCCAGGAACGGGGTGAGCGACGCGGTGGCGCTGGTGCCGCAGCAGACGTTCCTGTTCGACGACACCGTACGCGGCAACGTCACCCTCGGCCGGCCGGTCGGGGACGAGGACGTCTGGGAGGCGCTGCGCCTGGCGCAGGCCGAGGGGTTCGTCAGCGCGCTGCCCTCGGGGCTGGACACCCGGGTCGGCGAGCGCGGCACCACCCTGTCGGGCGGCCAGCGCCAGCGCATCGCCCTGGCCCGCGCGCTGGTGCGCCGCCCGCGGCTGCTCGTCCTGGACGACGCCACCTCCAGCGTCGACCCGCAGGTCGAGGCGAGGATCCTGTACGGGCTGCGGGACGCGGCCCAGGTCTCCACGGTGGTCGTCATCGCCTACCGGATGGCCACCATCGCCCTGGCCGACGAGGTCGTCTACCTCGACCACGGCCGGGTCGTCGACCGGGGCGCCCACGCGGAGCTGCTCGCCCGCTGCGAGGGCTACCGCAACCTGGTCACCGCCTACGAACGCCAGGGCGCCGAGCGCGAGGCGCTCGCCGCCGAACAGGAAGAAGAGGTCAGCGCGTGAGGAAGCACAACCCGCCGGGAGGGTGGTGCCGGTGAGCTCGTTCCAGGGGGTCGAACGCTCGGGCCTGGCCACCGTCAGGCACGGCCTGTCGCTCACACCGGAGTTCCGCAGGGGGCTGGCCGGTACGCTCGCGCTCGCCGTGGTGGCCACGGTCGGCAAGATCATCGTGCCGATCGCCGTCCAGCAGACCATCGACAGGGGGCTCGGGGGAGGGGCCCCGGACGTGGCCTACATCCGCACCGCCGTGCTGCTGTGCGCCGCCGCCGTGGTGCTCACCGCGCTGTGCGCGTACCTGATGAACGTCCGTCTCTACCGGGCCACCGAGTCCTCGCTCGCCACGCTCAGGGTGCGCGGCTTCCGGCACGTGCACGACCTGTCGGTGCTCACCCAGAACTCCGAGCGGCGCGGCGCCCTCGTCTCGCGGGTCACCGGCGACGTCGACCAGATCAGCGTGTTCATGCAGTGGGGCGGGCTGATGATCATCATCGCCCTGGGCCAGCTCCTGGTCGCCACCGCGCTGATGTTCGTCTACTCCTGGCAGCTCGCCCTGGTGGTGTGGCTGTGCTTCCTGCCGCTCATGGTCGTCCTGCCGCGCTTCCAGCGGTGGCTGTCCGGCGCCTACACGCGGGTCCGCGAGCGCACCGGCGACATGCTCTCGGCCGTCAGCGAGTCGGTCGTGGGCGCGGCGGTGATCAGGGCCCACGGCTCCGAGGCCCGTACGGCCGAGCGGCTCGACGTCGCGATCGACGCCAACATGGCGGCGCAGGCCCGCACCCAGCGGATCGTCGCGACCGTGTTCCCGCTGACCGAGATCGTCGCCGCCGTCACCCTGGCGGCCGTGGTGCTGGTCGGGGTGCGGCTCGGGCTGGCCGAGGACATCACCGAGGGTCGCCTGGTCGCCTTCCTGTTCCTCATCACGCTGTTCGTCTCGCCGATGCAGATCGCCACCGAGGTGCTCAACGAGGCGCAGAACGCCGTCGCCGGGTGGCGGCGCATCCTCGGCGTGCTCGACACCCCCGCCGACGTCGCCGACCCGGGCCCGGAGGGCGTCGAGCTGCCGCGCGGCCCGATCTCGGTCTCCTTCGAGGACGTGGGATTCTCCTATCCCGGAGGGGTGCCGGTGCTGCACGAGGTCTCGGCGGACATCCCGCCGCGCTCGCGGATCGCCGTGGTGGGGGAGACCGGTTCCGGCAAGACGACCTTCGCCAAGCTGCTCACCCGCCTGATGGACCCGGTCTCGGGGCGGATCACGGTCGACGGCCACGACCTGCGGGACGTCCGGTTCTCCTCCCTGCGCAGCCGTATCGTCATGGTGCCCCAGGACGGCTTCCTGTTCGACGGCACCCTGGCCGAGAACATCGCCTTCGGCCGCCCCTCGGCGACCGAGGCGGAGATCCGGCTCGCCATGACCGAGCTGGGGCTCACCGACTGGCTGGAGGGGCTGCCCGCCGACCTCGCGACCAGGGTCGGCCAGCGCGGCGAGTCGCTGTCGGCGGGCGAGCGCCAGCTCGTCGCGCTCGCCCGCGCCTACCTGGCCGACCCCGACCTGCTGCTGCTGGACGAGGCCACCTCCGCGGTGGACCCGGCGACGGAGGTGCGGCTGGCCCGCGCCCTGGAGGGTGTGACCCGGGGCCGCACCGCCGTCTCCATCGCCCACCGGCTCTCCACCGCCGAGGCGGCCGACGAGGTGTTCGTCTTCGACAAGGGGCGGATCGTGCAGCGCGGCCCGCACGCCGAGCTGGTACGACGGCCCGGGGTCTACGCCGACCTGCACGCCTCCTGGGTCTCGGCCGCCCGCTCCTAGCGGCCCTGCGGGATGGCCTTCTCGAAGGGATGGGGGCCGACCGTCTCGGGGTCGGCCGTCAGGTCGTACAGCGGGCTGTATCCGGTCGAGAGGTACAGCCCGGCCGCCTCCGGCTGCCGGGGGCCCGTGGTCAGGTAGATCCTGCGATAGCCCTGCCGCGCGGCCTCTTGCTCCAGTTCCCGTACGACGACGGCGCCCAGGCCGCGCCTGCGGTGGCCGGGGTGGGTCCAGATCCGCTTGAGCTCGGCGGTCTCCTCGTCGTGGCGGAAGAACGCGCCCCCGGCGACGGTCCGCCCGTCCTCGACGAGGACGAGGAACGCGCCCCCGTGTTCCGGGGTGAACCGCTCGTCGGGGTAGCGGCTCATCTCCTCGTTGGGACCGTACCTGCTGGTGTACTCGTGATGCAGGTCCGCGAGGAGTGGCCTGACCTCGGGGTCGCCGACGGCCACGTACCGGACCCGGAGGTGTTCGCCCGGGGCGGCGGGCCTCGCGGAGTCGACCGTCACTTCGGCTGCCTCGGCAGGCCGGGCGGGTTGATCTTCGAGGTGGGCAGCGCCTCGTTGTCCAGGCCCCAGCGCTTGAGCACCTCGGCGTACTTGCCGTTCTCGATGAGCGTGTTGATCGCCTCGTTGACCGGCTGGACCAGGCCGTTGCCCTTCAGGGTCATGACCGCGATCAGGCCCTCGACCGGCCCGCCGCCCGAGAGCGTGCCGACGATCCTGCTGTCGCCGCCCACCGCGACCTGGTAGGCGATGGGCGGGTTCGGGCCCAGGTAGGCCTGGATGCGGCCGGACTTCAGCGCGAGCAGGACGTCGCCGTACTTCTGGTAGTACTGGATGTTCGCGGCCTTGAGCCCGGCCTTCTGGTTCTGCGCGTCCCACTCCAGCAGGATCTTCTCCTGGTTGGTGCCGGAGCCGACGGAGACGTTCAGCCCGGCGATGTCGGCGGGCTTCTCGATCTTGGTGATCTGGCTGTCCCTGCCGACCTGCCAGGCGAGCTGGTCCACCCGGTAGGTGGCGAAGTCGTAGATGTCCTTGCGCTCCTCCGTCACCGTGACGTTGTTGAGCACCAGGTCGTACTTGCCTGACTTGACCGCGAGGAACAGGTTCTCCCAGGAGGTGTTGTCCTCCTTCAGGGGGAGGCCCAGCACGTCGGCGATCAGGTGGGCGAGGTCGGTCTCCACGCCGACCAGGGTGGTGTCGTCGTCGGCCAGGAACACCAGGGGCGGCGCGCCCTCGCCGTTGAACCCGGCGGTCAGCGCGCCCTTGGACCGGATCGCCTCGGGGACCTTGGCGGCGATCGCCTCCACCTTCTCGGCGCGGACGCGGTTCTGCTCGGGCGAGGTGTTGATCTTTATCCCGCCGGTTCCGGACGGGGCCGTGGCCGGGGCGGTCGTGCCGGCCTCGGCCCTGTTCGTCGTACCGGCCGGGGCGGCGGTGCCGCCGCAGGCGACGGCGAGGAGGAGAGGCAGGGCGGCGACGGCGGGGGCGAGCCTCGATGTGAACGACATGTCGGTCCTTGCTCGGGTGGGTGGTGGGGTGGTGCCGGGGATTCGCGCGGGAGCCGCGCGAGGGATCTTCGGGCGGGGGTTTCGTGGGAGGTCCTCGCGAGGGTCGTGAGGGGTCTTCGTGGGAGGTCTTCGCAAGGGTCGTGAGGGGTCTTCGTGGGAGGTCTTCGCAAGGGTCGTGGGAGGTCTTCGCGAGAGGTCCTTGCGAGGGTCGTGGGAAGTCTTCGTGGGAAGTCTTCGTGAGGGTCCTCGCGGGAGGGTCAGAGGACCTTGCTGAGGAAGAGGCGGGTGCGCTCGTGCCGGGGGGCGTCCAGCACCTCGGCGGGAGTGCCCCGCTCGACGATCCGGCCCTCGTCCATGAAGACCACGGTGTCGGCGACCTCGCGGGCGAAGCCGACCTCGTGGGTGACGACGATCATGGTGGTGCCGCTCCCGGCGAGGTCCTTGACCACGTCGAGCACCTCGCCGACGAGCTCCGGGTCCAGCGCGGACGTCGGCTCGTCGAAGAGGATGACCTTGGGCTCCAGGGCCAGGGCGCGGGCGATGGCCACCCGCTGCTGCTGACCGCCGGAGAGCTTGCGGGGGTAGGAGCGCGCCTTGTCGGAGAGCCCAACCCGCTCCAGCAGCCGGGTCGCCAGCGCGTCCACCTCCGCCCTCGGCCTGCGCTGGGCCGACCGGGGCGCCTCGGTGACGTTCTCGTGCACGGTCAGGTGCGGGAAGAGGTTGAAGTTCTGGAAGACGAAGCCGATCTTGGTGCGCTGCCGGAGGATCTCGCGCTCGGGCAGCTCGTACAGCCTGTCGCCGGACCTGCGGTAGCCGACCAGCTCCCCGTCGACGCTGACCGAACCGCTGTCCACCTTCTCCAGGTGGTTGACGGTACGCAGGAGCGTGGACTTCCCCGACCCCGACGGGCCCAGGATCACCGTGACCTCGCCCGCGGCGACCTTCAGGTCCACCCCGCGCAGCACCTCCAGCGGGCCGAAGCTCTTGTGTACGTCCCGCAGCTCGACCATCGTGGCGCTCATGCGCGCCCCCTGCCGTAGTGGCGCTCGACGTAGTGCTGGGCGACGGACATCACGGAGGTCATGACGAGGTACCAGATGGTCGCCACCAGCAGCAGGGCGATCACCCTGCCGTTGCGGTTGTAGATCACCTGGACCTGGTAGAAGAGCTCGGGCAGGGCCATGATGTAGACGACCGAGGTGCCCTTGACCAGGCCGATGATCTCGTTTCCGGCGGTCGGCACGATCGACCGCATGGCCTGCGGCAGGACGATCCGGAACAGCTGCCGGGTCCTGGGGATGCCCAGCGCCGCGGCCGCCTCCCGCTGGCCGTGGTCCACCGAGAGCAGCCCGGCCCGGACGATCTCCGCGGCGTAGGCGGCCTGGTGCAGGGCGAGGCCCAGCGCGGCGGCGGTGACCGGGCCGATCAGGTCCATCGTCCCGATGTCGAAGAACGCCGGGCCGAACGGCACCCCGAAGGAGAGCCTCGGGTACAGCAGGGCGAGGTTGTACCAGAACAGCAGCTGCAGGATGAGCGGCACCGACCGGAACAGCGCGATGTAGCCCCAGGCGACCGAGTTGAGCAGCGGGTTCCCCGACAGCCGCATGAGCGCCAGGACCGTGCCGAGCAGGAAGCCGAAGACGATTCCCAGCGCGGTCAGTTCCAGGGTGAACACGACCGACCGCAGCACCGAGGGCGCGAACAGGTACTCCCCGACCACCTCCCACTCCCAGGCCGGGTTGGTGACCAGCGCGCTGACCGCCATGGCCAGCAGCACCGCGACGCCCAGGGCCGCCACCCAGCGCCCGGGGTGGCGGGTGGTGACCACCTTCAGCGGGGGCTCACCGGCCGCCGTGTCTCCGGGGCCGTCCGGGGGGCCGCCCGCGGGGGGAGTGGCGGCCAGGATCACGCGGGACCCGCCCGATCGGCGGGAGGCGGACCCGGGGACGGACCGGGTCCGGCTCGACGCGTACCCGCGCCCCCGGCCGCCCGTCACCGGGGGTGGTGCCTTCGCGAGGGCCGCGGGGAGATCGTGTGTGTCACCGCCGCCGGCGCCTGAGAATTCGACGGGCATGGTTGAGGCCTTTCTGGCTGGTCGTACCGAACAGGGGTGGCGCGCGCTCCGAGGGCGGAGCGCCGGAAGGTCGCGCGACGGCGGCGACAGGGGTGGGGGCGACAAGGACGGCGGCGACGCAGGTCAGCGGCGACAGGGGAGGCGGTGGGGGCGGCGGCGGGCGAGGTGCTCGCCCGCCGCCGGCCGGAACTCTGGGCGCACGGCATCACTTCAACACACGTTCACAATCCCGTCAAGACCTACTTGTTTAGTAGGTTTTTGGACGAAGCCGATCATTCCCCGTGGCGACGGGGTGGATCACCCGCCGAGAAAGGGGCGTCCGGGGAGGATTAGCCTGCTCAGAGGGAGGTAGAGGCAGGACGGAGGCGGGTCTCACCGTCGCCCGAGGGGAAGGGGTCGAATGTCGGAGTTGATTGGCGGGGAGCCGTCGGACAGCCAGTTCCCCGTGGTGGACGTCCACGCGGCGATAGACCGCAGCGACCTGCTCGACGAGCTGACCGATCTGCGGGTCAACGACGATGACGACGACGATCCCGTCCTCGTCCGCAAGGACGGCAGCCCGGTCGACACCTGGCGGGAGAAGTACCCCTACGACGAGCGGATGGAGCGGGCGGAGTACGACCGGCTCAAGCGGCTGCTCCAGATCGAGCTGCTCAAGCTCCAGTACTGGATCAAGGACACCGGGGGGCGCATGGTCGTCCTCTTCGAGGGGCGCGACGCCGCGGGCAAGGGCGGCACGATCAAGCGGTTCATGGAGCACCTCAACCCCAGGGGCGCGAACGTGGTGGCGCTGGAGAAGCCGAGCGAGCGCGAGAGTACCCAGTGGTACTTCCAGCGCTACATCTCCCACCTGCCCGCCGCCGGGGAGATGGTCTTCTTCGACCGCTCCTGGTACAACCGCGCCGGGGTCGAGCGGGTGATGGGCTTCTGCACCCCCGAGGAGTACCTGGAGTTCCTGGAGCAGGCCCCCGAGTTCGAGCGGATGCTCGTCCGCGACGGCATCCACCTGGTGAAGTTCTGGTTCTCGGTCTCGCGGTCCGAGCAGCGCACCCGGTTCGTGATCCGCCAGGTCGACCCGGTGCGGCAGTGGAAGCTGTCGCCGATGGACCTGGAGTCGCTCGACAAGTGGGAGGACTACACCGCCGCCAAGGAGGACATGTTCATCCACACCGACACGGAGGAGGCCCCGTGGACGGTGATCAAGAGCAATGACAAGAAGCGGGCCAGGACCGAGGCCATGCGCCACGTCCTGAGCCTGTTCGAGTACGAGAACAAGGACCACGAGATCGTCGGCACCCCCGACCCCAGGATCGTCGTCCACGCCGCCGACGTGCTCGACGACGACCGCGGCCACTGAGCCGCCTTTTGGGGGGAGCGAAGGCCGGTCGCGACCCCTCCCCCCGGTTGCGGCACAATTGCCGCATGTCCCTTGACCTCGCCATCGCGGCCCGGCTGAAGCGCACCGCCGACGGGCTGGTTCCCGCCGTCGTCCAGCAGTACGACACCGGCGAGGTGCTCATGCTCGCCTGGATGGACGACGAGGCGCTGCACCGCACGCTCACCACCGGCAGGGCCACCTACTGGTCGCGCAGCCGCGGGGCCTACTGGGTGAAGGGCGACACCTCCGGCCACGTCCAGCACGTCAAGTCCGCCGCGCTCGACTGCGACGGCGACACCATCCTGCTCAAGGTCGACCAGGTGGGCGCCGCCTGCCACACCGGCGACCGGACCTGCTTCGACGCCGGCGAGCTGACGGTGACCCGGGCGTGACGGCCAGGCGGGAGCTGTTCACCTGGCTGGCCGCGTGCGCGGCGGGCGCCGCGCTGGTGCTCCTCGCCGCCGGGCGCGACTGGTTCACCGTGACGTACGGCACCCGCGAGGTGGCGGTCTCCGCGGCCGAACTGGTCCCCGCGCTCGGCCCCGCCGCCTGGGCGGCGCTCGCCGCGGTGGTCGCCGTCCTCGCCACGGGGGGCGTGTGGCGCGGGATCGTCGGGGCGGTGATGGCGCTCGTCGGGGCCGGGACGATCGCCGGTTCCTGGTGGGGGAGCGGCGCGAGCGCCGCGCTGCGGATCTCCGCCGAGCAGGCGCCGATGGCCGCGGGCACCGCCCCGCAGGTCGCGCAGGCCGTCGTCTGGCCGGTCCTCGCCTCCGCCGGGGGGCTCCTGCTGCTGGCCGGAGGGGTCGCGGCGATCCTGCGCGGCCGACGCTGGCCGGGCATGTCCGGCCGGTACGACCGTCAGGGGACGGGGCCGGGTCCCGGCGGTGCCGTGAGCCGTCCCGCTCCCGCCGAGAGCGCCCCCAGCGAGCGGGCACTGTGGGACGCCCTCGACGAGGGCACCGACCCCACGGCCGACCCGGACCCCCGCGGGCGCTGACCCCCGCGGGCGCTGATCCTCTACGGGCGCTGAACTTCGCGGGCGCTGATCCTCTGGGGGCGCCCAAGACGCCGGGGCGTGTGCTTTCGGCTACGACTTGCTCACAACGCGCTCACAAGCGTGAGCGGAGCCTCTCCTTCCCGGAGCATTTTCGCTAGGATTTCGCCCGCAACTCGGATAATTGGGGGTCATTCATGAGCTATGGCAATCACTCGGATGGCTATGGCCAGACCCCAGGGGGCGGCGGCTACGGCCCCCCGGGTGGCCACGATTCATCCGGCGGCGGTTACGGCACCGGAGGGTACGGCGATTACGGCCAGCCCGGTTACGGCCAGCCCGGGTATGGCCAACCCGGTTACGGCCAGCCCGGCTACGGCCAGCCCGGTGGCGGCTACGACCCCTACGGCGGGTACGGCGCGCCGCCGCCGCCCAGGGGCAACAACGGCATGGCCGTCGCCTCGCTGATCATGGGCATCGCGGGGCTGTTCATCTGCGGCCTTCCCTCGCTCGTGGGCGTGGTGCTCGGCCACATCTCGCTGGGACAGATCAAGCGGACGGGCGAGGAGGGCCGGGGCATGGCCATCGCCGGCCTGGTCCTGTCCTACTTCAGCGTCCTGTGCTGGATAGGCGTGGCGTTGCTCTTCTGGCTGATCGGGGCCGCGGCCCTCATCGGCGGCGGCGCGAGCTACTGACGCGAAAGCCGGGCGTCCGGTGCCGGTTCGCTTCATGACCGGGCTCAGGCCCGGCCGGGAGCCGCGAACGGTATCGATCGCGCCAGGTTCCCGTGACCCGTTCCGGTTCCGGTTCCGGTTCCGGCGAGGGTTCGCCCCAGTGGCCCGGCGCCCCAGTGGCCCGGCGCCCCAGTGGCCCGGCGCCCCGGCGCCCCGGCGGCCCGGGGGCGGCGTGGGCCGTGGGTAGGGTGGCCGGTGAGGGGCTGGACACCGGCGAAGGGCGCTGACGGCATGGTGACGGGGCGGACCGAGGGTTCGCGCGGGTCGCGCGCGACGGCCGTGCTGGCCCCGCTCGGCGCCGCGCTCGCGGCGGGCGCGGCGGTGGCGTTCGTGGGGACGGTCGACCCCAACGAGCCCGGCCACTACCCGACCTGCCCGTTCCTCATGCTCACCGGCCTCTACTGCCCCGGCTGCGGCGGCCTGCGGACGGTGTACGCGCTCGTCCACGGCGATCCCGTGACGGCCCTGGGGCTCAACCCGCTCGTCGTGCTCGCGATCCCGGCGCTGGTCGTACTCTGGGGCCGGTGGGCGCTGCGCGCCTGGTCCGGCGGCGGGCCCACCGGAAAATCCGGCGGCGCGCGCGCCTGGAAATCCGGCGGGGCGCCCGCCTGGAAATCCATACACCCGGCCTACGCGTGGTTATTGCTCGCTTTGATGGTCGTGTTTTGGATAGTGCGAAATCTTCCTTTTGGGGAATTCCTGGCCCCATAGTCACCGATAGGTCTCACCCCGTGGCCGGGCAACCCCGGTAGGGCCGATAGCATCGGCGGAACAAGGGCAGTTGATTCGGGAGGGGCCTAACTCGTGAGTGAGCGGAGCGAGCGAACCACGGACACGGCAGCGTCCGCGAACCTGGCCCCGGAGCTTCGCGAGGAGGGCAAGTGAGCGTGCTCGAGGAGATCCTCGAAGGAGTCCGCGCCGATCTGGCCGAGCGGCAGGAGAAGGTGACGCTGGCCGAACTCAAGGAGCGGGCCGGGCGGGCGCCCGCCCCCCGCGACGCGTACGCGGCGCTGGGCGGCGACCAGGTGGCGGTCATCGCCGAGGTCAAGCGCTCCAGCCCGTCCAAGGGCGCCCTGGCCGCGATCGCCGACCCCGCCGCGCTGGCGGGCGACTACGAGTCGGGCGGCGCCCACGTCATCAGCGTGCTCACCGAGCGGCGCCGCTTCGGCGGCAGCCTCGACGACCTGGCCGCGGTGCGCGCCGTCGTCGACATCCCGGTGCTGCGCAAGGACTTCATCGTCACCTCGTACCAGCTGTGGGAGGCCCGCGCCTACGGTGCCGACCTGGCGCTGCTGATCGTCGCGGCGCTCGACCAGAACGCGCTGGTCTCGCTGATCGAGCGGGCCGAGTCGATCGGGCTGACCCCGCTGGTCGAGGTGCACACCGAGGAGGAGCTCGACCGGGCGCTCGCCGCCGGAGCCAAGATCATCGGTGTCAACGCGCGGAACCTCAAGACCCTCGAGGTCGACCGTGAAGTGTTCGCCAAGCTGGCTCCGAAGATCCCCGACGGCGTCATCAAGATCGCTGAGTCGGGCGTGCGCGGCCCCCACGACCTGCTCGCCTACGCCAGGGCGGGCGCCGACGCCGTCCTGGTCGGCGAGAGCCTGGTGACCGGCAAGGACCCGCGGGCCGCCGTGGTCGACCTGGTCACCGCCGGTGCCCACCCAGCATCCCGACCCGAGGGGCAGTAAGCAGTGACAACGCACGAGGGAACCGTCATCACCACCGCCGACCTCGCGGGGAACGCCGCCCACGGCAACGACCCCGACGTCCACGGCAAGTTCGGCGTCTTCGGCGGACGCTACGTGCCCGAGGCGCTCATCCCGGCGCTGGACGAGGTCGCGGCGGAGTACGACAAGGCGAAGAACGACGAGGCGTTCCTGCGGGAGTTCGACCACCTGCTGCGCACCTACGCCGGGCGGCCGACCACGCTGACCGAGGTCCCGCGCTTCGCCGAGCAGGCGGGCGGCGCCCGGATCGTCCTCAAGCGCGAGGACCTGACCCACACCGGCGCCCACAAGATCAACAATGTGCTCGGCCAGGCCCTGCTGACCAAGCGCCTGGGCAAGACGCGGGTGATCGCCGAGACCGGCGCCGGCCAGCACGGCGTCGCCACCGCGACCGCCGCCGCCCTGATGGGCCTGGAGTGCGTGATCTACATGGGGGCCGTCGACTGCGAGCGCCAGGCGCTCAACGTCGCCCGCATGAAGCTGCTCGGCGCCACCGTCGTCCCGGTCACCAACGGCAGCCAGACCCTCAAGGACGCCATCAACGAGGCGTTCCGCGACTGGGTCGCCAACGTCGACCGTACGCACTACCTCTTCGGCACCATCGCCGGGCCGCACCCGTTCCCGGAGATCGTCCGCGACTTCGCCCGCATCATCGGCGTCGAGGCCCGCCGCCAGACGCTGGAGCTCACCGGCAGGCTGCCCGACGCGGTCGCCGCCGCCGTCGGCGGCGGATCGAACGCCATCGGCATCTTCCACGCCTTCCTCGACGACAAGGACGTCCAGCTGCACGGCTACGAGGCCGGCGGCCGGGGTCTGGAGAGCGGCGAGCACGCCCTCACCCTCACCGAGGGCTCCATCGGCGTGCTGCACGGCTCGCGCACCTACGTGCTGCAGGACGACGAGGGCCAGACGGTCGAGTCGCACTCGATCTCGGCCGGGCTCGACTATCCCGGCGTCGGCCCCGAGCACGCCTGGCTCAAGGACAGCGGCCGCGCCACCTACCACGGCATCACCGACGCCGAGGCGATGGACGCCTTCTCCCTCCTCGCCCGCACCGAGGGCATCATCCCCGCGATCGAGTCCTCGCACGCGCTCGCCGGAGCCCTCAAACTGGGTCGCGAGATGGGTCCCGAGGCGACGATCCTGGTCAACCTCTCGGGCCGGGGCGACAAGGACATGGGCACCGCGATGAAGTACTTCAACCTCTGACGACCGACTTGCTTCCCTCCGGCGGCCCGGAGGGGACGAACCGCAACGGAAGCAACGATGACGACTCTCCAGACGGTGTTCGCCAAGGCCAAGGCGGACGACCGCGCCGCCCTCATCGGCTACCTGCCCGCCGGGTTCCCCAGCAAGGAGGGTGCGATCGCCGTCGCCACCGCCATGGTGGAGGCCGGCTGTGACGTGATCGAGATCGGCCTGCCCTACTCGGACCCCCTGATGGACGGCCCGACGATCCAGGACGCCGTCCACCGGGCGCTGACCAACGGCACCCGCATCGCCGACGTGCTCCGCACGGTCGAGGGCGTGGCCGCCACCGGTGCCGCCACCCTGGTCATGACGTACTGGAACCCGATCGACCGCTACGGCGTCGACCGCTTCGCCCGTGACCTGGCGAGCGCGGGCGGGGTGGGCACCATCACGCCCGACCTCACCCCCGAGGAGGCCGGTCCCTGGCGCGAGGCCAGCGCCTCGGCCGGGATCGACACGGTCTTCCTGGTCGCGCCCAGCTCCACCGAGGCCCGCATCAGGGCCGTCGCCGACAGCTGCACCGGCTTCGTCTACGCGGCGTCGCTGATGGGCGTGACCGGCGCCCGCGAATCGGTCGGCGAGGCCGCGCAGGGCCTGGTCGAGCGCACCCGCCCGCACACCTCCCTGCCGGTGTGCGTCGGCCTGGGCGTCGGCACCGGGCGGCAGGCCGCCGAGGTCGCGGGCTACGCCGACGGCGTCATCGTGGGGTCGGCGTTCATCCGCCGCGTTCTGGACGCCCCCGACGAGAACTCCGGTCTGGCGGCCGTCCGCGAGCTGGGCGCCGAGCTGGCGGCGGGCGTCAGGGGCTGAGGGCCCGCTTGCGAGCCGGGCACCGAGTTGGTGGGCGGGCGTCAGGGGTTGAAGGCCCGCTTGCGAGCCGGCGGGGGGTTTCAGGCGCCGAGGACTCGCCCGTGAGCTGGGCGCCCAGCCGTTGGGCGGGCGTCCAGGAGTTGAGGGGCCGTCCGTGAGCCGGGCGCCGAGCCGGGTCCGGGCGTTCGGGCGCTGAGGGCCCGCCTGCGGGCCGGGCGCCGAGCCGGTGGCGGGCGTCAGGCGCCGAGGACCCGCCCGGGCGCGCTCCCTCCCACGGAGGGGGCGTGCTCTGTTTCATGCCTGCCGGACAGGCTTATTCGACGCTTATCCAGCCCGTGATGAGGTTTCCATCGGATACCTTGCGTTCGCCGGAGACGTCCGCGCCCGTGGCCTGGAATAGGAGAATGGTGCTCGTGACCTCTGATAACCCCGCGCCCAATAGGTCGCGTATCGTGATTTCGGCGCTACCCTGGGTAACGACCGTCTCGCGGCTGGTGCTTGCGGGCGTGCTGATTGTCGCGGGTTGGGGCAAGATCGGCACCCCGGTGCTCTCGGTTCAGGCGGTCGAGGCATATGAACTGCTCCCTGAATCGCTCGCCACGGCGGTCGGCTACGGCCTGCCGATCCTGGAGATCGTCGTGGGGGTGTTGCTGGTCGTCGGGCTGCTCACCCGGGCGGCGGGTGTCATCTCGGCACTGCTCATGCTGGCGTTCGTCATCGGGATCGCCTCGGCGTGGGCGCGCGGGCTGCGCATCGACTGCGGCTGCTTCGGCGGCGGTGGTCAGCTGGCGGCCGGGGTGGAGCCCGACTACCTCATCGACATCCTGCGTGACCTCGGTCTCTTCGGACTCGGTGTGCTCGTCGCCTGGTTCCCTCCGGGCCGCTTCGCGCTGGACTCCGCCCTGGGGCTCACCCCGGGACGGGAGCCGTACGACGAGCCCGAGGGCGACGACGAGGAGGAGCACCAGGAAAAGGAGACGGACTGATGGGCAAGGCCGCGCGGGATCAGTCGGCGCGTGATCGGATCAAGGCACAGCGTGAAGAGCAGTTGCTGAGGGAAAGGCGCAAGCGCATGGCGACCATCGGAACGGTCGCCGTCGTCGCGATCGCCGCAGTGGGGGCGGGCTGGTGGTTCGCCGCCCAGAGCAGCAGGTCCGAGGAGGTCGGCGCCGCGCTCGCACCGGTCACCGTCGCCTCCGACGGGTCGGTGGTCATGGCCAGGGCGGGCGTGGAGAAGCCGGTCCTGGACGTCTTCGAGGACTTCCAGTGCCCCGCGTGCGAGGCGCTGGAGAGGACCAGCGGCGCCACGATCAAGAACCTGGCGGCCGAGGGCAAGGCCAAGGTGGTCTACCACCCGATCACGATCTTCTCGGAGCAGACCAACAAGGGCATCACCCGGGGCAACTCCGTGCGCGCCGGGGCGGCCTCCCGATGCATCGCCGGGGGCGCCCCTTGGAGCAAGTTCCACGACAGGCTGTTCGAGGAGCAGCCGTCCGAGACCGTGGAGGGCTTCGCGATCCCCGACCTGGTCGCCTGGGGCAAGGAGGCCGGGGTGACCGATCCCGCCTTCGAGAAGTGCGTGACCAGCCAGGAGAAGGCGTCCGCGCACCTCGCCTACAGCGCCGAGGTCCTGAAGACGCAGAAGCTCACGGGCACCCCGACGCTGAAGCTCAACGGCACCGAGCTGGACACCGCGGTGGCCTTCAAACCGGCCGAGCTACGTCAGGCCGTTCTTGATGCCGCCAAGTAGCGCCTGACACGGTAACGTCACCTGACATGCCCCTCGCCTCGATTCCCAGCCCCTCCCAGGGGGTCTGGCACCTCTTCGGCGTGGTCCCCATCCGGGCCTACGCACTGTGCATCGTGCTTGGTGTCGTCGTCGCGGTCGCCATCGGCGAACGTCGCTGGCGCGCCCGCGGCGGTGTCCCTGGAACGATCGTGGACCTCGCCGTCTGGGCCGTGCCGTTCGGCCTGGTCGGTGGCCGCCTCTACCACGTCATCACCGACTGGCAGCTCTACTTCGGGCCGGACGCGCCCAACGAGCCGATCGAGGCGCTGTTCATCTGGAACGGCGGCCTGGGCATCTGGGGCGCCGTCGCGCTCGGCGGCGTGGGCGTCTGGCTGGGCTGCCGCGGCCGGGGGATCTCCCTGACCGCGGTGGCCGACACCGTCGCCCCCGGCATCGTGGTGGCCCAGGCCATCGGCCGCTGGGGCAACTACTTCAACCAGGAGCTGTTCGGCAGGCCCACGGACCTGCCGTGGGGCCTGGAGATCGACCCCGACCGGCCGGGCACGGTGCCGGGCGAGGACACCTACCACCCCGCGTTCCTGTACGAGTCGATCTGGGACCTGGGCCTGGCGCTGGTCCTCATCTGGCTCGGCCGCAAGTTCGTGCTCCGCCACGGCCGCCTGTTCGCGCTCTACGTCGCCGGCTACACCGTGGGCCGCTTCTGGATCGAGGGCCTGCGGGTCGACACCGCCCACCACATCCTCGGCCTGCGGCTCAACCAGTGGACCTCGATCATCCTGTTCATCGGGGCGATGGCCTACTTCTGGTACGCCAGGAACAAGACGACCGAGGAGCGGGTCGTCCCGGTGACCGATCCCGACGACCTCACCGGCGGGGCCGTGGTCGCGGGGGACGTCCCGGGGGACGACGAGAGCGCGGAGTCGCGGTCGGCCTCGGCGAAGACCCTGGTCGCGCCGGAGCCGGGGGACGGGGCGGGGGATCCCGTCGACCCGGCCCATCCGTCGGACCAGGCCGACGAGACCGAGAACGACGGCGAGACCGGCCGGACCGGGAACGACGGCGAGACCGAGCAGGGCGGGAACGACGGCGAGGCGCCGGCCGCCTCGGCGACGCTCGTGGCCGAGGCTCCGGGCGAGACCGGGAAGGCGGGCACGGCCGGAGCGTCGGTCGACCCGGCCCACCCGTCGGACCAGGCCGAGCCGGTGGAGAACGGCCGTGACGGGAGCGCCCCGGCCGCGACCGCGGCTTCGGCCTCGGGCGAGGCCACCTCGGAGAGGCCCGTCTCCGGCGGGACCGTCTCCGACGAGACCGTCCCGGGTGACGCCGTCCCGGACAGCACCGTCCCGAGCAGCGAGGCTCCGGGGGCCGGGAAGAGTGAGCTCCGCGAGGAGACCGCGGCGAAGGGCGTTCCCGAAGGCGAGAAAGAACGACGTTGACGTTCTTCCCACGGTCGAGGCCCCGGGGCCCCGGACGCGCCGCCGGATCGTCCGGCACACCGGCGCGTCCTCTCTCCGGGGCCGGGACCGGCGGCACGCCGCACCCCCCGGGCGCTGAGTCCCCGGGGCCGTCTCCCGAAGGACCGGCGTGAGTCCGGACGCCTCCGGGGGGCGTGCCGAGATGCACCACCGGCATCGCGATGTCAACGGCGGCTGGCTGCGGCCGTCGGTGTTCGGCGCGATGGACGGCCTCGTCTCCAACTTCGCGCTGATCGCCGGTGTCGCCGGCGGCGCCGCGGGCACCAGGGTCATCCTGCTGGCCGGCATCGCCGGGCTGGCCGCGGGCGCGTTCTCCATGGCCGGCGGCGAGTACGTCTCGGTGGCCAGCCAGCGGGAGCTCGCCCTGGCCGAGATCGACGTCGAGCGGCGCGAGCTCGAACGCCACCCCGAGGCCGAGCTGGAGGAGCTCGCCAAGCTCTACGAGGAGCGGGGCGTCGACCCCGCGGTGGCGGCCGAGGTGGCCAGGCAGATCTCGACGGACCCCGACCGGGCCCTGGAGGTGCACACCGAGGCCGAGCTCGGCGTCACCCTCCGTGACCTGCCCTCGCCCAGGATCGCCGCGGTCTCCTCGTTCCTGTCGTTCGGGGTGGGCGCGCTCCTGCCCCTCCTGCCGTACCTGCTCGGCGTCACCAGCCTGGTGGCCTCGGCGGTGATCTCCTGCCTGGCGCTGTTCGGCGCGGGCGCGCTGGTCTCCCGGGTCACCGCGCGTAGCTGGTGGTACAGCGGGCTGCGCCAGCTCGTCGTCGGCGCCGTCGCCGCCGGCCTCACCTTCGCCCTGGGCACCTTCCTGGGAGGAACCGCACTGTGACCCCGCCACCCCCGGCCCCGACCCCCGCCCCGCCCTCGCCGGCTCCCGGGCGCAAGCGCCGCCGTACCTCCGGCAAGACCCGCACCTCCGGCAAGACCCGCACCTCCGGCAAGACCCGCACCTCCGGCAAGGCGCGGACCTGGACCGTCCCCCAGCTGGAGGAGTGGGGGCTGACGCCGACCCAGCAGCGGCTGGTGGTGGTGTTCGGGTCGCTGGCGGGTGTGCTGGTCGCCGCGGTCGCCATCACCCTGGCGATCTCCGCGATCGGCAACGACTTCGTGCCCGAGCGGGCCACCGCCTCGGTCATCGGCACCGAACCCCGGCCGGACGTCTACCGGGGATGGCCCTCCTCCAAGGTGTTCGCGCCGATCGCGGAGAGCAAGGCCGACCCCAAGCCGCTGACGGCCAAGGACCTCTTCGCCAAGACCCTCAAGGAGGGCCGGGTCACGCTGAGGCTGGCGGGCGCCCCCCGATTGGAGACCGACTGCGTGGCGGCGGTCTGGGGGCAGGGGCTCGCCGACCTGCTCACCCAGGGAGGGTGCACCCAGGTGGCCAGGGGCCTGTACACCAGTGCCGACGGCCGCTACATCGCCCAGTACACCATGTTCAACCTCCGCGACACCGCTTCCGCCGACACGCTGGCGAACACGCTGACCACCCTGCACCGGGGCGGCTGGGTCCGGCCGCTCCAGACGTCCAGGGCCGCCTTCCCCGCCGGGGGGCACACCGAGGCCAGCGGCCACGCCATGGGGCACTACGCGGGCCTGGTCTGGATCGGGAAGACCGACGGGACGGAGCCGGGCGCGAGGGACGACTTCGTCTCGCTGTCCCTGACGGTCCGCGCCACGGAGAAGGCGATCTTCCGTCGCATCGTCGCCGCCTCCCCGGCGCCCGCGCCGACCAAGTAGCTCCCGTACGCCGTGCCGTTGCCCGGATCCCGCCGGTTCGCGCTCGCCGGACCCGCCGGGAGGTACGGGGTGACGGCCCGGGAGGTACGGGGGTGGCACGGGGAGCCTTCCGGCCGCCGGGCGGGGCCGCCACGGACGGTGAGCCTCTGATTCCGGCCGGGAACCGCGGTTCTTCGAGGACAGGCGGCATGTCGAAGTAAGCTTTTTCCTCATGCGCAAGTGGATCATCATCATCGTCGTGCTGGCCGGGGTCGCCGGCACGGGAGCCTTCCTGTGGCTGGGCGGCGAGCCCGCCCCGCGCCCCGCCGTCCTGCGCGCGGAGACCGGTACGGCCCACTACGCGCCCATCGCGACCCGTGCCCTCGATCCCCGGCCGCTGACCGTCGCGGAGATGTTCCCCGGCCCCGCGGTGTCGGCGGGCACGACCAGGCTCGCGCTCAGGAACACCGAGACCCTCGCCGACTGCACCGAGGTGGTCTGGGGGAGCGCAGAGGAGGCGCTCGGCGGGTGCACGCAGGTGCTGCGGGCCCGCTACGAGACCGAGGACGGGGCGGTCTCCGGCCAGTTCCTGATCTTCAATCTCGGCGACTCCGCCGCCGCCGACAGGCTCGTGGCGGCGCTCAAGGGCGGCGGCTTCGTCCGGCCCGCCCCCGGCACGCCCGACGGCTTCGACGGCTCGGGCGGCTGGGCCCAGATCCGCGGCCTCGGACACTACGTCACGGTGAGCTGGGTCGCCCCCGCCGTGCCGGGGAGCAAGGTGGACCTCACCTACCCGCAGGTCGCGGTGGACGGTCTCGGACTGGTCATCCAGCGTCGGCTGGTGAGCTGAGGAAGCTTCATCCAGCGTCGGCTGGTGAGCTGAGGAAGCTCATTCAGCGTCGGCCGGTGTGCTGAGGAAGCTCATTCAGCGTCGGCCAGTGCGCTGAGGGAGCTCATTCAGCGTCGGCCGGTGCGCTGAGGGAGCTCTCCACCGCGGCCCGCAGCTCCAGCAGCCGGTGGGCGGGCAGTTCGAGGACGGTGACGTCGCCCGCCCACGGGGCCACGGCGGCGACGACCGCCCTGGCCTGCTTCTTCGTCAGGTCGCCCCTGACCCTGATCAGGGCCTCGCGCCAGGTGTTGGCGAGCTTGCCGTGCGCGTTGTCCAGGACGCGGCGCAGGATCCTGGCCGCGTTGTCAGCGTCGGAGCCGGTGTCGCCGGCTTTCCCGGCCGGTGGCGCCACCCGTACGGCACGCACGGACGCGCCCTCGGCGGTGAGCTCGTAGACGGGGGCGAGCAGGTCGGCGGGGAGGTCCTTCGGGGGCGCGGCCAGCGTGATCCGGACCTCCACGGCGCGGGTGGCGAGCAGCAGCCGGGGAAGCGCCGCCTCCAGACCGGCGGGTACGGAGATCGCCACCCTGGCCGGGTCGCTGGCGTAGGGCTTGGCCAGCCAGGTCGTCAGGCGCGCCCTGGGGGCCCTGGGCAGCACGTCGCGGGGCCAGTCGCCCACCAGCACCTCCGGGACGAACCCGTCGCCGGGGTCCGCGGCCGGGGCGGCGGCGGAGGGGGGCGCCGACTCCACGGACTGCGGGCCCTGCGTGTAGATGGCGGTGCCGGACGCCTCGACGCGGGCGGTCGCGGCGGGCCAGGTCTTCGTCGTGGGACGCAGGACGTACAGGTCGGCGGCCGAACCGATGGCCTCGGCGCCGAAGTAGCGGTTGAAGTCGGGGTAGATCGCCTCGTTGACGAGGTTGAGCTGCGACAGGGCCTGCTGCACCTTGAGGGCGAGCGCGGGGGTGCGCTCGCTCGCGCCGTACGCCAGCATGATCCGGCCCTGCTCGCGGTCGCGCAGCCCCTCCGCGCAGCGGGCGACGAACAGCCCGACGCCCTCGGGGGTGTAGGGAGGGTCGGTGATCGCCAGGTCGGCCCAGGAGTGCGCGGAGGCGGGCAGCCCCAGGCGCAGGTCGGCCCAGCGGGTCCGTACGGCCAGGCCGAGCCGGTCGGCCTGGCCGGCGATGTAGGCGAGGATGCGTTCGTCGACGTCGACGACGGTCACCTCGACGCCCGGGTGCAGCATCGCGGTGGCCAGCGAGGTCAGGTCGTGGTCGCCCACGCACAGCAGCCGGGCGCCGTCCAGCCAGAAGCGGGCGTCCAGCAGCAGAGCCCGCCTGACCACGGTCTCGCCGGTGGCGGCGACGTGGTCCAGGGTGTGGCGGCCCCGGGGCGCCTTGGCGATCAGCTCGTCCATGCGCGCGACCAGGTCCGCGTGGCCGGGGAGCAGGTGGGCCACGGGGTCCGCCGGCGCGAGGCTCCCCGCCCGGGCCCGAGCCGGTGAAGGGCCGCCTCGGGACGGTGTGGGGCCGGTCACTCCCGGGCCGGTCGGCGTGGGGCCGTTCGCTCGCGGCCCGGCCGGTGCGAAGGCGTCGTCCCCCTGCCTGGCCTGGTCCTGCCTGGCAGGGTCCTGCCGGGCCGGACCCTGCTCGGCCGGATTTCGGCCTTCCGAATTACGGGTGGCCGCATCCTGCCAGGTCCGGCCCCGGGTGGCCGGGTCCTGCCAGGCCGGCTCCAGCCAGGCCGGAGGGGCCGGGAGCCTGAAGCGGTCGCCGGATCGCTCCAGCTCCCCGTCCACCTCGCGCAGCAGCGCCTCGATGGTCCGCCGCGACGTCGCGGTCTCCCTGACCAGGTCGGCGAGCGTCCACCAGCGGCCGCCACCCAGCGCCACCAGCGCGTTCCGCAGCCGCCTGCCGTCGACGCCCGCCCGCGCGACGAGCGCCTCGGCCCCGGTCCGGCCGGGGATCTCCGGCGCGCCGGGTCGTCCCGACACGCCCGGGATGTTGGGAGTGTTGCCGTCTGTCAGACCGGTGGGGCCACCCGGGCCGGCGGGGTCGCTCGGTTCCATTGGGCCACCTTAGAGCCCCGACCTGGAATGTTGCGCCACCGTTATGTGTTAAACGAACCGGGCGAATCGGCACTAATTCGGCGCGACCTCACCGGGTAGGTAGGTATCCGGCAGGGTACGGTAATCTCTACCCACCACGCAGCAGGGCCAACGTCGTCCCTTGCTTGTTCCAAAGAAGCAAGACGACGGGAGGGATTCAATGCCTGCTGCCCACCTCGGCTTTCCCGAGCCCCAGGGCCTGTACCACCCCTCACATGAGCACGACGCCTGCGGTGTCGCCATGGTCGCGGACGTTGCCGGTCGCCGTAGCCACGACATCGTCGCGAAGGCATTGACCGCGCTGTGCAATCTCGACCACCGGGGAGCCCAGGGAAGCGAACCGGACACCGGCGACGGGGCCGGGATCCTGACGCAGATCCCCGACGCGTTCTTCCGCGCGGTGACGGACTTCTCCCTGCCCGTGGCCGGTTCCTACGCCGCCGGCACGGCCTTCCTGCCCGCCGAGGCGCAGGCCCGCGAGGCCGCCGTACGGCTCATCGAGGAGATCGCCGCAGAGGAGGGCCTGACGGTCCTCGGCTGGCGCGACCTCCCGACCACCCCCGACCTGCCCGGCCCGAGCGCTCGCGCGGTGATGCCGTTCTTCGGCCAGCTGTTCGTGGCCTCCCCGGACGGCGAGAGCGGCCTGGAGCTGGACCGGCTGGCCTTCTGCCTGCGCAAGCGGGCCGAGCACGAGGCGGGCGTCTACTTCCCCTCGCTGAGCTCCCGGACCATCGTCTACAAGGGCATGCTCACCCCGCTGCAGGTCGAGCAGTTCTTCCCCGACCTGAGCGACGAGCGCTACGAGACCGCGATCTCGCTGGTCCACTCGCGTTTCTCCACCAACACCTTCCCCTCGTGGCCACTGGCGCACCCGTACCGCTACGTCGCCCACAACGGTGAGATCAACACGGTCAAGGGCAACCGCAACTGGATGCGCGCCCGCGAGGCGATGCTGGAGACGGCGAACCTGCCGGGCGACCTGTCGCGGCTCTTCCCGATCTGCGACCCGGCCGGCTCCGACACCGCCTCCTTCGACGAGACCCTGGAGCTCATCCACCTCGCGGGGCGCAGCCTGCCGCACGCGGTGCTGATGATGATCCCCGAGGCGTGGGAGAACCACACCGAGATGGACCCCGCGCGGCGGGCGTTCTACGAGTTCCACTCCACGATGATGGAGGCCTGGGACGGCCCGGCCTCGATCACCTTCTCCGACGGCACCCTCGTCGGCGCGGTGCTCGACCGCAACGGCCTGCGGCCCGGACGGTTCTGGGTGACCACGGACGGCCTGGTCGTGCTCGCCTCCGAGGCGGGCGTGCTGGACATCGCCCCCGAGGACGTGGTCCGCAAGGGCCGCCTGCAGCCCGGCAGGATGTTCCTGGTCGACACCGAGCTCGGCAAGATCATCGAAGACGACGAGATCAAGACCGAGCTGGCGGCCGAGCTGCCGTATGGGGACTGGCTGCACGCCGGGCTGGTCCGCTTCGAGGAGCTGCCCGCCCGCTCACGCGAGGTCCTGTCGCACGAGGCGCTGATCAAGCGGCAGCAGACCTTCGGCTACACCGAGGAGGAGCTGCGGATCATCCTGGCGCCGATGGCCAGGGCGGGCATCGAGCCGATCGGCTCGATGGGCACCGACACCCCGGTCGCGGTGCTCAGCGAGAAGCCCCGGCTGTTGTTCGACTACTTCAGCCAGCTGTTCGCGCAGGTCACCAACCCGCCGCTGGACGCGATCCGCGAGGAGCTCGTCACCTCCCTGGCCAGCACCATCGGCCCCGAGGGCAACCTGCTCGACCCGGGCCCGGCCTCCTGCCGCCAGCTCGTGCTGCCCTACCCGGTGCTCGACAACGACGAGCTCGCGAAGATCATCCACATCAACGACGAGGGCGCGCTGCCGGGCTTCCACCCGCACGTGGTCTCCGGCCTGTACGAGGTCGCGGGCGGCGGCGAGGCGCTGCTGCGCCGCATCCAGGAGATCCGCGCCGAGGTCTCCTCGGTGATCGAGGGCGGGGCGCGGATCATCGTGCTGTCCGACCGCGGCTCCTCCGCGACCCTGGCGCCGATCCCCTCGCTGCTGCTCACCGGCGCCGTCCACCACCACCTGATCGCCGAGAAGACCCGTACCAAGATCGGCCTGGTCGTCGAGACCGGCGAGGCGCGCGAGGCGCACCACATGGCGCTCCTGGTCGGCTACGGGGCGGGCGCGGTCAACCCGTACCTCGCCATCGAGACCGTCGAGGACATGGTCGACTCCGGCGCCCTGAAGACCGACCGGCACAAGGCCGTGCGCAACCTCATCAAGGCGTACGGCAAGGGCGTGCTGAAGGTCATGTCCAAGATGGGGGTCTCCACGGTCGCCTCCTACACCGGGGCGCAGATCTTCGAGGCGCTCGGCCTGAGCCAGGAGGTCGTGGACGTCTGCTTCACCGGGACCACGTCCCGCCTGGGCGGCGTCGGCTTCGACGTCCTGGCCGAGGAGGCGGCGCAGCGTCACCTGCGCGCCTACCCCCGGGCCGAGAACGCCCACCGCCGCCTGGAGGTCGGCGGGGAGTACCAGTGGCGCCGCGAGGGCGAGCCGCACCTGTTCAACCCCGAGACCGTCTTCAAGCTGCAGCACGCCACCCGCTCGCGCCGCTACGAGATCTTCAAGGAGTACACCGGGCTGGTGGACTCCCAGGCGGAGAAGCTGATGACGCTGCGCGGCATGTTCAAGCTGCGCGAGGGCGTACGCGAGCCGGTGCCGATCGAGGAGGTCGAGCCGGTCAGCGAGATCGTCAAGCGCTTCTCCACCGGCGCGATGTCGTACGGCTCCATCTCGATGGAGGCGCACGAGACGCTCGCCATCGCGATGAACCGGCTGGGCGGCAAGTCCAACACCGGCGAGGGCGGCGAGGACCCCGAGCGGCTGCACGACCCGGCCCGCCGCTCGGCGATCAAGCAGGTGGCCTCCGGCCGGTTCGGCGTGACCTCGGAGTACCTGGTCAACGCCGACGACGTGCAGATCAAGATGGCCCAGGGCGCCAAGCCCGGCGAGGGCGGCCAGCTGCCCGGCCACAAGGTCTACCCGTGGATCGCCAAGACCCGGCACTCCACCCCGGGCGTCGGCCTCATCTCGCCGCCGCCGCACCACGACATCTACTCGATCGAGGACCTCGCCCAGCTCATCCACGACCTGAAGAACGCGAACCCGGTCGCCCGGGTGCACGTCAAGCTCGTGGCCGAGGTCGGGGTCGGGACGGTCGCGGCGGGCGTGTCCAAGGCCCACGCGGACGTCGTGCTCATCTCCGGCCACGACGGCGGCACCGGCGCCTCCCCGCTCACCTCGCTCAAGCACGCGGGCGCCCCCTGGGAGCTCGGCCTGGCCGAGACCCAGCAGACGCTGCTGCTCAACGGCCTGCGCGACCGGATCGTCGTGCAGGTGGACGGCCAGCTCAAGACCGGCCGCGACGTGGTCATCGCCGCGCTGCTCGGCGCCGAGGAGTACGGCTTCGCCACGGCACCGCTGGTCGTCTCCGGCTGCGTGATGATGCGCGTCTGCCACCTGGACACCTGCCCGGTCGGCGTCGCCACCCAGAACCCCGAGCTGCGCAAGCGGTTCACCGGCAAGCCCGAGTTCGTGGTCAACTTCTTCGAGTTCGTCGCCGAGGAGATCCGCGAGTATCTGGCCGCGCTGGGCTTCCGCAGCATCGAGGAGGCCGTCGGCCACGCCGAGCTGCTGGACACCACCCCGGCCGAGAACCACTGGAAGGCCTCGGGGCTGGACCTGGCGCCGATCCTGCACCAGCCCGAGCTGCCCGCGGGCACCTCGCTGCGCCGTACGGTGGAGCAGGACCACGGGCTGGCCAAGGCGCTGGACAACACGCTGATCCAGCTCGCCGAGGGCGCGCTCAAGGGCGGCTCCAGGGTCACCCTCGACCTGCCCATCCGCAACGTCAACCGCACGGTCGGCACCATGCTCGGCCACGAGGTGACCAAGCGGTACGGCGGCGCCGGGCTGCCCGACAACACCATCGACGTGCGCTTCACCGGTTCGGCGGGCAACTCCTTCGGCGCCTTCCTGCCCAGGGGGATCACCCTGCGGCTGACCGGCGACGCCAACGACTACGTGGGCAAGGGCCTGTCCGGCGGCCGGATCACGGTCCAGCCGCACGACGCGGCCCCGCTCGACGGGCACATCATCGCCGGGAACGTCGGCCTGTACGGCGCGACCTCCGGGGAGGCCTTCATCCGCGGCGTCGTGGGGGAGCGGTTCTGCGTCCGCAACTCCGGCGCCACCGCGGTGGTCGAGGGCGTCGGCGACCACGGCTGCGAGTACATGACCGGCGGCAAGGCGGTCGTCCTCGGCCCGACCGGCCGCAACTTCGCGGCGGGCATGTCGGGCGGCGTCGCCTACCTGCTCGACCTCGACGCCGAACGGGTCAACCGGGAGATGGTCGAGATCGAGGCGCTGGACGAGACCGAGTCCGAGGCGCTGCGCGAGCTCGTCGAGGCCCACCTGACCGAGACCGGCTCCACGGTGGCCAAGGCGCTCCTCGCCGACTGGGACCCGTCCCGGTTCAGCAAGATCATGCCGACGGACTACAAGCGGGTCCTGCGGGCCGCCGAGTCCGCCCGGCTGGAGGGCCGCGACATCGACGAGGCCGTCATGACCGCCGCGGTCCAGGGGTGAGGCCGATGTTCGTTCCGATGTCGACGACCGTTCATGTCGCCCATGTTTCTTCGGGTTTCCAGATTTTCCGCGCTCTCCAGGCTTTTCACGGATAAGGGAGGTACGACCGATGGCTGACCCCAAGGGTTTCCTCGCTCACGGACGCGAGCTGCCGGCGCGCCGCCCGGTGGACGTGCGCATCCGCGACTGGCGGGAGGTCTACGAGGACTTCCCCAAGCCCGCGCTGACCAAGCAGGCCGCGCGGTGCATGGACTGCGGCATCCCGTTCTGTCACAACGGCTGCCCGCTGGGCAACCTCATCCCCGAGTGGAACGACCTGGTCTACCGGGACGACTGGCGCGAGGCCATCGAGCGCCTGCACGCCACGAACAACTTCCCGGAGTTCACCGGCCGCCTGTGCCCGGCTCCGTGCGAGGCGGCGTGCGTGCTCGGCATCAACTCCGACCCGGTCGCGATCAAGCGGGTCGAGGTCGAGATCATCGACCGCGCCTTCGACGAGGGCTGGGTCACCCCCCAGATCCCCGCCTCGAAGACCGACCGCCGGGTCGCGGTCGTCGGCTCGGGCCCCGCGGGCCTGGCCGCCGCCCAGCAGCTCACCAGGGCCGGGCACGACGTGGTCGTGTTCGAGCGGGCCGACCGGATCGGCGGCCTGCTCCGCTACGGCATCCCCGAGTTCAAGATGGAGAAGCGGCACATCGACCGCCGCCTCGACCAGATGCGGGCCGAGGGCACCGAGTTCCGTACCGGCGTCAACGTCGGCGTGGACATCACGGCGGCGCGGCTGCGCGAGGAGTTCGACGCGGTCGTCCTGGCCGGTGGCGCGACCCAGTGGCGGGACCTGCCCGTCGCCGGGCGCGACCTGAAGGGCGTCTACCAGGCGATGGAGTACCTGCCGCCCTCCAACAAGGTCCAGGAGGGCGACTTCCCGGTCTCGCCGATCAGCGCCGAGGGCAAGCACGTCGTCGTGATCGGCGGCGGCGACACCGGCGCCGACTGCATCGGCACCGCGATCCGCCAGGGGGCCGCCTCGGTCACCCAGCTGGAGATCATGCCCCAGCCCCCGGCCGCCCGCCCCGGCAGCCAGCCGTGGCCCACGTTCCCCATCCTGTTCAAGATGGAGAGCGCCCACGAGGAGCTGGCCGACGGCGGCGGCGACCGGGTCTACGCGGTCTCCACCACCGAGTTCGTCGGTGACGCCGACGGCAACGTCCGGGCGCTGCGCCTGGTCGAGGTGGAGGGTCCCGCGGCCGGGTTCAAGCCGGTGCCCGGCTCCGAGCGGGAGATCCCGGCCGAGCTGGTCACGCTGTCGATGGGCTTCGTGGGCCCGGAGAAGAAGGGCCTGCTGGAGGAGCTCGCCGAGGTCGCCGGGGGCGAGTTCTTCGACGCCAGGGGCAACGTCGCCAGGGACAAGGGCTACATGTCCTCGATCGACGGCGTCTTCGTCGCCGGGGACGTGGGCCGCGGCCAGTCGCTGATCGTGTGGGCGATCGCCGAGGGCCGCTCGGCCGCCTCGGCCGCCGACCGCTACCTCACGGGCCGGACGGCCCTGCCGGTGGCGATCCCGCCGACGGCGCGGCCACTGGTCTGAGCGGTCGCGGGTCCGAGCGGTCGTCGGTTCAAGCGATCACCGGTCCGAGCGGTCGTCGGTCTGAACGGCCGCCGGTCTCGGTGGTCACGGGTTCCGGTGACCACCGGTCTGAGCGGTCGCCGGGCCGGGCCGTCGTCGGCTGATATGTCATGGCCGGTTTGGGTGTGTCATGGTTGATGCGTGCACACCCGGACCGGTTCACGCATGTCAGGGCCGGTTCGCGGGTGTCATGGCCGCCCAGGTCAGGCCGGGGCGGTCCGGCGGGAACGCGGCGGGTTCGAGCACATCACGGCCCTCCCTGGTGCGGCGCTGCCTGCCGCGTCCGGGAAACGTCCGGCGTGCCAGGTGTCTTAGCGGCGGCTTCAGGTAAAAATGCGCAGAGTGGGTGTTCAAATTGCTTTGTCGTACATATGCCTGAAAGATAATTCTTCTTGATCAGGCCAGGTGCGGAGGATCGATGAATCGCGGGATCAAAAGCCTGACGGGCACGGCGACGGTGCTCGCCCTGGCGGCGACCCTCACGGCGGGAGCCCTGGGCGGCGGGGCCACGACAGGTGCGGGGCAGACCCGCGAATACCTGGTCTTCTACGCGGACGGAGCCCATGACCGGGCGGTCGACGCGATCGTCGCGAGCGGCGGCACCGCCCTGTCGACCGACACCAGGATCGGCTACGTCCTCGCCGACGGTCCCGGCCCCCGTTTCGTGGAGAGCCTGGCCGGAAGCGACGCCGTCGAGGGGGTCTCCTCCGACCGCAGGATCGGTTCCGCCGCCGCGATCGCCCCCGCGACCGCGTCTACGACTGCCTCCGCGACCGCGTCCACGGTCAAGGCGCCTGCGAGCAGTACGCCCGGCGCCGAGAGCGCGTCCCAGGCCGGGAACCCGCTCGTCTTCCCCTCCGCCGACGCCCTCGGGCGGGCGGGCACCCCCAGCGCCCCCACGCCCTCCACCGGCGCGCCCGAGCCGCTGGCCGGACGGCAGTGGGACATGAAGATGATCGGCGCCACCGTGGAGGGCTCCTACGCCACCGAGCCCGGTGACAAGCGGGTGCTGGTCGGCGTCATCGACACCGGCGTCGACGGCAAGCACCCCGACATCGCGCCCAACTTCAACCGCGCGCTGAGCCGCAACTTCGTGACCGACCGGCCCAAGGACCCCAACGGCAAGACCCTCGACGGGCCCTGCGAGTTCAAGAGCTGCAAGGACCCGGTCGACTGGGACGACGACGGCCACGGCACCCACGTGGCCAGCACCATCGCCTCGCCGCTCAACGGCGTGGGCATCGCCGGGGTCGCCCCCCAGGTGTCCCTGGTGAACCTGCGCGCGGGCCAGGACTCCGGCCTGTTCTTCCTCAAGCCCAGCATCGAGGCGCTCACCTACGCCGCCGACGCCGGGATCGACGTGGTCAACATGAGTTTCTACGTCGACCCCTGGCTGTTCAACTGCAAGGCCAACCCCGCCGACTCCAAGGCCGAGCAGCTGGAGCAGCGCGGCATCATCACCGGCATGCAGCGCGCCCTCGACTACGCCCGCAAGCGCGGCGTCACGCTCATCAGCGCCATCGGCAACGGCGCCACCGACCTCGGCAGGCCCACCAAGGACGCGACCAGCCCCGACTACCCCAAGGACGCCGAGCGCACCCGCAAGGTCGACAACTCCTGCCTCAACGTCCCGGCCGAGTCCAAGGGCGTCATCTCGGTCACCTCGGTGGGCCAGAGCGGGCGCAAGGCCTACTACTCCGACTACGGCGTCGAGCAGGCCGACCTCGCGGCCCCCGGCGGGGACGAGTTCGACGGCGGCGGCACGTACGACCCCGCCAGGGGCATCCTGGCCGCCGCGCCGGAGAACGCGCTCAAGGCCAAGGGGCAGCTCTCCGCCGACGGCACGCCGAAGTCCGAGTCGATCGTCCGGGAGTGCGACGGCGGCACCTGCGCCTACTACCAGTACCTCGTCGGCACCTCCATGGCCGCCCCGCACGCCACCGGCGTCGCCGCCATCCTGATCAGCCGCTTCGGCAAGCCGGGCAAGGGCGGTCTCGCGCTGCCCCCCGCGGACGTCCAGCGCCTGCTGTACTCCACCGCCACCGAGAAGGCCTGCCCCACGCCGCGCGAGTACGCGTACAAGATCGACCTCGTGGTGGACGAGGTCCACAAGTGCGAGGGTTCCAAGACGCACAACGGCTTCTACGGCAACGGCGTCATCAACGCCGGGAACGCCGCCAAGGCCGCGTCCCTCAGCCCCTGAGGGCACCGCCCGTTCCCGAAGGACGTCGGCCCGGTGAGATTTGTGAGGTTGCTCTCCATGGCGGAGATCACCCTCGGCGCGCCCCGCCGGTCCGGTCGTGGAGAGGCCGTCCGCGACCGACCGGCCCGGGCACGCTCTTCCCAAGGAGCCCGGCATCGTATGGCATATGCCCTCATGGGGTGACATAAGGGGCGATTCGCAACCTCCCGTTCATCCGAGGTAGCTTTGTGTCACCGAATTTTTCATCGGCGCTATGACCAACGTCACGACCAAGTGGTCTGTACCAATTAGGGTGGGATCCGTGACTCGTCGCGCGAAAATCGTCTGCACTCTCGGCCCTGCCACCTCCTCTCCCGAACGCCTCCGCGAACTGATCGCGGCCGGGATGGACGTGGCCCGTTTCAACCTCAGCCACGGCAGCCACGAGCTGCACAAGGAGGTTTACGACAGGGTGAGGGAGGCCGCCGCCGAGCTAGGGCGTGGTGTGGGTCTGCTGGCCGACCTCCAGGGTCCCAAGATCCGGGTCGGCAAGTTCGGTGAGGGCCCCGTCCGCCTCGGCTTCGGTGACGTCTTCACGATCACCACTGAGGAGGTCCCCGGCGACCGTGACCAGGTCTCCACCTCCTACCTGGGCCTTCCCAAGGACGTCAACCCCGGTGACAGCATCCTGGTCGACGACGGCCGCGTCCGGCTGGAGGTGACCCGGGTCGACGGCCAGCGGGTCACCACCCGCGTGATCATCGGCGGCATGATCTCCGACAACAAGGGCCTCAACCTGCCGGGCGTCAACGTCAGCGCCCCCGTCCTCACCGACAAGGACGAGACCGACCTGCGCTGGGCCCTGCGCACCGGCTTCGACCTGGTCGCCCTCTCCTTCGTCAGGCGTCCCTCCGACGCCGACGTGGTGCGCAACATCATGGAGCAGGAGGGCATCCGCCTCCCGCTGCTCGCCAAGATCGAGAAGCCGCAGGCCGTGGAGCGGCTCCCGGAGATCATCGAGGCCTTCGACGGCATCATGGTCGCCCGCGGTGACCTCGGGGTCGAGCTGCCCCTGGAGGAGGTGCCCATCGTGCAGAAGCGCGCCATCGAGCTCTGCCGCGAGAAGGCCCGCCCGGTCATCGTCGCCACCCAGATGCTGGAGTCGATGATCACCTCCCCGCGTCCCACCCGCGCCGAGGCCTCCGACGTCGCCTACGCCGTCATGGACGGCGCCGACGCGGTCATGCTCTCCGGCGAGACCTCGGTCGGCAACTACCCCATCGAGGTCGTCGAGACGATGAGCCGCATCGCCACGACCGCGGAGAAGAGCTCCCTGCAGGCCACGCACAGCCTCGACCGGCTGCCGGAGACCACCGGCGGCGCCATCGCCCGCGCCGCGGCCGAGGTCGGCGCCATCGTCGGCGCGAAGGCGCTGGTGGCGTTCACCATGTCCGGTGAGACGGCCCGCCGCCTGGCCCGCTACCGCTCGCCGATCCCGCTGCTGGCGTTCACCTCCGCCAGCCACGTCCGCAACCAGCTCGCGCTGACCTGGGGCGTGGAGACCTTCGAGGTGCCGTTCGTCCACCACACCGACGACATGGTCCGTCAGGTGGAGGCCTCGCTGCTCGCCAACTCCCGCCTGGAGAAGGGTGACAAGGTCGTCATCGTCGCCGGTTCGCCTCCCGGCACCGCGGGTTCCACCAACGCCCTGCGCGTGCACACCATCGGCGCGGCGGTCTCCAACCCCGGCTGATCCCGCTCGATCGTGTACGGCCACCGCCTCGGCGGTGGCCGTACGTGTTTCCGGTGGCTTTCGCGTTGCTACCGATTCAAAAAAGCCGAAAAATACGCTCTTGTCGTGTCCGAATAGGTGTCAGAGGATCGGTGCATGGCGTGCCCGGACGGGGCTCGTCTCATAAACCGGACAAATCCAACGAAAGGCGCCGGATGATCCAGGGCAGTCGGCCGGTGGGAGCGGAACGGCAACGCGAGGAGGTCGAGAGGCGACCTCCGGGCCCATCGGGCCAGCGCGTGTCGGCCGCCGACACGGTCGCGGAGATGATCGAGGCCCGCCTGGGCCGGCCGGTCGACCCCGACGAGAACTTCTTCGAGGCCGGGCTCAACTCGATGGCACTGGTCGAGCTGCACGCGGACATCACGGGGGTGCTCGGCATCGACATCCCGGTCACCTCGATGTTCACCCGGCCGAACGTGCGGGCGCTCAGCCGCCTCGTCGAGGGAGCGCAGGAACCCGTCAGGAGCGAGCCCGCGCGACTGCGTCCCGTCGGGGGCAGCCGCAGGGACGTGCGCGCCCGCATCCGCCGGGGCGGCGGGGCGCCTCGGTGACCGATACCGCGTCGATCGCCGTGATCGGCATGGGCCCGCGTGCCCAGCTCTCCCCTCCCGGTGCCGTCCTGGAGGAGATCGTCGAAAGGGCGCTGGAGAACGCCGGGCACGACCCCGCGCGTTCCCCGGGCCTGTACACCCGGTACGAGTCGGCCGAGGCCGCCTGTCTCGCCCTCGCGATCGGTGACTGCGACCTCGCGAGCACGGTCACGGGACCGAGCCTCGACGCTCTCGCGGCACGGGGCACCACGATCGTGCTCAAGCGCCTGGACGACGCCCTCCTCGACGGCGACCTCGTGAGCGCCGTGATCGAGGCAGTGATCGAATCCCCGCCCGGCGCGTCTCCCGCCCGCGTCGTTCCCAGCAGGACCGTTTCCACCAGGACCGTTCCCGTCGGCACCGTTCCCGCCCGCAGTGGGCGCGGTGGTCCGCGCGGAGGTGGCCCGGCCGCGCGCCTGCGGGAACCGCTGAGGGTGAAGGAGGGTTTCCCGCCGGTCCACCTCCCGGGGGACTCCCGGCCTCGCGTCGTCGCCTGGTCGGGACGCACGCCGGAGGAGGCCGACGCCGTACGGGAGAGCCTGGCGGGGTTCTTCGCCACCCTCGGCGCCGACCGGTTCGCCGACGCCGTGGCCGTCCTCCAGCTGGGCCGCCCCCAGCGTCCCGTACGGGGCGCGGTCGTGGCCGCCGGCCCCGCCGAGGCGTCCGCGGCCCTCGCCGAGGCCGCCTCACCCGAAGGGACGGCGCTCAGGTACGAGCCGCCTTTCACGGGGGCGGCAGGGGAGGTGAGGTTCGTCTTCCCCTCCGGGGGCGCCGGGCGGCTGGGGGCCTCGCTGTACGGGGCCGAGCGGCTGTTCAGCGAGGTGATGGACGTCTGCCTGGAGGGTTTCGAGCGGCACGGCGTCGACCTCTACGACGCCTGGCTCGCCGGGGAGCGTGACGACGACCCGGTGACGTTCGCGGTGACCTACTCCCTGGCGGCGACCTTCACCGAATGGGGCGTCACCCCCCGGGGTTGTACGGGAGAGGGTGTCGGCGAGCTCGTCGCGGCGGCCTTCTCCGGAACGCTGGAACTGGACGAGGCGATCGCCCGCGTCGCCGCCTCCGTCGTCGACGCTGCTGTCGCGGTGCACGAGCAGGTGCCGGAGCGTGCGGCCGGGCAGGTGCCCGGACAGGTGCCCGAACCGGTGACGGACGACGCGATGGCGGTGTCCGAGCCGGTGCCGGACGACCTGACGGTGCCCGAGCCGGTACCGGCCGACATCGCGGCGCCCGAGCCGGTGCCCGGCCATGAAACGTTCCACGAGCCGGAGGCTCCTCGCGAGGCGGTCCCGGAGCAGGGGACCTCGCCCCTGGCGGGAACCGGACCGGGGACCACCGGCGCGGGAGACACGATCTCCCTCCTGATCGGGACGGCGCGGACGCCTTCCCCGGACGAGGGGACGATCGACTGCGGGGACGACCGCGAGGGTCCGCTGGCGGCACTCGCCCGGCTGTGGACGCTCGGCTGCCCGGTGGACTGGGCGGCCCTCGACCCCGACCATCCCCTGCAGCGCCTGCCCGTCCCGGGAGGGCACCGCCCCGCCCCGGCGCCGGCTTCTGTTCCGGTTTCCGTGCCGGTTTCCGTGCCGGTTTCCGTGCCGGCTTCCGCGTTACGGGAGCGGGACGGCGAGAGCGAGGGCGCGAGCGCGTCGCGGGTCCCGGAGGGACTGCCCGAGCCCGCCGAGCCGCTCCGCAGGCCCGGGGCGGTCCCGTACTCGTTCTGGGTGCTGGAGCAGCTCGCCGGGTCGAGCGGGGTGTCCAACCTGGCGGTGGCGTTCAGGACCCGCGAGCCGCTGCGCAGGCTCCCGCTGCAGATCGCGGTGAACCGGCTGCTCAAGCGGCATCCGGCACTGCGCCTGCGGTTCCCCGTGGTGGACGGCGCGCCCGTGCGGCACCTCACCGCCCCGCAGGACGCGCAGATCAAGCTGGCGAACGGGACGACCACCGAGGAGACGCTCGTCCCCGACCTCCAGGGGTTCCTGGACGAGCCCTTCGACCTGGGCCGCGACCTGCTCTTCCGGGCCGGGCACTTCGCGCTGCCCGACGGCGGCGGGAGCGTGGTCTGCCTGGTGGCCCACCACATCGTCATCGACGCCACCTCGATGCAGTTCCTCGTCGAGGAGCTGGGCGGCCTCTACGACGCGCAGACGAGCCAGGAGCCGCTTCCCGCGGCGCTCTCCGGCGTCGCGCCCATGCTGGAGCCGGGGGAGGCGTCGCGGGAGTCGCTGGACTACTGGCTCGAACGGCTCGCGGACGTCGACCCGGCCGCGATGGTGCTCCCCGGCAGCAGGCCGTCGCCCGCCCGGCCCACCTTCGCCGGGCACACCTGCTCCTGGGAGGTGGACGCGGACACGCGGCGGGCGCTCGACACGCTGCGGACCGGCCTGCGTACCACCGACAACATCGTGCTGGCCGCCGCGTTCATGCTCACCCTGCGCGCCCACGGCGCCGGTCCCGAGCTGGTGGCCGCGATGCCGGTCACCACCAGGACGGCCGCGATGCGCGGCCACGTCGGCTACGGCGTCAGCACCCTGCCGATGCGGGTGCGCGCCGACCCGGACGAGGGCTTCGCCGCCCTGGTCAGGCGGGTCGAGGACGTCTTCTTCGCGGGGGTCGAGCACGCGGACGCCTCGGTGGAGGCGGTACTGGTCGAGCGCGGGCACGGCACCGGCGACTGGCGGGTGCCGCTGTTCCGGCACATGTTCAACTACCGGCCGTGGACCGACGACCAGGTCAGCATCCTGGGCTCCGTACCCGAGTACGTCGAGGACCTGTTCGACCGCAGCCGCCTGGACCTGCAGTGCATCGCGGTGCAGGAGCCCGGCAGGCTCACGCTCAGGGTCTGGCACAGCACGGAGGTCCACGACGAGGCCGAGATCGCCGCGTTCGTCGCGCGGATGACCGCGCTGCTGCGGCGGGCCGCCGAGGACGCGCACCGGCCGCAGCGGAAGCTGGACTCCCTCTCCACGGCCGACCGGGAGCTGCTCGACCGGCTCAACGACACCGCGCGGGCCTGGGAGGGCCCGGCCACACTGCTGGAACGGATCGCCGCCCGCGAGGCTCGTACCAGTACGGCGATCCGCGACGGCGATCGGGAGGTCACCTACGGCGAGCTGCTCGCCTGGGCGGCCGCCGTCAGGGACACCCTCGTCTCGCACGGCACCGGTCCCGGTGACATCGTGGCGCTCGGGCTGAGCCGGTCGGCGGAGATGGTCGCCGCGGTGCTCGGCGTCTGGGCGGCCGGGGCCGCCTACCTGCCGCTGGACCCGCGCCAGCCCGAGCTGCGCCTCGCCTACCAGGTGGAGGACTGCGGGGCCCGCCTGGTCGTCGCCGACTCTGAGGCCCCCTGGGCGGGGGAGGTCCCCGTACTCCCCATGCCGCAGGCCCCCCGGGCCGGTGGTGGCGCATTGGATCCGGCCGGGATCGCCGCGACGGTGACCAAGGAGTCGATCGCTTATGTGATCTACACCTCGGGGTCCACCGGCAGGCCCAAGGGGGTGGCCGTCACCCACGGCAACCTGGCCAACCTCGTCCTCGACTTCGCCGACCGGCTCGGCGCGGGCGCGGGCGACGCGGTGCTGTGGTCCACCACGACCTCCTTCGACATCTCGGCCCTGGAGCTGATGCTCCCGCTCACCGTCGGAGGCACCCTGGTCGTCGCCTCCGACGACGACCAGCTCCAGCCGCGCAGGTTCCTGGAACTCATCGCGGCACGGGACGTACGCGTCGTGCAGGCCACCCCGACGGCCTGGCGGCTCATCGCCCCCGAGGCGCGCGACGAGCTGGCCGGGCGCGTCGTGCTCTGCGGCGGGGAGCCCATGCCGGCCGCGCTCGCCACGGACCTGCTGGACCTGGGCTGCCGGTTGTTCAACGTCTACGGGCCGACCGAGACGACCATCTGGTCCACCGCCGCCGAGATCCTCGGCCCTCCGGGCGACCCGGTGCCGATCGGGGTGCCGCTCGCCAACACCCGGATCTTCGTCAGGGACGCCGACGGTCGCGAGGCCCCGCCGGGCGTACCCGGTGAGCTATGCGTGGCGGGCGACGGGGTGAGCGCCGGGTACGTCAACCGGCCCGAGCTCACCGCCGAGCGGTTCGGCGAGCACCCCCGCCACGGGCGCTTCTACCGGACCGGGGACATGGCCAGGCTCAGGCACGACGCGGCCCTGGAGCTGCTGGGCCGCGACGACCGGCAGATCAAGCTGCGCGGCCACCGCATCGAGCTGGGCGAGATCGAGGCGGTGCTGCACCACCACGACGCCGTCAAGGTCGCGGCCGTCATCGTCCACGACGAGCGGCTGGTGGCGTTCGTGCAGCCCACGGACCTGCCCGACGGGGAGAGCGGGACCGCGCTGCGCGAGGAGCTGTGGCGGTACGCGGGGACGCGGCTGCCGGACTACGCGGTCCCCTCGGGGATCGTGCTGGCCGACGAGTTCCCGACGACCGCCAACGGCAAGATCGACTATCGGGGGCTGACCGTACCCGAGGACGAGTCCTCGCCCGCCTCCCGTGCCCCGGCGAGCTCGGAGCTGGCCGAGGGGGTGCTGCGGCTCTGGCGGGAGGCGCTGCGCCGCCCGGGGCTCGGCGAGCACGACAACTTCTTCCTCAACGGGGGACACTCGGTGCTCGCCGTACGGCTGATCGCCCCGCTGGAGGACCTCGCGGGCCGGGCGATCGACGTCCGCGCGGTCTTCGACCATCCCACCCCGGCCGAACTGGCCGCCTTCATCCAGGAAGGGGCGGGCTCTTGACTCCCTTCCCGGAATTCGCGCCTGACGTCCCCACGCTGGAAGGACCCAGATGACCGCGCCGTGGTTCGTACCGGTGGGGGAGCGGCCCGGGGGCCGGATCCGCCTGTACACCTTCCCCAACGCGGGCAGCGGCCCCGCCTCGCTCACCGACCTGGCCGAGCGGTTCCCCGACGAGGTCGGCGTGTGGGCGGTGAACCTCCCCGGCCGCCAGGCCAGGCTGGCCGAGCCGCCGGTCGAGGACCTCGACGCGCTCGTCGACGACCTGGCCCGCGACCTGCTGGCGAACGCCCGCGAGCCGTACGCGCTGTTCGGCTACTGCAGCGGCGCGCTGCTCGCCTACCTGGTCTGCCGCCGCCTGACCGAACTCGCCCCGGCGTCACCCGGAGCCGGGGGGCGGTTGCCGGAACGGCTCCTGGTGGGGTCCTTCGCCGCGCCGGACGTCACGCTCCTGCTGCGCAGGCTGCCGTCCCTGCCGTCGTGGCTGTTCTGGGACCAGCTGATCGAGCTGGGCGGGGTCCCGGCGGAGGTGGCCGAGCGCGAGGTGCTGCGGCCGATCCTCGAACCCGCGCTCCGCGCCGACTTCGGGATGCTCGCCCGGTACCGGCACCGGCAGGGGCCGCCGCTGCCCGTGCCCGTCACCGTTTTGTACGGCAGCCGCGACGGCTCCATGTCGCGCGGCGGGCTGCTCGGCTGGCGCAGGCAGAGCGTTTCACGGCCGTCGATGCGCGAGCTCGACGCCTCACACTGGCTGGCCGAGGAGACCCCCGACCTGCTCGCCGCCGTCATCGCAGAGGAGATCGGATGCGTCTCGGTTACAGCATGAGCTACTGGGGCGGCGCCGGGCTCGGGCCCGCCGACCACCTCGCCCTGGTCCGCGAGGCCGAGCGGCTGGGCTACGAGTCGGTGTGGGCCGCCGAGACGTACGGCACCGACCCGGCGAGCCTGATGGCGTGGATCGCCGGACAGACCGAGCGGATCGCGCTGGGCACCGGGGTGCTGCAGATGTCGGGCCGCAAGCCCGTGGTGGCGGCGATGACGGCCGCCACCATCGACCAGGTCTCCGGCGGCCGGGCCCGGCTGGGCGTGGGCGTGTCGGGGCCGCAGGTCGTGGAGGGCTGGCACGGGGAGCGCTTCGACCGGCCGGTGGCCCGCGCCCGCGACTACCTGTCGGTGCTGCGGCTCGCCCTGGCCGGGCGCCCGGTGAGCTACTCGGGTGCGACCATGACGCTGCCGCTCCCCGGCGGGCAGGGCAAGGAGCTGTCCCTGGGCGTCTCCCCGGTCCAGAAGCACCTTCCCGTCTATCTCGGCGCGATGGGCCCGGAGACGACCGCGCTCGCCGGGGAACTGGCCGACGGCTGGCTCGCGATCCACTTCCCGCCCGAGCACCTGGCCGAGCGCACGGCCCAGCTGCGCGCGGGCGCGGCACGGGCGGGCCGGTCGCTGGACGGCTTCGACGTCGCGCCGATGATCCTCACCCTCGTCGACGAGGACGAGGAACTGGCCTTCGACATGATGCGTCCCATGCTCGCCCTCTATCTGGGCGGCATGGGCTCGCGCCGTACCAACTTCTACAACCGCCTGGCCCGCTCCCTGGGCTTCGAGAAGGAGGCGGAGGCGATCCAGGAGGCGTTCCTGGCCGGGCGCCAGGGCGAGGCGATGTCGCTGCTCCCCGACGGCCTGGTCGACGCGATGACGATGTGCGGGCCCCCCGGCAAACTCCGCGAACGCGTCGCCGCCTACCGCGAGGCGGGCGCCACCACCCTGGTCGTCGGCCTGGTCACCCCGACGCTCCGGCTCCGGATGGAACAACTGGAACTGGTGGCGGACCTGGTCGGCTGAGCCGCCGGTTCCCCGGCGCCCGCGTCAACAGGGGCGGGCGCCGGGGACTCGGCGGAGACGACACCCCGGCCGAGGTCGCCGAGCGCTGACCGCACGCCGGACCGCTGCCGGGCGCGCTGGAACGTGGACCTGGTGGCCGGGAGCGCCCGGCAGCGGGCCGAGGTCGCGACGCCGGGATCGGGGCGGTCAGCCCGGGGCGGTGCGGCTGAGGTGCTCCCAGGATCGATAGAGATCCGCTTGGGCCCGGCCCATCTCCAGGACGTGATCGAAGGACTGGCTGCCGACTATCAGCCGCCGGGGCGGGTTCGGCAGTGCCACCAGCCGCATGATGACCGGGGCGGCGGTGTCCGGCTCCGGGGCGAGGTCGTCGCCCCACATCGCCTCCATCTCGGTGCGCAGGGACTGATACCGCGCCAGGGGTTCGGTGGTCGTGGTGCCGGTGGTGAACAGGCCGGTGTTGTAGCCGCCCATCTGCACGATGGTGACCTTGACGCCGAACCCTTCGACCTCCATCGCCAGGGCCTCGCTGACCGAGTCCAGCGCGGCCTTGCCCGCCCCGTAGAAGCCGACGGTGGCCATGCCGCCGCCGCTGCCCATCGAGGTGACCTGGAGGAGTCGTCCCCCGCCTTGGGCGCGCAGGTGGGGAAGGACCGCCTGGGCCACCCACACGGCGCCGAAGAAGTTCACATCCATATGGGCCCGGATCTGCTCCTCCGTGGCCTCCTCCACCATGCCGTAGAGCATCCCGCCGGCGTTGTTGACGACGACGTCCAGCCTGCCGAACGCGGCTGCCGCCCGCCTCACCCCGTCGAACACGCCCTGGCGGTCGGCGACGTCCAACGGAAGCGGGACCAGGTGGCCGGGGTGCTTCTCGGCCAGTTCCTCCAGGGGGCCGACGTCACGGGCGGCGGCCACCACCCGGTCGCCGCCCGCCAGGGCGGCCTCGGCGAAGGCCCTGCCCAGGCCGCGGGACGCGCCGGTGATGAGCCAAACTCTCGCATGCTCCACGGGGCCTCACTCTCAGTAAAGGAAACGGTCCGTCTCGATTCTTTTCGACTCTAGGGCATCGTCCTGGCCCATAGCAATACGGATCGTCTCGTTTCGGTGTGCGGCTAGACTGGGCGCATGTCCACCGAGAAGGGGCCGGACCACTCCCGGCGCAAGGAACGGTCCCGGCAGGCGATCCTCGCGGCCACCCGCGCCCTGGTCGCGGAGGAGGCGTACGAGAAGGTCACGGTCGAGGCCATCGCCGCCCGTGCCGGCGTCGGCAAGCAGACGATCTACCGGCGGTGGCCCTCGAAGAGCGCGGTCGTCTTCGCGGCCCTTCTGGCTCTGAGTGAGGACGCGGACGGGCAGTCGCTCGCGCTGCCCGACACGGGGGAGGTCAACACCGACCTCAAGCTCGTCATGCGGGCCACGGCCGAGGAGTTCGCCGACCCGTCCTTCGACAGGATGATCCGCGCCCTCAACGCCGAGATCGCCAACGATGCCGCCCTTGCGGCCGAGTACCGCGAGAAGCTGGCCCAGCCGCTGGAAGAGGCGAAGAAGGCGCGCCTGCGCAGCGCCCAGGAGGCCGGCCAGCTCGACCCCGACGCCGACCTCGACCTGGCCCTCGAAATGCTCTACGCCCCCCTCTTCCAGCGGTGGCTGCACCGCAGCGGTCCGCTGACCGCCGCATACGCCGACTCGCTTGTCGACGCGACCCTCAGAGCCTTCGGTCCCCGGACGGGAGTCGAGAGCCCGAAGTAGCTCTCGGTGACCACCTGCGTCCGGCACCGCGCGGGCATGATGCGTTTCTCCTCGGCATGCCGGTGTGCCGGACGAGCCTGGGCCCGACGTGGGGGCGGCCGAGCCCGAGCGGGTCTCGGCTGGGCCCGGCCCTGACCTGACCCCGCCCAGGGTGAGGTAGGGGGTGCCGTGTCCTCACCCTGGGCGTCCGGGCGTCACGGCCTCCACTGCTCCGCCGGTGACACACCCGGCAGCGGCTTGCCGACGAGGGCCAGGGGGAGGAAGAAGCAGACCTGGCCGATGGCCATGACGAGCGTGGCGAGCGCCTTGTCGTCGTACTGCTCGCCGGCCCGGGCGTACAGCTCGTCGGGGACGCGCTCGCCGGACGGGTTCGCGGTGAGCACGGATTCGACCAGTTCCAGGGCGATGCGCTCGGCGTCGGTGAAGTAGGGCGCGTCCCGCCAGGAGGCCACGGCGGTGATGCTTTCCTCGGTGGCGCCGGCCCTGCGGAGGTTGCCGGTGTGCAGGACGGTCAGGTACGTGCTGCCGGCGATCTGACCGGCGCGCAGCTGGACCAGGCCGATGGTGGTCTGCGGGATCGTGCCGTTCCCGGTCGCCTTGTACAGGGCGCCGCCGATGTCCTTGAGCTCGGGGACGAGCACGGCGGGGTTGGGCAGGCGTGACTCGGTGGTGGTCATGGTGCGGGTTTCCCTTCTGGGTTTCTACGGTGGATCACTGCTCTGACGGATCGCGAGGGGCGAAGGTGACCGGTGAGGCGATTCGCTCTCATCCGGGCGTGCCGCCGAGGACTCGCGGCGCGGGCTCGGCGTCCCGGCTCGTGGGCCGGGGGCGCAGGAGGAGGACGACGGTCAGGATCGCGGCCGGGTACGAACCGCCCGCGCCGAGCATGCCGGCGGTGTGGCCACCGGTGAGCGCGTCGTGCGAGGGCGCCCCCTGCGGCCGGCTCGCGGTGGCGCTGACCGCGCCCTCGGCCAGGACGGCCAGGCCGAGGGCGCCGCCGATCCGCTGGCTGGTGTTGACCAGGCCGGAGGCGATGCCCGAGTCGCGTGGCGCCACGCCCTGGACGCCGCCGATGGTGGCGGCGACGAGGCCGATGCCCAGGCCGATGCCCAGGCCGATGCCCAGGCCGATGCCGCCGGCGAGCTGCGCGGGCAGCGCCGGCAGGGCGTTCTGGTCAGGGAACAGCAGGCTGAACCAGCTCATCGCCGCGGCGTCGATCGAGGTCATGTCGGCTCCTCAGGAGGCGGTGACGGCGCGGTGAACCGCGGCGGCGAGCCGGTCGTGTTCGGGGTAGGACCAGCCGAACCCGAAACGGCGCCGCGTGTAGCCGAAGGCGACACCGGTACGGGGGTCGGCGAAGGCCTCCGAGCCCGCCGAGCCGTCGTGGCCGAACGCGTTCGCGCTGAGGAACCTGTACCGCAGGCCCTTGGCCTGGAACCCGAGCGCGTAGTTGCCCTGCTCGCCGCGGACCAGGTCGGCGCCGGTGGAGTGCAGTTGGGCGAACTCGGCGACGGTGTCCGGCCTGAGCAGCGGAGGGCGTCCGCCGAGGCCCCAGACGGCCGCCGCGTACAGCCCCGCCAGGCCGCGCGCGCTGCCCACCCCGCCGGCCGACGCCTGGCCGTTGGCGCGGACGGCGCGGGTGTTGGCGAAGGCCACCTGGTCCAGCGGCGGCGTGCTGTTGAGCCCGTAGCCGATGCCGAGAATGCTGTGCGGGCCCGGCACGTCCGACCAGAACCCGGCCTCCTGCTCCGGCGTCGCGGTCCACCGCCGGATCGGCCGGAACCGCTCCTCCTCGGCCTCGGGCAGCCCCAGGAACAGCTCCAGCTCGTACGGGATCCGGATGCGCTCGTCGTAGACCTGCTGGAGCGACCGCCCGGTCACCCGCCGGATCACCTCGTTCACCGGCGCGAACGAGACGAACCCGCCATAGCCGTAGGCCGCACCCGGCTTCCAGTACGGCCGCTGCCCGGCCAGGCGACGCGCGATCACCGCGTCGTCGGCCAGCTCGGCCGCCGACAGCCCCCCGTCGACGCCGATGACGCCGGAGCGGTGCGTCAGCACGTCCCGCAGCGTGATCGCGCCCTTGCCGGCGGCGGCGAACTCCGGCCAGTGCCGGGCCACCGGCTCGTCCAGGTCGAGAATCCCCTCCTGCGTCAGCAGTGCCGTCACCAGCGTCGAGGCGCCCTTGGTGGAGGAGTAAACTCCGGTCAGCGTGTCGCCGCTCACCTCGTCCCCGGCCCACAGGTCGACCACCTGCCGGCCGTGCACGTGGACGGCGAGCTGGGAGCCGCCCTGGCCGTCCTGCTCGGCCACCTCGGCGGCGAACGCCTCGCGTACCCGCTCGAAGCCGTCCGCGACCGTTCCGTGGACATCCGTCGTGCTCATCGCCGGTAACCCTTTGTGAGTGAGTGTCGGTCGCCGGTATGACGGACGGTCCGGAGGGAAGGTGACCGGGTGTGTTCGCGGTCACCTTCCGCCGGTTTGATACGTCAGCTGTCTGACGTGGCTGAGATGAGAGGAATGCGACTGTGACACCCCATGACCTTCTGGCTGACCGGTTCCAGGCACACCGCCCGCACCTGAAGGCGGTCGCCTACCGCATGCTCGGCTCGCTGAGCGAGGCCGAGGACGCGGTCCAGGAGGCGTGGCTGCGGCTCGCGCGCTCGGACTCCGGTGACATCGGCAACCTGGGCGGCTGGCTGACCACCGTGGTCGGCCGGGTCTGCCTGGACATGCTCCGCACCCGTAAGGCCCGGCGCGAGGAGTCGCTGCAGGACCGCCTGCCCGATCCGGTGATCAACCGCGCGGACGCCGTCGACCCGGAGCAGGAGGTGCTGCTGGCCGACTCGGTGGGGCTGGCGCTGCTGGTCGTGCTGGAGTCCCTGACCCCGGCCGAACGGCTGGCGTTCGTGCTCCATGACATGTTCGGTCTGCCGTTCGAGCAGATCGCGCCCATCGTGGACCGCACCCCGGTGGCGGCGAAGAAGCTCGCCAGCCGCGCCCGCCTGCGCGTCCGCGGCGCGGCCCCGAACCCCGACCCCGACCTGGCCGATCAGCGCCGGGTGGTGGACGCGTTCCTGGCCGCCGCACGTGGCGGCGACTTCGACGCGCTGCTGGCCATCCTCGACCCCGACGTGGTGCTGCGCGCCGACGGCGGGACGCTCACCGGTGGCATGAAGGTCATCCGTGGCGTGGCGGCCGTGGCCGGACAGCTCGCCACCTTCCAGCGCATGGCCACCGGCACCGCCACCCACCCCGCGCTCGTCAACGGCCTCGCCGGCCTGGTCAACACCATCGACGACCAGGTGTTCTCCGTCATGAACTTCACCGTCGCCGACGGCAGGATCGCCACGATCGACATCCTGTCCGACCCCGACCGGCTGGCTCGGCTCAACCTCATCCACCTGGAGCCGTGATGCCCTGGGCGGAGGGCGTTCCACAGGTGAGAAGATCTCCACCCGCGCCCCCACCGGCCGAAGCGGAACGAAACGTCGGCCGTCGGCGGAACCGGCTCGCTCGCCGGCCGCTCCCCGGCAGCCGGGCCAGCCACGTACGGCCTGACCAAGCAGGGCGCCGGGGCCTTGAAGAGGCTCGTGCGTGGCCGGGGGAGATCGGCGGTTAGGTGGATGTAACAGCTGGGCGCGGGCATCTGTGACGTCCGCGTAACGCCTGTTTCTTATGTTTCCGTCGTTGGATCCGCCCGATGCGGCTTCGGCGTCCCCGCTGTTCGGTCGTTCGGCGGAGGGTGTCACGGGCCCCTGCTCAGGGAGAAAAGGGACCTATGACGGCGGCAGAGAAAGTGAAGACAGTCTGCTCGTACTGCGGTGTCGGCTGCGGGATCGTGCTGGAGGTGGACGGGCGGCGCCGGGTCGTCAAGGCGTCCGGGGACAGGAGCCACCCGGCCAACGCCGGTCGGCTGTGCACCAAGGGGGTCACCACCGCGGACATGCTCGCCGCCCCCGGCCGCCTCGAGAGCGGGCTGGTCAGGCCGGACCGGGGCGCCGAACCCGTACCGGCGGGCGTGGACGCGGCGATCGGCGAGACCGCCCGGCGGCTGCGGGGGATCCTGGACGAGCACGGGCCGGACGCGCTGTCGTTCTACGTCTCCGGCCAGATGACGCTGGAGGCGCAGTACCTGGTCAACAAGCTCGCCAAGGGCTTCGTCGGCACCAACCAGATCGAGTCCAACTCCCGGCTGTGCATGGCCAGCGCGGGCAGCGGCTACAAGCTGTCGCTCGGGTCGGACGGCCCGCCCGGCTCCTACGAGGACTTCGACCACGCAGACCTGTTCCTCGTGATCGGCTCGAACATGGCCGACTGCCACCCGATCCTGTTCCTGCGGATGATGGACCGGGTCAAGGCCGGGGCCAGGCTCATCGTGGTCGATCCCCGCCGCACCGCGACCGCCGACAAGGCCGACCTGTTTCTCCAGGTCAGGCCGGGCACCGACCTCGCCCTGCTCAACGGGCTGCTGCACCTGCTGGTCGAGGGCGGCCACGTCGACCACGAGTTCGTCGAGCGGCACACCGACGGCTGGGAGGCGATGCCGGACTTCCTGCGGGACTACCCGCCGGAGACGGTCGCCGCGCTCACCGGCGTCCCCGAGGAGGACCTGCGCCGGGCGGCCGAGTGGATCGGCACGGCGGGGGAGTGGATGAGCTGCTGGACGATGGGGCTCAACCAGAGCACGCACGGCACCTGGAACACCAACGCGCTGTGCAACCTGCACCTGGCCACCGGCGCGATCTGCCGCCCCGGCAGCGGCCCGTTCTCCCTGACCGGCCAGCCCAACGCCATGGGCGGGCGCGAGATGGGCTACATGGGGCCCGGCCTGCCCGGACAGCGTTCGGTGCTGGTGGAGGAGGACCGCCGCTTCACCGAGGAGCTGTGGAACCTGCCGCCCGGCACCCTGCGCACCGAGGTGGGTCAGGGGACCGTCGAGATGTTCTCGCGCATGGCCGAGGGCGAGATCAAGGCGTGCTGGATCATCTGCACCAACCCGGTCGCCAGCGTCGCCAACCGCAGGACCGTCATCGCGGGCCTGGAGGCCGCCGAGTTCGTCGTCACCCAGGACGTCTTCGCCGCCACCGAGACCAACGCCTACGCCGACGTGGTCCTGCCCGGCGCCATGTGGGCCGAGACCGAGGGCGTGATGGTCAACTCCGAGCGGAACCTCACCCTGCTCAGGCAGGCCGTGGAACCACCGGGACAGGCCCTGCCCGACTGGGAGATCATCGCTCGCGTCGCCCGCGAGATGGGCTTCGAGGACGCCTTCTCGTACGACAGCGCGGAGGAGGTGTTCGAGGAGATCAAGCGGGCGTGGAACCCCAAGACGGGCTACGACCTGCGGGGCGTCACCTACGAGCGGCTGCGCGAGACCCCCGTCCAGTGGCCGAGCGCGCCGGGCGGCGGTGACCGCAACCCCGTCCGCTACCTCAACGACGGCACCAGCCAGGCGCCGCTCACCCGGCCCGACGGCAGCCGCCCGCGCCTCGCCTTCGCCACCGCGAGCGGCCGGGCCGCCTTCTTCCCCCGCCCGCACCTGCCCGCCGCCGAGCTGCCCGACGACGCCTACCCCTTCGTCCTCAACACCGGACGGCTGCAGCACCAGTGGCACACCCTGACCAAGACGGGAAGGGTCGCCAAGCTCAACAAGCTCAATCCGGGGCCCTTCGTCGAGATCCACCCCGGGGACGCGGCCGGGCACGGGATCGGCGAGGGCGACCTGGTGGAGATCGCCTCCCGGCGCGGCAGGGCCGTGCTGCCCGCCCGCCTGACCGACCGGGTCATGCCGGGCAACTGCTTCGCGCCGTTCCACTGGAACGACCTGTTCGGCGAGTACCTGAGCGTCAACGCGGTCACCAGCGACGCCGTCGACCCGATCTCCTTCCAGCCCGAGTTCAAGGTGTGCGCGGTCTCCCTGAGCAGGGTCGTGTCCGAGGCGTCCCCGGCGTCCCCGGCGCCCTCGGCGTCTACGGCGGGGGCCCTCGCGGTTCCGGGTGACACGGTTCCGGAGTACGCGGGGACAATGCCGGAGGCCGCCCGGGTCGCCGCGCTGGCCGGTCTGCTCGGGGTGGCCGACCTGACGCCGCCGGTGCTCGCCGACCACGAGCGCCGCTACATGGCCGGTTTCCTGTCCGCCCTCAACGGGTCCGCCCTCGACGGCTCGGCGTCCGTTCCCGGCGGCTCTGTATCCGCCCTGGACGGTACGCTCGTGCCGGTCCTGCCCGAGCACGCGCCCGTCGATCCCGCTCACGCCCTGTGGATCAACGGGGTGCTGGCCGGGATGTTCTCGCGGACCCTCGCGCCGCCGGCCCGGCGGACGACCGGCGATCCGGCGCCGACGACGCCGCCGACATCGGCGCGTGACATCGTCGTCCTGTGGGCCTCCCAGACCGGGAACGCCGAGGAGTTCGCCGTGACCAGCGTCGACCGGCTGACCGGCGCGGGACGGGCCACCCGGCTGGTCAGCATGGCCGACTGCGCCCCGGACAGCATTCCCCGCGGCGCGGACCTGCTCGTCATCTCCAGCACCTTCGGCGACGGCGAGGCCCCCGACAACGGCGTCGGGTTCTGGGAGGCCCTCATCGGGTCCGGCGCGCCCCGGCTCGACGGCGTGCGCTACGCCGTCCTCGCCTTCGGAGACTCCAGCTACGACGACTTCTGCGGCCACGGGCGGCGGCTCGACCAGCGCCTGGAGGAGCTGGGCGCTCTGCGGCTGGCACCCCGCGTAGACTGCGAGCCCGACGACCACTCGCGGGCCCTGGGGTGGCTTGAGCACCTGCTCACCACCCTCGCCGAGCCGCCTCCGTCTTCCGGGGCGGACTCGCCCTCCCAGTCCTCTCCGCCCTCCCAGCCCTCCCAGCCCTCCCAGCCCTCCCAGCCCTCCCCGCCCTCCCCGCCCTCCCCGCCCTCCCAGCCCTCCCCGCCCTCCCCGCCTCCTCCGGCTTTCCCGGCGGGCCCGCCGCGCTCAGGGCCCGAGCCGGCGCTGTCCCGGGGCTCCGCGCCGCCGCCGAGCCCCGGGGCGACGTCCCCGGATCCCGAACCGGAGGCGGAGTCCGGCAGGGCCGCGCCGTTCCATGCCCCGCTGACCGGTAACCGGCTGCTCAGCCTGCCCGGGTCGGCCAAGGAGGTGCGGCAGTTCACCTTCGACACCGGGGGCGAGCTGGACTACCGGGCCGGTGACGCGCTCGGGGTGATGCCGGTCAACAGCGCCGGGCTGGTCGCCGAGTGGCTGGCCGTGACCGGTCTCGACCCCGCCGAGGACGTCGAGGTCCCCGGCCTCGGCGCCTTCCCGTTCGGCGAGGCGCTGCGAGAGCACCTGGAGATCACGAAGATCACCCCCGGTCTGCTCAGGTTCGTCGCCGAACGTACCCGCGACCGCGACCTCACCCGGTTCCTGCGTTCGGGCAACGGGGGAGAGCTGGCCAAGTGGACCTGGGGCCGCCAGGCCGTCGACGTGGTCGGCGAGCTGCCCGTCCGGGCCACGGCCCAGGAGTGGGCGGACGTCCTCAAACGGCTCAGGCCGCGCCTGTACTCCATCTCCTCCAGCCCGCTGGCCGACCCCGACCGGGTGCGCCTGACGGTCTCGGTCGTCCGGTTCGACAACCCGCGCGGCACGGCGCGCAAGGGCGTGTGCTCGTCCTTCCTCGCGGACAGCCCGGAGCGCGCCCCCGTGCCCGTCTTCGTCCAGCGCACCAGGCACTTCCGCCCCCCGGCCGACCCGTCCGCCCCGATGATAATGATCGGTCCGGGTACGGGCGTCGCGCCCTTTCTCGGTTTCCTGGACGAGCGCCGGGCGCTGGGCCACTCCGGCCGCAACTGGCTCTTCTTCGGCGAGCAGCGGCGCTCCACCGACTTCTACTACCGCGACGAGCTCGACGCGTCGTACCGCGACGGGCTGCTGACCCGGCTGGACCTCGCCTTCTCCCGTGACCAGCGCGCCAAGGTCTACGTCCAGGACCGGATGCGCGAGCACGGCGGACGGCTCTGGTCCTGGCTCCAGGAGGGCGCCCACCTGTACGTCTGCGGCGACGCCAGCCGGATGGCCAAGGACGTCGACCGGACCCTGCGCGAGATCGCCACCGTCCACGGCGGCCTCGACGACGACGCGGCCGCCGTCTACGTCAAGCACCTGGCCGCAGGCAGGCGCTACGTACGCGATGTGTACTGAGTCCTTGTCCGCCCGGTCGCCTACGCGACGTCGGGCCGTGTCATCAGCGGCGCCCGCAGGTGTAACGCCAGGTCGGGGCCGGTCAGGGGCACGATGTTCCACGTCGCCGTCGCCGTCCCGGCGTCGGCGTCGACCGCCAGCCGGACCCGGTGCGGGGTGGTGACGACGTACAGGTCGGCGACGAACGTGCCGTCCCGCCAGGCGCCGGCCGCGACGACGGGGCGGCCGAGCGGCGAGCTCTCCCGCCATTCGCCGTGACCGGCCTCGACGTCGAGGGACGCCCCGAGTCGCAGGACCCATCCACCGTCCACGGGATCGACGATCACCGTGGTCCCGTCGGGCAGGGCCGAGTCCCCGGCGGAGGCGTCGAGGCTCGCCCTGACGGAACGCCCCGGGGCGGCCGAACCCGATACCGGCGCGAACGACAGCCGCCGCAGCCGGTCAGCGAGGATCTCGTCGTCCCGGGTGCCGTCCACGTGGTCCATGCCGGGCAGCAGGCACTCCCACATCGCGTCGAAGGTCTCCTGTTCCCGCGTGGTGGCGCCGGTCACGGCGACCACGAGATCGTGCGACGGTACGACCACGCAGTGCTGGCCGAAGGCGCCGTTGCCGTGGTAGCCGTGACGCGACGTCCAGAACTGGTAGCCGTACCCGCAAAGGAAGTCGGCGCCCCCCGATCCGTCCTCCAGCTGCAGGGTCTCGACGTGCCGCCGGGTCGCGAGCTCCACCCACTCGCGCGGGACGAGCCGCCGGTCGCCCCACAGGCCGCCGCGCAGCAGCAGCTCGCCGAAGGCGGCGACGGCCTCGGTCGTGAGGTGCAGGCCGTGGAACCCGAAGGCGGCGCCGCTCGCCACCCGGTCCCACTCGGCGTGGTCGACGCCCATCGGCGCGAAGAGGCGCTCGTCGAGCAGTTCCGGCAGGCCGCGGCCCGTGACCCGTTCCACCATCCGGGCCAGGACGAAGGTGGTGGAGTTGTCGTAGGTGTGCCGGGTCCCCTCAGCCTCGGGGAACGGTACGCGCAGGAAGCCCTTCACCAGGTCGCCCGGTTCCAGCCGCCAGGCCTCGGCGAGGCTGTCCGTACCGTGTCCGGCCGTCATGGACAGCAGGTGGTGGACGGTGAGACGGCGTCCCCGCTTCGAGAGGCCGTCCGGGACGTGGTCGGGCAGCACGTCCACCACCCGGTCGTCCAGCGAGAGCAGCCCGTCGGCGATCGCGAGCCCCACGGCGACCGAGGTGAACGACTTGGTCAGCGAGTAGAGAAGGTGCGGGCGGCCGGCCGAGTACGGGGCCCACCAGCCCTCGGCGACGACGTGACCGTGGCGTACGACCATGATGGAGTGACACTCGACGGATCGCGCCTCGAGCCGGTCCAGCAGCGCGGCGATCGAACGGGACGACACCCCCGAGGCGGCAGGTGCCGACCGTGGCAGCAGGGGACGCTGGGAAGGCATCCGGACACCCTAACGAACCCGCCGAATCCGCCCAATCGAATTATGAGACGGCGCCCGGCCGCGCCTCTCACCGGTCGCGGTCGCGGCGTGCGCGCCTCCGGTGGGAGTCCGCGGCGGTCCGCTCATCCCGACGGCAGCGGGCCCGTCGAGCGGCGGGGGACGAGCGTCGGGTTGACGGAGAAGCGCACCGAGGCCGTCCGGCCCTCGATCCGCTCCAGCAGCAGCCGCCCCGCCGTCCTGCCCATGACGACGCCGTCCTGGTCGACGCTCGTCAGCGACACGTTGGCCAGCCGGGCCAGCCGGGTGTTGTCGTACCCGGCGACCGAGATGTCGGCGGGGACGGTGAGGCCGGCCTCGTGGATCGCGGCCAGCGCGCCGAAGGCGGCCAGGTCGGCACCGGCGAAGATCGCCGTGGGGCGCGGTGACCGGGCCAGCAGCTGGAGCGCGCCCTGGTAGCCGCCCTCCTCGGCGTAGGAGGTCGTCGCGACGGCGATCTCGTCGCCGAGCCCGTGCTCGCGCATCACGCGCTCGTACGTCGCCGCCCTGATCGTGTGCAGCAGCTCCGCGGCCCGGCCGAGGCTGCCGTCCTTCTGCGCGATGTGCGCGATCCTGCGGTGTCCCAGCGCGACCAGGTGCTCGACGACGAGCTCGGCCCCGGCGTCGTCGTCGTCGAACACCGAGTCGTAGACCGCCGACTTCTCGTGGCGGCCGAGCACCACGGTGGGCGTGCCCTTCGCGACCTGTTCCAGCCGGGACTTCGAGCTGAGCGGGGCGACCATGAGGGCGCCGTCCACCTGCCGGTCGACCAGGGCGTCGATCGCCTTTGTCTCGGTCTTCGGGTCGGAGCCGCCCTGGACGATGATGACCTGGTAGTCGGTGCCGTCGAGCTGCTCGGTGAGCCCGTCGAGGATCTCGGGGAAGAACGGGTTCCTGATGTGCGGGAGCAGCACGCCGATGGTGAAGGTGCGGCCGCGCATCGCCCGCGCCCCGGCGTGCGGCCGGTAGCCGAGCTCGTCGATGGCGAGCCTCACCCGGTCGCGCATGGCCGGGCTGACTCCGTAGGCGTTGCGCAGCACCTTGGAGACGGCGGTGGTGGAGACCTGGGCGTGGCCCGCCACATCGGCGATCGTCACCCGCCGTCGTTCGTCGCGCGCGGCCATGGGCCCACCTCTCCGGGATTCCACAGGGGACGAGATCCGTAGCCGAGTGTACGAGCAGCGCGCCCCCGAGCTGGGACGGCAGTGGGTAACGTTACCCACTTTTGGGGCACGTCGCGCCCACGGGGAGAGGGATTTGCTTGATGGCGCGGGGTTTCGATTGAGCACCGTTCCCCGAAACAAGTCTTGACGGGCCTATTTTGTAACACTACGTTAACCGCACACGGGGGCCCTTAAAACGATTGAATCGAATCCCGGAGCGGCGTCATGAAGACCTCTCACCGCAGGCTGGGCGCGGCCGTCGCCGCGCTCGCACTCGCTGCCCTGACCTCCTGCGGCTCGGGCGAGGAGCCCGCGGCCGGTGGCCCGGTCACCCTCTCCTTCCTCATCGACAACAACGAGACGACCCTGGTCACGGCCAAGGCGGTCATCGACGCCTTCCAGAAGACCGACCCCAACATCAAGATCGAGACCGAGACCCGGCCGCAGGGCGGCGAGGGCGACAACATCGTCAAGACGCGGCTGTCGACCGGCGACATGGCCGACATGTTCTGGTACAACTCCGGCTCGCTGCTGCAGGCGCTCAACCCGGCGCAGTCGATGGCCGACCTGACCGGCGACCCCGCGCTGAAGGACGTGCAGGAGTCCTACCTGCCCGTGGTGACGCAGGGCGGCAAGGTCTACGGCGTGCCCGTCGGGACGGCCGCGGGCGGCGGCATCCTGTACAACCGGAAGGTCTACGCCGACCTCGGGCTCCAGGTGCCCAAGAGCTGGGCGGAGTTCACCGCGAACAACGACAAGATCAAGGCGGCCGGGCTCACCCCGGTGATCTCCTCGTTCAAGGACACCTGGACCTCGCAGCTGTTCGTGCTGGGCGACTTCTACAACGTCCAGGCCGCGGTGCCGAACTTCGTGGCGGACTTCACCGCCAACAAGGCCAAGTACGCCACCACCCCCGCCGCGACGGCCGGCTTCCAGCGGCTGGCGGAGGTCCACCGGAAGGGCTACCTCAACAAGGGCTTCGGCTCGACGACCCTCGACGACGGGCTGAAGCTCCTGATGTCGGGCAAGGGGGCGCACTTCCCGCTGCTCACGTTCGTGGTCCCGCCGCTGCTGGCCGACAACCCGCAGGTGGCGACCGACATCGGCTTCTTCGGCATCCCCGGTGACGACCCGGCCAGGAACGGGGCCACGATCTGGGAGCCCGCCGCCGTGTACGTCGCCAAGACGACCGAGCACCTCGACGCGGTCAAGAAGTTCCTCGCCTTCGTGGCCTCACCCGCCGGGACCGCCGCGGCCACCACGGCCGTCCCGCCGACCGGGCCGTACCGGGTCAAGGGCTCGACGCTGCCGGAGGACGCGCTGCAGGTCGCCAAGGACCTGCAGGCCTACATCGACAACGACGCCACCGCGCCCGCCCTGGAGTTCCTGTCGCCGGTCAAGGGCCCGGCCCTGGAGCAGATCACCGTCGCGGTCGGCTCGGGCCTCACCCCGCCGGCGGAGGGCGCCGCGCAGTACGACAAGGACGTGGAGAAGCAGGCCAGGCAGCTGGGGCTGGCCGGGTGGTGACCGGATCCGGGAAGACGGGCGCCGGGTCCCGCGGTGACGCGGGGCCCGGCCTCCCGGCGGCGCCCCGGCGCTCCCGTTCCGCGGGGAAGGACAGCAACAGGGGGAAGAGGGCCGCCGCGGCCTACCCCTACGCGCTCTACCTGCCGGCGGCGGTCGTCTATGTCGTGATCTTCCTCATCCCGACGGTGATGGCCTTCTACTTCTCGCTGACCCGGTGGACGCTCTTCGACAGCACATTCGTCGGGCTGCAGAACTTCCGGGACTTCTTCGCCGAGCAGAACCTGCGCGTCGGGTTCCAGAACACGTTCGTCTACGCCGTGGTGACCAGCGGCCTGAAGGTCGTGCTCGGGCTGGCGCTCGGCGTCCTGCTCACTTCGAGGCTGCGGCTGCGCGGGTTCCTGCGCTCGGTCGTCTTCTTCCCGGTGCTGGTCAGCACGGTCGCGGTCGGCATCACGTTCAGCGTGCTGCTCAAGCCCGACACCGGGCTGGTCGACAGGGCGCTCGCCCTGGTGGGCGTCTCCGGGCGCGACTGGCTGGGCGACGCGAGCACCGCGCTGCTGTCGGTGGCGCTGGTCGACGTGTGGAAGGGGGTGGGCCTGGCCACCGTCATCTACATCGCCGGGATCCTGTCCATCCCGCCGGACTACCACCAGGCCGTCGCGGTCGACGGCGGCAACGCCTGGCACCGCTTCCGGCACGTCACGCTGCCGCTCAGCCGGCCCGCGACCTACTCGGTGATCATCCTCTCCTTCATCGGCGGGCTGCGCTCGTTCGACCTGATCTGGACGATGACCCGGGGCGGACCCGGCTTCACCAGCGACGTCATCGCCTCGATCATCTACAAGCAGTACCAGGCCGGCTTCTACGGCCTGTCCACCGCGGGCAACGTCATCCTCTTCCTCGTCGTCACCGCCGTCGTCCTCCCGCTCACCTGGTTCCTGGGCAGAAGAGAGGTCCCCTCGTGAGAACGCTGCGCAGGGCCGGGGCCGAGGCGGTCGCGCTCGTCGTGGCCGCCGTCGTCTTCCTGGTCCCCTTCTCCTTCATGCTGCTGACCGCGGCCAAGGACAAGACCCAGGCCGCCGACCTGGACTTCGCCTGGCCGGCGAACTGGCCGGTCGTGGCCAACTTCGTCGAGGTGGTGACCGCGAGGGACTACGTCCTGCTGCGGGCGTACGTCAACAGCACCGTCCTGACCGTCGCCTCCGTCACGCTGGTCGTGGTGTTCGCCGCGATGACGGGGTTCGTCCTGCAGCGCAGGGCGGGCCGGGTGGGCGCGCTGGCGAACCTGCTGGTGCTGTCCGGGCTGATCATCCCGCCCGCGATCGTGCCGACCATCTGGCTGCTGCAGGCGATCGGGCTGTTCAAGACGCTCCCCGGGCTGATCCTCGTCGAGGTCGCCTTCAACCTGTCGTTCGCGGTGCTGCTGTTCCGGGCGTTCGTCGCGGCGATCCCCAGGGAGCTGGACGAGGCGGCGATGATCGACGGCTGCGGCGGCCTCTCCCTGTTCTTCAAGGTGATCTTCCCGCTGCTGCGGCCGGTGACGGTCACGGTGATCCTGACCAGCTCGGTGGCGATCTTCAACGACTTCGTCAACCCGCTGTACTTCCTGCCCGGCGACGAGAACGCGACCGTGCAGGTCACCCTCTACAACTTCCAGAGCCGCTACAGCACCGAGTGGAACCTGCTGTTCATGGACATCGTCCTGATCACGATCCCGCCGCTGCTCGCCTTCGTCTTCTTCAACCGCAAGATCGTGGCCGGCATGACCGCCGGCGCCGTCAAGGGCTGACCCGAGGAGTTCCGCACCCCGTGACCACCGCACCCGTCCTCCACGTCGACCCCTCCCGAGCCGGATCGCCCCGCGTCGAACCGCCCCGCTTCGAGCACCACCGCGAGCCGCTCGGCATCGGGGAGAGCGCGCCCCGCCTGTCCTGGACGGTCCTCGCCGGCCTGCCCGGCTGGCTCCAGCGGGCGTACGAGATAGAGATCGCCGACGAGAGCGGCACCGTCCTCACCGCGACCGGCGCCGTCGAGTCCGAGCGGTCCGTCCTCGTCCCCTGGCCGGGCGCGGAGCTCGGCTCCCGCGAGCGGCGAGGCGTCCGGGTGCGGGTGCACGGCCACGACGGCTCGGCGAGCGACTGGAGCCCCTGGTCGTGGGCCGAGACCGGCCTGCTGGAGGCGGCGTCCTGGCACGCGGGCGCCGCCGCGCCACCGCCGGAACTCCTCGGCGCCCCCGACGGCCCCGCCCCGCTGCTGCGGCGCGACTTCGCGGTGCGCGGGCCGGTCGCGTCGGCCCGCCTGTACGTGACCGCGCACGGCCTGTACGAGGTCGAGATCAACGGCACGGCCGTCGGGGACGACGTCCTCGCGCCGGGCTGGACCAGCTACGGCCACCGGCTGCGCTACCGCACCCACGACGTCACCGCCCTGCTGCGGGAGGGCGCCAACGCCGTCGGCGCCACGCTGGCCGACGGCTGGTACCGGGGCCGCCTCGGCTTCCTCGGCGGCAAGACCGGCGTGTACGGCGACCGCACGGCCCTCGTCGCCCAGCTGGAGATCACCTACGCCGACGGGACGGCCGAGCGGGTGGTCACCGACGGCGGCTGGCGCTGCGCGAGCGGCCCGGTCACCGCCGCGAGCCTGTACGACGGCGAGGCCCACGACGCCCGGCTGCTCCCGGACGGCTGGTCGTCGCCGGGCTTCGACGACGGGGCCTGGCTGCCCGCCGACGTCCTCGACCACGACCCGGCGCTGCTCGTCGCCCCCACCGGGCCGCCGGTGCGCCGGACCGGGACCCTCGCCCCGGTGGAGGTGCTCACCGGCCCCGATGGGGAGACGATCCTCGACTTCGGCCAGAACATCTCCGGCCGCCTGCGCATCCGGGTCCAGGGACCGGCGGGACACACCGTCTCCCTCCGGCACGCCGAGGTCCTCGAAGGCGGCGCGCTGTCGCTGCGGCCGCTGCGCGACGCGGCCGCCCTGGACCGTTACACGCTGCGCGGCGACGGGAGCGCCGAGGAGTGGGAGCCGCGCTTCACCGTCCACGGCTTCCGCTACGCCCAGGTGATCGACTGGCCCGGCGAACTGGAGCCCGGCGACGTCGAGGCGGTCGTCTGTCACACCGACATGCGCCGCACCGGCGCGTTCACCTGCTCCGACCCGCTGCTGAACCGCCTGCACGAGAACGTGCTCTGGAGCATGCGCGGCAACTTCGTCGACATCCCGACCGACTGCCCGCAACGCGACGAGCGCCTCGGCTGGACCGGCGACATCCAGGTCTTCGCCCCGGCCGCCTCCTTCCTGTACGACTGCGCGGGCATGCTCTCCTCCTGGCTCGCCGACCTCTCCGCCGAGCAGGCGGAGGTCGGCACCGTCCCGCACTACGTCCCCTGGATCGACCTGCTGTTCCCGGCCGAGCCCGCCGCGGCCTGGGGCGACGCCGCGGTGATCGTGCCGTGGGTGCTCCACCAGCGCTTCGGCGACCTCGGGGTGCTGAGGGCGCAGTACGCGGGCATGAAGGCGTGGGTGGACCAGGTCGCCGCGCTGACCAGGAAGAACCTGTGGGACGAGGGCTTCCAGTTCGGCGACTGGCTCGACCCCGCGTCGCCTCCCGACCAGCCGGGCAGGTCGCTCACCGACCACGTCCTCGTCGCCACCGCCTACCACGCGTGGAGCGCGCGGATCCTGGCCGACACAGCCCGGCTGCTCGGCCACGACGAGGACGCGGAGCGCTACGCGGAGCTGGCCTCGGCCGTGCGCGCGGCCTTCCGCGACGAGTTCGTCACCCCCTCGGGCCGGCTGGCCTGCGACACGCAGACCGCCTACGCCCTCGCCCTGCACCTGGACCTCCTGGAGGGGCCGGGACAGCGCGAGCGCGCGGGCCGGCGCCTGGTCGAGCTGGTCGCCCGCGACGACCACCGGATCGCCACCGGCTTCGTCGGCACCCCGCTCGTGTGCGACGCCCTGGCCTCGGTCGGCGCCCACGACACCGCCTACCGGCTGCTCACCCAGCGCGAGTGCCCGTCCTGGCTGTACCCGGTGACCATGGGCGCCACCACCGTCTGGGAGCGGTGGGACAGCCTGCTCCCCGACGGCTCGGTCAACCCGGGGGAGATGACGTCCTTCAACCACTACGCGCTGGGCGCGGTGGCCGACTTCCTGCACCGCACGGTCGCGGGCCTCGCCCCGGCGGCGCCCGGCTACCGCCGCCTGCGCGTCGCCCCGCGCCCCGGCGGGGGCCTCACCCACGCCTCGGCCGAGCTGCACACGCCGTACGGGCCGGCGTCGGTCGCTTGGACGATGGTCAGGACGGTGGCCGGGGAGACGCTGACGGTCACCGTCACGGTCCCGCCGGGCACCGTCGCGGAGCTGGACCTTCCCTGCGAGGGGGACCTCCCGGAGGAGGTGGGCGCGGGCACCCACACGTTCACCGGACCCTACCGGCCGTAGCGTCGTCTTCCCGTGTTCCCGGTGTTCCCGCCCCCCGCGAGGGGGGCGGGAAGCGCGCTCAGGTGCCGGGGATCTCCTTCACCTTCGGGATCGGGGAGAAGACCAGCAGCAGGATCGGCAGGATGGCCCCGGCGATCACCGCGAGCAGGATGGCCGGGCGCAGGCCGAGGGTCTCGCCGAGCAGGCCCGCGCCCAGGGCGCCGAGCGGGGCCGGGATCAGCCCGAGCGAGTAGATCGTGCCGATCACCCTGGCCTGCAGGTGCGGCGGGGTGATCGACTGCACCAGGGTCATGTTGCTCACGAAGAACACCTGGTTGCTCGCCCAGACGATGAACTGGGAGAGACCGAGCATCCCGGCGGCGACCCAGACCGACCCCGACGCGAACGGCACCAGCAGCAGCGCGCAGTTGCCGATGATCGTGCTCCACAGCAGCGTCGGGCCGATCCCCAGGCGGCGCATGGTCCGCACCGACAGGGTCGCGCCGAGGATGGCGCCGACGCCGCCCGTCGCCATGACGACGCCCACCCACTCCACCGGCAGGTTGGGCCCGCCCCGCAGCAGGAACAGCACGTAGATCGACTGCATGGCGCCCATGACGAAGAACGAGTACAGCCCGCTGGCGATGGCGAGCGGCCGGATCATCGGCTGGTCCATCACCCACCGGAAGCCCGCCCAGATCGCCTTGTGCACGCTCTTGGCCGTCTCGTCGTCCGGGACGGGCACCTCCTCGCGCTTGCGGATGAGGAGGATGGCGATCGCGGAGAACAGGTAGGAGAGCACGTCGATCATGATCAGCAGCGGCGCGGCCACCACCTTGAGCAGTGCCGACGCCGCGCCGGGCCCCGCGGTCTGCGCCAGCGACTCGCTCAGCTGCAGCTTGCCGTTGCCGTCACCCAGGTGCCGCAGCGGGACCAGCGACGGGAAGTAGGAGCGGTACGCGACCTGGAACAGCACCGACAGCAGGCTCAGGACGAACATGACCGCGTACAGAACCCCGAGCGTGAGGCTGTCCATCACGTACAGCAGCGGTACCAGGGCCAGCACCGCGGCCCGGCCCAGGTCCGACCAGATCAGCACGGGCCGCTTGCGCATCCGGTCGATGTAGACGCCGAACAGCAGGAAGCCCAGCATCGGCAGCCGGATCAGCGCCCCGAGGATCCCCATCTCGGTCGCGCTCGCGCCCAGGGTGACGATGGCGATCAGCGGGATCGCCACGTACGAGATCTGCGAGCCGAACTGGGAGAGGGTCTGGCCGGTCCACAGCCGCAGGAAGTCCTGGTTGCGCCAGAGACCGTCGCCGCCGTCGGCCCCCTCGGGCCGCTTCTCGCCCCCGGGGGCGCCGGGGTCCCCGGACTCGCCGGGTCCTCCGGGGCCCGCCGGGCTCCCGGTGCCCTGTGGCGGCCCCGCGCTTCCCGTGCCCGGGGTGCTCTCAGTGTCCGGTGACGCCATGGTCGATCCAACTCCTCAGCTTGGCGGCCGCCTCGGCGACCAGGGGTTCGAACAGGATGACCACGCGCTCGCCGGGGATCGCCTCGATCGCGAGGTTCCCCTTCACCACGCCGTTCCAGCCCAGGTCGGGCCGGTTACCGGCGGGGGCGAACAGCGCCACGTCACCGTCGTACGGTTCGTGCCGGTAGCGGCCGACCGCGTGGGCGTTGGCCCGGAACACCCGCAGGAAACGCCGGGCCTGCTCGACGTCGGCGGTGTCGGGCGCCAGCCGCTGCTCCCGCCCGGCGGCGGCGATGACCGCCATCAGCATCTCCTCGGGGTCGAGGCAGGCGAACTCCGCGGTGTCCACCTCCAGCGGCCCTCCCGCCAGCGCGTGGGTCATGAGCGAGGCGTCGTCCTCCAGCGAGCTGGTGATCACCGGCTCGTCCGCGTCGGAGTAGAAGAGCACGAGCAGCGGGACCTCCTCGCCGAGGTCGCGCAGCCGCCTCGCCATCTCCATCGCGATGTTCCCGCCGATGCAGAACCCGCCCAGGACGTACGGCCCGCTGGGACGGACGGCGCGCAGCCGGTCGACGTAGTCCTCGACCATGTCGGCCATGGTGGTGTGCGGGTCCTCGCCGGGCGCCAGGCCGCTGGCCGCGATCGCGTAGACGGGCTGGTCGGGGCCGAGCCTGCGGGCCATCGGGTGGTAGCGGAAGACCTGCCCGCCCAGAGCGTGCACCAGGACGATCGGGGTACGGTCGCCGTCCGCGTTGAGCGTCACCACCCGCTGCTCGCCCAGGTCCTCCGGGCGGCGCAGCACGTCCGCCAGGCCCGCCACGGTCGGGGAGGCGAGCACGGTCGCCACCGGCAGCTCCCTGCCGAACTCCTGCCTGATCCGCACGGCCAGCCGGAGCGCGAGCAGCGAGTGCCCGCCCAGGTCGAAGAAGTCGTCGAACACCCCGACCATGGGGAGGTCGAACAGCTCCTCCCAGATCGCCGCGACCCGTCCCTCGACCGGGTCCCTCGGCGGAACCCGGAACTCGTCCGCGCCCGTCCGGCCGGGGGCGGGCAGGGCGGCGCGGTCGAGCTTGCCGTTGGGGGTGACCGGCAGGGCGTCCAGCGTCACCCACGCCGACGGGATCATGTGCTCGGGAACCCTGACGCGCAGCCGCGCCCGCCAGTCGACCGAGGCGTCACCGGTGACGTCGTCGGTCACACTGCCGGTGCCACCGTCGGTCGCACTGCCGGCGGCGTCGCCGGTGACGACGTACCCGATCAGGCGCTCGCCGTCGGCGACGACCGCCGCGGCGCGGACCTCGGGCTGGTCGAGCAGGGCCGCCTCGATCTCGCCGAGCTCGACGCGCATGCCACGGATCTTGATCTGGGTGTCGAGGCGGCCCAGGTACTCGACCTCGCCGTCCGGCCGCCACCTGGCCTGGTCCCCGGTGGCGTACAGGCGCGAGCCGGGCGGGCCGTAGGGGTCCGGGACGAAGCGCTCGGCGGTGAGGGCCGGGCGGCCCAGATAGCCGCGGGCCAGTTGCACCCCGCCGATGAACAGCTGCCCCCGGGTGCCCACCGGGGCTCGCTCGAACCGGTCGTCGAGCACCTCCAGCCGGGTGTTGTCACCCGGCCGGCCGATCGGGACCACCTGCTCGGCCGGGTCGCACCGGTGCGTCGAGACCTCCACGGCCGTCTCGGTCGGGCCGTAGAGGTTGTGCAGCTCCACCTCCGGCAGCCGTTCCGCGAAACGCCGTACCAGCTCGGCGGGGAGCGCCTCGCCCGAGCAGACGACCCTGCGCAGCTCGCCCGGGGCGAGCTCGGGCGTGTCGAGGAAGGGGTCCAGCATGGAGGGGACGAAGTGGGCGGTGGTGATCCGTTCGGAGACGATCAGCCTGGCGAGGTAGGAGGGCTCGTAGTGGCCGCCGGGTTTGGCGACCACCAGCCCGGCCCCGGTGACCAGCGGCCAGAACAGCTCCCACACCGAGATGTCGAACGAGATCGGGGTCTTGTGCAGGACCCGGTCGGCCGGGGTGATGGCGTGGTCCGCCTGCATCCAGCGCAGCCGGTTGACGATCGCGCGGTGCGACACCCCGACGCCCTTCGGCCGCCCGGTCGACCCCGACGTGAAGATCACATAAGCCAGCGCGTCCTCATGCCCCGGCCCGTCCGGCGTGTCCGGCAGGCTCAGGTCGCCCGGACCACCCGGGCCGTCCGGCAGGCCCGGACCGCCCAGACCACCCGGACCGGCGGGCGTGGGCGGGCCGTCCGGCAGCAGCACCGTGCGTTCGGCCCGCGGGGCCTGGTCGGCGAGGGCCGCCGAGGTGAGCAGCACGGAGGCCCCGGCGTCGGAGAGCATGGTCCGCAGGCGCTCGGCCGGGTGGCCGGGCTCCAGCGGCAGGTAGGCGCCTCCGGCGGCGAGGATGCCGAGCAGGGCGACGGGAAGGTCCGTGCTCCGTTCGAGGTGGACGCCGACCGGCTGGTCCCGTTCCACTCCCGCCGCGCGCAGCTCCGCCGCGACCGCGAGGGCCCGGACGGCCAGCTCGCGGTAGGTGATCCACGTCCCCTCGAACCCGACCGCGGGCGCGTCGGGCGTCAGGGCGGCCCGCGCGAGGATCAGCCCGTGCAGGGTGCCGCCCGGATGGTCGCGGCCGGTGGCGTTCCACCGGTTGATCGCCTCGGTCTCCGCCTCGCCGAGGCCGGGCTCGCCGGTCAGGGCCGCGAGCACCCGTCCGGCCAGGGCCTCGATCTGGTCGCGGGGGAACTGGGTTCGGTCGTAGGAGATCGTGAGGGTGAGCCCGCCGCCGGGCACGCGGACGAAGGCCACCGTGCACGGCATGTCGGTCTGCTCGAAGAACTCCTGCCCGGTGATCGCCGCGCCCCCGCCGGGCAGCCCGCCGTACACGTGGAAGTCCCTGAAGTCGAACAACGTGTCCAGCAGCGGCGAGCGGCCCGCGGCCCGCTGGATCTCGAACAGCGGGTAGCTCCGGTGCGGGACGGCGGAGATCTCGGCGTCGAACACCCGCCGCACCAGGTCGGCGCGGCTCGCGGCGTCCAGGCGCACCCGGATCGGCAGCGAGTTGAGGAACAGCCCGAGGACCTCGCCGCCGCCCTCGGTCTCCGGCCTGCTGTGGCCGAGGACGCCGGTCATCACCTCGCGCTCGCCGGTGACCAGGCCCAGCGCCCGCAGGTGCGCGGTCAGCAGGATCGTGCGCAGGGGGACCCGCAGCTCGCGGCTCTCCCGTTCGAGCGTGTCCACCGTCTCGCGCGGTACGGGCACGGCCAGCACCGTGACGTCACGCGGCCCGTCGACGGGGAACCCGGGCAGCCTGGGCAGCCGGCTCTCCGGGGCGTCGGTGACCCGCTCCCGCCAGAACTCCCCGGTCTCCGCCGAGGCCGTCGCCGCCCGCTCGGCCGCCACCATGTCCCGGAACCGGGCCCGCGGCGGCGCGAGGGGAGCGGCCCCCGGAGGGGCGGCGTAGCGGTGCAGGATCTCGGTGACCAGCGTGGCGACGCTCCAGCCGTCGAGGAGCGCGTGGTGGAAGCTGAGGCTGAGGGCGAACTCGTCGTCGTCCAGGACGTGTACGTGGACCCGCAGCAGCGGCGGGGACGACCAGTCGAACCCGTTGTGCTTCTCCCGCTCCCGCCACGCCGCGAGCCGTTCCCGCGACCCCTTCCCGCCCGTGTTCTCCGTGTTCTCCGTGTTCTCCGTGTTCTCCGTGTTCTCCCGCAGGTCGGCGACCTCCAGGGGGATGGTCACGGCGTCGTGGACGAGCTGGAGCGGCTCGCTGAACCCGGTCAGGTCGAACGAGGTGCGCAGCACCGGGTGCCGGGCCGAGACCTCGGCCAGCGCCCTGGTCAGCGCGGGGACGTCCGGCTCGCCGCGCAGGGTGATCGTCATCAGGTCGTGGAACGTGGGACTGTCCGGTTCGAGCTCGCTGTGGTACAGCATGCCCGCCTGCAGCGCGGCCAGCGGATACGCGTCCTCGATCATCGGCCGTCTCTCCTTAGCTTGGCCAGGTCGGCCGGATTGAGCAGGCCGAACGCCTCGACCGCCGGTTCGGGCGTCCGTCGCGTCTCCGCCGGGGACCCGTCGCCGGGCGGGCGCAGCACCCCGGCCAGTTCGGCCACGCTCTGGTGGGTGAACAGCTGCTGCAGGTCGAGCCCGTAGCCCAGGTCGCGCAGCCGGGCCACCACCGAGAGGCTGCGGATCGAGTCGCCCCCGACGCCGAAGAACCCGTCGTGACGGCCGACCTTGTCCAGGCCGAGCACGTCCTGCCACACCTGGGCGACGGCGCGCTCCGCGTCGGTGCGCGGTGGCTCCCAGGGGAGGTCGCCCCGGCCGGGCGGTGGCGGCAGGGCCGCCCGGTCGAGCTTGCCGTTGGGGGTGAGCGGGAGCGCGTCCAGCGTCACCCAGGCTGTGGGGATCATGTGCTCGGGCAGCTCGCCCCTGAGCCACTCGCGGGGATCGGCGTCCCCGGTGTCCGCAGTGTCCCCGGTGCCCTCTCGCCGCACCCCGTACCCGACCAGCCTGGCTCCGGCGCCGTCGTGCCACACGCCGACCGCCGCCGCGCTCAGGTCCGGGTGCCCGCCGAGTACGGCCTCGATCTCGCCGGGCTCGACGCGCATGCCACGGATCTTGGTCTGGGTGTCGAGGCGGCCCAGGTACTCGAGCTCCCCGTCGGGCCGCCACCGGGCGCGGTCGCCGGTGGCGTACAGGCGGGAGCCGGGCGGGCCGTAGGGGTCGGGGACGAAGCGTTCGGCGGTGAGGGCCGGGCGGCCCAGGTAGCCCCGGGCCAGCTGGACCCCGCCGATGAACAGCTGCCCCGGCGTCCCGACCGGCACCGGGCGTAACGCCTCGTCCAGCACGTACAGGCGGGTGTTGGCCACCGGGCGGCCGATCGGCACGACCTTCTCGCCCGGCGTGTGACGGTGCCAGGAGACGTCGACCGCGGCCTCGGTCGGGCCGTAGAGGTTGTGCAGCTCCACCCCGGGCAACCGCCCGGTCAGCCGTTCCGCGGCCACGGCCGTGAGCTCCTCGCCGCTGCAGATCACCCGGCGCAGCGAGCGGCACTCCTCGATCCGCTCCTCCGCGGTGAAGGCGGCGAGCATCGAGGGGACGAAGTGGACCGTGGTGATCGCCTGTTCGGTGACGAGGTCGCGCAGGTAGGCGGTGTCGCGGTGGCCGTCGGGCCGGGCGAGCACCAGGCGGGCCCCGGTGATCAGCGGCCAGAAGAACTCCCACACCGACACGTCGAACCCGGCGGGGGTCTTCTGGAGCACGGCGTCGCCCGCGTCCAGGCCGTACGTCTCCTGCATCCAGCGCAGCCGGTTGACGATCGCCCGGTGCGGCACCCCGACGCCCTTGGGCCTCCCCGTGGACCCCGAGGTGAAGATCACGTACGCGAGTGTGTCGGGCAGGTCCCGCGCGGGGGGACTCGCGTTTCCGGGGTCTGTCGAGGCGTCCAGGGCCGCGGTGAGCTCCACGGCCCCGGCGTCGGCGAGCATGGCCTCGACCCGGCGCTCGGGCAGCCCCGGATCGAGGGGGAGGTAGGCGCCCCCGGCCTTGAGCACGGCGAGCAGCCGTACCGGCAGGTCGAGCGAGCGCTCCGCCCGCACGGCGAACACCCTGTCCGCGGCCGGGTCACCGTCCTTCTCCGCGACACCGGCGACACCGGCGACGTCGGCGAAACCGGTAACGCCGGCGCGCAGCCGCGCGGCCAGCAGGCCGGCGCGGTCGTTCAGCTCGGCGTAGGTCAGCGTCTCGCCCTCGAAGACCACGGCCGTGGCGTCGGGGGTCCGCGCGGCCTGGGCCTCGACGAGCCCGTGCAGCGTCTCCTCCGCCGGGTACGCGGTCCCGGTGGCGTTCCAGCCGGTCAGTACCAGGTCCCGCTCCCCGGGGGAGAGCATCTCCAGGTCGCCCACGCGGGTCTCCGGAGCGGCGACGGCCGCGCGCAGGAACGTCCCGAAGGACGCGGCGAGCCGTTCGACGGTCTCCGGCAGGAACAGGTCGCGGTTGTAGACGAACCTCGCCGCGAGGCCGTCACCGGTCTCCGAGACGTACAGCTCCAGGTCGAACCGGGTCGAGGTGGTGTCCGGCACGAACGGCTCGGCCACCGGCCTTCCCGCTCGGCCGGCCGCCGGCCCGGCCGTTGGCCCGGCATGTTCCCCGGTCGTGGGCTCGGCCGCCTGTCCGGTCGCCGCCGGGGACCCGGTCACCGGCACGGACCGGCCCGCCGGGACCGTGCCGCCCAGGTAGCTCTGCAGGGCGAAGAGCACCTGCACCACCGGCGGGCGGGTGGCGTCCCTGGCCAGGTCCAGCTCGGCGACCAGTTTCTCGAACGGCAGCTCCTGGTGGGCGTAGACCTCCAGGGCCGCGTCGCGGGTGCGGCCGAGCAGCTCGGTGAACGCGGGGTCGCCCTCCAGGCGGGCCCGGAGCGGCAGCAGGTTCACGAACAACCCGACCACGTCCTCGAACTCCGTCAGGTCGCGACCGGCGACCGGCGAGCCCACCGCGAAGTCGTGCTGTCCCGACCAGCGGGAGAGCACGGCCTGGAACCCGGAGAGCAGCGCCATGTAGAGGGTCGCGCCGCGTTCCCGCGCCAGTTCGCCGAGCGCCCCTGTGAGCCCGGCGTCCAGTCGCAGGTCGTGCCACGCGCCCCGGTGCCCCTGCCTGGCCGGCCTGGGCCGGTCGAGGGGAAGGTCGAGCGGGGGCAGCGCGGCCAGCTCCTCCCGCCAGAACTCCAGGTGCCGTTCCAGGCGCGGTCCGGCCAGGCGCTCGCGCTGCCAGAGCGCGTAGTCGCCGTACCCGACGCGCGGCCCCGGCCGACCGCCATGAGAGTCGCGGCCGGTGTGGCCGGTGTGGTCGTCGCGGTCGTAGAGCAGCTCGTCCAGCAGGAGCTCCGCCGACCAGCCGTCGGCCACGATGTGGTGGACGGCGATCAGCAGCACGTGGTCCGCGGGGGCGAGCCTGACCAGGGTCACCCGGAGCAGCGGGCCGTCGCCGAGGTCGAAGGGGCGCGCCGCGTCGGCACTGACGATCCGCCGCGCCTCCGCCTCCGCTTCCGTGTGCGCCGTCCCCGCGTGCGTAGCCTTCGCGTGCGTCGCTCCGGCCTTCTCCGCCTCCGCTTCCGTCTCCGTGTGCGTCGTCTCCGCGTGCGTAGCCTTCGCGTGCGTCGCTCCGGCCTTCTCCGCCTCCGCTTCCGTCTCCGTGTGCGCCCTCTCCGTGTGCGCCGCTTCCGCGCGCGTCTCGACGACGCGGATCGCGATCCGTGCCTCCGGGGTCCCGGCCGGGACGACCCGTACCTCGGGCCGCCCGTCGGAGGAGGCGGGGAAGCGCATGCGCAGGCTCTCGTGCCGCGTCACGGCGGCGTCCAGCCGCGCGTCCAGCGCCGCGAGGTCCAGCGGGCCGCGCAGCCGGGCCGCCGCGGGCAGCACGTAGGCGCCGGTCCCGGGGCTGAACTGCTCCATGAACCAGAGCCGTTCCTGCGCGAACGACAGCGGCGGCGCCGTGCCCTCCGGGCGCCGCACCGGCCCGGCCCCCGCCGCGGGACCCGCGCCGGGACCGGCCTCGGCCAGCGCGTCCAGCGCCTGCGCCAGCCTCCGCACGGACGGGTGGCTGAAGGCCAGTTTCAGCGGCAGGTCCAGCCCGGTCGCCGCCGAGAGCCTGGCGATCGTCCTGGTCGCGAGCAGCGAGTGGCCGCCGAGCTGGAAGAAGTCGTCGAGTGCCCCCACCCGCTCCACTCCCAGCACCTCGGCCCACACCGAGCACACCAGCTCCTGCGTGGGGGTCTCCGGGGGCAGGTACCCCTCACCCGAGCGGTGCTCGGGGGCGGGCAGCGCGCCCTGGTCGACCTTCCCGCTCGGGGTGAGCGGGATGCGCCCGACCTCCACCACGGCGCTCGGCACCAGGTGCGGCGGCAGCTCCGCCGCGAGGTACTCCCGCAGCTTCCCGCCGTCGAACCGGTGCCCGGACCGCTCGTCGGCGGCCGGTTCACGGCGTACGACATAGGCGACCAGGCGGCGGTCGCCGGGGGTGTCCTCCCTGACCGTCACGGTCGCCCGGCCCACCCACGGGTGGGCCAGCAGGCGCGCCTCGATCTCACCGGGTTCCACGCGGTAGCCCCGGATCTTCACCTGGCGGTCGAGACGGCCCAGGATCTCCAGGCGCCCGTCGGGCCGGAACCTGGCCCGGTCCCCGGTGCGGTACAGGCGCGAACCGGCCGGGCCGTAGGGGTCGGGCACGAAGCGTTCCGCCGTGAGGGCGGGCGACCCCAGGTAACCGCGGGAGAGCCCGTCGCCGCCGACGCACAGCTCGCCGGGCGCCCCGGCGGGCACCCGCGCGCCGTGCTCGTCCAGCACGTGGACGCGGGTGGCCGACAGCGGGTGACCCACGGTCGGCCGCCTGGAAGCCTCGGCCGGGTCGAGTTCACCGGCGGTGGCGATGATCGTCGTCTCGGTCGGCCCGTAGCTGTTGACCAGGGTGACGCGCTCGCCGTGGGCCTCGTACCAGGCGGCGAGCGCCGGTCCCGGCAGCGGGTCGGCGCCCAGGATCAGCAGGCGCAGCGCGGGCGGCCAGGAGATCCGGGCGGCGACCAGCTCCTGCCAGTAGGAGGTGGGCAGGTCCATCACCGTCAGCGACGCGCCCCGCGGGGTCCGCAGGAAGTCGGGCAGCGGCTCGTCGGGGGCGAGCACCAGTTCGGCCCCCGAGGTGAGCGCCGGGTAGATCTCCTCGGCGTGCGTGTCGAAGCCCACGGAGGCGAACTGCAGCACCCGGTCCTGCGGCCGGACGCCGTACTCGGCGCGCATCCACGCCACCCGCGCGTCCAGCGCCCGCCGCTCGACCTGCACGCCCTTGGGGGTGCCGGTCGAACCGGAGGTGTAGATCACGTACGCCAGGTTCCCCGGCCCGCCGGGCCTCGTCGCCGGTTCGTCACCGGTGGCGGGACCGTCCGCGACGCCGTCGAGCGGGATCGTCGGCAGGTCGCACCCCGGCGGGCCGTCCTGGGACAGCAGCAGCGCGGCCCCGCTGTCGCGCAGCATCCAGCGCAGGCGCTCGGCCGGGTAGGCGGGGTCGAGCGGGAGGTAGGCGCCTCCCGCCATCGCCGTCGCCAGCAAGGCCACGACCAGCTCGGGGCCGCGCCGGGCGCACACCGCGACCACGGTCTCGGGGCCGGCCCCCTCGGAGGCCAGCCGCGCCGCCAGCCGCGCGGCGTGCCCGCGCAGCTCGGCGTAGCTCAGCCGCCGGTCGCCGTGGCTCACCGCCACCGCGTCCGGCGCCAGCCGCACCCGCTCCTCGAACAGCTCCAGCACCCCGGCGGGACCGGCGGTCGCGGGAAGGGCGGTGGACAGGGAGGCGGTGACGGCGGGCAGGCGGTCCTCGGGCAGCAGCATCGCGGCCCGCAGCCGCGACAGCGGGATGTCGGGGTCGTCGGCCACGGCCTCCAGGACGAGCTCGTACCTGCGCAGCATCCTCGCCACCGTGTCCGGCTCGAACAGGTCGGCGTTGTAGGACAGCAGCGCGTACAGCGAGTCCGAGCGGGGCGTCACGTCGAGCATCAGGTCGAACTTGGCCTGCCGCGCGCCCGGATCGAAGACGTCGGTCTCGATGCCGGGCATGACCAGCTCGGACGCCTCCTTGTCCTGCATCACGAACATCGCCTGGAACAGCGGCGTCGTGCTCAGGTCGCGCTCGACGCGCAGCTCGTTGAGCAGCCGCTCGAACGGGATGTCCTGGTGGGCGAAGGCGTCGAGCACCGTCGCCCTGACGCGGCCGAGCAGCTCCCTGAAGCCCGGGTCGCCCGACAGGTCGCCGCGCAGCGCGAGCGTGTTGGGGAAGAACCCGACGATCTGCTCCAGCTCGGGGCGTTCCCGCCCGGCGATCACCGAGCCCACGCACACGTCGTCCTGCCCGGAGTGGGCGCCGAGCAGCGTCTGGAAGGCGGCCAGCAGCACCATGAACTGGGTGCACCGCTCGTCCCTGGCCAGCCGGTCCAGCCGGGCGGTGAGCTCCCGCCCGATCCGCCGTCCCGCGTAGTCGCCGTTGGACGACTTCACCGCCGGCCTGGGCCGGTCGGCGGGGACGTCCAGCACGGGCACCCCGGCCAGCTGCCCGCTCCAGTAGTCGAGCTGGCGGCGCACCCGCTCCTCGTCCAGCAGCCCGCGCTGCCAGGCCGCGTAGTCGGCGTACTCCAGCACCGGCGCCGGGAGGTCCGCCTCGCGTCCCTCCAGGCGTGCGCCGTAGCAGGCGGCGAGCTCGCCCAGCAGGATCTTCAGCGACCAGCCGTCGGCCACGATGTGGTGCAGCACCACGCACAGCACGTGGTCGGTCTCCGACATGGTGATCAGGTGGACCCGCAGCAGCGGCCCGGCCGCCAGGTCGAACGGCCGGTTGGTGAGGTCGGCGACCAGCTCGGTCGCGCGGGTCTCACGCTCGCCGGCGGGCAGCCCGGTGAGGTCGATCAGGTCGGGCTCGACCGGCAGCGGCGGCCCGATCTCCTGCACCGGGCTGCCCTCGTGCGAGGTGAAGCGGGCGCGCAGGGTCTCGTGCCGCTCCACCAGCCGGTCGAGCGCGTACCCGAGCGCCTCAAAGGAGACGTGCCCGCGCAGCCGCTGCACCAGGAACATGTTGTACGAGGCGTCGGCCGGGTCCAGCTGCTGCAGGAACCACAGGCGCTCCTGGCCGAACGACAGCGGGGGCGGCCCGCCGTCGTCCGGGCGCCGGGGGATGCCCGACGGCCGCCGCGGCGGCGGTTGCCGCCGCAGCTTCTCCTCCAGCGCGGCCCGCTGTTCCGGACTGAGCCGCGCGAGCTTCGCCCTCAGGTCACTCATCCGCGGGGTCCTCCAGGGCGGCGAGCAGGGCCGCCAGCTCCTCGTCGTCGTCCCCGAGCTGCAGCTCCAGCACGGCGAGGGCGTGCTCGGTCACCGTGGTGATCTCGAAGCACCGCCGCAGCGGCATCTCCACGCCGTAGGTCTCCCGGTAGCGGGTGACCAGCAGCACCGCCAGCAGGGAGTGGCCGCCGAGCTGGAAGAAGTCGTCCTCCACGCCGATGCGCTCCCGGCCGAGCAGCTCGCTCCACAGGGCGCACAGCTCGGTCTCCAGCGGGGTGCGCGGCTCGGTGTACGGCGTGCCGAGGTCGCCCCGGCCCGAACCGGCCGGCGCGGGCAGCGCGCCCCGGTCGAGCTTGCCGCTCGGGCCGAGCGGGACGGTGTCGATGCCGACGAACGCCTGCGGGATGAGCGCGGCCGGCAGCTTCTTGGCGAGCGTCCTGCGCAGCTCCCCGGTGAGCGCCGAGGCGTCCCCGGACCAGTCGACGTACCCGACCAGCCCGCGCCCGCCCGGGGCGTCGTCGCGCAGCGCCACGACCGCCCGCCGCACCTTGGGGTGCTCGGCCATCACGGCCTCGATCTCGCCGAGCTCGACCCGCCAGCCGTGCACCTTCACCTGGTCGTCCAGCCGTCCCAGGAACTCGATGTCCCCGTCGGCGCGGACCCTGGCCAGGTCGCCGGTCGCGTACAGCCGCGAGCCGGGCGGCCCGTACGGGTCGGGCACGAACCGCTCGGCCGTCAGCCCCGGGCGGCCCGCGTAGCCGCGCGCCACCTGGACCCCGCCGATGTGCAGGTGCCCGGGCACGCCGACCGGCAGCGGCCGGAACAGGTCGTCCAGGACGTGCAGGCGGTTGCCCGGCATCGGCGGGCCGATGGGCAGCGTGTGCAGCGCGTTCAGCGCCTCCGGCGTCTCGCCCGGCTCGACCCGCCAGGCGGTCACGTCGACCGCGGCCTCCGTCGGCCCGTACAGGTTGTGCAGCTCCACCTTGGGCAGCCGCTCGCGGAAGCGGGCGGCCAGGCGCGGCGGCAGCTCCTCGCCGCTGCAGATCACCCGCCTGAGCGAGTGGCACGACTCGATGCCGGTCTCCTCCAGGAACAGGGCCAGCATCGAGGGGACGAAGTGCGCGGTGCTCACCGAGTGCGCCTTGATCAGGTCGCGCTGGTGGTTGGGGTCGCGGTGCCCGCCCGGCCGGACCGGCACCAGGGACGCCCCGGTGACCAGCGGCCAGAAGAACTCCCACACCGACACGTCGAAGCTCGTCGGCGTCTTCTGCAGCACCGCCTCGGCCGGGGTGAGGCCGAACCGGTCCTGCATCCAGGCGAGCCGGTTGACGACGGCCCCGTGGGTGTTGACGACGCCCTTGGGACGCCCGGTCGACCCCGAGGTGTAGATCACGTACGCGGCGTCGTCAGGGCCGACGGCCGGAAGCGGCGTTCCCGGGGGCTGCGGTCCCCAGGTGTCGGGCGCGTCCAGCAGCACCGGCTTCACGGCGCCCTCGGGGAGCAGGTCGCGCAGGTGACGCTGGGTCAGCATCACCCGGGCCCCGCTGTCGGCCAGCATGAACGCCAGCCGCGACGGCGGGTACTCCGGGTCGAGGGGGACGTAGGCCCCGCCCGCCTTGAGCACCGCGAGCAGGCCGACGACCAGCTCGGCCGACCGCTCGGCGCACACCGCCACCGGGCTGCCCCGCCGCACCCCGATCCCGCGCAGCCAGCCCGCCAGGGCCGTGGCGCGCTCGTCCAGCTCCGCGTACGTCAGCGTCCCGGCACCGGTGACCACGGCCGGGGCGTCCGGCGTCCTGGCCACCTGAGCCTCGACGAGCGAGGTCAGCGAGGTCGGCGAGGTCGGCGTCGTATCGGTACCCGCACCCGCCAGGACCTCCAGCGCACGCGCGGGGTCCTCGCCGGTGCCGAGCGCGAGGACGCGGTCGCGCTCCTCGGGGGTGAGCAGCGGCAGCCGGGAGATCGGCGTCCCCGGGGCGGCGACCGCGGCCTCGACCAGCGTCTGCAGGCAGGCGCCGAACCGCTCGATCGTGGGCCGGTCGAACAGGTCGGTGCTGTACTCCAGGCGGGTGTGCAGCCGCCCCCCGCGCATGTTGAGGTCCAGCTGCAGGTCCACCTTGGCGGTCCCGTTGGCGATCTGGCCCTCGTTGGTGTCGTGGGCCAGGTTGAACATCACCTGGTAGATAGGCGGCACGCTCAGGTCCCTGGTCGGCTGCAGCGCCTCCACCAGCCGCTCGAACGGCAGCTCCTGGTGGTCCAGGGCCTCGGCGACCGTGGTGCGCACCCGCCCGGCCGCCTCGGCGAACGTCGGGTCGCCGGTCAGGTCGGCGCGCAGCGCCACGGCGTTGACGAACATGCCGATGACGGGCTCGGTCTCCGGCAGCAGCCGCCCCGCGATCGGGGTGCCCACCACGACGTCGTACTGCCCCGACCAGCGGGCCAGCACGGTCGCGAACGCGGTGAGCATGACCGTGAACAGCGTCGAGTTCAGGTCCTTGGCCATGCGCTCGATCCCGGCCGACACCTCCGGGGAGAACGCGCCCAGCTGCGCCTCGCCCCGGTAGGAACGGCTGCGCGGGCGCGGCCGGTCGGCGGGCAGGGCGAGGTCGGACGGGATCCCGGCCAGCCGCTCCCGCCAGTGCGCCAGCTCCTCCTCGACGAACGCCCCGGTCAGCCGGTCCCGCTGCCAGACGGCGAAGTCGGCGAACTGGATGGGCAGCTCCGCCAGCTTGGGCTCGCGCCCCTCGCCGATGGCGTCGTAGCACTCCTCCAGTTCGTTGACGAAGACGTGGCTGGAGACGCCGTCGAACACGGTGTGGTCGAACACGCAGATCAGCCGCAGGTCGTCGTCGGCCATCCGCACCTGCCGCAGCCGGTACAGCGGCGCCTGGTCCAGCACGAACGGCGTGACCGAGTCAGACTTGGCCAGCCGGGCGAGCTCGGCCTCGCGCTCGCCGGCGGGCAGGTGGGTGAGGTCGGTCTCGGTGAGCCGCACCGGGGGGAAGGCGCCGCTGACGACCTGCACCACCTGGCCGTCCCGGAACTCGAAGACGGTGCGCAGCACCTCGTGGCGGCGCACCACCTGGGTGACGGCGGCCTCCAGCCGGCGCGGATCGACCGGCTGGCGGGCGCTCATCGGCATGAGCATGCCGATGTTGTAGACGGCGAGCTCGGGCTCGAAACGGGCGAGGAACCACATGCGCTCCTGCCCCGAGGAGGACGGGAAGACGTCCACCACCTGGTCGGTCATCCCGCGTCTCCCGCTTTCATCGCCTCGCGCAGGCTGCGCGGACGCATGTCGGTCCAGACCTGCTCGATGTGGGCCAGGCACTCGTCCTTGGTGCCGGTGAAGCCCGCGTCGTGCCAGCCGTCCGGGTTGTCACGGCCCGAGGGCCAGATGGAGTACTGCTCCTCGTCGTTGAGGACGACCTTGGTGTCGGGAACGGATTCGGTCACTGCTGCTCACTCCTGCGGGGGAGACGGGGAATCATGGTCTGGCTCGCGGCCGGGGCGGCCTCCGCCGGCGGCGCGGCGGCGCGCGCCTGCTCGATCAGCGCGGTGACCCCGGCCACCGTGGGCTCCTCGAAGAGGCTGCGCATCGGCAGCCGCACGCCCAGCTCCTTGCGGATCAGGGCGATGAGCTGCACGGCGATCAGGGAGTTGCCGCCGAGCTCGAAGAAGTCGTCGTCGACGCCGATGCGCTCGCCGCCGAGCACCTCGCTCCACAGCCGGGCGATGGCGGTCTCGACGTCGCCGCGCGGCGCCACGTAGTCGTCGGACGCCGCGCCGCCGGGACGGGGACGGTCCGACACGGCGGCCGGGTCCAGCTCCGTCTCGACCGTCTCCTGGGTGACCGACCCGACCCCGGCCAGGTAGGCGGCCACCGGGGTCGCGGCGATCACCACCTGCGCGCCGAGGGGGGTGGCCAGCAGCCGGTGGAACGCCTCGGCGCCCTCGGCGGGGCGGATGCCGACCGCATCGGGACCCCCGGCGGTCGTCGCGACCTGGCCGCCCTGGTCGGGGACGGCGACCGTGCCCGCCCGCTGGGCCCCGGCGTCGGCCGTCACCCCGGCCACCACGGCGTCGGTGTTGATGCGGCGCAGCACGTAGTCGGAGATCTCGGTGACGATCACGCCGCCTGCGTCGATGAGCGTCACGTCGACCGCCAGCACCTCGTCGGTGCCGCTGTCGCGGAAGCGCATGTGGCTCCAGAACCTGCCGGGCAGCCGGTCCCTGACGGTGATGCGGCCGTAGCCGAGCGGCAGGTAGTGGCCGACGACGTCGATCCAGGTGAAGGAGGTGGCGCTGTCGAGCAGTGCCGGGTGCAGGCCCCAGCCGTCCAGGTCCTCCGACAGCTCGGCGGGCAGCTCGAACAGTCCCAGGGCCTCGTTCTGGCCGATGTACCACTTGCTCATGTGGCCCCAGTGGGGGCCGAGCGTGAGCAGCCCGGACAGCGGCACGCCGCCCTGCTCCTCGGACGCCGGGGTGCAGCGCTCGATGATCGCCGCCACGTCGGCCCGCCCGGCCGGCCCGGCGTCGACCTTGGCCGCGGTGCCGCGCGCGTGGGTGCGCTGCTCGCCGCCGATGACGCTGCGCACCTGGAAGTCCGCGCCGTCCGCCTCGGTGCTGAACGTCACCCGTACCTCGGCGGAGGCGCCGTCGGCCACCGACAGCGGCTCGACGAACACCACGTCGCGCAGCTCGACGACGCCGGGGCCGGTCAGGACCGCCTCGCTGGCGCAGCGGGCCAGCTCCAGGTGGCCGGTGCCCGGCAGCACCGGAACCCCGGAGATACGGTGCCCGTCGAGCGCCCAGTGGGTGTCGGGGGAGAGGCTGCCACCGGCCCAGCCGAGCTCCTCGCCGTCGGCCTCGTGCCAGGCGGAGATCACCGGGTGGTCGACGGCCCTGATCCGGTCGCCGCGCTGCAGTGCCACGAAACCGGCGGGCGCGGCGACCTCGGCCGCCATGCCGACCTCCAGCCACTTGCCCCAGTTGGCGGAGACGACCGTGGCCGCGCCCCAGCCGTGCTCGCCCCTGGCGTGCGCGTCGAGGAAGTTGTTGGCCGCGCAGTAGTCGACCTGGCCGAAGCCGCCCGCGACCGCGGTGATCGACGAGCAGAGCACGACGGCCTCCAGGTCGAGATCGGCGAAGGCCTCGCGCAGCGCGAGCGTGCCGACCACCTTGGGCGCCAGCACCTCCTCGGCGGCGGCCCGCTCCTTGATCTCGGCCATGCCGCCGCCGGGCAGTCCCGCGGCGTGCACGATCACGTCCACCCGGCCGAACCCGGCGACCGTCTCCTCCCGTACCCGGCGCATGTCGGCGGGGGAGGTGACGTCGGCGGCGAGCACCAGGACCTCGGCCCCGGCCTCCTCCATCCTGCGGATCGCGGCGATCGCCCGGCCCGCGCGGCCGGCCTCGTGCGCGTCCCACTCCGCCCGGTCCGGCAGCCCGGACCTGGACAGCAGGACCAGCCGCACCCTGGCCCGCGCGGCCAGGTCCTCGGCGAGGGAGACGCCGATGCCGCCCAGACCGCCGGTGATGACGTAGACCTGCCCGTCGCGGGGACCGGCCTGCCCGCCGACGGCCTCGGCCGTCTCCGTGGCCTCCACGGACAAAGCGGGCACCTCCAGCTGCTCGTAGTGCTGCAGCCAGCGACGCCCACCCCTGATGCTCACGGTGGGCAGCAGCCCCGCCTCGTCCGGCTCGGGCCTCCTGCCCAGCTCCGCGGCGGCGTGCCTGACCCAGTCGCGTCCGTCGACGTCGACGTGGCGCACCCGCAGCCACGGCGTCTCCAGCGGCACCACCCGGGGGAACCCGGCGAGGGTCGCGTGCTCCGGGCGGACCAGGTCGCCGCCGGTGACGTCCTGGGCCCCCGAGGTGAACAGGGTCAGCTCCACCCCGTCCGTGGCGTCGGTGGGCTGCGCCGAGGTCAGCGCCTGCACCAGGGCGAGCACGCTGAAGAAGCCGCGGTCCTGAGCCTTCCAGGTGCCCTCGGTCCCGGCGGCGGGCTCGCCGCCGACGGTCCACGCGTGCACCACCCGCTCCGGTACCGCGCCCACGGCCGACAGCAGCGCGTCGTAGTCGGCGCGCTCGGCGGGACGCACGGTGTAGACGCCGTCGGTGCCCTCCGCGGAGAACCCGTCGCCGGGCCGTACCTCGACCACCTCGGCGCCCGTCGCGCGCAGCGCGTCCACCAGCCCGGCGGAGCCGTCGTCGGCGAACACCAGGGCGCGGGTGACCGGGGCCGGCGGCACCGGTCCCGGCGGGACCTGCCGCCACACCGGCACGCTGAACCAGCGGTCCAGCGGCAGGTCGTCCTCGACCGGCGCGGGGTTGGCCACGCCGCCGGTGAACGCGCCCTGCGGGTCGGGGTCGATCCAGGCGCGCTGGCGCTCCCACGGGTAGGTGGGCAGCGAGATCCGGCGCCCCTCCTCGCCGAACGCCTCCAGCGCGACGCCGTGCACCCACAGGGTGCCGTACGCGGCCGACAGCACGGCCACATCGCCACCGGTGTCCTTGGGGCCGGGCAGGGAGTGCAGCGGCGCGACCGCGCCCGGCGGGGTCTGCGCCCTCGCCAGCCCGGCCAGCTGCTTGCCGGGACCGCACTCGATCATGATCCAGTCGCCCTCGGCGAGCAGGGTCGCCACGCAGTCGCCGAACAGCACCGGCTCGCGCATGTGCCGGGCCCAGTACGACGGGTCCGTCGCCTCGTCCGCGGTGATCCAGGTGCCGGTCACGTTCGACAGGAACGGCAGGCTCGGCGCCGACCGCTCGACGCCGGCGACCAGCGCGCGGAACTCGCCCAGGATCGGGTCCATCATCGAGGAGTGGAAGGCGTGCGAGGTGCGCAGCTCCATCCTGCCGATGCCCTCCTCCTCCAGCAGGGCCGACAGCTCGGCGACCGGGGCCGGGGGACCGGCCACCACGCACGTGCCGGGACCGTTGACGGTCGCCACCGACACGCCGTCGGGCAGCAGCGGGCCGATCTCGTCCGGCGCGAGCTGCACCGCGAGCATCGCCCCGGCGGGCATGCCCTGCACCAGGCGGCCCCTGGCGGCCACCAGCCGCAGCGCGTCCGGCAGGCTGAAGACCCCGGCCACGGTCGCCGCGACGTACTCGCCGATGCTGTGGCCGATCATCCCGGCGGGCTCGGCGCCCAGCGAGCGCCACAGCGCGGCCAGGGCGTACTCCACGGTGAAGAGGGCGGGCTGGGTCAGCTCCGTCCGACGCAGCCGCTCGCCGGCCTCCTCGCCGGTGGCGAAGATCAGCTCACGCAGGTCCTCGCCCAGCACCGGCCGCAGGATCTCGGCGCACTCGTCGACCGCGTCCCTGAAGACCTTCTCGGTGCGGTACAGCTCGGCGCCCATGCCCGCGTACTGCGAGCCCTGCCCGGAGAACAGGAACGCCGGGCGCGGGGTGCGCCGGGAGGTGGCGCCGGGGATCGTGCGCTTGGGGTCGCGGAGCGCGGCGACCGCGTCGGCGACGTCGGAGGCCACCACCGCGCTCCTGCGCGCCAGCTCCCTGCGCCCCACCCGCAGGGTGTGGGCGACGTCGGCCAGGTCGGCGTCGGGGTGGGCCTCCAGGTGCGCGGCCAGGCGCTCGGCGGCGGCGGCCAGCGCGGTGTCGGTCCTGCCCGACAGCCGCAGCAGGTGCGCCGGGCGGGGCTCACGCTCCAGGCGGGACGGCGCCGGGGCCTCCTCCAGCACGATGTGCGCGTTGGTGCCGCCGATGCCGAACGAGCTGACGCCCGCCCGCCGGGGGAAGCCGTTGCGCTCCCACTTGGTGGGGGTCCCCGTCACGTAGAACGGGCTCCGGGTGAAGTCGATCTTCGGGTTGGGGCTCTCGTAGTGCAGCGTGGGCGGGATCATCCCGTTCTCCAGGGCCAGCACCGCCTTGATGATGCTCGCGATGCCCGCCGACTGGCCCAGGTGGCCGATGTTGCTCTTGACCGAGCCGATGCCGCACCACTGGGTGTCCTCGGTGTCCTGGAGGAACACGCTGCTCAGCGCCGCGACCTCGATCGGGTCGCCCAGCGCGGTACCCGTGCCGTGCGCCTCGACGTAGGTGACGGTACGCGGGTCGACCCCGCCCACCCCGAGCGCCTGGGCGATCACCGCGGCCTGGCCGTCCATGCTGGGCGCCGAGAAGCCGACCTTGCTGGCGCCGTCGTTGTTGATCGCGTTGCCCAGGATGACCGCCCGGACGTTGTCGCCGTCCTCGATCGCCTCCGACAGCCGCTTCAGCACGATCACGCCGCCGCCGCTGCCCCAGATCGTCCCGGCCGCCTTGGCGTCGAAGGCCCGGCAGTGGCCGTCGGGGGAGACGATGCCGTCCTCGTCGTACACGTAGCCCTGACCCTGCGGCAGGTCGAGCATCGCGCTGCCCGCCAGGGCCATGTCGCACTCGCCGTTGCGCAGGGCCTCGGCGGCGACGTGGATCGCGACCAGCGAGGTCGAGCACGCGGTGTGCAGGGTGTAGCTCGGACCGCGCAGGTCCAGCTTGTACGACGACAGCGTGGCGCAGTAGTCGACATGGTTGCCGACCATGACGGCGAGCCAGCCCGCGTTCGCGTGGGCCTGCGCGTTGCTCCTGATGTTGATCCACTGGTAGAAGTCCCCGCCGGAACCGGCGTAGACACCGATCTCGCCCGGGTACCTGAACGGGTCGTACCCCGCGTCCTCCAGGGCCGTGTGCGACAGTTCGAGGAAGAGCCGGTGCTGCGGGTCCCGGATCTCCGCCTCCCTGATCGACATGCCGAAGAACGCGGCGTCGAACTCCTGGTGGTCGTCGAGCATCATCGCGGCCGGCACGAAGTCCGGGTCGTCGAGGATGTGGTCGGGCACGCCGAGCGCCCGCTGCTCCTCACGGGTGAAGTGCGTCAGCGACTCGACTCCGTCGGCGAGGTTGCGCCAGAACTGTCTGGCGTCCCCGGCACCCGGCACCCGGCACGAGAGGCCGATGATGGCGATCGGTTCGACGGTGGGCTCCTCGGCCATGCGGGGGTCCCTTTCTTCCATGCGGGGCGCGGTCGGCGCCGGTGCGGGGGGTCGTACGGGGGGTGGCTCGGTTTCCGGTGCGGAAGGTCGTGTGGGTGGCGACTCGATCGCCGGCTCGGCTGTCGGGTGGTTCACCGGCCGGGTTCGCGCTCCGGAAGGTCGTGCGGTCGCCGGTTCGGTCTCGGGTGTGTCTTCGGGTGCTGCTTCGAGGGGGGCTTCGGAGGCTTCGGAGGCTTCGTGGGGGAGGGGGTGGGCGGGGGTCGGCCCGGCCGCGGGGGCCGGAGGAGGGGAGGACGTCGATTCGCAGGTGAGTCCGGGCGCCGGGCCCGGCTCGGGTCCGGCTGCGGGGCCGGTTCCGGTCTCGGGGTCGGGGTCCGGTCCGGGTCCGGCTGCGGGGCCGGTTCCGGTCTCGGGGTCGGGGTCCGGTCCGGAGTCGGCTGCGAGGTCGAATCCGATCCCGGGTGCGGGTGCAGGTGTGGATGTGGATGTGGATGTGGGGCCGAGGCTGGGCTCGGATCCGGGTGGGGGTGATTGCGCGGTTGTCAGCTCGGCTTCCTTGAGCGGTCCTTGAGGCGGTCCCGCCGCACGGCGAGCCGCCGTGCGGCGCGGTCGAGGCCGGGAGTGGGGCCTCCACCGTCGAGATGCGCGGCGAGCGCGCGGATGGTCGGGTGGCGGAACAGGTCCACGATCGGGATCTCCCGGCCGAGGGCCGAGCCCAGGCGGGCCTGGACGGCGGCGATCGCCAGCGAGTGGCCGCCGATCTCGAAGAAGTTGTCGGCCGCGCCCACCCGGGGCACGCCGAGTACGGCCCGCCACACCTCGGCCACGGCCCGCTCGGTCGGGCCCGACACCTCGCCGCCCGCCTCGCCTCCCGGCCGGGACACGGGCGGGCGCAGCGCGGCACGGTCGACCTTGCCGTTGGGGGTGAGCGGCAGCGCGGGCACCACGATCACCTCGGCGGGCACCGCGTGCTCGGGCAGCACCGCGCGCAGGTGGTCGAGCAGCCGCGGCGCGGCCAGCCCGGGTCTGCGAGGCACCGCGTAGGCGTGCAGCACCGTCTCGCGCCGCTCGTCCCGGTCGGCCACCGCGGCGGCGGCGCGGACCTCGGGGTGGGCGGACAGCGCCGCCTCCACCTCGCCGAGCTCCACCCGGAAGCCGCGGATCTTCACCTGGTCGTCGCGGCGCCCGGCGATCGTCACCGTGCCGTCGGGGTTGAGGCGGCCGAGGTCGCCGGTGGCGAAGGAGTCCCCGGTGAAGCGGAGCCGGGTGAGATCGGGGTCGAGATAGCCGGTCGCCAGGTTGGCGCTGCGCACGACCACCTCGCCCAGCTCGCCCACCCCGGCCCGGCCGCCGTGCTCGCCGACCACGACCAGCTCGCTGCCCTCGATGCCGCGCCCCGCCGGGACGGGTTCGGCGCTCTCGCGCACCCAGCCGGGGATCTCGTACCAGGCGTGGGCCTGCGGGGTCTCGGTGGTGCCGTAGAAGGCCACCAGACGGGCGGACGGGACCATGCGGCGCAGCCGCGCGGCGTCGGCGTGGGTGAGCCGGTCGCCGCCGGTCGCGACCAGCCGGACCCCGGGCAGCACCGCGCCGGTCCCGCAGAGCATCCTGGCCAGCTGCGGGGTCAGGTGCAGTACGGTGACGCGGTGCTCGCGCAGCCACGCGACGAGCCGGACGGGGTCGCGCGGCAGTTCCCGCTCCGGCACGCACAGCCGGGCGCCGGTGGCGAGCGGCACGAACAGGTCGCGCAGCGCGGGGTCGTGCGCCAGGCCCGACAGCAGGGCGAAGCGGTCGCCCGGGGTCACCGCGAAGGTCTTCGCGTACCAGCCGACGAAGTGCGCGAGCGGCCCCTCACCGGTCACCACCGGCTTGGGGTCGCCGGTGGTCCCCGAGGTGAGCGACAGGTAGCCGCGCTCCGGATGCGGCTCCCACGACGATCCGCCGTCCTCCTCCGGGAGCGCGATCTCCGGAAGGCCCGCCAGGGCGGGGGCGCCGGGGCAGCGCAGCGCCGCCACGGCCCCGGCGGCGGCGGCCTGCCCGGCCAGCACCGGAGCCGGGTGCGCCGGGTCGAGGATCACCCAGCGGGCCCCGGCGGCCAGCACCCCCAGCAGCAGCCCGGGAAGCTCCGGGACCCGCGCGCCGAGCACCGCGACCGCCTGGCCGGGCTGCACCCCGGCCGCGCGCAGCGCCGAGGTCGTGCGCCGATGCAGCGCGGTGAGCTCCGCGTACCCGAGGGCCCGCCCCGCGCCCTCCACCACGACGTCGCGGTGCAGGGTCTCCAGCGGCCCGGGACCGTCCCAGACCGGCAGCGCGGCGGGCGCCTCCCGCGGGGCCATCAGGGCCTGGCGCACGGCACCGCCCGGCTCGGCGATCAGGTCGCCCAGCAGGTGCGCGTAACCGGCCAGCAGGGCGTCCATCCTGGCGGCGGAGAACAGGTCGGGGTTGTAGACGAGCTGCAGGGCGTATCCGCCGCCGCGCTCGCTGACGTACATCGTCAGGTCGAACAGCGCGCCCGGCAGCCCGGCGGGCAGCGGCTCGGTCACGCAGCCCGGCAGGTCCAGCTTGGGCTCGGCGAAGTTGTACATGTTGAACAGCACCTGCGTCACCGGGTTGCGCCCCAGGTCGCGCGGGACGCGCAGCGCCTCCACGACGCGCTCCAGCGGCACGTCGCCGTGCGAGACGACCTCGGCGAGCTCGTCGCGGCAGCGGGCCACGTGCTCCTCGAACGAGGCCTCCGGGTCCTGGCGCAGCCGCAGCGGCAGCATCCGCACGCACATGCCGATCAGCGACTCGAACGCGACGTGCCCCCGGTCGGCGTACGGGGTGCCGACGAGCAGGTCCCGCTGCCCGGACAGCCTGGAGAGCAACTGCGCGAACGCGGCCAGCAGCACCGGGTACGGGGTGACCCCCAGCCGGACCGCCAGCCTCCTGACACGGTCTCCGATCTCGGCGTCAACCTCGGCTGTTCGGAGCGCTCCAAAAAAAGTTTGCACAGGTGGGCGGGGGGTGTCCCTGGGCAGGTCGAGCACCATCGGGGCGTCCCTCAGGTGCTCGCGCCACCAGTCGAGCCCGTCGCCGTCGGAGCGCTCCCTCGACCAGCGCGCGTAGTCGGCGAACGACGCGCCCGCCGGACCCGGCGGGTCGCCGCGGTAGGCGGCGCTCAGGTCCCGGTAGAAGACGTCCTGGGACCAGCCGTCGAAGACGATGTGGTGAACGGTGACCGCGAGCACGTGGTCGTCCTCGGCCATCCGGATCAGCCTGGCCCGTACCAGTGAGTCGTGCGCCAGGTCGAACCGCGTCCGCGCCTCGCTCTCCAGCGCCTCCGCCAGCGCGGCCTCGGGGTGGGGGAGCGCCGAGAGGTCGTCGAGCGGGAGCGGCACCTCGCCGGGCGGGACGGCCGTCACGTGGGGCACGCCGTCGCGGGAGGTGATCCGCCAGCGCAGCGTCTCGTGCCGGGCCACCACGGACTCCAGGGCGCCTCGCAGCGCGCGGTGGTCCAGCGGGCCGCGTACGCGCTCGGCCATCGCGATGTTGTGCGCGGGGGTGTCGGGGGCGAGCCGCTCCACGAACCACATGCGCCGTTGCGCGGGCGACAGCGATGGGGGCTCGCCGGACAGGGGGTTCGCCGGGGGAGAGGTGTCCCGCAGGGGGGCGTTCTCGACCTCGGAGGAGAGGGCGCCGTAGGTGCGGGCCGCGTAGACGTCCTCGACCGAGATGTCCCGGCCGAGCTCCGCCCTGATGGCCGACACCAGGCGCATCGCCCGCAGCGAGTGCCCGCCGCGCTCGAAGAAGTCGTCGTCGGGGCCCGGGGCGGGGGCGTCGAGCACCCGCGCCCAGATTCCCGCCAGCCCGGAGTTCTCCCCGTTCGCGTCACCCGAGGTCCCGGAGATGTCCTCGGCGAGACCGCGCAGGGCGGCGAGGTCGACCTTGCCGGAGGCGTTCAGCGGCAGGAAGGGGACGCGCACCACGCGGGTGGGCAGCATGTAGACCGGCAGTCTCCCGGCGCAGTGCACCCGCAGGGCGGCCAGTCCGGGCGCGTCCATCGGCGTGACGTAGGCGACCAGCTCGCCGGGGGCGTCGACCACGGCCTGCGCCACCTCGGGGTGGGACCGCACCACCGACTCGACCTCGCCGATCTCGACCCGCTGACCCTGGATCTTCACCTGCCGGTCCAGCCGCCCCATGAAGGCGATCCGGCCGTCCTCCTGCCAGGCGACGTGGTCGCCGGTGCGGTACAGGCGCGCCCCGGGCACGGCGTCGAACGGGTCGGGTACGAACTTCTCGGCCGTCATGCCGGGCAGGCCCAGATAGCCGCGGCTCACCTGCGGCCCGCCGATGTACAGCTCGCCGGGGACGCCGACGGGACACTCGCGCATGTCCTCGTCCAGGACGTGCGCCCGGCAGCCGCGCAGGGGGTACCCGATCGGCAGCGACCGCTCCCAGGTCCCCGACAGCTCGGTGCCGACCACGCAGACGGTGGTCTCCGTGGGGCCGTACCAGTTGTGGAAGCGGGTGTGCGCCGACCAGCGGGCCACCTGCTCGGGGCCCGGCGGCTCGCCGGCCGTGACCAGGTCGCGCAGGTGCGGCAGCCGGGCCGGGTCGACCAGCGGCAGCAGGGCGGGAGGGATGAACCCCCAGGTGACGTCGTGCGCCTCCAGGAACCGCTGCAGGCGGGCCGGGTCGGTCCTGTCGTCGTCCGGCACGAGCTGCACGCAGCCGCCCACGGTGAGCGGCGCGAGCATGTCGAGCACCGAGACGTCGAACCCGAGCGCGGAGAACGCGATCGACCGGCAGGTGCCGTCCAGGCCGAAGTGGGCCGCGGCGGCCGAGGCGAACGCGACCGCGGACGCGTGGCTCACGACGACGCCCTTGGGCCGCCCGGTCGACCCGGACGTGTACAGGACGTAGGCGGCGTTCCCCGGCAGCGCCGGGCCACCGCCGGTGATCCCGTCGGGGATGCCGGGGATTTCGTCAGGGCTCGCGCCGGTGCGCTCCGCCGCGATTTCGGTCAGGCTTTCCCTCGGGGTTCCGGCAGTGATTTCACCGGTGGTTCCGGAGGTGTTTTCGGACACGGCCGCGGGCGCGGAGTCCGTTTCCGGCTCCACCAGGGGACGGCCGCATCCGTCCAGCAGCATGCGGCCGTGGCCGTCGGCCACGACGACCGCGACCCCCGCGTCGTCGAGCACCTCGTCGAGCCGCCGGCGCGGGTGCGCCGGGTCGAGGGGGACGTACGCGCCGCCCGCCATCATGATGCCGAGGACGGCGACGGTCATCAGCGGTGTGCGCCTGGCGCAGAGCCCGACCCGGTCCTCGGGACCCACCCCGAGGGCACGTAACCGCAGCGCAAGCGTGGTGGCGGCGCCGATCAGCTCGCGGTAGGTGAGGACGGTCCCCCACTGGCGGATCGCCGGCGCGGAGGGCGTCCGCGCCGCCTGGGCGGCGACGAGGTCGCACAGCAGCGCGTCCGGGGAGGTGTGGGATGGTCCGGCCGTCCAGGCGGCGGGAGCGGGAGCCGTCGTCGGCGCCGGTGGAGTGGACGACGGACCGTGCAACGAGGCGGACGACGAGTCCCCCCGCATCGCTTCGAGCATTCACCCCCCATAGCCCTAAACAGGGTTTTTGCCCTGTCAAGTATTCACAAGCGATAAGCCAGACTATTCCTATTATTTGCGCCATCGGCAGTCAAGGATTGAAACTTAAACGTGTGTCGGAATGCCGGTTTCGGCCGTGCGGGAAGATCATCGAGCGTTCTCACGCTCTGACATCACCGCAGCTCACGGCGATTCCGTGAACGGAAGGTGACCGGCCACTTCCGTGTGTCGTGAAGCGTCTCACTCCTTGGACACCGAATGTGGCCGGAAGCTACCAAGAGCAAGTGTCCAAAATGCCGATTTCGGTCCTAGTTCACCGGACTGTCATTTCGGTCGTACTCCTCGGCGATCCGCTCGGCCTCCTCGTCGGTGAGCCGGTCGATCTCCGTGGCCAGGCACTCCTCCACCACCAGCGCCAGCCCGCGGACCGAGCGCGTGGTGAACAGGGCGTTGAGCGGCAGGTCGATGCCCACCGCCGAGCAGATCCTGGCGACGACCTTGGTACCGAGCAGCGAGTGCCCGCCGACGTCGAAGAAGTCGTCGTCGATCCCGATGCCGTTCCTGCCCAGCACCTCGCACCAGATCTCGTGCACCAGCTCCTCACTCGCCGTGACCGGTCCGGCGGGCGCCGCGGGAGCCCCCTCCGCGACGGGCGAGGGCAGCGAGGCGCGGTCGAGCTTGCCGTTGGGCAGCCGGGGGAAGTCCCGCACCGGCACGAAGAGGCTCGGCACCATCGTGGCGGGCAGCCGCGACGCCAGGAACGCCCGGAGCTCCCCGGCGCCCACTCCCGCACCCGCGGTCAAACCCACTCCCGCACCCGCGTCGGCATCGGCGCTCGCACCCGCGGTCAAACCCACTCCCGCACCCGCGTCGGCATCGGGGCTCGCACCCGCACCCGCGCCCGCGGTCGAACCAGCCCCCGCGTCGGCGCCCGTGTCCACGTACGCGACCAGTGCCCGCCCGCCGGGAGCGTCGTCCCTGACCGCGGCGACCGCCCGCCGCACGCCCGGGTGCGCCGCCAGCGCGGCCTCCACCTCGCCCAGCTCGATCCGCACCCCCCGCACCTTCACCTGGTCGTCCGCGCGCCCGAGGAACTCCAGGGTCCCGTCGGGCAGCCGCCGCACCAGGTCGCCCGTCCGGTAGAGGCGTCCGCCCCGGCCGAACGGGTCGGGGACGAACCGCTCGGCGGTCAGCCCCGGCCGCCCCCGGTAGCCGCGGGCGACCCCGTCGCCGCCCAGGAACAGCTCCCCGGAGACCCCGACGGGCACCGGCTCCATCGCCTCGTCCAGCACGTACGCCGTGGTGCCCGCGACCGGCATGCCGATCGACATCGACTCCGCGCCCTCCGGCACCCGGTGCGCCAGCGACCAGATCGTCGTCTCCGTCGGCCCGTAGAGGTTCCACAGCTCGCCGGCGACCCGCTGGATCCGTCCGGCCAGCGACACCGGCAGCGGCTCGCCGCCGCTGAACACGCGCGGCAGCCCGGCGGGCAGCCGCTCCAGGATCTCCTCCAGCACCGACGGCGGCGCCTGCACCGTCGTCACCCCCGCCCGCGCCACCAGCTCGCCCAGCCCGCCGTTGCCGTGCGGGGGAGCGAGCACCACCGCGCCGCCCGCCGTCAGCGGGCCGAAGATCTCCAGCGCCGCGATGTCGAACGACAGCGAGGTCAGCAGCAGCATCCGCTCCCGCTCGGTGAACCCCAGCCCGGTGACCAGGTTCACCACCCCGCGGTGCGGCACCACCACCCCCTTGGGCACCCCCGTCGACCCCGAGGTGTAGATCACGTACGCCGGGGAGTCGGGGGAGACCGGGCCGGGGACGAACTCCGAGGCCCCGTTCATCGGCAGCGCGTCCAGCAGGATCGCCGGGGGATGGTTCGACGGCAGCCGCTCCACCATCGTCGAGCGGGTCAGCAGCAGCGGGCTGCCCGAGTCGGCCAGCATGAACCCCAGCCGGTCCGCCGGGTAGTCGGGGTCCAGCGGCACGTAGCAGCCGCCCGTCTTCAGCACCGCGAGCAGCGCCACGATCAGCTCCGCGCTCCTGGGCAGGCACACCGCGACCGGCGTCTCGGCCCCCACCCCGCGCTCGCGCAGCCGCCGGGCCAGCGCGCCCGCCCGCTCCTCCAGCTGCCCGTAGGTGAGGGTCCCCTCGGCGGAGACGACCGCGTCGGCGTCCGGCGTCCGCTCCGCCCGCTCGGCGATCAGCTCGTGCAGGCAGCGCTCGGGGTAGGCGGCCTCCGGCCCGTGCCAGGAGGCGAGCAGCCGGGCCCGCTCGGGCCCGTCCATCAGCGGCAGCCGGGAGATCGGCGAGTCCGGGTCGTCGACGGCCGCGCCGAGCAGCGTCAGGAACGCCGAGACCAGGCGGCGGATCGTGTCCTCGTCGAACAGGTCCGTGCTGTACTCGACCCAGCCCTCCATCCTGCCCTCCGGGTTGTGCAGCTCCATGGTGAGGTCGGCCTTGGAGGTGCCGTTCCCGTACCGGCCGCGCCCGTCCACCGCGACCTGGTTGAACCCCACCTGGAACAGCGGCGTCCTGCCGGGGTCGCGGGGCGGGTCCACCACCTCCACCAGCTTCGCGAACGGCACGTTCTGGTGGTCGAACGCCTCCAGCACGGTCGTGCGCACCCGGTCCAGCGCCTCGCCGAACGCGGGGTCGCCGCCCAGGTCGGTACGCATCGGCAGGGTGTTGACGAACATGCCGATCAGCGCGTCCAGCTCCGGCAGCTCCCGCCCGGCGACGGGGGAGCCCACCACGACGTCGGTCCGCCCGCTCCAGCGCGCCAGCAGCACCGAGAACGCCGTCAGCAGCACCGTGAACGACGTGGTGCCCCGCGCCCTGGCCAGCGCGCCCACCCGCTCGGTCAGCTCCTCGGGCACCGCGAAGTCCAGCGTCGAGCCCAGGTAGCTCATCTCCGCCGGGCGCGGCCGGTCGGAGGGCAGCTCCAGCGGGACGCTCCCGCGCAGCCGCTCCCGCCAGTAGGCCAGGTCGCCGTCCAGCTCGCCGCCGCCCAGCCGGTCGCGCTGCCAGACCGCGTAGTCGGCGTACTGGATCGCGAGCTCGGGCAGCACGGGCTCGCGGCCCTCGCGCAGCGCCAGGTAGACCTCGGTCAGCTCCCGCCACAGGACACCGGCCGACCAGGCGTCGAAGACCGTGTGGTGCAGGACCAGCAGCAGCCGGCACTCCCCGCCGCCCAAAGTCACCAGCCGCACCCGCCACAGCGGGGCGCTGTTCAGCCGGAACGGCGCGCGCGCCTCCTCCGCGGCGACCCGCTCCAACTCCCGGGCCGCCTCCTCGGGGGGCAGCCCGGACAGGTCGGTCCTGGCCACCGAGACCGGCACCCGGTCCGCGATCGTCTGCACGACCCGCTCGTCGCGCAGCTCGAACGCCGTCCGCATCGACTCGTGCCTGCCCGCCAGCACCGCCAGCGCCCGCTCCAGCAGGTCGGGGTCCACCGGACGCAGGTCGGCCGCCTCCGAGCGGACGGCGGTGTTGTACACCGCCAGGTCCGGCAGGAGCTCGTGCAGGAACCAGATCCGCTCCTGGGCGAACGAGGCGGGAAAGACGTCCATCAGATCCTCCCGAGGGAACTGTCGCCTTCGAATGACAAGGGAATCGGGAGCGGAGGGGCCACCAGGGCCCTAGCGTGCCCTGGCCGGTCAGGTCTGCGCATTGGAGATTTCCGATCGTCGTGCGTTGGATGGATGGTGCTGTTGTAATGAGCGTGTGACTCGTTGGATGCGCACCTGCTCCGGCGTGGCGTACGACCTCGGATACCTCATGGTGTGGTGCCCGAAGTATCGCTGCCCGGTTCTCGGCGGGTGGGTGAAGGGCTTCACCTCCCATCACCTGCGCTCCCAGCTGCCCACGCTGTGGTTGCGGTCGTCCTTCGTGGCCAGGGTCGGCGCGGTGTCCGCCGACATCGTGCGGCGCTCCATCGACACCCACTACGCACGAGCCCCCATGAGCGGGGGTGCCCGTGCGTAGGTCGTTCAAATTTCTGATCCGCCCCACTGCCCGTCAATCCATTGCGCTGGCCGCGTGCCTGGATGACCACCGCGTCCTGTACAACGCCGCGCTGGAGCACCGCCGCACCGCCTACCGCACGGCAGGCGTGACAATCCGCTATGGCGAGCAGTCGGCTGACCTCAAACACATCCGCGCTGATGACGCGGACGGCCAGGGCCGCTGGTCGTTCTCTTCCCAGCAGGCCACCCTGCGCCGTCTCGACAAGGCGTTCGCCGCGTTCTTCGCCCGTTTCAAGGCCGGGTGTACGCCGGGTTATCCGCGTTTCAAGGGCAAGGGCCGGTTCGACACGGTGACCTGGCCCAAGGACGGCGACGGCTGCCGGTGGGACTCCCAGCCCGAACACCCCTTCGCGACGTTCGTCCGCCTCCAGGGCATTGGGCATGTACGCGTCCACCGGCACCGCGCCGTACGGGGCACTGTAAAGACGATCAGCGTGAAGCATGAGGGTTCGCGCTGGTATGTGATCCTCGCCTGCGACGACGTACCCGCCGAGGCCCTGCCCGCCACGGGCGCCGCCGTCGGGATCGACATGGGAGTGGCGTCGCTGGTCACCACCAGCGACGCAGAGCACCTGGACAACCCGCGCCACCTGGCGGCGTCCGCAGACCGTCTCGCCGTCGCCCAGCGCGATCTTGCCCGCACCAAGCGCGGCTCGAAACGGCGCCGCAAGGCTGTGGCTCGGCTCGCCGCCCTGCACGGCAAGGTCCGCCGCCAACGCCTCGACGGCGCGCACAAGGCGGCCTTGCGCCTGGTTCGTGCCTATGACGTCATCGCGCATGAGAACCTGCGGATCGCCGGCATGACCCGATCGGCGTCCGGCACCGTGGAGGCACCCGGCCGCAACGTCGCGCAGAAGTCCGGTCTGAATCGCAGCATCCTGGACGCGGGTTGGGGGGTGTTCCTGACGATCCTGTCGCACAAGGCTGAAAGCGCCGGTCGAGAGCTGATCGCGGTGAACCCTGCCAACACCTCCCGCACCTGCTCGCGGTGTGGGCACTGCGCGAAGGAGAACCGCCTCACCCAAGCCGAGTTCAACTGTCAGCGGTGCGCTCATACGGCGCATGCCGACGCCAACGCGGCGATCAACATCCTCAGGGCAGGGCTTGCCCTTCGCGACATCGCGCAAGCGGCTTAACGAGAAGCCGCTCCCTTCAGGGAGCGGAGGAGTCACCTACGCGTTCTCCTTCAAACACTCGCGGAGCTGTTCCGCGATCACGGGCAGGGCGGCGGTCTCACCCAGGGTGGCCAGCCAGTGCCACTGCTCCAGGGCGTGGCAGAGCCGGTAGAAGGCCAGGCGATCGGCCCAGTCGTCCGGCAGGTCGCCGTACCCCTCCAGCAGGTGCCGCCGCCGCTCCGCGTCACCCCTGACCGCGAAGTAGTCGGTCCGCGCCAGGTCCATCAGCGGGTCGCCGCCCAGCGCGTTCTCCATGTCGATGACCCCGGTCATCCGCAGCGGGCCCGCCGGGCCGTCCTGCCCGGCGACCATGACGTTGCGCTCGTGGAAGTCGTTGTGGCACAGCACGGGGGCCTCGCAGCGCGCCACCAGGTGGCGGTGGCGCGCGACGTACGCGGAGAGTTCCGCGTGCAGCCCCGCGTCCCCGCCGAACTCGGTGAACTGCGCCAGCCTCAGGTCCAGCTGCCCGCCCACGTACGCCTCGTTGGAGCTCTCCCGGGGCCCGTCGATAGGCCCGAACCCCTCCACGCGCACCCCGTGCACCGCCCGCAGCGTCCGGCCCATCTCCCGGTACAGGCCCGCGACCTCGCCGGCCGCCAGCCCGGCCGACACCTCCGACAGCGGCCGGCCCGGCACCTTCGTCATCACCGCGTACGCGTGCGGCAGGTCGCGCCGCGAGGTGTCCCAGTGGACCATCTCGGGGCAGGAGGCGCCGCTGCCGCGCAGCAGCTCGTAGACGCGCGCCTCCTTGTGCAGCCGCGCCGCCAGCACGTCCGGGTAGATCTTCACGATGAGCTCGCGGTCGGCGCACCTGACCTCATACACCGCGCTGATCTCACCGCCGGTCCGCAGCACCACCTCCCGCACCTCCGCGTCCGGGTACGGGACGCGCAGCACCGCCTGCGCGCGCTCCAGCGGCAGCGGCATCGTGATCGCCTTGGCGAACGCCGGGGCGGTCCAGGCCACGCTCACCCGGTTGCCCGCCCGCTCCCGCAGGATCTGGGCCCCGACCAGGTCGTCCGCCTGGGCGTCCGGCATCTCGTCGTCGAAACGCGACAGCACCCGCGTGCGCATCGAGATCAGCACGTGCGCCGCGATGCCCAGGCCCAGCACGACGTACATGAGCGCCACGCCCCGGCCCGGGCCGACGCCGATCACCGAGCCCACCGTCGGCGCCAGCGCGCCGCCGGGCAGCAGCAGCGGGTTGAGCAGCCGCTCGCCCAGCGGCGCCACCACCGCCATGCCGATCGGCAGGGTCGACCACGACACCATCTGGTTGAGCGACTGCACGCGGCCGTGGAAGCGCTGCGGTATTTTCGTGTGGATGATCGTCAGGAAGGTGCCGTTCACGATCGACAGGCAGCCCCACAGGCCGAACGCCCCGATCCCCACCACCCACGCGGTGGGCTGCGACCCGGTGATCACCGCGAACACCGCCAGTCCCAGCGTCGCCAGCATCACCCCGCGCATCCGCCGGCGCCTCGGACCGCCCCACAGCGCGATCACCATGCCGCCCACGGTCCCGCCCAGGCCGCCGACGAAGGAGATCTGCCCGGCGACGGTCAGCGTGGAGAACGACAGCACCAGCGGGGTTATCGACAGCAGCAGCGCCGAGAGCATCACGTTGAGCGTCGCGAAGTAGATCATCGCCGCCCGCAGGTGGCGGTTGCCGATCGACATCCGCAACCCCTGCGCGATCTCCTTCGACAGGGGCTCCCTGGGCGAGTGCGCCATCGTGTCCGGGAAGCGGATCAGCAGCAGCGCGCCCAGCACCAGCACGAAGCTCGCCACGTCGATCACCAGGATGCCGCCCAGGCCGATCGTGGACAGCAGCGCGACGGCCACCAGCGGCGCCACGAACTGCGCGGTGCCGATCACCATCTGCACCACCCCGGCCGCGTGCCCCATGTACTCCTTGGGGACGAGCTGGGGGAGCGCGGTGGTGAAGCCCACCCGCTGGAAGATCAGTGCGATCGACAGGCACGCGGTCAGCGGGTAGATGTGCCAGATCTGCAGCGTGTCCGTCCAGAACAGGGCGCCCAGGACGAGCTGCGTGCCGCCCGCCATGCAGTTGCCGAGGATCATCATCGAGCGGCGGCTCGACCGGTCCACGATCGCCCCGGCCAGCGGCGCGATCACCACCCCCGGCATGATCGACAACGCCACGAACAGGGCGAAGTCCACCAGTGACCCGGTGGTCAGGTAGATCCACACCGGGATCGCGAAGTCCGTGATCGCGGTGCCCACCATCGACACCAGCTGGAAGGCCGCCACCACCAGGAACCGCCGCAGACTGGGCGGCGGCGCCTTGGCCCCCGTCCCGGCCTTCGCCCCCGCCCCGGCCTTCGCCCTCCCGGGGCCTGTGGCCTTCCCGGGTCCCGTGGTCTTCCCGTGCCCGCTCGCCCTCCCGGGGCCGCTCCCGTTGGTTCTCCCGGCACCGGCACCGGCACCGGCAGCGCCCGCCGGGCCTGTCGTGTCCTCACCGCCGGACCCTCTCCCCGGGTCGGGCGCTTCGGGGGAGGAGGCGACCGTCGCGGCGCCGGACGCGCCCTCACCGCCCCCTTCCGGAGCGGGATCCGAGTCGACGGAGACCTCCTCGACCCACCAGCCCGCCCCCGGGCCCCGCGAGGGCCGGTCGAGCGTGTCCGCCGCGCCGTACCCCATCGCGATGTGCGTGTTGGTGAGGATCTCCGACAGCTCGGCAGCCCGATATTTCAGGAAATAGTGGCCAGCCTCGTCCAGGATCACCAGCGCCGTCGTGTCACTCAGGAAGTGCCACTCCCGGTAGCGCTCCTGGTAGTAGTCGGTCGTCGGGTCCTGCTCGCCCACCACCGAGATGACCGGCGCCCGCAGCCGCTTCACCCGCTCGGCCAGCACCCGCGTGAAGATCTCCTCCGCGATCAGGGTGTCGCGCCGCTGGTTGCGCACCATGAACCGGATCTGCTCGTCGTCCAGCCCCGAGATGTCGGTGCCCATCGACTTCATCCGGTTCTCGTACACCCGGTCGCCGCGCAACCGGTCGTAGCGGGTCAGCCGCGCCAGCGGCCCGGCGATCCGGCCCCTGGGCCTGGCGAACGGGAAGATCGCCCCGATGTACACCGCCTCCAGCGCGCGGCCCCGCTCCTCCAGCCGTCGCGCCACCTCCACCACCAGCGCGCCGCCGATGCCGCAGTGCCCGTACAGGGCGAGGGGGCCCTCGACGTTCTCCAGGATCTCGGTCACGCACAGGTCCGCGACCTCGTCGATCGGCCTGGTCTCCTCGTCCGGCAACCCGGGGTCATGCCCGGGGAAGGCCAGCGCGTGCAGCGAGCACCCGTCCGGCAGCGCGTCGGCCAGCGGCTGGAAGATCAGCGGGCTGCCCCCGCCGTACGGGACGCACACGTACGTCATCAGCGCGGGCCCCGGCCTGGTGAGCTCGTACAGCAGGCTCCGCGGCCCCGCCGGACCCGCGGGCCGCTCCACCAGGGCCGCCAGCTCGCGCACCGTGGGGTGCTTGAACAGGTCCATCACCCCGACCGCGCGCCCCCCGACCACCGGCAGCGCCTTGCGCATCCGCGCCACCGCCTGGATCGCGACCAGCGAGTGGCCGCCCAGCTCGAAGAAGTCGCCGTCGGCGCCGACCGACTCCACCTGCAGCAGCTCCCGCCAGATGTCGGCGATCGCCCGCTCCACCGGCGTCCGCGGCTCGGCCCCCGGCCCCGCCGCCTCGGCGCCGCGCCGCTCCGGCGCGGGCAGCGCCTTGCGGTCCAGCTTGCCGTTCGGGCTCAGCGGCAGCGCGTCCAGCACCACGAACGCCGACGGCACCATGTGGTCGGGCAGCGTCACCTTCGACGCCCGCCGCAGCTCCGCCCCGTCGAGCTCCACCCCATCCGTATCCGTGGGGACCACGTACGCGACCAGCCGTTTGTCGCCCGGCGCGCCGTCCTCCCGCACCGTCACCACCGCCTCGCGCACCCCCGCGAGCCCGCGCAGCACCGCCTCGATCTCGCCCGGCTCGATCCGCTGCCCGCGGATCTTCACCTGGTGGTCGATGCGTCCCAGGAACTCGATCGCGCCGTCGCGGCGGAGGCGCACCAGGTCACCCGTCCGGTACAGGCGCGCCCCGGCCGTCCCGAACGGGTCGGGCACGAACCGCTCCGCCGTCAGGCCGGGGCGGGCGTGGTAGCCCATCGCCACCTGCGCCCCGCCGATGTGCAGCTCGCCGGGGACCCCGAAGGGCACCGGCCGCAGGTGGTGGTCCAGCACGTACAGCGAGGTGTTCTCCACCGGGTGCCCGATCGGCACCGTCGCGTCACCCGGGCGGCACCGCCACAGGCTCACGTCGATCGCCGCCTCCGTCGGCCCGTACAGGTTGTACAGCCCCGTCCCCGGCAGCCGCCCGAAGAACCGCTCGGCCACGTGCGCGGTCAGCTCCTCGCCGCTGCACACCACCCGGCGCAGCGACCCGCACGCCTCGACGCCCTCCTCCTCCAAAAACGCCGCCAGCATCGACGGGACGAAGTGCGCGGTCGTCACCCCCCGCTCCACGATCAGGTCCCGCAGGTACGCCGCGTCCCGGTGCCCGCCGGGACGGGCCAGCACCAGCCGCGCGCCCGTCACCAGCGGCCAGAAGAACTCCCACACCGACACGTCGAAACCCGCCGGGGTCTTCTGCACCACCACGTCGTCGCCGGTCAGCCCGTAGACGCCCTGCATCCAGCCCAGCCGGTTGCGGATGCCCCCGTGCGTGTTGGGCACCCCCTTGGGCCGTCCCGTCGACCCCGAGGTGTAGATCATGTACGCCGCGTCCGCCGACGTCGCCGACGGCTCCGGGGGAGTGTCCGGCCCGTCCAGCGGATCGTCCAGCACGACCGTCACGACCCCGGGCGCCCTTCCCGCCGCGCCCGTTCCCGTGAGCACGGCCGCCCCCGACCCCGACCCCGACCCCGTACCCGCCCCCGACCCCGTACCCGCGCCCGGCGCACCGGAGAGCGCGCCCCGCAGGTCCTCGGGGAGCACGTCGAGCACCGCCCGCTGCGCCAGCAGCACCGGCACCGCCGCGTCGGCCAGCATGAACGCCAGCCGCTCCGGCGGATAGTCCGGATCCAGCGGCACGTACGCGCCCCCGGCCTTCACCACCCCCAGCAACGCCACCACCAGCTCGACCGACCGCTCCGCGCACACCGCGACCAGGGCTCCCGGTCCCACCCCCAGCCCCCGCAACCGGTGCGCCAGCCGGTTGGCCCGCGCCTCCAGCTCCGCGTACGTCAGGCGCTCGCCCTCGAACTCCACCGCCACCGCCCGCGGCGTCCTGGCCACCTGCGCCTCGAACATCCCGCCCAGCGTCGCCCCGTCCGCGTACGGCTCGCCGGGACCCGCCGCGCACGCCAGCACCCGCCGCCGCTCCTCCGCGGTCAGGACGTCCAGCTCCGAGATCCGCGCCGACGGATCGGCCACCACCGCCACCAGCAGCGTCTCCAGCTGCGCGGCCATCCCCTCGACCGTGGCCGCGTCGAACAGGTCGCGGTTGTAGACGAACAATCCGCCCATCCCGTCCGGCTGCTCGGTCAGGAACAGCTCCAGGTCGAACCGCGTCGCCCTGGCCTCGAACACGAACGGCTCCACCGACAGGCCGGGCCAGCGCGCCCCCTCCCTGCGCCCGTAACTCTGCAGCGCGAAGACCGCCTGGAACACCGGGGACCTGCTCACGTCCCGCTCGATGCCCAGCTCGCCGACCAGCTGCTCGAACGGCAGCTCCTGGTGCTCGTACGCCTCCGTCGTGGTCCGCCTGACCCTCTCCAGCAACTCCAGGAACCCCGGGTCGCCCGACAGGTCCGCGCGCATCGCCAGCACGTTCACGAACATGCCGATCACGCTCTCCAGCTCCCGCCGGGGACGCCCGCCCACCGGCGAGCCGACCGCGAAGTCGTCCTGGCGCGCGTACCGGCCCAGCAGCACCTGGTACGCCGCGAGCAGCACCATGTACAGGGTCGTGCCGGACTCACGCGCCAGCCGCGTCAGCCCCTCCGTCAGCCCCTGCCCCAGGTTGAAGATGTGCGAGGCGCCCGCGAACGTCTGCTCGCCCCGCCGCCGCCCGTCCACCGGCAGCTCCAGCGGAACCACCCCGGCCAGCCGGGAGCGCCAGTACGCCAGACCAGCCTCGGAGACGGGCCGGTCGCGCTGCCACAACGCGTAGTCGCCGTACTGCAACGGCGGCTCGGCAAGCTCCGTCCCCGCGTAACAGGCTCCCAGCTCCTCGGCGAGGATGTCGGTGGACCAGCCGTCACCGCAGATGTGGTGCAGCGCAACCAGCAGCACGTGATCCTCGGCGCGCTCCCCGGTGTCCCCGGTGTCCCCGGTGTCCGCGGGTTCCCCGGCCGCCTCGGCGTTCCGGGCGTTGGCGTTTCCCGCGTTCCCGGTGTCCCCGGCGTGCTCGATGTCCCTTTCGCCCACCCGCACCAGCAGCGCCCGCAGCAGCGGCCCCCGCGCCAGGTCGAACGGCAGCGCCGCCGCGTCGCTCACCAGCCGTACCGCCGAGCGCTCGCCGTCCGCCTCCGCCCTCTCCAGCGGAACCTCGACCCGCTCCTCCACCACCGCCGTCGGGCGCCCGTCCTCGTCGGCCGGGAAACGCGTCCGCAGGCTCTCGTGCCTGGCCACCACCGCCCCGATCGCCCGCTCCAGCGCCGCGACGTCCAGCGGCCCCGTCAGGCGCAACGTCATCGGGATCGTGTACGCGGCGGTGCCGGGGGCGAACTGGTCCATGAACCACAGCCGCTCCTGCCCGAACGACAGCGGCGCCCCCTGCCCGGCGGGCCGCCGGGGGATCGTGAACACCGGATCCGGGGCGCGGCGGCGCAACCGTTTCTCCAGCAGTGCTCGCTTGGCGTCGGAAAGCTGTGTGCTGCTTAGGGACTGGCCAGGCGAGGACGTCACACGTGTCTCACTTTCGGCAGGGGGATGAGACGCGCTCCGCGATCGGGAAACGCGACGGGTCTCTCCTGGACCGCTTACCTTTCCTCAGGATTAATGACATTCATACATATCTGTCTGACCGAGTCGAGATCAACAACACAACCCGACAAACCGCGTCCCCCCGCGCGTGAACCCTTACCCGCGACGGTCGCTCTCCTCGTACTCCCACGTCCGCAACACCAGCGGCCGCCCCTTCTCCTCAGAGGGGACGGGCGGCGCGTCCGTCAGGTGGTATCCCGCCGCGCGGGCCACCGCCACGCTCGCCGCGTTGCCGGCCTCGATCTCCAGCAGCAGCCGGGACACCCCCACCGTCTTCCGGGCGAACTCCGTCATCACCCGCACCGCCCCCGACGCCAGCCCCCGGCCCCGGTAGGCGGCTCCCAGCCCGTAACCGATCTCCGCGACGTCCAGGCCCAGCCCGCTCAGCATCAGCAGCACCTCACCGGCTGGCTCACCCCCGTCCACGGTGATCGCCAGCTGCATCCGCTCCCCGGCCGCCCGCCGCCGCCGGGCCCGCTCCAGGTAGGCCCGCGCCGCCTCCGGGTCGAACGGCGAGGCCAGCGGCGTCCAGTAGGCCACCTCGGGGTCGTCGAACAGCTCCACCATGGCCGCCAGGTCGTCGTCCTCCCACTCGCGCAGCACCACCCCGTGCCCGCTCAGCCTCACCCGCTCGGGAAGGCACACCCGCCCGGCACCGAGATCGTCCAGCCCCGTCCGGCCGTCCCCCGAAGTTTCCACGCCGACACCTCCTGTTTCGCCACTTCACGCCACTTGCGAGCAACCTACTCCGCTCATGAGGCCCCCATCCGCGCCTTGGTGCGGGAAGTCGCCGATGCGCCGTTCGCACACCGCTCCCGCGGGGAGGCCGCGACGCCCGATTCACGACACCGAGCGCCTGAAGGCAGGAGGAGGGAAACCGGAGGAGGCGAGGAGCGTGGCCGACGGTTTCCGCCGAACATCACCGGCGGTTCTCGAACCGCCGCGCACGGTGCCGGAAACACCGCTGCGCATGGCGCCCGAAGTGCCGCCGCGCACGATGTGGGAAACAGCGCCGCGCACGGCGCCGGAAACAGCGAAGCCGACCGGCCTCCGGCCGATCGGCTCCATGACGATGGTGCCCCGAGTGGGATTCGAACCCACACTGAATGGATTTTGAGTCCATCGACTCTGCCGATTGGTCTATCGGGGCTTTTTTGTTCTATGTCCGAATTTTGCGCGCCACCTAAGAGCTTACCTAGAAGTAGATCACTCTCGGGCACCGGCGTGGTCCCAATCTAGCGGACGTCGGTACTCTCTTGCTCGTGAGTACGCAGCGGCGAGTGGTGATCGCGGAAGACGAGGCACTGATCCGCCTCGACCTCAAGGAGATGCTGGAGGAGGAGGGGTATGCGGTCGTCGCGGAGGCCGGGGACGGTGAGTCGGCGGTCAAGCTGGCGATGGAGCAGCGCCCGGATCTGGTGATCCTGGACGTGAAGATGCCCATCCTGGACGGGATCTCCGCGGCCGAGCAGATCGTGTCGCAGCGGATCGCGCCCTGTCTCATCCTCACGGCCTTCTCGCAGCGCGATCTGGTCGAGCGGGCGAGGGACGCCGGCGCGATGGCGTACCTGGTGAAGCCGTTCACGAAGTCGGACCTGGTCCCGGCGATCGAGATGGCGGTCAGCAGGCACCAGGAGATCGCCGCGCTGGAGCGCGAGGTCGGCACGCTCTCGGAGCGGCTGGAGACGCGCAAGCTGGTGGAGCGGGCCAAGGGCCTGCTGATGGAGCGGCACGGCTGGAGCGAGCCGCAGGCGTTCCGGTGGATCCAGAAGGCCTCGATGGATCGCAGGCTGAGCATGCGGCAGGTGGCGCAGATCGTGGTGGCGGACGGCGCGGAGGCGGAGGTGGAGACCCCGGAGGCCTGACGGGGGATTTCGGTCATTTTCGGACGTTGTGCCCGCCAGGCGCCCGTAGAGCGCCTCCCAGGGGGTTCGGAGCGAAGCTCCGGACGGTCCAGGCGATCCCCCCGGAGGCCGTAAGGTCGCCAGTGACCACGGCTTTTGCATCTGATAGCCGAAAAGGATCGGTGTTATAACGAAGCGGCAACGGTGGGCCGTCCTGTATCGACCCGTGACATCCGCTAGTTGTACTAACCGACACAACCCCTGGCCACCCGCCAGGGAAGGGCATCTGTGAACTCGGTCCCGACGAGGGTCCGGGCGAAAGGAAGGCAACCTTGCGGCCTAAGACTGCACGCCTCGGTGGAGTGCTTGCCGCCGGTGTGGCGCTCACTCTCGGTCTCGCTGCCTGCAGCAGCGGCGGTACGGAGGCCACGCCGGCTGCTGAGGGCAGCTCCGGTGCTGCCGCCCCCGGTACCGTCAAGATCGGCTTCATGGGTGACCTCACCGGCGCCAACGCCGGCATCGTCATTCCCCCCCGGAACGGTGCGAAGCTCGTCATCGACGAGTACAACAAGACCAACCCGGCCGTGAAGATCGAGCTTGTCGAGTACGACAGCCAGGCGGACCCGTCCAAGGCGGTCGCCCTGGCCCAGCAGGCCATCAAGACCGACAAGATCGTCGGCCTGATCGGTCCCGCGTTCTCCGGTGAGTCCGCCCAGGTGGCGCCGGTGCTGGAGGAGGCGAAGCTGCCGAGCATCTCGGCGTCCGCCACCAACGCCGCGCTGGCGACGAACGGCTGGAAGTTCTGGCACCGCGTGCTGCCCAGCGACAGCATCCAGGGCCCCGGCATCGGTGACTTCATCGCGACCGGCGTCGGCGCGAAGAAGGTCTTCGTCATCGACGACAAGTCCGAGTACGGCAAGCCGCTGTCCGACGCGGTCAAGGGCGCGCTCGAGGCCAAGGGGATCAAGCCGGAGACCGACTCGCTCGACCCGGCCGAGAGCGACTTCTCCTCCGTGGTCAACAAGGTCGCGGCGGCCAAGCCCGACGCGATCTTCTTCGGCGGTTACTACGCCGCGGGCGGCAACCTGCTCAAGCAGCTCCGCGACAAGGGCGTGACCGCGAAGTTCCTGTCCGGCGACGGTTCGCTGGACAAGGGCCTGATCGACGGCGCCGGTGCCGAGAACGCCGAGGGCGCCCTGGTCGGCTGCCCCTGCTACATCGCCACCCCGGACGTCACCGACGCCAAGGTGAAGGCCTTCGCCGACGCCTACAAGGCCGCCTACAGCGCCGACCCGGCCATCTACGCGGCCGAGGGCTACGACGCCGCGACGGTCTTCGTCGATGCCATCAAGGCGGGCAACGTCACCCCCGACAAGATCAACGAGTTCATCGCCACGGTGGACCTCGCGGGCGTCTCGAAGCAGGTCAAGTTCGAGGCCAACGGTGAGGTCGCGGCGAAGGACATCTACATCTACCAGGTCAAGGATGGCGCGATCGGCCTGCTGGGCAAGGCCGCAGAGGCCAAGCTGGGCTAGTCCGGCGCTGAAGGACAGTAGGTAGTCGACGCGCGGGGAGCGGGAACGCCGCGAATGCGTTCCCGCTCCTCCCGTACTTCCAGAGAGTCCACGAGGTTCTGCTGGAGGCGGTGTGCTACCCGGACGTGCAGGCGACCCCCGCTAGAAGTGGTAATCCCTAGTGCTCAATGACTTCATCAATCAGTTCTGGCCGGCAACGATCGACGGCCTGGCCTTCGGCTCGATCTACGCCCTGATCGCGCTCGGTTACACGATGGTGTACGGCGTGCTGCGGCTGATCAACTTCGCGCATTCCGAAGTTTTCATGATCGGCACCTTCGGTGCGATGTTCGTACCGTTCGTGTTCGGCATCAACTCGCCCCTCACCGGCATCGCGCTGGTGGGCCTCATCCTGGCGATGATCCTGGCCGGCATGCTCGCCTCGGCGGGCACCGCGGTGGCCCTGGAGCGCATCGCCTACCGGCCGCTGCGCCAGCGCGGCGCCTCCCGGCTGGCGGCGCTGATCTCGGCGATCGGTGCCTCGATCTTCCTGCAGGAGCTCTTCGCGCTCCTGGTGATCCCGAACGTCTTCGACCGTCCCGAGCAGGGCAGGATCCAGATGGGTCTGCCCCGCATCATGGAGCGGACCGAGCTGTTCTCGATCTTCGGCCACGCGGTCCGGATCGACCAGCTCTTCGTCATCTTCGCCGCGATCGGCATGATGATCGCGCTGGACGCCCTGGTGAACCGCACGAAGATCGGCCGGGGTATCCGCGCCACCGCGCAGAACCCCGAGGCCGCGGTCCTGATGGGTGTCGACATCAACAGGATCGTCCGGATGACCTTCCTCATCGGCGGCGGCATGGCCGGCGTGGCGGGCGCGCTCTACCTGATCTCGTACGAGAACACGAACTACTACATCGGATTCCTCTTCGGTATCAAGGCGTTCACCGCGGCGGTCCTGGGTGGCATCGGTAACCTGCGCGGCGCCCTGGTCGGCGGAATCACGCTCGGGCTGGTGGAGAACTACGGAGCCATCTTCTTCGGCTCCGACTGGAAGCACGTGATCTCCTTCACCATCCTCGTCTTGGTCCTGATGTTCCGCCCCACCGGCATCCTCGGTGAATCACTCCAGCAGGCGCGCGCATGAACCAGAAGAATCCACTGGCAGGCTTCCGCAACGGTCTCGGCCGCTTCGGTGACACCATGCACGACCGCTGGCAGGACACTCCCGGCTGGCAGCGCTGGATCCTTTACGTAGCCCTGATCATCGGGGCGCTGCTGCTGCCGTCGGAGAGCCTCGCCCCGATCATGTCGCCCTACACCGACTGGGCGAGCATCCTGTTCTTCCCGATCGGGACCTACGTGGTCCTGGCGATCGGCCTGAACGTGGTGGTCGGCCAGGCGGGCCTGCTCGACCTGGGCTTCGTCGCGTTCTACGCGGTCGGCGGCTACGCGATGGCGCTGATCGGCACCCGGCTGGGCTGGAACTTCTGGCTCATCCTGCTCGTCGGCATCGGGATCTGCGCCCTGTCGGGCATCACGCTGGGCGCTCCGACGCTGCGGTTGCGCGGCGACTATCTGGCGATCGTCACGCTGGGCTTCGGTGAGATCATCCGCATCACCGCCCGCAACACCGACGAGATCGGCGGCCCGAACGGCATCCGCGGCATCCCGCACCCGCCGAGCTACGAGGAACTGCACCTGTTCGGGATCAGCATCCCCAACGTGTTCGGGGTCGATCCGTTCTACTACGGCGTGCTGGACCCGCGACCCTATTACTACCTGCTGGTCGCGCTGGCCGTCATCGTGATCATCCTGGTGAAGCGCTGGGAGAAGAGCCGCGTCGGGCGCGCCTGGGCGGCGATCCGCGAGGACGAGGACGCGGCCGAGGTCATGGGCGTGCCGACGTTCCGCTTCAAGATGCTCGCCTTCGCCATCGGCGCCTCCATCGGCGGCGCGATGGGCGTGCTGTGGGCGGCGAAGGCCATCTCGATCAACCCGAACGACTTCCAGTTCCTGCTGTCGGCGACGATCCTGGCCGCGGTGGTCATGGGCGGCGCGGGCAACCTGCCGGGTGTCATGCTGGGCGCCTTCGTGGTGGCCTGGCTGCCCGAACGGTTCCGCGGCCTGCAGGAGTACCGCATGCTGATCTTCGGCGCGGTGCTCGTGGCGCTGATGATCTTCCGTCCGGAGGGTCTGCTGCCATCGCGCCAACGCAAGGCGGAGCTGAAAGAGGGGTCAGGCGGGATGGGTACGCTCGGAGCCGAGGTTCCCGGGCCCGAGTCGCATGGTGAGGAGGTGGCCTCCAAGTGAGCGCCGAAGTGAACCCGGCCGGGACGAACCCGGCCGGCGCGAACCCCAAGGCGGTCCAGACGGAGCGCGCCGGCCGCGTCATGCTGGAGCTGAAGAACCTCGTCATGCGGTTCGGCGGTGTCACGGCACTGCGCGAGGTCAACCTGACCATCAACGAGGGGGAGATCTTCGCTCTCATCGGCCCGAACGGCGCCGGGAAGACCACGGTCTTCAACGTGGTCACCGGCGTCTACCAGCCGACCGAGGGCGAGGTCCGCTTCCTGGACGAGAAGATCAGCGGCGTCAAGCGCTTCAAGATCACCAAGCGGGGCATCGCCCGCACGTTCCAGAACATCCGGCTGTTCCACAACATGACGGCCATCGAGAACGTCATGGTGGGCGCGGACGCGCACCACAAGTCGGGCATGGTCAGCGTGGCGCTGGGGCTTCCCTGGCACCGCCGGGCCGAGAAGGACGGGCGCAAGCTCGCGATGGAGCTGCTCGACTTCGTCGGCATCTCGCACCGCGCGAACGAGCACGCCAAGAACCTGCCCTACGGTGACCAGCGCCGCCTGGAGATCGCCCGCGCGCTCGCGACCGACCCGAAGCTGCTGCTGCTGGACGAGCCCGCCGCCGGTATGAACCCGGCGGAGAAGGTGGCCCTGCAGCAGCTGATCCGGGACATCCGCGACGCGGGCCGGACGATTCTGATCATCGAGCACGACATGAGCCTCATCATGGGCATCAGTGACCGCATCGCGGTGCTGGACTTCGGCCAGAAGATCGCCGACGGCCTGCCGGACGAGGTGCGGACCGACCCCCGGGTCGTCGAGGCGTATTTGGGAGCTCCCGCCGATGCTTCTTGAGGTAAAGGACATCCGTGTCCACTACGGCAAGATCGAGGCGCTCAAGGGCATCTCGGTCGAGGTGAACGAAGGCGAGATCGTCACGCTCATCGGGGCGAACGGGGCCGGCAAGACCACGACCCTGAAGACGATCTCGGGCCTGCGTGGCCTGTCGTCGGGGAGCATCCTCTTCGACGGCAAGGACATCAGCAAGATGCCCGGCCACAAGCGGGTCCTCGCGGGCCTGGGGCAGGCGCCCGAGGGCCGGGGCGTGTTCCCCGGCATGACGGTGCACGACAACCTGCTCATGGGCGCGTACACCCGCTCGGGTGACTTCAGTGCCGACCTGGCCGAGGTCTACGAGCTGTTCCCCCGCCTGGCCGAGCGCAGGACCCAGATGGGCGGCACGATGTCCGGCGGCGAGCAGCAGATGCTCGCCATCGGCCGCGCGCTGATGGCCAAGCCCAAGGTGCTGCTGCTGGACGAGCCGTCGATGGGCCTGGCGCCGCTGCTGGTGCAGCAGATCTTCGAGATCATCGAGGAGATCAACCGCCGGGGCACCACGGTGCTGCTGGTGGAACAGAACGCCCAGCAGGCGCTGAAGCTGGCCCACCGCGCCTACGTCCTGGAGACCGGGAAGGTGGTCAAGAGCGCGCCCGCGGACGAGCTGCTCAACGACCCCGCCGTGCAGGCCGCCTACCTGGGCGGCGGCGCGGAGATCGACCTGAAGGCGGAGGCGGCGCACACCACCCCCGCCCCGGCGGCTCCGGCCCCGGCTCCGGCGGCTCCCGCTCCCGCTGCCGCTCCGCAGGAGAAGCGAGAGCCCACGGAGAAGGAAGAGCTGCCTTGATCCCGTGAGCTCACGGGCCTGACGGCAGGTGACGGGCCCGTCGCGCACCCGCGCGGCGGGCCCGTCCACGCCGGTACGGCAGGGGCACCGGGACAGGCCGCACCGGAGCAAACGGCACCGGGACAGGCCGTGCCGGAGCAAACGGCACCGGGACATACGGTGCCGCGGCAGGCGGCGGCGGAGGCGGCTCAGGCCAGCGGCACCCGCACGCCGTCGGTGCCGCCGGTCACGCCGAGGGGCGGGTCGCCGAACAGCTGGATCGCGGAGACCTTCGCCTCCTTGGGGATGTCGTACCAGAGGTCCAGCTCGACCCTGACCCCGGCGCCGAGCGGGAGCTCGTCGGGCTGCCGCTTGATGGCCTGCGCGAACTTGTCGATCGCGTACGCGACGCCGTCGGAGGCGACGAGCCTCTGCCGTTTGGCGTCGAAACGGGCGTTGGTGCGGCCGGGGTTCTCCACCAGGATCCGCACGATCACGTACTGCCCCTTGGCCTGCCACTCGGCGTGGCTGCCGAAGAAGCCGCTCAGGCCCTTCTGCAGGCCGATCACCTGGAAGCGGGTGTCGCCGTCGGTGACCGGCGCGGCCCTGACGGGGCTCTCGCCCGGCCGTACCGGGCGCGGCGGGAGCTCGTAGGTCGGGGTGGGCGTGACCGGAGGAGCCGGGAGAGAGGCGGAGGGCGCCGGATCGGCTCCGGCGCAGCCGGACAGGGCGGCGGCGAGGGCGGCGCCGGTGAGCAGGATCAGGGGACCACGCACATCCGGCAAGGTAGCCAGGTAAATCCTGAAGTTCAACGGCTCCCCCGGATGACGGTCCTCGATCCGGCAAGTGACGGCGCCCGGATCCGCGTGACGGCAGGGTATTGAACAGAAAACTCCGGACGCGGTTGTTGTCCGAATTGTGTCGTACTGGTGATCTGCATGATTATGCAGGTGATGAAGCATGACCTGCACTGAGGTATCCATACAAGAAGCGACATTGACCGTAAGGAGGCCTTCGTGGGCCTGAGTTTTGTTTCCCGTCGTGCGATGGCGGTGGGCGCCATGGTCGTCGCCGGTGCGCTCGGCCTTTCGGCCTGCGGTGGTGGCGGGTCCACCTCCGCCAGCCCGAGCGATGGTTCCTCGGCAAGCGCCCCCGCGGCCGCGGGTGGCCCCAAGCTCGTCACCCCCGGCAAGCTGACCACCTGCACCAACCTCCCGTACGAGCCCTTCCAGTTCAAGGAGGGTGACAAGGTCGTCGGCTTCGACGTCGACATCGTCGACCTGGCCGCCAAGAAGCTCGGTCTGACGCAGGAGATCGTCGACATCGACTTCGCCGTCATCAAGAGCGGCGCGGCGATGGCCACCAACAAGTGTGACGTCGCCGCCGCCGGCATGACGATCACCGAGGAGCGCAAGGCCAACATCGACTTCTCCGAGCCCTACTTCGACGCCACGCAGGCCCTGCTGGCCAAGAAGGGGATCGGCGTCAAGACCCTCGACGAGGTGAAGGCGAAGGGCCTCAAGCTCGGCGCCCAGGCCTCGACCACGGGCCTCGACTACGTCAAGGAGAAGGGTCTCGACCCCAAGGAGTTCGCCGACTCCCCCAAGGAGCTGCTGGGCCTGCAGTCCGGCCAGGTCGACGTGATCGTCCAGGACCTCCCGGTCGTCCTCACCTGGCTGAAGAAGCCGGAGATCGCCGACAAGTTCGAGCTGGTCGCCAGCCTCGACACCGGCGAGCAGTACGGCGTCGGTCTCAAGAAGGGCGCCGACCCGATCGTGCTCAAGGCGATCAACGACTCGATCGCCGAGGCCAAGGCCGACGGCACCTACGAGCAGATCTTCGTCAAGTGGTTCGGTAAGAAGCCCGGAGAGCTCGGTTAACCGATGACCGACCACCCAAAGACGGCCGAGCCCACTCCCGGCGGGGGCACCCCCGCCAGGAGTGGGCTCAGTCCCCGTAAGCGGCAGCAGATCAGCAGGGGCGTCCAGTACTTCGTGCTGGCGGCCGTGGTCGTCTTCCTCGCCCTGCGCATCGAGTGGGGCAAGCTCGGGGAGAACTTCACCAGGCCCGACATCGCCGAGAAGACGCTTCCCGACCTGTTCACGATCGCGTTGAAGAACACGATCATCTACTCGGTCGGCGGTTTCGTCTTCGCCTTCCTGCTCGGCCTGCTGTTCGCGCTGATGCGGCTGTCGTCGGTGCGGCCCTACCGGTGGATCGCGGTCGCCTACATCGAGATCTTCCGTGGGCTGCCCGCCCTGCTGGTCTTCCTGCTCATCCTGTTCCTGCCGCTGGCCATCACCGGCTTCGAGGTGCCCGGCGGCACGTACGGGCAGGGCATCCTGGGCCTGACGATCGTCGGCTCGGCCTACATGGCCGAGACGCTCCGCGCCGGACTCCAGGCGGTCCCCAAGGGACAGATGGAGGCGGCGCGCTCGCTGGGCATGTCCTACACGCGGGCCATGGTCAGCATCGTCATCCCGCAGGCCGTGCGCATCGTCATCCCGCCGACGACCAACCAGTTCGTGTCCCTTCTCAAGGACTCCTCGCTGGTGCTGTTCCTGGGCGTCTCGGGCGACTACGTGGAACTCACGAAGTTCGGCAACGACACGGCCTCGACCTATGCCAACGCCACGCCCATCCTGGTCGTAGGCGTGACGTATCTACTGGTCACCATCCCGCTGGGGTACCTCGCGTCCCGGCTGGAGCGGCGGCAGGCGAGGGGACGGTGACAGTGACTTCGACTTCGAACGCTCCGGCGGCCCCCGCGGCCCACGCGGTCGAGATCCGCGACCTGCACAAGTACTTCGGGAAGAACGAGGTCCTGCGGGGCATCGACTTCGCCGTCGACCCCGGCCAGGTGGTCTGCGTCATCGGCCCCTCGGGGTCGGGCAAGTCCACCCTGCTGCGCTGCGTGAACCTGCTGGAGCAGCCCACCTCGGGCAAGGTCGTCGTCAACGGCGTGGAGCTGACCCACCGCGACGTCGACATCGACGCCGCCCGCCGCGGCGTCGGGATGGTCTTCCAGCAGTTCAACCTGTTCCCGCACATGACCGTCCTGCAGAACGTGATGATCTCGCAGCGCCGGGTGCTGAAGCGGGGCAAGGCGGAAGCCGAGCGGATCGCCAGGGAGAACCTGGACAAGGTCGGCATCGGTGAGAAGTGCGAGGCCTTCCCCGCCCAGCTCTCCGGCGGGCAGCAGCAGCGCGTGGCCATCGCCAGGGCACTGGCCATGAGCCCGGCGCTGATGCTCTTCGACGAGCCCACCTCGGCGCTCGACCCCGAGCTCGTCGGAGACGTGCTCACGGTCATGCGCAAGCTCGCCGAGGAGGGGATGACCATGCTCGTGGTCACCCACGAGATGGCGTTCGCCCGCGACGTGGCCGACCGGGTCGTGTTCATGGACGGCGGCGTGATCGTGGAGGACGGCGCCCCGGAGCAGGTGATCAGTGCTCCGCAGCACGAGCGCACGAAGACCTTCCTGCGCCGCGTGCTCGACCCGACGCACACCGACATCTGACCCACCGCCACGGAGTCCCGTCCCGTACGGCCCGCGCCCGCCCGGCGCGGGCCGTACGCGTGTCACAGGGGTCGAGCGGGTCCGAGCAGGGGTGAGCGGGGTCGAGCGGGGGAGGGAACGGCCCGGGGTGCTTCGAAGACCTGGATCGAGTGCGGCGAGCCCGGGGGAGACCTTTGGCGCCATACGGAGCTTCCCCGACCCCGCACGTTTTCTACTCGGCCCCCCCACGGGCATCGCCGTCACCCACCGTAGCGGACTCCTCGCTCGGGGATGGCAAAAAGGCGGTCCGATTATGATCGAGGACGAGACGTGATCAGACGATCGGCGGGTGTTCCCGGGCGTTCGACGGCGCGGAAGAGCCTGGTCAGGCGTCGCGCAGCATGCACGTGAGACGCGAGGTGCACACCCGGCGGCCCTGCTCGTCGACGATCTCGATGTCGTAGGTGGCGAGCGTACGGCCGCCGTGGATCCGGGTGGCCACCCCGGTGACCAGCCCGGACGTGGCCGAGCGGTGGTGGGTGGCGTTGATCTCGATGCCCATGGCGATCCGCCCGGGGCCCGCGTGGATCGCCGCGCCCGTCGAGCCCAGCGTCTCCGCCAGCACGCACGACGCGCCGCCGTGCAGCAGGCCGTACGGCTGGATGTTGCCCTCGACCGGCATCGTGCCGACCACCCGTTCCGCGGTGGCCTCGGTGATCTCGATGCCCATCCGGTCCACGAGGGTGTTCCTGTGCGATGCGCCGAGCGCCTCTTCGATGCGCCGGGCGGCTTCGTCGCGGTCTGTCACGGTCAAGGGGGCGTCTCCTGTCGTACGAGGCCAGGTTTTCTGTCGCACCAGGAGACTAGGCTTTCGGTGTGCCGAAGAGCGAAGCGACCCCCACTCGTCCGTGTCTCCTGCTGCTGGATGGGCATTCACTGGCCTATCGGGCGTTCTATGCCCTGCCGGAGGAGAACTTCTCCACCACCACGGGCCAGACGACCAACGCGGTCTACGGTTTCACCTCGATGCTGGTCAACGTGCTCCGCGACGAGCGGCCGACCCACGTGGCGGTCTGCTTCGACCGCTCCGAGCCCACGTTCCGCCACGAGGAGTACGCCGACTACAAGGCGAACCGGAGCGCGAGCCCCGACAGTTTCCGCAGCCAGATGAGCCTGATCCACGAGATGCTCGACGCCTTGCGCGTCCCGCACCTGTCGCTGGCCGGATACGAGGCCGACGACCTGATCGCCACCCTCGCCACCCGCGCCGCCGAGCAGGACATGAACGTGCTGGTCGTCACCGGCGACCGCGACGCGCTGCAGCTCGTCGACGAGCGGGTCACCGTGCTGATGACCCGCGTCGGCATCAGCAACATGACCCGCTTCACCCCCGAGGCGGTGCTGGAGAAGTACGAGCTCACCCCGGCCCAGTATCCCGACTTCGCGGCCATCCGCGGCGACTCCAGCGACAACCTGAAGAACATCCCCGGCGTGGGCGAGAAGACCGCCGCCAAGTGGATCCGCGAGTTCGGCTCGCTGGAGGAGCTGGTCAACCGGGTCGACGAGGTCAAGGGCAAGGTCGGCGACAAGCTCCGCGACCACCTCGACCAGGTGCTGATGAACCGGCGGCTCACCCAGCTCATCCGCGACGTGCCGCTGGAGCTCGAGGTCACGGCCCTGGAGATCGGCGCGGCCGACCGCGAGGAGATCGACAAGATCCTCGACACGCTGGAGTTCCGCGGCGAGATCCGCGACCGGCTGTTCAAGACGATCGGCTCGGCCGAGGCGGAGGCGGAGGAGGGCTTCGAGGTCGAGGCCGTCACCCTGGGCCCCGACGAGGTGGGCCCGTGGCTGCGCGCGCTGCCCGAGGGCCGCGCGGGCCTCGCCTTCAAGGGCGCGTACGGCAGCGGCACCGGCCGCGTCGACAGCATCGCCATCGCGGCGGCCGGGGCGGGAGCGGCGGCCGGCGCGAAGGGCGGCCCCGGCGCGGCGTTCATCGACCCGACCACGCTGACCGAGGCCGACGAGGTGGCCCTGCGCGAGTGGCTGGCCGACGCCTCCAGGCCCAAGGCCGTGCACGACGCCAAGGGCCCGATGCTGGCGCTGTGGGCGCAGGGCATGGAGCTGCGCGGCCTCACCTGCGACACCGCGCTCGCCGCCTACCTGGCGATGCCGGGCCAGCGCTCGTTCCCGCTGGAGGACCTCGTGCGGCTCTACCTCCGGCGCGAGCTGCGCAGCGAGGCCGACAACGGCGGCCAGGCCAGCCTCTTCGACGCCGAGGACGACGACGGCGCCCGCGACCTCGCCCTGCGGGCGCTGGCGGTCGGCGAGCTCGCCGACGCGCTGGAGGCGTTCCTGGAGCCCCTGGGCGGCATCCACCTCATGCGCGACGTGGAGCTGCCGCTCGTCACCGTGCTGGCCGAGCTGGAGCGGGCCGGCATCGCCGCCGACCGGGAGCACCTCGGCGCCCTGGAGGCCGAGTTCGGCGCCGCGGTGAAGCAGGCGGTCGAGGCGGCGCACGCCTCCGTGGGCGGCGAGCAGTTCAACCTGGGCTCGCCCAAGCAGCTCCAGGAGATCCTGTTCGTCAAGCTCAACCTGCCCAAGACGAAGAAGACCAAGACGGGCTACACCACCGACGCCTCCGCGCTGGCCTGGCTCGCCGCCCAGACCGAGCACGAGCTGCCGACGATCATGCTGCGCCACCGCGACCAGGCCAAGCTGAAGGTCACGGTCGAGGGCCTGATCAAGGAGATCGCCGACGACGGCCGCATCCACACCACGTTCAACCAGATCGTGGCGGTCACCGGGCGGCTCAGCTCGGAGAAGCCCAACCTGCAGAACATCCCGATCCGCACCGCCGAGGGCCGCCGCATCCGGCAGGGCTTCGTGGTCGGCAAGGGCTTCGAGACCCTGCTCACCGCCGACTACAGCCAGATCGAGCTGCGCGTCATGGCCCACCTGTCCGGCGACGAGGCGCTCATCGCCTCCTTCGAGTCCGGGCACGACTTCCACCTCGCCACCGCGGCCCGGGTCTTCGACGTCGAGCCGGAGAAGGTCACCGGGGAGATGCGGGCCAAGATCAAGGCGATGAACTACGGCCTCGCCTACGGCCTGTCCGACTTCGGGCTGTCGGAGCAGCTCAGCATCCCGGTCCCCGAGGCGCGGGCGCTCAAGGAGGAGTACTTCGAGGAGTTCGGCGGCGTCCGCGACTTCCTCAACGCGATCGTCGCCCAGGCCAGGAACGACGGCTACACCGAGACCATCCTCGGCCGCCGCCGCTACCTGCCCGACCTCAACAGCGACAACCGCCAGCGCCGCGAGATCGCCGAGCGGATGGCGCTGAACGCGCCCATCCAGGGGTCGGCGGCCGACATCATCAAGGTCGCGATGCTCAACGTGCAGAGCGCGCTGAAGGAGGCCTCGCTCGGCTCCCGGATGCTGCTGCAGGTCCACGACGAGCTCGTGTTCGAGGTGGCCCCCGGCGAGCTGGAGACCCTGCGGGAGCTGGTCACCGACCGCATGAACGCCGCGTACTCCCTGCGCGTCCCGCTGGCCGTCTCGGTGGGCGTCGGCCGCACCTGGGAGGACGCCGGGCACTGACGGCCTCTCCCGGAAGGTGTTTCCCGGGGGCGGGGATCCGGCTCACGGATGCCGGACTTCGCTGGTTGGCCGGGCCTGTCCGAGTCTGTTCTAGGCTGGTGATCCAAGCCGAAAGCTCGACGGGCACGGGAGTTCTGTGCGGAGTCCAATCCCCCTGACGAAGATCATTTTACTGGCCAACGTGCTGGTCGTCGTGGTGGCGGTGGTGGTGCTCCTGGTGCTTCCACCGGCCTCCGCGCCACCCGGCGCGGCCAGGCCCGGCACGACGACGAGCGGTCCGTCGTCGTCACCGTCCGCGTCCCCCTCGCCGGCGCCCGACCTGCCCTCGGCCGAGCTGCCGCCGCCGATCACCGCCTCGGCGGAGTTCGCCCGGCAGGTGAAGGCCAACGAGGCCGGGGCGGTCCCGATCCTGATGTACCACCGGATCACCCGCAAGAGGCTGGCCTCCATCGACCGCACCCCCGCCCAGGTGCGCAAGGAGCTGGAGCGGCTCGCCAGGGGCGGCTACGTGCCGGTCACCGCGCGGGAGTTCGCCACCGGGAGGATGGACATCCCGGCGGGCAGGCACCCGGTCGTGCTGACCTTCGACGACGGCCACCCCAGCCACTTCGCCCTCGACGCGGACGGCACCCCGGCCAGGAACACGGCGGTCGGCATCATCTACCAGGTGGCGAAGAAGTACCCCGGCTTCCGGCCCGTCGCCACCTTCTGGGTCAACCGGGACCCGTTCGGCCTGCGCGAGCGCGAGGACCAGGAGCGGGCCGTGCGATGGCTCGCCTCGCGGGGCTTCGAGGTGGCCAACCACACCTGGAGCCACCCCCACCTGCCGAGTCTGTCCAAGAAGAAGATCGCCGAGCAGCTGGCCAGGGTCGAGCGGCTGCTGAAGAGGCTCGGCGTCCCCCCTTCGGAGACGATGGCGCTGCCGTTCGGCGCGATGCCCCGCAAAAGATCTACCGTTCAGAAAGGGAAATGGGACGGAGTGTCCTATCGGTTCAAGGGCGTCTTCCTCGCCGGTGCCGAACCGTCGGTCTCCCCGTTCGTCAAGGACCACGACTGGCGCGCGATCCAGCGGATCCAGAGCAACGGCAGGAGGGGGGAGTGCCGCAAGTGGTGTTCCGAGTACTGGCTCGGGTGGCTGGACAAGCATCCCCGCGAGCGCTACACGGCCGACGGCGATCCCGATCGGATCTCCATCCCCCGGGGGCTTCGAGGTAGTATCGGGGCCGACTGGAAGAAGAAGATCAACGCTTATTGAGCGAGATCGTTATCCTTTCGGCACGCGGACGCGTAGAGTCACTGGATTGACCATACCCGTCTGGTCTCATATGCTGATCGCTGCGTTGTGGGCTCGCGCGCGTCTCGGACGGAGTGGGCTCGCGCTCGATCACGCCGACGAATTCTTCGGCTGACGGTAAGAGGCCTGCCGCGCGTTCGCCACATCGACATCTGTCCGCGTTCGGAGCAACTCCACACATGACGAGCAGCACTGAGGCCACCTCGAGCACCCCGCAGGTAGCGGTCAACGACATCGGCTCCGAGGAAGAGTTCCTCGCAGCGATCGACCTGACCATCAAGTACTTCAACGACGGCGACATCGTCGAGGGCACCGTCGTCAAGGTCGATCGAGACGAAGTTTTGCTCGACATCGGCTACAAGACCGAGGGTGTCATCCCCTCGCGCGAGCTCTCGATCAAGCACGATGTCGACCCGGCGGATGTCGTCGAGGTTGGCGAGCACGTCGAGGCCCTCGTCCTCCAGAAGGAGGACAAGGAAGGCCGCCTGATCCTGTCCAAGAAGCGCGCTCAGTACGAGCGGGCCTGGGGCACGATCGAGAAGATCAAGGACGAGGACGGCATCGTCACCGGCACGGTCATCGAGGTCGTCAAGGGTGGTCTCATCCTCGACATCGGCCTGCGCGGCTTCCTGCCGGCGTCCCTGGTCGAGATGCGGCGCGTCCGCGACCTCCAGCCGTACGTGGGCCGCGAGCTCGAAGCGAAGATCATCGAGCTCGACAAGAACCGCAACAACGTGGTTCTGTCCCGCCGCGCCTGGCTCGAGCAGACCCAGTCCGAGGTTCGCCAGACGTTCCTCAACACCCTGCAGAAGGGTCAGGTCCGCAAGGGCGTCGTCTCCTCGATCGTCAACTTCGGTGCGTTCGTCGACCTCGGCGGCGTCGACGGTCTGGTCCACGTCTCCGAGCTCTCCTGGAAGCACATCGACCACCCCTCCGAGGTCGTCGAGGTCGGCCAGGAGGTCACCGTCGAGGTGCTCGACGTCGACATGGAGCGCGAGCGCGTCTCCCTGTCGCTCAAGGCGACGCAGGAAGACCCCTGGCAGCAGTTCGCCCGCACCCACCAGATCGGTCAGGTCGTCCCGGGTCGCGTCACCAAGCTGGTGCCGTTCGGTGCGTTCGTCCGCGTCGAGGAGGGCATCGAGGGCCTGGTCCACATCTCCGAGCTGGCCGAGCGCCACGTCGAGATCCCCGAGCAGGTCGTCCAGGTCGGCGACGAGATCTTCGTGAAGATCATCGACATCGACCTCGAGCGTCGCCGGATCTCGCTGTCGCTCAAGCAGGCGAACGAGGGCGCGATCGGCGCCGACGTCGAGTTCGACCCCACGCTGTACGGCATGGCGGCGACCTACGACGACTCGGGCAACTACATCTACCCCGAGGGCTTCGACTCCGAGACCGGCGAGTGGCTCGAGGGCTTCGACAAGCAGCGCGAGGAGTGGGAGCGGCAGTACGCCGAGGCTCAGACCCGCTTCGAGGCTCACAAGAAGCAGGTCGAGGAGGCCCGCAAGGCCGAGGCCGAGGCGGGCGAGGCTGCCCCCACGTCCTACTCCGGCGAGACCCCGTCCTCGGGTTCCACCGGCGCCTCTTCCAGCAGCAGCGGCTCCTCCGCTCCGGCGGCGGGCGCCCTGGCCTCCGACGAGGCTCTCGCGGCTCTGCGCGAGAAGCTCGCGGGCGGCCAGAACTGACCTCGCTGTCATGACAACGCGGTAGAAGATCGACGGAAGGGCCCCGCTCCGGCGGGGCCCTTTCCGCGTTCCCGGAAGGGTCTCCCGTCGCGGCTCCGCGTTCCCGGCGGGGCCTTCCCGTGTTTCCCGGGCTTCTCCTGTCGTGCGGCCTCGCGAGGTTCCTCGCCCCCCACCGAGGCCGCTTCGCTTCTTCCCGGCCCTTTGGGGGTCCGTGGGAGCGTCCGGTGGCGGTCGCCCGGCCTCGCCCGGTCTCTCGCCCCGCCGCTAGGGTGGCGCCGTGACCGTGATCGAGTTGGCGGAGCCCGAGGACGCGGGCGAGATCCTGACCGTGCAGCGCGCCGCCTACGTGGGCGAGGCCCAGCTCTACGGCGACCCGTTCATCCCACCGCTCGTGGAGTCGGCCGCCCAGGTCCGCAAGGCCGTCGAGACGGCCACCGTGCTCGTCGCCCGCGACGGGGCGAGGATCGTGGGGTCGGTCCGCGGCCGGATGTCCGGTACGACCTGCCTGGTCGGCCGCCTGGTGGTCGTCCCCGACCGGCAGGGCGAGGGCATCGGCGGCTCCCTGCTGGCGGCCCTGCACGACGAGGCCGCCACGGCACTCGCCTTCGACCTGTTCACCGGCCACCTGTCGGAGGGCAACCTGCGCCTCTACCGCCGCCACGGCTACCGCGAGACCCGCAGGGAGCCGATGAGCGACCACCTCACCCTGGTGCACATGCGCAGGCAGCTGTAAGGCCCCAGGAGCCTTCCCGTACGCCGGTCGGCGCTCCGTGAGCGTCCCAGGTGGAAGGGCGGCAGACGGGGTCTCCGGCGTCGCCAGGGGTGATTTGTGCCCATTTGTGGGGTGAGTCGGCGGGATGCGGCAAGGGCGACGCAGCCGACCGCACCGAAGCACGGCCCGTACGGCGTATGCTGCGGATCATGTTGAAGGTGGGGCTTACCGGCGGCATCGGGTCGGGCAAGAGCGAGGTCTCCCGGCGGCTGGGCGCCCGCGGCGCCGTGGTCATCGACGCCGACAAGATCGCCAGAGAGGTGGTCGAGCCGGGCACCCCCGGGCTGGCGCGCGTGACCGGGGTCTTCGGCACGGACGTCCTGCACGAGGACGGCTCGCTCAACAGGGAGAAACTCGGCTCGATCGTCTTCGCCGACTCCGAGAAACTCGCCTCCCTCAACGCCATCGTCCACCCCCTCGTCGGCGCGAGGGTCGGCGAGCTGCAGGAACAGGCGGCCCCCGGCAGCATCGTGATCTACGACGTGCCGCTGCTGGCGGAGAACAAGCTCGCCCCGATGTACGAGGTGGTGATCGTCGTCGACGCCTCCGACGAGGTGCGCGTCGCCCGCCTGGTCGAGCTGCGCGGCATGAGCGAGCAGGACGCCAGGGCCAGGCTCGCCGCCCAGGCGACCCGCGAGGAGCGGCTGGAGATCGCCGACATCGTCGTCCCGAACGAGGGGACCCTGGAGGAGCTGGAGTCCCGGATGGACGACATCTGGTCCGACCTGACGGCCCGCGCCACCACCTGAGCGGACCGGTCGTCCAGGGGACCCCAGGGCCCGCCTGAGCGAGCTGGAGTCCGGGGAACTCGGTGACCCGCGCCGACGCTTGAGCATGACGCCCCCCGGACACGTTCGCGCAGGTGAGGCGTGCGAGCATGTCCGATGTGCTGCGGCGATCGAGTGTCCTGGATCGGATCCGCTTCGGACTGCTCGGCCTCGGCCTCCTGTTCGTCGCGACCGGTCTGCTCTCCTTCCAGGAGGCCTGGAGCGAGATGGAGCGGATCGGGCCGATCCTGCTGTTCCTCGCCGCGGTGATCGTCCTGGCGGACCTCGTCAAGGAGGCTCAGCTCTTCGACGTGATCGCGACCCGGCTGGCCGTGCTGGGGCGGGGGAACCACGTCGCGCTGTTCCTGCTGTGCACGGTCTTCGCCTCGCTGGTGACCATGTTCCTGAACCTCGACACCACGGTGGTACTGCTGACGCCCGTCATGCTCGCCCTCGCGGCCAGGACCGGGATCGCCGCGCTGCCGCTGGCCATGACGACCCTCTGGCTCGCCAACACCGCCGCCCTGCTCCTGCCGGTGTCGAACCTGACGAACCTGCTGGCCATGGAACGGCTCGGCATGTCCGCCCGCGAGTTCGCCGGACGGCTCTGGTTCCCCCAGCTCGTCTCCATCACGGTCACCATGGTCCTCCTGTGGCTGTTCTTCTGGCGCCGTGGCCGGCGCGGGGCCGCCCGCTACGAGCCGCCGGTCCCCGGCCCGATCGCCGACCCGGTGCTGTTCAGGATCGCGATCTCGGCGTGCGCGCTGTTCGTCGCCGCGATCCTGCTGGAGTTGCCGATCCAGTTCGCCGCCCTGGGCGGAGCGGCCGTGATGATCGCCGCCTTCGCCTGGCGTGACCGCAAGAGGCTCACCCTCGCGCTGTTCCCCTGGCAGCTGCTCGTCTTCGTCGTCGGCCTGTTCCTGTCAGTGTTCGTTTTCGATCGCTGCGGAGGAATGAGCATCATCGAGGTTCCGATCGAGGCGCATAAGGATTCAACGGATCATTCCGATCCTTGCTCCGGCTTCGTTCACCCTGATGGAACAGTTCAGCAAGTGTGTGGTGTTTCGGCTGGTGCTGCAAGCCCGGGCCTTGCGTCTGATGTATGTCTAAAAGTCATCGAGGCCAAGAACTCGTGCTCTTGGTATCGAGCTCAGCCGCAGGTTCCGCAAAATCCAGCGACCAAGACTCCCTATAAGGGTATGACCATCCAAGCTTCAGGCATGCATGGCTGGAAGCCCAACCCGGCCTGGAAGTTGGAGGAACTGAGAGTCGCCAAGCATCGCGTATGGGTGCAGGCTTATTTCACTAAAAATTTTCTCGATAAATACAAGAATCAGCAGTTCATAAAGAACGTGTCCATCACGGTCACTGACAAGTTCTGCGCCAAAACACTTTCGGGTGTTCTCAACATCACTTTTCCGCCGGGTTACGAGCCGATGGCCGGTGAGGAGTGCGAGAAAAAGATCGTACGAGGAGAAAAGGGCGATAGAGTTCTTCATTATCCCACCCAGGGCGACGACAATCTTGAGGTCACATGTAAAGGATCTCTGCCAGGCCTCTGTCATATTCGGGAATTCCAGATTGGATTTGACGCCGAAATCCATCCCCCCTTTAAAAATCCGGGCCATCCAGATGGCCGGATTAGGATGGCAGCTTCCTCGTGTTGGGATCTGCCGAACCGTTACGGTCCTCCTATAGCACTTGGCCATTCCTGTCCAAAGCATGTAAAGACTCTGTATCCGGAATTGTAGTTTCAGGCTGATTGTCATGCGGGGATCTTGATGGTTATAGGGATCCCCGCCTCTGGCTATATGGTTAAATGGGCAGTGGGTGGCTGAAGTCTGTAGGCTGCGGCAGATATTTGTGGCTGATAGAAATAATACTTACGTGGGATATGGTATATAATTTTGTGACGCAGTCGGCTGACTGGCTATTGGCTCCTACCTGTTCTTCGGTTGAAAGAAACGGGTTGACCTGTTTCAAATATCGATCGCCAATTTTATTGGCGTGCAGAATTCCTTGTGTCGATGACCATGGAAAAATTATTGGTATGATCCGTGGGGTAGGGGATTAAGCCTGCTTCGATGCACTGACTGCCATCGTAAGAGCGCCGATCATAAATCCAATTCCCACGAGTGCCACGCTAATGATCGAATCGGTGTTCTGGGTGTCGGTGACTATGGTGCCGACGCCAGCGTAAATGAGGGTCGTGGTTCCAAGGATGAGGAACAAATTTCTTCCGAACATGAAGCGTTAGCATAGGGTGCAGGATGGATTCTGTATAGATTACGATCAGTTGCTCTTCGCCAAACATTCTTCGCCCGGTAGTCCTCGATGAGGGGGTTCAAGGCAAGAAGAAAGTTGCGAGTAATGTTGCCGGTCAGTTGAAGTGGCCCGACTTCACCGCGTCGAGGAAGATGTGCCACCCGCTCGAAGCGAGAACGAGGACTGGGCCGGCAGGGTTCTTGCTGTCGCGGACGGCGACGGCTCCCGGGAGGTTTCCGGCGACCTCGACGCAGTTTCCGCCGCTTCCGCCGCTGAGGGAGCTCTTCTTCCAGATGGCCTCGGAGAGATCGAAGCCGGTCAGGTCTGCTGCTTCCATTGGTCCCTCGCTTCTTTGATCATCTCTAGCGACTGGCCGGGACGATGCGCCTCTGCTCGGATCTTGTCATATCTGTCCCAGACGACGCCTACCAGATTGTGTTCCGCCGAGACTTCGCCTTCACCCGCCGATTCCACGGAGACGGCGGTCGGTGCGTCCGCCAGCTGGGCGAGCACGAATCCGGACATCATGTCGGCCGTGCAGGCGGCGTCGTGCGGAACGATCTGCACCGTCACGTTCTGGCGACCGGCGATGGTCGCGAGGTGGTCGAGCTGCTCGCACATGACCTCGGAACCTCCGACAGGGCGGCGGAGCACCCACTCGTCGAGAAGTGCCCACAGCACGGGTGGATTGTCCTTCTTGAGGATCAGTTGCCGTCGCATGCGGGCGCCGATCTGCTCTTCGACCTCCTCCTCCGAGCTTGCCAGGTCGCCACGGAAGACGGCTCGCGCATAGTTCTCCGTCTGGAGCAGGCCGGAGACCAGGAGCGGGTCCCAGCTGCGCAGCACGCGGGCACGGGGCTCGATCTCGTCGGACCATCTGAGGAACCAGGTCGGTCCGGTGGGGGCGGTGATGTTGCGGCAGAGGTGGGTGAAAAGGTCGTCGGTCTTGAAGAACCTGTCGAAGTCGGCCGCCAGCGCGGTGCTGGGTCTCCGGTTGCCGGTCTCGATGTGCCCGATGAACGACGACGAGACGCCCAGGTGATCACCCAGCCGGGCCTGCGACAGACCCGCCTCCCTGCGGGCTCGCCCCAGCTCGCGGCCGAAGCGCTGAGCCGGTGTCAGGCGTGGGTCGAGATCGTTTCCCATGTTCACCTCTCAATCGTCGCGATGACGTCGGCTGTCGAATGAACGACAAACGCCTACAGCTCGTGTGGCTTTTCGTCGCTGATTTGTCGGCCGATCTGTTCTGCAACGGCAGCATAACTGTGCGCATTCTATAAGCCAAGACTTTGTCCAGGCGGATACAAGAGAACTAAATGGACAATTCGCCTGGTTAGTGGAGCCATTGGGGCAGGTGAATTCTCAACGCTTGCGCCATTACGGGAATGGCGGTGATCCGATGGGTGCCGAGACGGTTCCCGCACTCGGTCTGCTGGGCCGGGTGGATCTGCCCGGCGTGGTCGAGTCGGTTTCCTCGGCCCGGCGATACGTGCGAAGCGTGCTGGAAGACTCAGGTCAGCCGGATACGTACGACGCGGAGCTTCTGGTCAGCGAGCTGGCCTTGAACGCGGTCAGGCACTCGGAGTCGGGACGTGTCGGAGGTCGGGTGACGATCGTGGTGGCGAACCTCGGCGAGGTCATCCGGGTGGCGGTGATCGACGAGGGGTCTTCCAGTTGCGTGCCTTGCCTCCCGGCCGAGCCTGACGAGGACGCCGAGGGTGGTCGTGGGCTTTGGCTGGTCAGCGAGGTGGCTCTGTCGTGGGGCTGCTACGAGGGGCGGCAGGGCGCAAGCGTGTCGTCTGGTTCGAGTTGGCCCGGCGATGACAGGCCGCTGCATCAAGGGGGCCTGGCGATGACCGACATGCCAGACGGCGCGAAACCCGGGACGATAGCCATCCTCATCGCCCGGTACGGCAGGTACTGGCTCATCTCCGAGGCCGCGGGAGGCGGCTATTACGCCGTACGCCGCCACAGCCTGTCCGACGAGGTTCTCAACAGAGGAAATCTGTCCAACGTGATGTGCGCCGTCACCCTTGGGGAAATGGCGCGCCGCCTGGCGGCCGAGAATGAGCGTGAGGGGCGAGCGCCGAGACAATGATCAGGGAAGATGTTTTCGGGGCCGGTCACGGTTCTTCGCGTAAGGATGACGCGGCAGGCGAACCGAATTGAAACCCTCGGCCGTTCGAATGCCTGATGAAGCTTCCGAACGCGCCGGTTTTCGCTCGACAGATTCGAGCAGTTCCTCGAAAAAGCGGGAGCGTTCAAGTTTCCGACCGGCGTGGGTCCCGGCGAGCGGGAACCAGGCCGGTGGATCAAGTGGACCGGGTGGCACGGGAGGAGAGCTACGAGACCTTGCTGGAGGGAGCGGTCCAGGTCTTGCAGGACTTGGGGTCGGAAGTGGAGTAGCCCCGCTTGGTCCAGTAGGCGACGTTGGTGCCCTTGCCGAAGTAGCGGTCCTTGCTCTTGGAGGCGTCGGCGTCGGCCTTGGCGAGGTCCGGCAGGCGCCGAGCATCCTTGGCCTGGTAGCCGAGGGCGTGCCACACGCTCTTCGCGGTGATCCCGCCGAAGCACTTCGCCTGCAGGCTGTAGCGGCGGAGCTGTTCCTGGATTTCCTTGTCGTCGTCGGCGTGCAGGGCGTTGTAGCCCTCCCTGATGTCGACCAGGTGCTGTACGTACTCGCCGTAGACGGAACTCAGCTCCACGAGGATCGGGAGGTCGTCGGAGGCTTTGATCCAGTCGGGACGGATATGTACGGAGATGTTGGTTCCGAAGCAGTTGACGGCTTCAGACCTCGCGGGGTTCATCTTGGCGCCGAAGCAGTAGCGCTCGAACTTCGCCCCCAGGGGTGCTCCCGTCATCTCCAGGCCGGGCGGCACGAACGACAGGTCGGCTTCCTTCAGATGGGGGAGCCAGGCGTCGTTCATGCAGGTGACGAGTGCTTTGACGTGCTTCTTCACCGAGGCGAGGCTCTTGCCCTTGGCGGGTCTGTCGGCGCACCCCGCGGCGGGGACCTTGCCGGCGGAGTAGAGAGGGTTGCCGGTCAGGAGCGGGGCGTCCTCGACCGGGTATGCGAGGGCGGTGGCCGTACCGGGGAAGAGCAGGACGGAGGTGGCGGCCGTCGCCATGATCATGCGGATTTTCATGGTCATGGACATTAGGGCATATGTCCACCGTCCGGCCGTCTAATTCGTTTGCCCGCGAACACGCGCCGAAGACATGATCGAGCATGGCGATGACACCGGAACTGCTCGCTTACTACGGGCAAGACAAGGAAGACGAGAGGCTTCGCGCCGGTCGCGGGCGGCTGGAGTTCTGGCGGACGCAGGACGTGCTGCGCAGGGCGCTGCCTCCGGCTCCGGCCAGGGTGCTGGACGTGGGCGGCGGCACCGGGGTGCACGCGGAGTGGCTGGCCGCCGACGGACACCGAGTCGAGCTGATCGATCCCATGCCGCTGCACGTGGAGCGGGCGGCGCGGCTGGCCGGGGTCACCGCGCGACAGGGTGACGCCAGGCGACTGCCGGTGCCCGACGAGAGCGTGGACGCGGTGCTGCTGCTGGGCCCGCTCTACCATCTCGCCGACCGGGTCGACCGGGTCCGTGCCCTGGCCGAGGCGGTACGGGTGGTGCGGCCCGGCGGCCTGGTGGCCGCCGCGACCATCAACCGCTACGCGGCCGTGCACGACATGGTCTACCAGGGGTTGTATCTGCGGGAAGAGCCACGGGAGACGGCGAACGCGGCCCTGGTGGACGGGCTTCTGGACGGCCCGGGCATTGACTTCAACGCCTACATGCACGACCCCGACGATGTCCCGGCCGAGTTCGCCGACGCGGGGCTGCCGGAGGTCACCCGCTACGGCCTGGAGGGAGCCTTCTGGCTGTACGGCGACGTCGGCGACTGGCTCGACGACCCCGAGCGCCGCGCTCTCATGCTCGACGCCCAGCGTCGCCTGGAGCTGGTCCCCTCTCTGCTGGGCGTCAGCGGCCACATACTCACTCTCGCCCGCAAGTGAGCCCGGTATCCACGAGTAAGCCCGGTACCCACGAGGTTCAACCGGACGGGACGGTGCTGAGCGCCGGCTCCGGGAAACCCGGTCGACAAGCGGGCTCGCGACGCGCTGTGATGACCCTGGCTGTCCGCCACACGGAGCGGGCCGATCGCAGGAGCCGTTCTTGACGGCCGTGAGACACGCGGACATCCGCCCCGTGATCGATGCCGCACTGGTCAGGCGCCTGGTCGACACGCAGTTCCCGCAGTGGGCCGGGTCGCCCCTGAAGCTGCTCGACCCGGCCGGCTCGGATCATGTGATCTACCGGCTCGGGGAGGGGCTGGCCGTCCGGCTGCCCCGCCACGCCGATGCCATCGGGCAGGCCAGGAAGGAAGCCGAGTGGCTGCCCCGGCTCGCCGCGCACCTGCCACTCGCCATCCCAGCACCTGATCGACGCCGTCGGTCCGTCAGATGTCGTCGGGCAGGAGGCGGAAGCACTCGTGGCCGGTGAGCGGGCGGATCGCACGGAAGTGTTCACGATCCAGCGTGAAGACGGCGTCGGTCCGGAACTCGGCCGCCAGAGCCGCGTTCATCGCGTCGGTCAGGCCGATGTTCATCGTCCGATAGCGGGTCATGAGCGCGCCGGCGGTGCGCAGGTGCGGTGACACCTCGGGCACCTCGTACCGTTTCACATCGATTCTGCCCATGATGTGGTCGAGGATCGCGAAGGCGGCGTGCTGGCTGATCCTGCTTGTGACCAGGTAGTCGAGCTCGGCCAGGACCAGGGGGGAGATGACCAGGTGGCCCACCTGGGCGCGGGCCTTGACGCATGCGTCGTGCTCCGTGTCCTGACGGTTGAAGGTCGCCAGCAGCGCGGAGGTGTCGGCGATGGCCACAGGCACGTTCACCGGCCGAAGCCCTCGGCCAGGAGTGCGTCAGTCTGCGCTGACAGATCGGCGGGTCCGTCGAACAGGGGAAGATCGTCATCGCCCATGGGATCGGTGGGGTAGGGGAGCGGCGGCTCGGCCTGGTGGGCGGGGACCAGGGTGGCGATGTGGCGGCCGTTCTTGGTGACCGCGACCGTCTCTCCGTGCTCGGCGGCGGCGAGGATGCGAGCGGACTGCTGGTTGAACTCGCGGGCGGTGGCTTCCATGCGCCCATGGTACTACTTATGTACTACATTGAGGCGAGCCTTTGCGTGTGCCGAATGCCGTCGCTCTGAGCCCCTGCGGATGGTTCGGTCGTCAGAACTGGAAGATGGAGTTGTCTTGTCGATTCAGATCGTCCCGCTGGCCGATCCTCACCCGGGCGCGTCCAGTCGCCGTCTGGTGTGGCTGGCCTCCGACGGTGAGGGGGCCCCGGTGGGGTCGGCGTTCCTGCGCCTGTTCGAGCGGGAGGGGCAGGACCACCTGGCCGAGCTGGAGCTGAACGTGCACCCGGCCGAGCGGCGTAAGGGGGTCGGGTCCGAGTTGCTGGCGCGGGCGGTGGCGGGTGCGGAGTCGGAAGGGCGGCGCTGCGTGCTGGTCCAGGCCGGCGCCGGTACGCCGGGCGACCTGTTCCTGGCGGCCAGGGGGTTCAGGAAGGTGCTCACCCTGACGTACGCCAGGCTCGCGCTGGCCGACGCCGCCGTGGACGCGGTCGCGGACAGCCCGCCCGCCGGGTACCGGTTGCGTTCCTGGGACGGGACGGTGCCGGACGAGCTGGCCGACACCTTCACCGCCTCCCGCCGGGCCATGGACGACATGCCGATGGACGACACCGACTACGGGGTCGTGGTCTGGGACGTCGAACGGGTCAGGGCCGCCGCCAAGGCCATCGCGGACCGTGGCGAGTCGCTCCACACGGTCGTCGCCGTCGACGAGTCCGACGGTTCGATCGCGGGCTTCACCGAGCTGGTCGTACCCGGTGACGGCAAGGGCGACGGCCAGCACTACGGCACCGGAGTCCTGCCGGAGCACCGGGGCCACGGCCTGGCCAGGTGGATGAAGGCCGAGGCCATCCGGCAGGCCCGCGAACGCCACCCGGCCCTGGGCGGGCTGCTGGCCGACACGGCCGACGGCAACACCCACATGCGGGCCGTCAACGACTCGCTCGGCTACCGGCCCACCCACAGGACGTTCCAGTACCAGCTGGACCTGTGAGGCCCCGGATCCCCGGTGGCGGCGGAACGCCGACTCGCCGCCACCGGTGACGGCCCGGTTCGAGGTGGCAGGGCGTCGGTCAATTGACCACAGAGCGTCCCGCTGTCGGTGACGGCCCGGTCCGGGGTGGCAGGGCACCGATCGGGTGACCGGAAAGCGTTCTGCCGCCGGGGACGGCTCAGCGGACGACGCGGAACCGGATGCCCGTCGCGTGCGGCACCTCGGCCAGCTCGACGCGTTCCAGCCTGACGTTGGTCCCGCCCGGGTGGTCGAAGAGCCGGACGCCGTCACCCAGCATGACGGGTGCGACGAACACGAGGATCTCGTCGAGCACACCCGCCTCAAGGCACTGCCGGGCGACGTCGGCGCCGAGGATGTTGACGTACTTCCCACCCGCGGCGGCCCTGGCCGCGGTGACGCCGCTGTCGAGGTCGCCGACGAAGGTGACGCCCGGCACCGGGGTGTCCGGTGCGTGGTGGGTGAGCACGAACTGCGGCCCGCTCCATCCTCCGCCGAACGCCTCGCCCTCCTTGTCCGTGCCCCGGTGGGGGTCGTCGCCGCCGAAGGTGCGGTTGCCGACGAGAAGCGCGCCGATCTCGCCGACGAGCCTGTCGACCGTCGGGTTGGGGCCGAGGTGTTCGGACATCCAGGACATGTCACCGCCAGGCCCGGCGATGAAGCCGTCCAGCGACATGGTGACCGAATACAGCATCCTGCTCATGAGCTACCTCCGTCGGATCGGTTCCAGCTGACCCGTGCTGAGACGGCGGATCGCGCGAGAACTCATCGGTCCTCAGGAGACAACGTCATGGGCAGGGAGAACGCCGCGAACAGGCCGGGGTCGTGGAAGGCGACGGCCTCCGCGATCCGGTCGTCCTCGATCCGCAGCGCGGAGATCCCGAAGGCGCGGTAGGCGGGCTCGCCGGGGCGCCGTACGTAGGTCGCCACGGCCGGTTGCCGGTTGGCGCGGACGGGCAGCATCCGGAACCGGCCCACGTGGTCGGGCGAGCCGGTGTCCCAGCTCGCCGCCAGCGCCGCCACGACCGCGTCGCGGCCCCGGAACCAGGTGGGCCACGGGGGCATCTCCGTCCGTACGTCCTCGGCCAGCAGGTCGGCGACCGCGGTGAGGTCGGCGCGTTCCATCGCGTCCATGTAGCGCCGCAGCACCGCCCGCTCCCGCTCGGTGGGCTCCGCCGACGGCGCCCAGTCGAGGCGGCGTTCGGGCAGGTGCTCCCTCAGCGTCGTACGGGCCCGCTGCAACGCGCTGTTCACCGACGCCACGCTGCCGTCCAGCAGGGCGGCGACCCGCCTGGCGGGCCAGCCGAGCACGTCGCGCAGGATCAGCGCCGCCCGCTGCCGGGGCGGCAGGTGCTGGAGCGCGGCCAGGAACGCGAGCTCGATCGTCTCCCTGGTGACGACCACGGAGTCGGGCTCGGCCTCGCTCGGCGCGGAGGGCTCCCGCAGCAGCCGGTCGGGGAAGGGCTGCAGCCACGCGATGTCGGCGGGGGGCGCCAGCGCGGCGCCCGGATCCGACGGCCCCGCCAGGTGGCGGGGAAGCACCCGGTGGTGCGCCCGGCCGTCGAGGACGTCGAGGCAGGCGTTCGTCGCGATCCGGTACAGCCATGCCCGGAACGTCGAGCGCCCCTCGAAGCCGCCGAGACCCTTCCACGCGCGCAGGAACGTCTCCTGCGTCAGGTCCTCAGCCTCGTCGAACGAGCCCAGCATCCGGTAGCAGTGCACCCGCAGCTCACCCCGGTGACGCTCGACGAGCGCGGCGAACGCGGACTCGTCACCCGCCCGCGCGGCCTCCACCGTCGCATCGCCGCCCAACACCCGTCCTCCGCCCCATCCCGTCACCGGCCGACCCCTGGCAGGGACCCTACGGCAGACAGGAAGGAGTCGCGGCCCGGCGGGCGGGGTGGCCGATCCGGCGTCCGGCCTTCGCGAGCACACGCGCGGGGCACGATCCGGTACGCGGGCGGTGGCCCCGGCACGCCCCCGGTGCTCCTCACACGCCGTACGAACAGCGAAACGGGTGTGCCCCGGAGACCAGGGCACACCCGTCACTCACGAAGAGCGGGTAAGGCTAGAACCAGCCGCGCTTCTGGGCCATCGACTGCAGGCCGCCGCGCAGCGACTGCTCCACCTGGCCCGGGTGGTCGTTGTAGTGGACGGTGAAGCGGCTGTAGGTGTCGTTGCTGGAGCCGAAGCTGCCGCGCTTGTCGGCCTCCAGGATGATGTCCATCGCCTGGGGGCCGGCGATGAAGGTGAGCTCCAGCTCGTTGAAGTGGCGGCGGTAGTCGCCGCCCGCGTAGTACTCGATCTCCTGGAAGAACGGCATCCGCGAGCCGTGCAGGGTGCCCCGCTCCAGGTCGGCCTTCTTGAAGCGGAAGCCGAGGTTGTCCAGCGCGCCGAGGACGTGGTCCTGGGCGGGGAGCGGGTTGACGAACAGCGGGTCGAGGTCGCCCTTGTCGAGCGCGCCCGCCAGGGCGAGCTCGGTGGAGACGCCGAGCTGCATGCCGCGCAGCGGCTGGCCGCCGATGGCGCTGATCGGGGTCTCCCAGGGGACCTGGATCTCGAAGGGGGCCGACTGCGGGGCGCCCGCGGCGAGGTGGAAGGAGCCGGTGATCTGCTGGCGCAGGAAGCTGTACGTCGACTTGTACTCGTTGTCGCCGCTCTCGACCTCGACGACGGCGGTGAAGTCGATGAAGATGCCCTCCACCTTGTAGTCGGAGCCGCCGCCGCGGAAGTTGACCTGCCCGCGCAGGACCTCGCCGGGTCGCACCTGCGAGTTCTGCAGCACGGTGTCGACCTCGACACCGGCGCCGAACGCGGCCATCAGCTTACGGAACACCATCTAGGACTCCCAGGGGTTGGAGATTGTTCTCATCAAGGGGCTCGTCAGGGGGCTTGTCAGGGGGCTTGTCAGGGGGTGTGGTTCTGCGGTCCGGCCTGGCCGTTGCCGCCGCCGCCGTCGTTCAGCCGGGGCAGGATCTGGGCCAGGAGGAGGGTGGACAGGGCGGAGGTGTCGCCGGAGGCGCCGGAGGTGCGGACGACGACGGGACGCGGGGCGCTCTCGGCGAGCCTGGCGCCCACGTCGAGCCTGCGGCGGGCCAGCTCGTACTGCAGCACCGCGCGGTTGTCGCGGTAGGAGTCGGCGAGCCTGCGCAGCCCCTTCGCCTCGTTCTCGGCGGAGGTGAGCTCGGCCCGGCCCTTCGCCTCGATCTCCCAGCGCACCCGCTGCGCCTCGGTCTCGTGCTCCTCCAGCATGCGGGCGACGTCCTTACGGGCGGTGTTGGCGGCGGCTCTCACCTCGACGATACGCGCGTCCCGCGTCTTTTTGGAACGTTCGATCTCCATCAGCAGGGTGTCGATCCTGCGCTTGCGGGTGAGCTCCCACTCGCGCTCGAAGGCCGACAGCTCCTTGGCGACCTTCTCGCGGGTGGCCAGGTGCTGCTGGTACTGGTCGGGCAGCTGCACGTCGGGGATGTTGGCGCCGGTGATGCGCACGCCGTACCGGCCGAGCTGGCGGGTGAGGAGTTCCTGCATGTCGCCGACGTCGGACCCGCGCAGGTCGTAGGCGCGCTCGGTGTGCACCAGGCGGCTGCGCTGGCGGATGGCGTCCTGTACGGCGCTGCTGAGCACCAGGTCGAAGTTACCGGCGCCGATCGTACGGACGAAGGCCACCGGGTCGACGATGCGGAACTTCAGGAAGAACTCGATCGACTTGAGCGGGACGTTCTCCGCCGTCGGGCAGGCCGCGATCGGCGCGGAGTAGGGGATCTCGGTGGAGGTGTCGACCACCGCGTCCACCCGGTCCCACGGCAGCCACAGGTAGTGGCGTCCGGGGGGCAGCGTGCCGACGATGGCCCCCCACCGGCTGCGCACGCCCGTGGTGCCCTCCTCGATCTCGATGATCGCCCGGCGCCAGAGCCACACCAGCGCCGCGACCAGGGAGAACACCGCTCCGACCGCGGCCAGGAAGGAGATCGCCCCGCCGGCGAACACCGCCGTCCCGGCCAGGTAGAGGGCGAGGAGGAGCAGCGCCACCCAGGCGAAGCCGCGGCGGTCCTTGGGGATCACCACCGGGACCAGCTGGCCCGACTCGCCGCCGCGCAGCAGCTGGCGGATCTCCGACCAGGCGGCCAGGGATTCCTTGATCTTGGAGAACTCTCTGCCGCTCATCGGACCTCTTCCTGGATGTTCTGGCCCGCGACGGGGACGGGGACGACGGTGTCCGCGGGCGGGTTGAGCAGGGAGCTGATCTCCGCCCCGCGCTCCTCGACACGGCCGCCGATCTCGTTCATCCGGGCCCTGATCGCGGCCATGTCCGCCTGCGAGAACAGCTGGGCCTCGGGGTTGCCGACCAGCTGCCTGGCCAGCGCGAGCAGGTCGATGTCGACGGCGTCGCCGACCTGCACCAGGTGCGGCAGGTGCGAGGCGACGGCCTCCAGCTTGTCGAGCAGGTCCTGCTGGAAGCGGTAGTCGAGGATCTCCGGCGCCTCGGCGGCGCTCAGCGAGCGGATGTCCAGCGCCTGGGCCTCCAGCAGCGCCGCGTTGGCCTTGGCGACGGCCTCCGCCTCCACCAGCCGCTGGCCGCCCTGGGCCTTGGCCTGGTGGGAGGCGCGCTCCAGCGCGGTGTCGATCCTGGCCTGGTGCCCGGCGATCTCGGCGTGGATGGCCGACAGCTGCTCCTGCAGCCCGGCCAGCTCCCTGATCAGGTCACCCTCGTTCTGCTCCTTGCGCAGCTGGAGCTCGTACTCGTAGGTGTACGCCTCCTTCGCGACCCTGATCATCTCGGGGGCGGCCAGGTCCATCCGGTACTCCTGGCTGGACGGCTCGGCGTGCGTGATGTTGACGTCGGTGAGCCGTACGGCGGGCAGGAACTGCTGGTTGAGGTTGTCCAGCATGCCCATGGTGCTCTCGCCGACCAGGTCGTAGATCTCCTCGGCGCGCTGGGCGTAGATGAGGGAGCGGGTGACCTCGCTGATGGCGTTCTGCAGCTTGGCCTGGAAGCCGCTCACCGAGCCGAGCACGAAGATGAACTCGGCCGGGTCCTCGATCCGGAACTGCAGGAACAGGTCGACGCTGGCCTTGACGCCCTGCTGGGTGGGGGCCTCGCGGATGGGGGCGTTGAAGGGGTACTCACGGGTGGTGTTGACGATGTAGCTGACCCGCTTCCACGGGTTGAACAGCGTCACCCGGCCCGGCTCGGCGATCTGCACGAGCTTGCCGAACTTCGTGATCAGGGCCTTGCAGCCCTCGGGCACCATGACCACGCTCCTGCGCCACCACAGGAACGCCGCGGCCAGCACCAGCACGGCCCAGTAGTGCGGGCCGAACAGCACCCGGGCCCCCTCGGGCAGCCCGGTGGCGACGAGCCCGACCAGGCCGAGCCCGGCCAGCACGACCAGCGGGACGACCACCCTGGCGGTGGTGCCCTTGGGGATGACCACGGGGGAGATGACGTGGACCGGCTCGCCGCCGGAGCCCTTGCCGCCGAAGCTCCGGTTGACGATCTCCCCGGCCTCGTTGAGCGGGACGCTGCGGGCCTCGATGACCGTGCCGAGGGACGAGCCCTGGTCGCGGGCGGCCACGAAGTCGGAGGGGTTGAGCGCGAAGCCCTTGTCGGCACCGGAGTTCCCGGTGCCCGCCTGGCCCACGAACTGCTCGGCGACCTGGCCCGCGTACTGGCCCGCGGCCTGGCCGGCGTACTGCCCCACGGCCTGACCGACCATCTGGCGTACGTCGCCGCCCTGTCCTATGGCCTGGGCTGCGGCCCTCGCGTACTGCGCGGCTTCTCTTGGCCGGGACATCACACCTCCGGGTCGGTGACAGATCGGAAGCCCGATATATCACGCTTTGTGATCATTGGCACGCGAGACAGTCAAGGGGATCCCGCTTGCGGATCGCTTGCCACGCGGTTGACGATGGCTCGCTCGTGCGCGGACCCGTGTGGTTGACGGCGGTCCGCCCGTGCGCGGGCCTATGAAGAAGGATTGTCGGTCACGCCGCCTACAGTGGGACAGGTGAGGCCGGTAACAGATTTGCAGCGCAGGGTGGCACCCTTCGAGGTCGTCACCGAAATGATCCCATCGGGCGACCAGCCCGCCGCGATCGCCGAGCTCGAACGGCGTGTCAAGGCGGGTGACAGGGACAACGTCCTGCTGGGCGCCACGGGCACGGGCAAGACCGCCACGGTCGCCTGGCTGATCGAGCGCCTCCAGCGGCCGACCCTGGTCATCCAGCCCAACAAGACGCTCGCCGCCCAGTTCGCCAACGAGCTGCGCGAGATGCTGCCCAACAACGCGGTCGAATACTTCGTCTCCTACTACGACTACTACCAGCCCGAGGCGTACGTCCCGCAGAGCGACACCTACATCGAGAAGGACTCCTCGATCAACGAGGAGGTCGAGCGGCTGCGCCACTCGGCGACCAACTCGCTGCTGACCCGCCGCGACACGATCGTGGTGGCCTCCGTGTCGTGCATCTACGGCCTGGGCACCCCGCAGGAGTACGTCGACCGCATGGTCAGGCTCAAGGTCGGCCAGGAGATCGACCGCGACACCCTGCTGCGCCGCCTGGTCGACATGCAGTACGTCCGCAACGACATGGCCTTCACCCGGGGCACCTTCCGGGTGCGCGGCGACACCGTCGAGATCATCCCCAAGTACGAAGAGCTCGCGGTGCGGATCGAGATGTTCGGCGACGAGATCGAGAAGCTCGCGACCATGCACCCGCTCACCGGCGAGGTGATCACCGAGGACGAGGAGCTCTACATCTTCCCCGCCTCCCACTACGTCGCGGGCGCCGAGCGGATGGAGAAGGCCATCCAGGGCATCGAGGCCGAGCTGGCCGAGACCCTGGAGACCATGGAGCGCCAGGGCAAGCTCCTGGAGGCCCAGCGGCTGCGCATGCGCACCACCTACGACCTGGAGATGATGCGCCAGATCGGCACCTGCTCCGGCATCGAGAACTACTCGCGCCACATGGACGGCCGCACCCCGGGCAGCGCCCCCAACACCCTGCTCGACTACTTCCCCGAGGACTTCATGCTGGTCCTGGACGAGTCCCACCAGACCGTCCCGCAGATCGGCGCGATGTACGAGGGGGACGCCTCCCGCAAGCGCACGCTCGTCGACCACGGCTTCCGCCTGCCGTCCGCGATGGACAACCGCCCGCTGAAGTGGGAGGAGTTCCTGGAGCGGATCGGCCAGACGGTCTACCTGTCGGCCACCCCCGGCACCTACGAGCTGGGCCGCTCCAAGGGCGACGTGGTCGAGCAGGTCATCCGCCCGACCGGCCTGATCGACCCCGAGGTGATCGTCAAGCCGACCAAGTCGCAGATCGACGACCTGATCCACGAGATCCGCACCCGCACCGAGAAGGACGAGCGGGTCCTGGTCACCACGCTGACCAAGAAGATGTCCGAGGACCTCACCGACTACCTGCTGGAGCTCGGCATCCGGGTCCGCTACCTGCACAGCGAGGTCGACACCCTGCGCCGCATCGAGCTGCTGCGCGAGCTGCGGATGGGCGAGTTCGACGTGCTGGTCGGCATCAACCTGCTCCGCGAGGGCCTCGACCTGCCCGAGGTGTCGCTGGTGGCCATCCTCGACGCCGACAAGGAGGGCTTCCTGCGCTCGGAGACCTCCCTGATCCAGACCATCGGCCGCGCGGCCAGAAACGTCTCCGGCCAGGTGCACATGTACGCCGACCGGGTCACCCCCTCCATGGAGCGGGCGATCGACGAGACCAACCGCCGCCGGGCCAAGCAGATCGCCTACAACGAGGCCAACGGCATCGACCCGCAGCCGCTCCGCAAGAAGATCGCCGACATCCTCGACTCGCTCAGCCGCGAGGACGCCGACACCGCCCAGCTCCTCGGCGGCAGCGGCCGCCAGCAGTCGCGCGGCAAGGCCCCGGTCCCCGGCTTCGCGGTCAAGCAGGCGGGCCAGCACGCCAAGGCGATCGCCGGAGAGATGCCCAGGGCCCAGCTGGAGGCGCTGATGGAGTCGCTCACCGAGCAGATGCACCAGGCCGCCGCCGATCTCCAGTTCGAGGTCGCCGCCCGGCTCCGCGACGAGATCAAGGAGCTCAAGCGGGAGGTACGCGACATGCGCGAGGCCGGGGTCTCCTGACCCGGTCGCCTTCCGGGCGATCCGACCCGCCGCCGGTACGACCGGTCGCCGAAGACGACGGGAGGGCCGGGGCCACCCGGGGGCAAGGCATCCGGGAGGCGCGGCCGGGCCGGGGGAAAACGGCTCGTCCGTCACGAGGGCGCCCGGATACGGTCGTCGTATGCGACGGTGTGCCGGCTGCGGCTGCTGGGAGTACGGAGGGGCGCCCGGCTGCGACCGGTGCGCGGCGCTGGTCGACCGGATCGTCGAGGACGGCTGGCGGGAGTTCCTGCGAGGGCGGTTCGGCGCGACCGGGCCGCCCGCCGGGCGCGGCGAGGCCGGGCCGTCCGCTGGACGCGGAGAGGGCGGACCGCCCGCCGGGTCCGGTACGGCTGAACCGGCCGTCGGGTCCGGCGGGGGCGGGGGGCGCGGCGGGGGAGAGCTGTCCGCAGAGGAGGAGTCGGCGATCGCCGAGATGGTCGTCGACGAGCCCGACCGGCACGACTGGCGGGTCGTCGACGGTGCCCTCGACCGGCTGGCCTGCCCCGGCTGCGGATCCCGGCTGGGCAGGGGCCCGAGGGGCTGCCCGCCCTGCGACCTCGCCGACGGCTTCCGCTACTCGGCCGTCGAGACCGACCGCCCGGGCGTCCCGCCCGGCAACGAGCACGCGATCAGGGTCGGCGTCTCGGTGATCCGCGCCGGGCACCGGCAGTCGCCACGGGCCCTGCTCGGCTGGCGCCTCGGTCTTCCCGCCCTGCTCGACGGCTTCCTGCCCACCACCGCCCAGGCCCAGGCCATGCGCGCCCGCATCAACGCCGGGGCGACCTACGACGACCTCGCGGAAACGTGGGACCCACCGGACGCCTCCGGGTCGGAGGCCCACGGTCTCGACCGCGGGGGAGAGGTCAGGGGCCGATGAACGTGCCGAGGTCGAGATCGATGTCGACCTCGAAGCCGACGTCCGTCTTCAGCCGCCCCCGATGGATGCCCGTCGGGACATAGGCCTTGACGGCGGGCTCCAGCTCGAAGGTGTAGACGACGGGTCTGTCGTCCTCCTGCTCCACGCGCCAGAGGTGCCTGATCCCGGCGTCGGAGTATTTGATGGGCTTGGTGGTGCGGTCTCGCTCCAGCGATTCGGGAGACACCACCTCGACCACCAGGTGCACGTCCTCGGGCTTGAACGAGGTCGTCCTCAGGCTCGTCAGCGCGGAGGCCGCCACCACCATGATGTCGGGCTCGGGCCGCTGCCTCATGCCCAGGGTCACGGTCATCTCCCGGACGACGGCAAGATCGTCGGGAGGTGTGAGCCTGCTTTCGAGAAGTCTGAGCATGAGCATGTGGAAAGCGGTCTGCGGAGACATCATGATGAGCGACCCGTCGATCAGTTCGACATGCCGGGGCGCGCCGGGGGGAAGATGATCGAGCATGTCGGCGGTCCACCCGCCAGTCGGCCCCGGGTAGAACCACTCGGGGAAAACGGCTGTCATCAGAGAACCTCCTTCGGCGACACCCGGAACATTACCTGACGGAGTCATCCTGGCACTCACCGTGCACGACTCGTGGGTCGTTCGGGACGCGGTGACCACGAGCGGCCACCGGCCGGTGACCGGTCCGTCGCCGGTCACCTCATGGCGGGGACGCCGTGAGGGGAGGGTCAGCGGGAGTCGTCGGGGTGGGTGCGGTTGATCATCGTGCGGTTGTAGAGCTCGTCGATCTGGTCCAGCGGGTCGGGGGCGCGGCGGCGGGCCTCGATCTCCAGGTCGGTGCGGCCCTGGATCTCGTCGATGCCCCCGGACGAGTGCGCCATCTGGTCGTCGCGCAGGTCGGCCCTGATCCTGGCGCAGGACGTGGTCAGCTTGGCGTGGTGCTCGCGCAGGCGGCCCAGCGCCGTGTGGTCGATGTAGGGCGAGACCCGGCGTTCCTGGGCGTAATGGGCGAGCTGGGCGTCGAGCTGGTCGGCGTGCACCGAGATCTCCGCCACGAGGTGGGGCAGGTCGCCCAGGCCCCAGCCGGCATGCAGCGCGTTGTCCACGGCCTGGCGGGTCAGGGAGACCTCGCGCCGCAGGTCGAGGCGCATCCGCTCGGTCTCCGCGGCGTCGCCGGTGCCCATCGCCGCCACGTGGGTCGCGACCCTGGTGGAGACGGCCCTGGCCTTCTTCGTGGCCTTCTTGCCGACCTTGACCAGAAAGTAGATCCCGACTCCTCCCAGGAGAAGGAAGAACAGCAGGATCACCAGCAGGACGATCAGGAAATCGCCGATCGGAGCCACCTCCCGACAGGGGCTGGACAGGGTGTTTCGAGCATATCCCGCGCCGCGGCCCCCGCGTGGGGGGCGAGCCTCGCGGAGCCGGCCGGAGCGGGCGGGGGTGCCACCCGCCCGGCTGAGGGAGTGGCACCGGTCGTGGCGGGCGCCGCGGCGCGGACCACCACACCGTGGCCCGCGGAAGAGCCCGCGGAAGAGCCCGCGGAAGAGCCCGCGGAAGAGCCCGCGGAAGAGCCCGCGGAAGAGCCCGCGGAAGAGCCCGCGGAACAGGCCGCGGAAAAGGGGGCGGCACGCTTCGTGGCGCGGTCGCGCGGGTGCGGTCTCATCGCAGGCTCGGGGCGGCCGTCCGCCGTCGCCGTATCCTGCGGGTCGCCCACCAGGCGAACAGCGCCAGCCCCGCCACCACCACGACGACCAGGACCGGCAGGAAGATCGCCACCAGGCTGATGCCCAGGGCCCCGGCGTCCTCGACCGTGCTGACCACGGGCGCTCCCACCCCGGCCGTGGTGGCGTTGACCACGGGCCTGGTGGTCGCCTTCATGGTGTGCACGGCCAGGGCGATCACGATTCCCAGCACCCAGCTGAGCCAGGGGTTGTGGGTCATCCAGGTCGAGCCGTCCAGTCGGGCGGCGGCCTCGGTGGCGCTGAAGACCACGCCGCCGGAGGCCGGGCGGACGACGGTCTGGATCATGTCGTTGACGCTGTCGACCACCGGGACCTTGTCGAGCACGAACTCCGCCAGGAGCAGCACGCCGATGATCCCGAGCACCCAGCCGTTGGACAGCCAGGCGAACTCCTGCGGCAGCCGTACGTGATCGGTGAAGTTGGCGAGCAGGCCGACCACCAGCAGCGGGATGTAGGCGTTGAGCCCGGCCGCGGTGGAGAGTCCAAGGCCCGTCAGTGCCGCGAGCATCGCACCTCCGTAGTTTCTCTCTCCTCCTTCAACGGTTCCCGGCCGTCGATCGATCCCGATCCGTGCCCTCTCGCGGTATCACTCCGGTCTCGGTGTCCGTGACGTCCACAGGGCCCGCGGGCTTCCCGGTCTCCGCGACCTCCATGTGGGGCGGCAGCCACCCCTGGCCCGGCACGTAGTGGCGCACCACCTTGGCGGGGATGCCCGCGATCACGCTGTGGTCGGGGAACTCCCCGCGTACCACCGCCCCGCCCGCCACCACGCACTGCCTGCCGATCCGGGTGCCCGGCAGGATGATCGCGCCGGTGCCCAGCCATGAGCCCGACCCGATCGACACCGGGTTGTTGCGCGGCCACTGGCGGCCGATCGGCGCCTCGGGGTCGTCGTAGACGTGGTTCTGGTCGGTGATGTAGACGTACGGGCCGGTGAAGACGTCGTCGCCGATGTCGATCGACTGGTGGCCCACGATGTGGCTGCCCCTGCCGATGGAGCAGCCCCCGCCGATCCGCACGATCGAGTCCGGGCCCAGGTCCACCCCGGGGCCCATGCCCGTGGAGATGGAGACCCGCTCGCCGATCAGGGTGTGGTCGCCGATCTCGATCCAGGCCTCGCCGAAGACGGCTCCGAGCGGGAACGACAGGCAGGCGCCCTCGCCGAGGTGCCGGAAGCGGTACCCGGCGGGGCTGGCGGGGGTGACGGCGCCGGCCTCGCGGACCGCTTCCCAGAGCCGGTGGACGACGCTGCCCAAGGCACGCCGTACCACACCATGAAGTGACATAACGGATCAAATTACCGCTTGGTTGGGTTTGAGGAGAATGCGGGTGGGGGGTTGTTCGGGCACTTCGCCTGCGCCGTTTGTTATTCTGAGAGCCCGTGGACCTGTAGGCCATTCATCAGGGTGCGCCGACGATCTGTAACGACCACGGGAGCCTTCTTGCGCAGCGCCGCACACACCAAGCATCTGTTCGTCACCGGCGGCGTCGCCTCCAGTCTTGGGAAGGGACTGACGGCCTCCAGCCTCGGGCGCCTCCTCAAGCTGCGCGGCCTGCGGGTCACCATGCAGAAACTCGACCCCTACCTCAACGTCGACCCCGGCACGATGAACCCGTTCCAGCACGGTGAGGTGTTCGTCACAGACGACGGCGCCGAGACCGACCTCGACGTCGGCCACTACGAGCGCTTCCTCGACACCGAGCTGCACGGCTCGGCCAACGTGACCACCGGCCAGGTCTACTCCAACGTCATCGCCAAGGAGCGCCGCGGCGAGTATCTCGGTGACACCGTGCAGGTCATCCCGCACATCACCAACGAGATCAAGGACCGCATCCGGTCGATGGCCGGCCCCGACGTGGACGTGGTCATCACCGAGGTCGGCGGCACCGTGGGCGACATCGAGTCGCTGCCCTTCCTGGAGGCCGTCCGCCAGGTCCGCCACGAGGTCGGCCGCGACAACGTGTTCTTCCTGCACGTCTCGCTGCTGCCGTACATCGGGCCGAGCGGGGAGCTGAAGACCAAGCCGACCCAGCACTCGGTCGCCGCGCTGCGCAGCATCGGCATCCAGCCCGACGCGATCGTCCTGCGCTCCGACCGCCCGGTCACGAACGCGATCAAGCGCAAGATCAGCCTGATGTGCGACGTGGACGAGGACGCGGTCGTCTCCGCCATCGACGCCGCCAGCATCTACGACATCCCCAAGGTCCTGCACTCCGAGGGCCTGGACGCCTACGTGGTGCGCCGCCTGGGCCTGCCCTTCAGGGACGTCGACTGGAAGGAGTGGGAGCAGCTGCTGCGCCGGGTGCACCGCCCGGCCAACGAGGTCACGATCGCGCTCGTCGGCAAGTACATCGACCTGCCCGACGCCTACCTGTCGGTCACCGAGGCGCTGCGCGCGGGCGGCTTCGCCAACGACGCCCGCGTCAACATCCGCTGGGTCAAGAGCGACGACTGCGAGACCCCCGAGGGCGCGGCCCGCGAGCTCGACGGCGTCGACGGGGTCCTGGTGCCCGGCGGCTTCGGCGTACGCGGCATCGAGGGCAAGGTCGGCGCGATCCGGCACGTCAGGGAGAACAAGATCCCGCTGCTCGGCATCTGCCTGGGCATGCAGTGCATGGTCATCGACGCCGCCCGCAACCTCGCGGACATCGAGGACGCCGGAAGCACCGAGTTCGACGCCGAGACCACCCACCCGGTCATCTCCACCATGGCCGACCAGGAGGACGTCGTCTCCGGCGAGCGCGACATGGGCGGCACCATGAGGCTCGGCCTCTACCCGGCCAGGCTCGGCGAGGGCACGCTCGCCCGCCAGCTGTACGGCATGGCGAAGGTGGACGAGCGCCATCGCCACCGCTACGAGGTCAACAACGCCTACCGCGAGCAGCTGGAGAAGGTCGGCCTGGTCTTCTCCGGCCTCTCGCCCGACGGCCGCCTGGTGGAGTACGCCGAGCTGCCCGCCGACGTGCACCCCTTCTTCATCGGCACCCAGGCGCACCCGGAGTTCCGTTCCCGGCCGACCCGGGCGCACCCGCTGTTCAAGGGCCTGATCGGCGCCGCCCTGACGTACGCCGACATCCGCGGCACCGCCGCCAAGGCGGGGCGGGGAAAGTGAGCGGCGCGGGAGAAGGCCGGGACCCCGTGGAGGTCGTGGACGTTCCGGAGGAGTGGAAGGTCGTCTCCTCCACCGAGCACTTCCGCGCCCGCGTCATCACCGGGGTCACCGACGCGGTCGTCATGCCGGACGCCGAAGTCGTCAATCGCGACTACGTGACCCACCCGGGTTCCGTGGCCGTCGTCGCCCTCGACGACAGCGGGCGGGTGCTGCTGATCCGCCAGTACCGCCACCCGGTGCGGCGGCTGCTGTGGGAGCTGCCCGCGGGGCTGCGCGACGTCGAGGGCGAGCCCCTGCAGGCCGGGGCGGCCCGCGAGCTCGCCGAGGAGGCGGGCTACCGGGCGGGCACCTGGCACACCCTGGTCGACGCCTACACCTCGCCCGGGATGACCGACGAGCGCACCCGCATCTTCCTCGCCAGGGACGTCAGTCCCATCCCCGAGGGGGAGCTGGACTTCGTCCACCGGCACGAGGAGGCCGACATGCCGGTGGTCTGGATTCCCCTGTCCGACGCGGTTCGGCGTGCCATGGCGGGAATGATCCACAATTCCCAAGCCGTGGCCGGTATTCTCGCCGCATACGCCGCTTCGGCGGATGGATTCGCCTCACTGCGGCCCGCCGACGCACCGGAGGCATGACAGGAGGACACCCTGAGCGAGACGGAGGCCGTCCTCTCCAGCTACCTCGCCCATCTGGCCGTGGAGCGGGGCCTGGCCGCCAACACCCTGGCCTCCTACCGCCGCGACCTCCTGCGGTACGTCGAGCATCTCAGGCACCGCGGGCGCGTCACCTTCGGCGAGATCGCCGAGGGTGACGTCACCGCCTTCGTGGTGGCGCTCAGGGAGGGCGACGGGGGACACCAGGCCCTCGTCGCCGCCTCGGCGGCGCGGGCCGTCTCCGCGGTGCGCGGCCTGCACCGCTTCGCGCTGAGCCAGGGCGTCTGCCGTCACGACCCGGCCCACGAGGTACGCGCGCCGCGCCAGCTCAGGCGGCTTCCCAAGGCGATCAGCGTCCGCGACGTGGAGCGCCTGATCGCCGCCTCGGGCCCCGACGGAGCCCCGCTCACGCTGCGCAACCGGGCCCTGCTCGAACTGCTGTACGGCACCGGGGCGCGCATCTCCGAGGCCGTGGGGCTCACCGTCGACGACGTCGACCTGGAGGCCGAGGCCCAGCGGGTGTGCCTGCGGGGCAAGGGCGGACGCACCCGGCTGGTGCCGCTGGGCGGCTTCGCGGGGGAGGCGCTGCGCGCCTACCTCACCCGGGCGCGCCCCCGCATCGCCTCGCACGGCCGGGGCACCTCGGGGCTCTTCCTCAACGCCAGGGGCGGGCGGCTCACCCGCCAGGGCGCCTGGGAGGTCCTGCAGGCCGCCGCCGAGCGCGGCGGGCTCGAAGGAGTGTCGCCACACATGTTGCGACATTCGTTCGCAACACACCTCCTTGACGGGGGTGTGGACGTTAGGGTGGTTCAGGAACTACTCGGCCACGCCTCGGTGACCACCACCCAGGTGTACACGCAGGTCACGGTCGACAAGCTCCGCGAGGTCTGTGCCGCCGCGCATCCGCGCACGCGGGATTGACCTTGCTTATGTCCGGGCGTGCCGCCTTGCCGCATACGTGTTGACGCCATAGTGTCCGTCCGGACGGTCCGGTTAGAGGCCGTCAGGGAGGTTCGACTGGTGACTGTGACCACCGACGGTTCTATCCGGGGAACGACCCCGGCAAACCCCGAGAATCCCTGGGGCGACACCAAGACCGCCGGGACCCCTCGCAGCGGGGGAGTCCTCGGCCCGACCGGGCGTCCCCGGCCGGTCTTCCCCGACCCGCCCCCCCGTACGGTGCACGGGCCGGCGAGGGTCGTCGCCATGGTCAACCAGAAGGGCGGCGTCGGCAAGACGACGACCACGATCAACCTGGGCGCCGCGCTGGCGGAGGCCGGGCTCAAGGTCCTGCTGGTCGACTTCGACCCGCAGGGCGCCCTCTCGGTCGGCCTCGGGATCAACCCCCTCCAGCTCGACCTGACGGTCTACAACCTCCTCATGGAGCGGCAGATCACCGCCAGGGACGTGCTGCTGGAGACCGGCGTCGAGGGCATGGACCTGCTGCCCAGCAACATCGACCTGTCGGCGGCGGAGGTCCAGCTCGTCACGGAGGTCGCCCGCGAGCAGGTGCTCGGCCGGGTGATCAAGCCTCTCCTGCCCGAGTACGACGTGTGCCTGATCGACTGCCAGCCCTCCCTGGGCCTGCTCACGATCAACGCGCTGGCCTGCGCGCACGGCGTGATGGTGCCGCTGGAGTGCGAGTTCTTCGCGCTGCGCGGTGTCGCGCTGCTCATGGACACCATCATCAAGGTCCAGGAGCGCATCAACGACGAGCTGGTCATCGAGGGCCTGCTCGCCACCATGTACGACGCGCGCACCCTGCACGGCCGCGAGGTGCTGGCCCGGGTCGTCGAGGCCTTCGACGAGAAGGTCTACCACACGGTGATCAACCGGACGGTCCGCTTCCCCGACGCCACCGTGGCCGGTGAGCCCATCACCAGCTTCGACTCCTCCTCGCTCGGCGCCAGCGCCTATCGCGAGCTGGCCAGGGAAGTCCTTGCCAGGTGGGCCGCGCTGGAGCGGTGATCCCGCCTCCGGGTGCGGGAGAATGGCGGGATGACCGAGCAGCCGAAGACCGACGATGACACCTTCAAGGTGCATCTGGAGGTCTTCGAGGGCCCTTTCGACCTTCTGCTCGGTCTGATCTCCAAGCACAAGCTGGACATCACCGAGGTCTCGCTCAGCCAGGTGACCGACGAGTTCATCTCCTACATCCGGGCCAGGGGCCCGGAGTGGGACCTGGACCAGACGAGCCACTTCCTGCTCGTCGCGGCGACCCTGCTCGACCTCAAGGCCGCCAGGCTGCTGCCCTCGGGTGAGGTCGACGACGAGGAGGACCTCGCCCTCCTGGAGGCCCGTGACCTGCTGTTCGCCCGCCTCCTGCAGTACCGGGCCTACAAGGAGGTCGTCAAGGTCTTCTCCGGCCGGATGGCCGAGGAGGCGCTGCGCTTCCCCCGTACGGTGCCGATGGAGGCCGAGTTCGCGAGCCTGCTGCCCGAGCTGATCCTCGGCATCGGCCCCGACCGCCTCGCGGAGATCGCCCAGCGGGCCTTCGCGCCCAAGACGCCCCCGTCGGTCTCGACGGCCCACATCTACCAACCGCTCGCCAATGTCCGCGAGCAGGCGGTTATCCTTGTCGAGCGGCTGCGGCGGATGCGCCGGGCGACCTTCCGGGCCCTCACCTCCGACTGCGCCGGAACCTTCGAGGTCGTGGCGCGTTTCCTGGCCGTCCTGGAGCTCTACCGGGAGGCGGCCGTGTCCTTCGAGCAGGTGGAGCCTCTCGGAGAGCTGCACGTGACCTGGACCGGCAGCGACGACGGCGATGTCGCCGTGGCCGACGACTACGACGAGACCCCGAACAGCCCGAACAGCCCGAAGAGAGAGCCCGCCGATGACTGACCTGGCACCCGAGCCCGGTCCGCGTGCCGAGATCGGTCCGCGCCCCGGGGCCGGACCGAGTGCCGAGCCGGACTCGCGTACCGCTCCTGGCCCGCATGCCGAGCCGGAGGCGCGTGCCGGGACCGGGGCGAGTGCCGGGCCGGACCTGCGCGCCGGGCTGGAGGCCGTCCTGCTGGTGGTTGACGAGCCCGTCGCCGAGGTGACGCTCGCCCAGGTTCTGGAGCGGCCCGTCCACGAGGTCGGACGGGCGATCCGCGAGCTTTCTGCGGAATACACCGCCGACGGGCGGGGTTTTGACCTGAGAGAGGTCGCGGGCGGCTGGCGTTTCTACACGCGGGCCGAGTGCGCGCCACTCGTGGAGCGGTTCGTCCGCGACGGCCAGCAGACGCGCCTGACCCAGGCCGCGCTGGAAACCCTGGCCGTGGTCGCCTACCGGCAGCCGGTGAGCCGGGCCCGGGTGGCGGCCATCCGCGGTGTCAACAGCGACGGCGTCATGCGCACGCTGATGACGAGGGGGCTGGTCGAGGAGGCCGGCACCGAACCGGAGAGCCAAGCCGTGCTCTACCGGACGAGTTCGTATTTTCTCGAGCGGATGGGCCTGCGGGAGCTCGACGAGCTTCCCGAGCTGGCGCCCTTCCTGCCCGACGACATGGAATCCCTAGAGGAGCAGAAGTAGTGAACAACAGGCGCAGTACCCCGTCCGGTGATGGACGCGGTCAAGGCCGTGGCGGAGCCCCGCGCGGTGGCAATCCCCGTGGGGGCTCGCAGTCCGGCGGATTCCGCGGCGGCTCCTCCCGGGGCGGATCCTCCTCCGGCGGGTCTCGCGGCGGCTCCCAGGGCGGCTACCGCTCCGACGGCCCGCGTCGCGATGATCGCGGTGGTTTCCGGGCGGAGCGTGATGGTTCGCGGAGCCAGTACGGGGGTGGCAGGCCTTCGGGTGGTTCGCAGGGCGGTTACCGTTCTGACGGTCCGCGTCGTGACGATCGTGGTGGTTTCCGGGCGGAGCGTGATGGTTCGCGGAGCCAGTACGGGGGTGGCAGGCCTTCGGGTGGTTCGCAGGGCGGTTACCGTTCTGACGGTCCGCGTCGCGACGACCGTGACGGCTTCCGCTCTGACGGTCCGCGTCGTGACGATCGTGGTGGTTCGTCGTCCGGTGGTTCGCGGGGTGGTTTCCGTTCTGACGGTCCGCGTCGTGACGATCGTGGTGGTTCGTCGTCCGGTGGTTCGCGGGGTGGTTTCCGTTCTGACGGTCCGCGTCGTGATGATCGTGGTGGTTTCCGGGCGGAGCGTGATGGTTCGCGGAGCCAGTACGGGGGTGGCAGGCCTTCGGGTGGTTCGCAGGGCGGTTACCGTTCTGACGGTCCGCGTCGCGACGACCGTGACGGCTTCCGTTCCGACGGTCCGCGCCGTGACGACCGCGATGGCTTCCGTTCCGATGGCCCGCGCCGTGACGACCGCGATGGTTTCCGCTCTGACGGTCCGCGCCGTGACGACCGCGGCGGCTTCCGCGCCGACCGTGACGGCTCGCGCGGCAGGCCCGGTTCCGACCGTGGCAGGCCCGGCTCCGACCGCGGTCGCGGTGACGCGCCCGCCGGTGGCTCCCGCGGCCGCTTCGGCAGGACCGGGCGCCGGGACGACGTCCAGACGATCGGCGGCGGCCGCGCCGACGCGTACGGCGAGCGCCGGACCCCCGCGGACCGGTCCGGCAACCGGGCCCCCGCGGCGAAGGCGCCGCTCAGGCCGGGCACGATCGCGAACGACCGGTTCAAGACCGCTCGCCAGCCCAAGCGCGACTCCGACTTCTACGACCGCGACTACGTCGACGAGCGCGACACCACCGAGGTCCCCGACGGCATCCGGCTGCAGAAGGTCCTCGCCCAGGCGGGCGTCGCCAGCCGCAGGGCCTGCGAGGACATGATCGGCGAGGGCCGGGTGACGGTCGACGGACAGGTGGTCCGCCGCTTCGGCGCCCGGGTCGACCCCGCCAGGCAGGTCATCCACGTCGACGGCAAGCGCCTGCCGACCATGCCCGACCTGGTCTACCTCGCGATCAACAAGCCGATCGGCGTTGTCAGCACCATGTCCGACCCGGACGGCCGTCCCTCGCTGGCCGACTTCGTGGCCGACCGCACCGAGCGGCTGTTCCACGTGGGCCGCCTCGACACCGAGACCGAGGGCCTGATCCTGCTCACCAACGACGGCGAGCTGGCCAACAGGCTCACCCACCCGAGCTACGGCGTCCAGAAGAAGTACTGGGCGAAGGTGCCCGGCCGGATCGAGCGCGACCTCGGCCGCCGCCTGAAGAAGGGCATCGAGCTGGAGGACGGCCTCGCCAAGGCCGACTCCTTCGCCCTGGTCCAGGAGCACGGCCAGCAGGCGCTGATCGAGATCGTGCTGCACGAGGGGCGCAAGCACATCGTGCGCCGCATGCTGGAGGAGGTCGGGCACCCGGTCATCGACCTGGCCCGCATCGAGTTCGGCCCGGTCAAGCTCGGCCGCCTCAAGCCGGGCACCGTACGCGCGCTGACCCTTACCGAAGTCGGGGAGCTCTACGCCGCCGTCGGGTTGTAGCCTTCCCTGAAACACGTGTTAGGACGCGCCGGATCGTCCTCGGACGATCCGGCGCGCAGGGACTGGAGGAACGACGATGGTGCGGGCGATCCGCGGTGCGACCCAGGTCGAGTCCAACGACCGGGACGCCATCCTGTCCGGGGTCACCGAACTGGTCACGGAGGTGATGGGGCGCAACAGGCTCACCACCGAGGACGTGATCAGCGTGATCTTCACGGCCACGCCCGACCTCACCGCCGAGTTCCCCGCCCTGGCCGCCCGCAAGCTCGGCTTCCACGACGTCCCGCTGATCTGCGCCTCCGAGATCGACGTCCCCGGCGCGCTGCCCCGCGTGGTGCGGCTGATGGCCCACGTCGAGGTCGACTGGCCCCGCCAGGACATCCAGCACGTCTACCTGCGTGGCGCGGTCGCCCTTCGCGTGGACATCGCCCAGTGAGCCCCGAAGGCCCCGAGGGCACCGAGAGTTCCGAAGGCCCCGTGGGCCACTTATGCGGCACCACCTCGGAGGGGCGCGCGTGAGCGGCCTGGAGAGCGTCCTGGTCGTCGGTACGGGACTGATCGGCACCTCGATCGCGCTGGCCCTGCGCGAGCAGGGCGTGGCCGTCCACCTGGCCGACAGCGACCCGGGATCCCTGCGCCTGGCGCGGGAGCTGGGCGCGGGGGTCGAGTGGGCCGAGGGCGTGACCGTGGACGTCGCGGTCATCGCGGTTCCGCCGCAGGTGGTCGCTGGGCGGCTCGCCGCCCTCCAGAAGGCCGGTGCGGCCCGCTTCTACACCGACGTGGCCAGCGTCAAGGCGCTCCCGCTCCGGGAGGCCGTGAGCCTCGGCTGCGACCTGACGACCTACGTCGCCGGGCACCCGCTCGCCGGGCGCGAGCGCTCCGGGCCCGCCGCGGCGCGGGCCGACCTGTTCCTCGGGCGCCCGTGGGCGCTGTGCCCGACCCCGGAGACCTCACCGGACGCCCTGGAGGCCCTGTACGGGCTCGTCAAGCTCTGCGGCGGCGAGGCGGTCAGGATCGGTGCCGAGGAGCACGACAGGGCCGTGGCGGTCGTCTCGCACGCCCCGCACGTGGCCGCCTCCGCGGTGGCCGCCCGTCTCGCGGAGGCTCCGGTCACCGCGCTCGGACTGGCCGGGCCGGGAGTGCGCGACGTCACCCGCATCGCGGCGAGCGACCCGAGGCTCTGGACCGGGATCCTGTCGGGCAACGCGCTGCCGGTGGCGGAGGTGCTGGAGGCGGTGGCGGCCGACCTGGCCGCCGCGGCGGCCTCGCTCCGCACCTCGGCGGCCGCCGCCGACCCCGGCGAGGCCATGATCCGCGTCACCGAGCTGCTGCACCGGGGCGTCGCCGGTACGGGCAGGATCCCCGGCAAGCACGGCGGTCCGGCGCGCACCTACGCGACCGTCCAGGTCATCGTCGGCGACCGGCCCGGCGAGCTGGCCCGGCTGTTCCAGGCGGCGAAGGAGGCGGGCGTCAACATCGAGGACGTCCGGCTGGAGCACGCCCCCGGCCTGCCGCTGGGCGCCGCCGAGCTCTGGGTGCGCCCGGAGGCGGTGGCGGCGCTGTCGGAGGCCCTTCGGGAGAGCGGCTGGCACCTGCCCTGACCCCTCCCTCCTGATCTTCGGCCGTCCTCGCGGGGCACGACGCCGCGAGGCCGGCCGGAGGCGTGGCGGCCGGGCGCCCGTCTTCTCGCTCGATGCGTGGTTCCTTCCCGGCTCCCGGTAGCCTCGTACGGACAACTGAAGCGGGCTGCAAGGGAGAGGCGTCGTGACCGGACTGGTCGTCGCCATGGACGGTCCTTCGGGATCGGGTAAGTCGAGCGCGTCACGAGGGGTGGCGCGGGCCCTGGGGCTGCGTTACCTCGATACCGGCGCGATGTACAGGGCGATCACCTGGTGGATGCTCCAGCAGGGCGTCGACCTCGCCGATCCCGGGGCGATCGCCGCCAGGGCGCTCGACCCGGTCCTCACGCTGGGCACCGACCCGGACCTCGCGGTGGTGGCGGTCGACGGCGTCGACGCCGTCGCGCCGATCCGCACCACCGAGGTCACCGCGGCCGTCTCGGCGGTCAGCGCGGTGCCCGAGGTACGGCACCGGCTGGTGGCCGAGCAGCGTGAGATCATCGGCTCGGGCGGCATCGTCGTCGAGGGCCGTGACATCGGCACGGTGGTGGCGCCCGGCGCCGCGGTCAAGATCTACCTGACCGCGAGCGCGGACGCCAGGGCGCTGCGCCGCACGGCGGAGCTCACCGGCACCACGGTGGAGGCACAGCGGGCCGCGATGGCCCGCCGCGACACCCTCGACTCGACCAGGAAGGCGGACCCGCTGGCGAAGGCGGCCGACGCCGTCGAGCTCGACACCACGGCGCTGAACCTCGAAGAGGTCATCGCCGAAATACTGCGTGTGATTAAGGAAAAGGCGTGACCGGGGTATACGAAGAAGACGGCTGGATCGACGCGGAGCTCGCCGATTCGGGGACCGACGACAGCTCGCAGCGGGATGTGGGGCCCGACACCGCCCCGCAGCCGGTAGTGGCCGTGGTGGGCCGCCCCAACGTGGGCAAGTCCACCCTGGTCAACCGGATCATCGGCCGCCGGGAGGCGGTCGTGGAGGACGTGCCGGGGGTGACCCGCGACCGGGTCACCTACGACGCCACCTGGCGCGGGCGCCGGTTCACGGTGGTCGACACCGGGGGCTGGGACCCCGACGCGACCGGCATGGCGCTGAAGATCGCCGAGCAGGCCCAGGTGGCGGCCGAGCTCGCCGACGTGATCCTGTTCGTGGTCGACGCCGTCGTGGGCGTGACCGACGCGGACGAGATCGTCGGCCACGTGCTGCGCGGGTCCGGCAAGCCGGTCATCCTCGCCGCCAACAAGGTCGACAACCAGCAGATGGAGCTGGAGGCCGCCGGGTTGTGGGCCCTCGGCCTGGGCGAGCCGCAGCCGGTCTCGGCCCTGCACGGCCGTTCCAGCGGCGACCTGCTGGACGTGATCCTCGACAAGCTGCCGGAGACGCCCGAGCAGCGTTTCGGCCCCGAGCGCGGCCCGCGCAGGGTCGCCCTGGTCGGCAAACCCAACGTGGGCAAGTCCTCGCTGCTGAACAAGCTGGCGGGCTCCGAGCGCGTGCTGGTCGACCCGATGGCGGGCACCACCCGCGACCCGGTGGACGAGCTGGTCGAGCTCGGCGGCAAGACCTGGCGCTTCGTCGACACCGCGGGGATCAGGCGGCGCGACCGCGAGCTCAAGGGCGCCGACTTCTACGCGAGCATGCGCACCCGGGGGGCCCTGGAGCGCTCGGAGATCGCGGTGGTGCTCATCGACGCCAGCGACGTGCTCACCGAGCAGGACCTGCGGATCATCTCCCTGGTGATCGAGTCCGGCCGGTGCATGGTCGTGGCGTTCAACAAGTGGGACCTGCTCGACGAGGACCGCCGTTACTACCTGGAGAAGGAGATCGACCGCCAGCTCGTCCGCGTGCCGTGGGCGCTGCGGATCAACATCTCCGCGAAGAACGGCTGGCACGTCGACCGGATCGTCCCCGCGATCGAGAAGGCGCTCGACTCCTGGTCGACCCGGGTGCCCACCGCCCGCCTCAACGCCTTCCTGACCGACCTGGTCGCGGCCACCCCGCCCCCGGTCCGCAGCGGCAAGCAGCCCAAGATCCTCTTCGCCACGCAGGCGTCGACGGAGCCGCCGAAGTTCGTGCTGTTCACCTCGGGCTTCCTGGAGGAGACCTACCGCCGCTTCATCGAGCGCCGGATCCGCGAGGAGTTCGGCTTCGCCGGGTCGCCCATCGAGGTCACCATGAAGATCCGCGAGAAGCGCCAGGGACAGAAGAAGAAGTAGGAGCCCCGCTCCGGTTACGGGCCTCGTCCCGAACGCGGGCCCCGCTCCGGTTACGGCCCCCAGTCAGGGCGCGGGCTCTGTTCCGGGCATGAGCCCCGTTCGGAGTACGGTCCCTGTCTCAGGTACGGGGCCTGTTTCGGGCATGAGCCCCGGTCCGGGCGCGGGCCCCGCTCGGGCCCTGTTTGGGTACGGGGCCTGTTCCGGGCGTGAGTCTTCTGACGGTCGGTGGTCCCGTCCCGTCCCGGGCAGGTTCTGTCCGGGACGGGAGGTTCCGGCGCGTGGCCGGGCCGGGCAGGGGCGGGCACGCGTCCGGGTCAGGGCTTCTCCGCCCGCCCGGAGCCGCGTGGCAGCAGCAGGGCGACCAGCACGCCCAGGCCGCACAGGACGGCGGTGATCAGGAAGATCTCGCTGTACTCGGTGTGCAGCGCCTCCTTCACCCTGTTCTGGTACTCGGCGAGCTGTCCGGCGTACACGACGGGGTCCACGCCGAAGGGCAGGGGCGTGTCCAGGTCGGCGGTGAGCGACTGGAAGCGGTGGAAGCCCCACGCCGAAAGCCCGGCGACGCCGAGCAGCATGCCCATCATCCGGGCGACGACCACCGCCGCGGAGGCCACCCCGTGCTGGGCGGCGGGAACGGCCCGCAGCACCGCCGAGGAGACCGGGGCGATCACCAGGCCGAGTCCCAGCCCGGCGACGATCAGGTCGGCGTCCATGCGGTATCCGGCCGAGGCCAGGTCCAGGGGCCACTGGCCGATGCGGACGTATCCGGCCGCGGCCACCGCGAGCCCGATCACCGTCACCGCGCGCTCGCCGTAGCGGCGGGACATGAGGCCGCCCGCCAGCGCGGCCACGGAGAGCGCGACGAGGAAGCGCGACAGCACCAGGGCGCCGTCCAGGCTGTCGAGGCCCAGCAGCGTCTGCGCCGCCAGCTGCACGTCGACCAGGGTCACCAGCAGCGCGGCGCCGGTCAGGAAGCTCACCCCGAGCGTGGCGAGGAACGGGCCGCGCGACACCCCCGTCATGTCGATCAGCCGGGTTCGCGACCGCCACTCCCACGCGACGAACGCGGCACCGGACACGACACCGGCGACGATCATGGGCACGCCCCACGAGGGGAGGACCGACTCGCCGGGGTCGGGGTTGTAGAGGCCGGCCACGAGCAGGCCGAGCGCGAGCGCGAGCAGCAGCCCGCCGACCACGTCGACGCGCCTGCCCGCCCCCGCCCCGAGGGCCCGGTCGCGGTCGGGCGGCGGCACCGAGCGCTGCACGGCGATCGCCGCCAGGGCCACCAGCGGGACGTTCAGCCAGAAGATCGACCGCCAGCCGCCGAGCTGCACGCCGCCGACCTGCAGGGTGACCGGGACCAGGGCGGCGAGGGCCGCGCCGTACAGGGGGCCGAGCACGCTGCCGAGCTCCTGGGCCGACCCCACCGCGCCGAGCGCCACCGGGCGCTCGTCCTCGTCCCACAGGTCCCCGATCAGGGCCATGGTGATGGGCAGCAGCGCGCCGCCCGCCACCCCCTGCAGGGCCCGCCCCGCGACCAGCCAGGGCACCGTCTCGCCCAGCGCGGTGACGACCGAGCCCGCGGCGAAGCCCGCCAGGCACAGGTGGATGAGCGGGCGCCTGCCGTACCGGTCGGAGAGCTGGCCGAGCAGCGGCATGGCCGCGATGTAGCCGAGCAGGAAACCGGTGACGATCGGGGTGGCGCGCTCCAGGTGGTTGACGGGGACGTCGACGTCCCTGGCGATGTCGACGAGGACGGTGACCACGACGTACGCGTCCAGGGCCGCCAGCAGCACCGCGGTGCCGCCGACGCCGAGGGCGGTCCGCCGCCGGGCCGCGCGGGTGCCCTCCGGGGCGGTGCGGGTCACCGTCACTCCGCCGGAGCGGTGACCTGGACCGGCACGTCGTAGTCGCTGAAGGCCACGACCACCTTGCCGCCGGTCAGGGGCAGGTCCGCCTTGAGCAGCCGGTTGGTGGCCCTGTCGATCCAGAGCACGGCGTCGACGCTCTGCGAGAGGCCGGGCACCATCGTGGCGAGCACCTGCTGGGAGAGCGTCGCCGAGACCCGGTAGGTGTCGACGCCGTCCAGCTTCTCCGCGGCCTGGGTCTTGGCGTCCAGCGCGTTGGCCAGCAGCTGTACGACGCCCTTCTCCGGGTTGAGGATGGCGGACGGGTCGTAGATCGCCGCCAGCTGGCTGCGCGACATCCGCTGGAAGCCGCCGGTCACGCCCTTGAAGTGGACGGTCTCCCCGATCAGCACGAAATTGATCTCCTGGAGGCTGCCCATCACGTCGATCTGGAGGGTGCCGTCCGCGTCGCCGGTCCCGCTGAGACGGCCGGTGGCCTTCTTGACCGGTACGGGCGGGGTGCCCTCGGTCTCCATCGAGAAGGCGGCCGACTTCACGGCGCGCGTCGCCTCCGCCGACTTCTTGAGCAGGTCGGCTCCGTTGGGGAGGGCCGGGGTGCTGTCGGGGGCACCACCGCCGCTGCACGCGGTGACCAGGGAGAACGCGGCGATCACCGCGATGATGAGGATCCGGCGAGCAGACATGGGCGGATCGTAACGACACTCTGGTCTACTAAGGAGTAACGACCGGTATCGGTTTCGCGTCGGCGGGTGCTTTCGCGGGCTTCACCGGCCGGTTCCGGGTCGGCGGACGCCTCTGCGGTTGCGGGTCGGCGGGTGCTTTCGCGGGCTTCACCGGCCGGTTCCGGGTCGGCGGACGCCTCTACGGTTTTCGGGTCGGCGGGCGCTTCTACGGGGTCGACCGGCCGGTTCCGCGTCGACGGGTGCCCTCGCGGGCCCCACCGGCGAACAGCGTGTCGGCGGACGCCCCCGCGAGCCGCCCTCCCGGCCGGTCCCGCGTCAGCGGATGCCTTTGAGGTGGTCCACCACCGGCGCGTACGCCGCCTCCAGCTCGATCAGCTGGTCGTCGGTGAGCAGGTCGATGAAATGCCGGCGCACCCCGGCCACGTGGTGGGGCGCGACCCTCTGGATGGTCGCCCAGCCGTGTTCGGTGAGGACGGCGAAGGTGCCGCGCCGGTCGTCGGGACAGGTCTCCCTGGCGACCAGGCCGGCGGCCTCCATCCGGGAGATCTGGTGGGACAGGCGGCTGCGGGACTGGATCGTGGCGTCCGCCAGATCGCTCATCCGCATGCGGTGACCGGGGGTCTCCGACAGGTTCACCAGGATCTCGTAGTCGTTGACCGAGAGCCCGAAGGGCTGGAGCTCGCGGTCGAGGCGGTGGTCGAGGAGCTTGTGCACGGCGAGGTGGGCGCGCCACGCCCGTTGCTCGATCGAGGACAGCCAGCGAGGCTCCTGGTCGTTCACCGGTCGCTCACCACTCTCGTTCACCGCGTGTGTGGCCGCGATCCCGGCGGATCCGTCCCCCGGCCGACCGCTTCGCTCGCCGGGCGGGGCTTGCTTCAGGGTCATAGATCAGAACTTACATCAGAAGGTGCCGATCGCTCGTGGTGGGCGATGTGACGAATTGACAGAGTCAGGATCACGATCCGGCCCGGCTACCAGGCGGGACGCGGCGAGCCACCGGTGGGAAGCAAGGGAATCGTCACCCGTAAAGTAACCACATGCCGGATAAGGGGACGGATGTCGATAAAGCCGGATCGGAGAGCCTCGCCACGGTGGTCGTGGCGGGTCTGGCCAACCTCGCGATCGCCGTGGCCAAGCTGGTCGCCGGGCTGGTCAGCGGCTCGTCGGCGATGCTGTCCGAGGCCGCCCACTCCGCCGCGGACACCGTCACCGAGGTCCTGCTGTTCGTCGCGGTGCGCAGGGGCGGTCACCCCGCCGACGCGCGGCACCCGTTCGGCTACGGCAAGGCGGGGTTCTTCTGGGCGCTGCTGGCGGCCTTCGCCACCCTCACCGGCGGAGCCGGGTTCTCCATCACCCACGGGGTGCACGAGATCCTCACCGGTGAGAGGCTCACCGACCTGACGATCTCGTACGTGGTCCTCGCGGTCTCGTTCGTGATCGAGGGGATCTCGTTCCTCAAGGCGTTCTCGCAGGTGCGGGGGGAGGCCCGCCGCTTCGAGGTGAGCCCGCGGCGCTATGTCGCGAAGACCTCCGACACGGCGCTGAAGGCGGTGCTGTTCGAGGACGCGGCCGCCCTGGCCGGGCTGCTGATCGCCGCGGCGGGACTGCTCGCCTCCCAGCTGACCGGCTCGTCCCTCTGGGACGGGACCGCCTCCGTGGTGATCGGCCTGCTGCTCCTGTGGGTGGCGATCCACCTCATCCGCGCCAACGCCTCCCTGCTGATCGGCCAGGCCGCGCCCGAGGGGCTGACGGAGCGCATCCGCGAGGAGATCGCCGCCCTGCCCGAGGTCGAGAGCGTGGTGGAGCTCCTGACCATGATGCTGGGCCCCGGCGAGACGCTGGTCGCCGCCCGCGTCGACTTCGTGGACGACACCACGGGGGCGGGGCTGGAGCAGGCCTCCGACCGGGTGGAACGCGTGCTCAAGGAACGCTTCCCCTCGGTGACGCAGGTCTTCCTCGACCCCACCCCCGGGCGCTCGTCCCGTCAGGCTTGACCGGTCACCCCGCCAGGTCTGAACCCCTGACGTCCTCCATCCACCTCTCCACCTCGTCGGGGTGGCGGGGCAGCCCGGCCGACATGAGGCGGGCGCCGTCGGCGGTGACGACGAGGTCGTCCTCGATGCGCACGCCGATGCCGCGCAGCTCCGGGGGCAGCGTCAGGTCGTCCGGCTGCAGGTAGAGGCCGGGCTCGACGGTCAGCACCTGTCCCTCCTCCAGCACGCCGTCCAGGTAGGCCTCCGAGCGGGCCCTGGCGCAGTCGTGCACGTCCATGCCGAGCATGTGGCCGCTGCTGCACAGCGTGTAGCGGCGGTACAGGCCGCTCTCGGGCTCCATCGCCTCGTCCGCGCCGATCTTCAGCACGCCCCAGTCGTGCAGTCCCTCCGCGATGACGCGCATGGCCGCGCGGTGGAAGTCGCGGAAGCGCGCACCGGGGCGCAGGGTGGCGATCGCCGCCTCCTGGGCCTCGTACACCAGCTCGTAGACCTGGCGCTGGACCGGGGTGAAGCGCCCGGACACCGGCAGGGTCCTGGTGATGTCGGCGGTGTAGAGGTGGTCGGTCTCCACGCCCGCGTCGAGGAGCAGGAGCTCGTTCCCGGCCAGCCGCCCGTCGTTGCGGATCCAGTGCAGCACGCACGCGTTGGCGCCGGAGGCCACGATGCTGTCGTAGCCGACCGCGTTGCCCTCCAGGCGGGCGCGGAGGCCGAAGACCCCCTCCAGGTAGCGCTCGCCGCGCCGGTGCCCCAGGGCGGCGGGCAGGGCCCGCGCCACGTCCTCGAACCCGCGCGTGGTCGCGTCGACCGAGAACTGCAGCTCGGCGATCTCCCACTCGTCCTTGACGAGCCGCATCTCGGAGAGGAACGTCTCCAGCTCCTCGTCACCGTCGCCGGGCGAGACCCGCCCGTCCACGGACGCGTCCACCCCGCGCAGCACCCGGGCGGGCCCGGTGAGCGCGTCGCCCAGCCTGTCGATCGGCGCGCAGGCGACCTGGTGGATCGCCTCCGCCTCGGCCAGGTCGGGGCGGCGGCCCACCCAGAACTCGCCGTAGCGGCGGTCGCGGTAGAACTCCTGGCCGGCCTGGCCCGGCGCCGACCTCGGCGAGCGGGGGCGCAGGAACAGCGTGGCCTCCCCGGAGGGCTCGACGACCAGCACGTCGTCGGGCTCCTGGTCGCCGGTGAGGTAGGCGAACGCGCTGTGCGCCCGGAACCGGTAGTCGCTGTCGTTGCTGCGCGCCTTGAGCGTGCCGGACGGGATCACCAGCCGCTCGCCGGGAAAGCGGGCGGCGAGCGCGGCGCGGCGCTTGGCGGTGTAGGCGGCCTGCGGCAGCGGTGCGAGGTCGTCGCGGTGCGTGTCGGCCCAGCCGGTGGTCATGAACGCGGCGAGGGCGTCGGAGACCGGCAGGTCATGGCTGCCGGTGTTGAGCTTTTGGGTCATTTTGTCCCCGGGCGCGAAGGTCTCTGGTCACCTCCACGCTAGTCCGGAGCGGTGCGGCCCGCACCCCCGGCAGGTACCGGGCCGCACCGCGCACACGGGTCAGCCCACCGGGACCTGGTACTCCTTGGCCAGGTCGGACGTGGCGGCCTCCTTGAAGACGACGGCGCCGCCCAGGGCGGCCTTGTCCGGCTTGGCCACGTACGACAGCAGCGAGGCGGGCTTGTCGAAGGTGGTGAAGTCCATGACCGTGCCGAACTCCGCGCCCCAGGACGACTGGCCGCGGTGCGCGGCGACGACGGCGCCCCGGGTCAGGTCCTTGCCCTCGCAGGCCTTCTTGAGCGCGTCGACGACGATCGCCGCCGCCGAGTAGCCCGAGGGGACGCCGCTGTCGATGGCGGTGTCCGGGTACTTCGCCGCGTAGTCGGCGGCGAGCTTCTTCATGGCGGGCATGTCGGCGCTGATCGGCGTGCCCGCGGTCATGTAGTAGAAGTCCTTCAGCAGCGCTGGCCCGGCCGGGGTGGGCAGCAGCTGCGGGGAGTAGGCCGAGTTGCTGCCGACGAACGGCACGTCCATGCCCTTGGCGAGCGAGACGCCGACGAGCGAGGCGGTCTGCCTGGGGCCGACGGAGACCAGGATGGCCTTGACGCCCTCCGCCTTGAACGCGGCGACCTGGGCGCTCATGTCCTGGTCGGTGGCCTTGATCTTCTGCTCCACGAGCGTGAGGCCGAGCTTCTCGGACGCGTACTTGGAGCCGTTCAGCGCGCTCTCGCCGTAGTCGCCCTCGAAGTACAGGTGACCGATCTTGTCGCCGGACTTGATGCCCTTCTCCTTGGTCAGGAAGTCCACCCCGTTGATCATGTCGATGTCGTAGGTCGTCCCGGTGACCTGGATGGACTTGCTGCCCAGCAGCCCGGTCGCCCAGGCCTGCGGGATGGTGAGCATCTGGTCGGTCTCGATGCGCTGCTTGAGCGCGTTCACCATGGGCGAGCCGACGAAGTGGGCGATCGCCACCGTCTTCGGGGCGATCTCGGTGTAGGCCGCGATCGCCTTCTGCGCGTCGTAGCCGTGGTCGCGCACCAGCGCCTCCAGCTGCCGCCCGCACACGCCCCCGGCCGCGTTCGTCTGCTCGAAGTACAGCTGCTGCGCCTGGGTGAGGCTCTTGCCGAACGAGGCGTACGGGCCGGTGAGGTCGGTCATCAGGCCGATCGTGATCTTGTCGGCGCTGACGCCGGGGCCCGTCTTCACGCCGTCCCCCCCGACGGCGGAGGGGGCGGCCGCGCCGCTGCCCCCGGTGGCCTTCTCGCTGGCGCACGCGGTGACGGCCAGGGCGAGGGCGGCGAGTACCGCGATGCGCCGGACCGGGGTTCTTGGGATTCCCATGTCATCAGTTCCTTGTGTCGGGGGAGGGGGAGGGGGAGAGCGGGGTCTTCGCCGCGGAGGGAGCCGGTACGGGGGTGAGCCGCCGGTTCACCGCCAGGCGCAGGCGCCCGGCGAGGCCGAGCAGCCCGCCGGGCAGGAAGAGGACGACGACGACCACGGCGGCGCCGTACAGGATGCGGGCCGCCTCGGCGGGTGACACCCCGCCCGAGCCCGGCTCGGCCACCAGCGGCAGGGCGTCGCTGTAGCGGCTGAGCAGCTGGGGGAGCATCGAGATGAAGATCGCGCCGATCACCGCGCCCGCGACGGAGCCGAGCCCGCCGATGATGATCATCGCGAGGTAGTCGAGGGAGAGCAGCAGGCCGAAGTAGTCGGGCACGGTGCGCTGGAAGACCAGCGCGATCAGGACCCCGGCCAGGCCGCCGTACATCGACGACAGCACGAACACCCCGGCGCGGTAGCGGGCCACCGGCACGCCCAGCACCCCGGCCGCGATCTCGTGGTCGCGAATGGTGTTCATCGCCCGCCCGGGACGGCCGCGCAGCACCCCGCGGGCGAACAGCGCCGCGCCGGTCAGCAGGACCAGCCCGAGGAACCAGAGCCGTTCCAGCGCCCCGAACGGCACCTGCGCCACCACCAGCTCGGGGGTGTCGGCGAAGGTGAACCCGAACAGCTCCATCGGCGGCACCACGCGCCCGTTGTAGCCGCCCGTCACGGGTTCGGCGTTGAACAGCACGTGCTGGCCGACGAAGATCAGCGCGAGGGTGGCGATGCCGAGGTAGGCGCCTTTCAGGCGTCCGGCGATGGGGCTGAACACCCCGCCCGCGACGCCCGCCGTGAGCACCGCGAGCAGCGCCGCGACGGGCGTGGGCAGACCCAGGCCGCCGAGGGCGTGCGCGCCGCCCTCCGGCTCGGAGCCGAAGTAGACGTAGGCGTACGCGCCGACCGCGAGGAAGAACGCGTGCCCCATGGACAGCTGGCCGGTGGCGCCGGTCAGCAGGTTGATGCCGATCGCGCCGATCGCCGCCGACATCGCGAAGAGCCCGGCCTGCAGCCAGAAGCCCTCCAGGTAGAACGGTACGGCGATCGCCGCCGCGGCCAGCGCGACGCAGGAGAGGATGACCTTCTTAGACACGTGCCAGCTCCCTCGTCCCGAACAGCCCCGCGGGCCGGATGAGCAGGACAATGATCATCACGAGGAACGGCGCGACGTCGCCGATGCCCCGGCCGAGGAAGGCCAGGTCGTTCTGGTAGCCGCTCATCATGGCCTCGGTGACGCCGATGATCAGCCCTCCGGCCAGCGCCCCCGTGGTGGAGTCGAGGCCGCCGAGGATCGCCGCCGGGAACGCCTTCATCGCCGCGAAGGTGGTGCTGCGGTCCAGCCCCGGGGTGGGGAAGACGCACAGGAAGAGCGCGGCGACGGCGGCGAGCGCCCCGGCGACCGCCCAGGCCCCCATCGAGACCCGCCCGCGCCGCACGCCCATCAGCGCCGCCGTCTCCGCGTCCTCGGCGGTGGCGCGCATGGCGATGCCCCAGTTGGTGTACTTGAACGCGAGCAGGAACGCGGTGATCAGGGCCGCCGCGACGGCGAACGCGACCACCCGGGTCTGGGCGACGCTGACGGGGCCCAGGTGCAGCACCCGGTCGTGCCACGGATCGCCCAGGGCGAGCACGTCGGTGCCGATCTGCCTGGTCAGCTCGGTCGTCAGCACGATGTCGACGCCGATCGTCACGATCGCGAGCACGCTGTGCGAGGCGACGTTCGCCCGGCGGATGATCAGGAACTCGATGAGGGCGCCCACCACGGCCGCCCCGGCGACGCCCATCAGCAGGGCGGTCCAGAAGCCGACCGAGGGGTGCATCTTGGCCACGATGAAGCCGCCGACCAGCAGCAGCGAGGCGTGCGCGAAGTTCACCACCTCGGTCGCCTTGAAGATGATGACGAACCCCAGGGCGATCAGCGCGTACACGGCCCCGACGGAGATCCCGTTCACCAGGAGTTCGAGAAAAGTGATCATGAGGCGACCTCCTCGTCCTTGCCCGCGGCCTTCCCGGCCTTCCCGGCGCTCCCGTCTTTCGCGCTGTCGGCGAGCGCGTCCTCGACCAGGGTGTCCGCGGCCGGGGTGCTCTCCGCGGCCGCGCCCAGGTAGGCGCGGACCACCTCGGGGTCGTTCTGCACCTCGCCGGGGGAGCCGTCCGCGATGCGTTTGCCGAAGTCGAGGACCGTCACCGCGTCGGCGAGCCGCATGACGATCCCCATGTCGTGCTCGACCAGCAGGATCGAGATGCCGAGGCTCTCCCGTACCGCGACGATCAGCTCGGCCATGTCGCGGCGCTCGCCGCCGTTCATGCCGGCGACCGGCTCGTCCAGCAGCAGCAGCCGGGGCTCCATGCACAGGGCCCGCGCCAGCTCCACGCGCTTCTGCACGCCGTACGGCAGCAGCCCGACCGGTGTGGCCAGCCGTTCGGAGAGCCCGACGAACGCCGCGATCTCGGTCACCCGCTCGCCGTGCGCGGCCGCTTCGCGCCGGGCCGACGGCAGCCGAAGCCCGGCCGAGAGGAACCCGGCGCGGGTGAGCCGGTGGCGGCCGAGCATCAGGTTGTCCCGCACCGACAGGCGCGGCGACAGGGCGATGTTCTGGAAGGTGCGCGCCACGCCCAGGGCGGCGATGCGGTGCGGGGCGAGGGAGGTCAGCTCCGCGTCGCCGAACCGCACGCTGCCCGAGGTGGCCCGGTAGACGCCCGACAGGACGTTGAAGCAGGTCGACTTGCCCGCCCCGTTGGGCCCGATCACCGCGTGGACGCTGCCGGGCTCGACGCTGAAGCCGACCGCGTCCAGCGCGGTGAGCCCGGCGAAGCGCACGGTGACGTCACGCACATCGAGCCGGGGAATGGAAGTATCCGTACCGTCCGGTTGGTATGTGTCACTCACGCGGACCACCTCGCCAGCGCCGGGCGGGCGGCCCTCGGGCTCTCCGAAGACCCCGCGACGACCGGGGCCGGGTCCTCGATGCCCAGGTAGCGGCGGCGCACCTCGTCGCTCGCGGCGAGCTCGGCGGCCGGTCCCGACAGCACCACCTCGCCGACCTCCAGCACGTAGGCGTGCGAGGCGAGGGACAGGGCCATCGCGGCGTTCTGCTCCACCAGGAGCACCGTGGTTCCCCCGGCGTTGATCTCGCGGATGGTGTCGGCGATCTTCGCGGCCATCATCGGCGCGAGACCGAGGGTGGGCTCGTCCAGCAGCAGCATCCTCGGCCTCGCCATCAGCGCGCGGCCGATGGCGAGCATCTGCTGCTCGCCCCCGGACAGCAGGCCCGCGCGCTGCCCGGCGCGTTCGGCGAGCACGGGGAAGAGCGCGAGCACGCCCTCCCGCGCCTCGGCCGCGGTCCGGCGGTCGGGCGCGCCGAGGGCGCCGGCCCTCAGGTTCTCCTCCACCGTCATCCGCGCGAAGACCCTGCGCCCCTCGGGCACCTGGACGACGCCCCTGGCCACCACGGCCGAGGTGGCGACGCCGGACAGGCGCGTACCGCCGAAACCGACCTCGCCGGCGGTGATCCCGCCCCGGTGGAACCTGAGGGTGCCCGACACGGCGCGCAGCAGGGTCGACTTCCCCGCGCCGTTGCCGCCGAGCACCGCGACGACCGAACCGCGCGGGACGTCCAGCGAGACACCCCGCAGGGCCAGGACCGGGCCGTAACTCACCGCCAGATCCCTGACGACCAGCCCGGAATCTCCGGGCGGGCGAGGGTCGTGCACGTCCATGTGTGCCTCCTGACAGCCGATGAACGCACCCAACCGAGGCGCTTCACCGGCGTCCAGAGGGCAGGGTGAAGTCGGGGCGGGCGCCCATGCGGGACGGGTGCCGGTTGTGCGCGCGCACAACCCCGGATCACGAAACAGAACAGAACCTTGTTCGGCCAGGTTCCTTGCTGTCACGATCCCCAGATGGGGACCCGCCCGGTTACGGACGACGAAGTACGCAGGATCATGCGCCTGGCCGCCCGCAGGCTGCTGCGGAGACTTCCGGAGCTCACCGACGAGCTGGTCGCGAAGATCCGTGACACCGACGAGGCGTACCGGCGGATGGTCCCCACCGACGACCACTGGCAGAGCGTCTACGAGGCGATGCGGGACGGTATCGGCGCCATCCTGCTGCCCCGTTCCGAACGGTGTGACCTGCCGCAGGCGGAGAAGACCGCCCGGCGCAGGGCCGAGCAGGGATTGCCCATGGACTCCCTGCTGCGCAGTTACCGGCTCTCCGCCCAGGTGATGTGGGACGGTCTCATCGACGTGGTCGCCGAAGAGGAATCAGACAGCCTGCCTGTCCTGCTGCGCAGCGCCACGAAGGTGTGGCACGCCATCGACAGGCAGGCGATCGCCGCCGCCGAGGCCTACCGAAGACGGGAGGCCGAGATGTTCGGCCGCACAGCCGAGAGGGTCCAGGCCCTGCTCGACGCGCTCCTGGAGGACCGGGTCGACGCCGCCCTCGTCCGCAGCGCCGCCGCCGGGCTCGACCTGCCCGAACTGGGCCGGTACGCCGTCGTCATCACCCGGCTGCCCGGCCGCCACGACCACGGGGACGACGCCCCCCGGCCGACCGCCCTGGGCGTGATGCGCCTGCTGTGGCGGATGCGCCCCGACTACGAGGTGTCGGTCGTGCTGCTGCACGACGCGAACATGGACGACCTGGCCGAGGAGCTCCGCCCGCACGTCACCGGGTGCGCGGGGATCAGCCCGGTCGTCGAGGGGCTGGCGGAACTGGGCCGCGCCAGGCGGCTCGCCGAGCTCGCCCTGCGCACCTGCGTGGGCGAGGGCCCGGAGATCGCCAGGCTGGAGGACAGGCTGCCCGCCGCGCTGGTGGTGAGCCAGCCCGAGCTCGCCGGTCACCTCAGCGGCGCTGTGCTGCGGCCCATCCTCGCCCTCGACCAGGCCGACCGGGAGGTGCTCCTGGGCACCCTGGAGGCGTGGCTGCGGTGCGAGGGCTCGGCCATGCGCGCCGCGGGGCAGCTGTACTGCCACCGCAACACGGTCTTCAACCGCATCCGCCGCATCGAGCAGCTCACCGGCCGCTCGCTCGCGCGCCCGCTCGACATCGTGGAACTCACCCTGGCCCTTGACGCGGTACGGCTGCTGCCCGTTACCTGACAGTCACACCCTTTGCCTTTTTCGGTGCTTAGCGTGTGGCACAAAGGGGCAAAGGAGTGGGATACCCGCGCCAGGCTGAACCGAGGTGGTGTCAATGCTGATCGGTACGATTCTGCAAGGCAAGGGAGCGGAGGTGGCGACCGTCCGCCCGGACGCGACGGTCACCGAGCTTCTGACCGTTCTGGCCGAGAAGAACATCGGTGCCGTGGTGGTGTCCGAGGACGGCGAGTCCATCGCGGGCATCGTCTCCGAGCGTGACGTCGTGCGGCGGCTGCACGACCGCGGGGCCGTAGTGCTGGACGCGCCGGTGTCGTCGATCATGACGACCGAGGTCCGCACCTGCCCGACGGACGCCGACGTCGACGACCTCCGCCAGACGATGACCACGCACCGCATCCGGCACGTGCCGGTCGTGGACTCCGGCCGGCTGGCCGGGATCGTGAGCATCGGCGACGTGGTCAAGAGTTCCATCGAGGCCCTGGAGACCGAGAAGGCGCACCTGGTCGACTATCTCCACCGCTGACCCCGAACCCGCGAGCCCGGACGGGCCCGAGCGCGTGAGCCCGGACGAGTCCGAGGTCGCGAGTCCGGGTGGGTCCGGGCCCGTGACCCCGGACGGGCCCGAGGTCGTGAACGAGGACGGGCCCGAGGTCGTGAACGAGGACGGGCCCGGGTTGGCAAGCCCGGACGAGTCCGAGGCGTGAACGAAAATGGGCCCGGCGCGACGCGCCGGGCCCATCACGTCGTCACTACTGGACGGTTATCTTGTCCACCTCGATCGTCAGGCCCTTGACCTGCGGTGTCGACGTGCCCGTCGTCACCGACCCGATCCCGGGGCTGACGCCCTTGATCTTCATCGTGTAGCTCAGGCTGCCTCCCGGGGCGCCGGGAGTGCTGGACACCCGCAGGTCCTCGGACGGCGGGCCGGTGATCTGGCCGCCCGCGGTGCCGTCGGCGTTCTCGGCGCCCACGGTGAGGCCGTAGCCCGCCGGGGGATCGCCGGGCAGGTTGTCCGGGTCGTAGGTGTAGGTGATGTCCTCGGTCCCGTTCAGGCCGATCCACTGCTGGAAGACCTTGAGGTCGCTCGTGCCGTACAGGTTGAGCCGCCACTCGATGACGAGCCAGTCGCTCACGCCGTCGGTCAGCGTACCGGCGTAGACGCCCGGCGCGCCGGTGCCGTCCAGGTCGGTCCAGTAGGGGGCGAGCACGTTGTTCGGGGTCGTGGGGTCGGGCAGGGTCTGCGGCTGGAACGAGACGTCGGCCGAGCCCGAGCTGCCCCCGGCGACCGTGTAGCCGTTGGAGACGATGCCGATCCTGCTGTAGGTGTTGCCCGCGTACTGGAACGGGGGCACGGTGAAGTTGATCGCCTGCTCGTCGCCGATCGGCACCGGCGCGATGCCGAAGGCGTCCAGCGGCAGGTACGGCGCGGGACCGGTGCCCGGGGCGATGCCCGGCCTGTCCGGCTGCCTGGCCGCGAGCGTGGTCTTCGTCGTCGCGATCTGGGTACCGACCTTGGTGGCGCCGGTCACCGAGTTCAGGCGCAGCCTGCCGTCGAGCGTGCTGACCGCCGTGACCTCGGCGTCCTCCAGGGTGTCGTTCTGCACGGTGACCGTGCAGGTGGACTCGCCGGTGTTGCGCGGGATGGTGGCCGGTGCGCAGGTCTGGTCCACCGGGATGGCGCCCTCCTTGCGGACGAACGCGACCGGCAGGTGCAGGTTGCGCGAGCCGCCGACCTGCTTGAGGTTCACCTGGCCGAAGTACTGGCCCTCGGGCAGGTCCGGCGCGGTGATCACCACGCTGAGCTTGACGCTCTTGCCCGCCTTCACGGTGAACAGCGGCGGCAGCACCGTGATGTTCGCGCCGCTCACGGTCGTGCCCGTGGCGGTGAAGGTGAGCGTCTTGTCGGTGACGTTGGTGAACGTCCGCTTGGCGGTGATGAGACCCGGCATGATCGGGGCGTTCACCGACGGCAGGTTCAGGTCGATGCGGTTGAGCGGGTCGTCGGCCGAGGCGGTGAAGTTCTCACCGGTCTCGTCCAGGGTCAGGCCGGGGTCGCCGGCCTTGGTCAGGTCGACGCGCCCGCCGCCGGTGTCGAACGGGTCGGCCGGGGTGACGCGGTCCTGCTTGGTGACCGAGGTCTTGGCCGTCGTCTCCATCGCGGACTTCACCTGGCCCGGGGTCCAGGTCGGGTGCAGCGCGAACAGCAGGGCCGCCGAGCCCGCGACGTGCGGCGACGACATCGAGGTGCCCGAGATGACCTGGTACAGGTTGCCCGGGGGACCACCGGCCGGACCCTCCAGCAGCGGCGTCTGACCGGCCAGGATGTGCAGGCCGGGGGCGGTGACGTCCGGCTTGAGGAAGTCGCCGCCGGGGCCGCGCGAGGAGAACGTGGTGATCGCGTCGCCCTGCCAGGTGGTCTTGGTGCCCTGGGTGAACGAGGCCGTCGTGCTCGGGTTGGCCGTCAGGAACGCCAGCAGGGCGTCACCCTCGGGCTTGTCGATGTGGACGGAGGGGACCCAGTGGTTGTCCGTCATCACGTCGAGCGGGGTGGCGTTGTACAGGATCATCCCGGCCGCGCCGCCCTGCCGGACGTTGAAGCCCTTCAGGACCCGGTCGGGACCGCGCTCACAGACGACGATCTTCCCGGTGAACAGGCCCGCGGGAGCCGGCGTCGTGCACAGCGGGTTGGAGTACGGAGGCGCCGAGGCCCGCACCACCGGCAGCGGGGAGGCGAGGCCCGGGGTGATGGAGGCGCCCTTCAGCGTGGCCGTCGCGCCGCCGGAGCCGGACAACGTGATCGTCGACTGGAAGGTCCTGGTCTGCGTGGAGGCCGCCACCGTGGTCACCCACGGGCTGACGTGGTTGACGGTCGCCGCGCCCGGACCGGCGTTGCCCGCCGAGGCCGAGACGAGCACGCCCGCCGAGTACGCGTCGAGGAAGGCCAGCTCCACCGGGTCGCTGTAGGGGGAGGTGCCGCCGGAGATCGAGAAGTTGATCACCCGGACGCCGTCGAGGATGGCCCGGCCGACCGCCTGGGCGGAGTCGGAGGGGTAGCAGCCGGCCTGGCCGCAGACCTTGTAGACCGACACGTGCGCCGCCGGGGCGATGCCGTGGATCGGTCCCCTGCTGATGCCGAGCGGGTTCGTGTCGGCCACCGGGCCGCCCGCCGAGGTCGTCGCGGTGTGGGTGCCGTGGCCGTTGGAGTCGCGGGCGCTGTCCGGGAAGGTCTCGCCGCCGACGTTCGCGTTGTAGGTGTCCAGGAACGGGGCGCCACCGATGATCTTCCGGTTGCAGACGAACGGGTCGGCCGCCGGGGTCAGCGGGTTGTCGCCGAAGTCGCAGACGCGCGGCGTGCCGTCCTTGGTCGGGGGCGCGGCGGGCAGCGTGCCGGGGTCGGCGAACTGGGGGTGCTCGGGCCAGGCGCCGGAGTCCAGGATGCCGACGATGACGCCCTTGCCCGACGAGGAGCTGCCGCCCAGCTTGCTGTAGATCGCGGGCGCCCCGATGAACGCGGGGCTGGAGTCGGTCAGCAGCTGCTCGGGCTTGTCCTCCTGGACGGCGGCCACCCCGGGCAGCTTCAGCAGCGCGGCGGCCTTGTTGGCGGGGACGCGCAGCGCGATGCCGCCGTAGACGGTCCGCAGCTTCTGGCCCGCCTTGGCGCCTGGCACGTTCCTGGCCAGCTCGGCGAGGAAGGTGTTCTCGACGTCCTCGATGTGCTGCTGGTACTTCTTCGCGTCGCCGCTCTTGAGGTCGAGGGCCTTTCCGGTCTTCGCCGGGCTCGTCGCCGGAAGCCCGTCGAGGCCGCCCTGGTAGGCGGCGAAGGAGTCGTAGTCGAGCTTCACCATCACGTTGACCGTGGCGCCCGAGGTCGACTTCAACAGCCCCTCGTCACTCCGGGCGAGCTTGCCGGTGGGGGACTTCGCGCCCTGGACCGGCTCACCCCCGGTCAGGGGAGTCGCCGTCCACTTGGTGGACGGCGTGGGGGTGGGGGTGGGATCCGCGCTCGCCGGCGGCGCCATCGCCGCGACGAGCCCGACGCCGGCGGCGAGTACCGCCACGCGCCTGATCCTCGGTAAGTAGGGCTTCCTGGCCAACGAGACCTCCCTGTAGGCACGCATGAACCGCTGCACCCGCAGAGAGGGAGGCCACCCGCGCGCCCGGGGCAGGGCATGCCTGAGAGGCCGTGACCCTCCCCGGTGGGTGACGCGCGATCGGCCACCCGGTAAAGGCGGCCGATCATGACAGGGAGCCTAACTAGAGACCATTTATTTGCCTAGATCATCAAATTGACACAATTATCACGGGAATTAGTCATGTTTGATGGCAGACTCGGCCGGTGTTCCGGTCTCCCCGAGGTCGGCGGCCTCGGGCCTTCCCGTACCGGCGCGATGTGAGGTCACGGGTGGCCGTGATCGCCGCGAAGGTGAGGCGATCCGGAAGGCGGGACGACCGAGAAAGCGGGGCGACCGAGAAGGCGGGACGGCCCAGGAGGTGAGGCGGCCCGCCCCGCGTAAACTGTCCCCACCTGACACGCGGGAGGCTCGGTTGAAGCTCAAGCTTGATCTACACCCCCTCTACAACAAGGGCGGGGAGATCGACAAGGCGCTGCGGGGCATCATCGACGAGGCGATCAGGAAGAAGGCGACCGAGGTCGAGATCATCCCCGGCAAGGGCTCGGGCCAGCTGAAGAAGAAGGTCCTGCGCTTCCTGGAGCAGAAGGAGATCAAGGCCCTTTACCACCGCATCGACAAGGACGCCAAGAACCACGGCCGCCTCTTCGTCTACTTCCGCTACAAGTAGAGTGCCCGGCCTACTGCAAATCCGCTGGTGCTCGGGGCCGTCGAATTCGACAACCTCCATGCGCGTGCGGGGTGTCCCGGAGATGCCGGGTCTCGTACGGCATCGCCGGATGTCCGCCGACCGGCCGCCGTCGTACCGCGACGTACGGAAGAGTCAGCGGCGCGAGTAGGTGAGGCGACGCAGGGCGGCCTCGGCCGGGCCTCTTCGCCCGCCGGGTGCCAGCAGCGCGGCGAGCACCACGGTGGCCAGCCAGGTCACCACGGCGATGCCGGACGCCGCGGCGTCGCCCACGCGCGTGCCGAGCCCTCCGGCGTACGGCGCGAACACCGCCACGAAGATCACTGACTGGAGGAGGTAGCAGGTCAGCGACCATTGACCGCACGCGGCCAGGGCCCTGACGACCGGGCCGGGACGGTCGCGCCGCATCCGGCCGGTGGCGAGTCCGATGACGGCCGCGTACGCGAGCCCGCCGGCGATGCCGGTCACGCTGTGCAGCGCGTACGCCGGCACGGCCACCATGTCGGACGGCGTCCAGACGCTGGTGTCGATCAGCGTCAGCGGCACCGCGCCGGCCACGGCGAGGCCGGTGCCCAGGACGGCGACCCGGGAGAGCAGGTCCCGGTGCGAGGCGGGGTCCTCCAGCAGGCGGCGTCTCGCCGCCCAGATCCCGAACAGGAAGGCCAGCACCACGCCGGCGGCGAAGTAGGTGGGCGTCATCGTGGCCCATCCGATGAGCCGCATCACGGTCGCCTGGACCGGGTCCGCCATGGCGGCGGGCGTGTCGCCCTTGGGCGCGGAGACGGTGAGCAGCCCGAAGCCGAGCAGGACCACGACGTGCAGCACCAGCCCTACGACGGCGGCCCGTAGCACGACCTTGTCCTCGCGCCGGACGAACCCGGCGAGCACGAGCCCGACCAGCCCGTACGCCCCGAGGATGTCGCCGAAGAACAGCAGCAGCGCGTGGCAGAACCCGAACGCCAGCAGCCACAGGCTCCGCCGGCGCAGCACCTTGCGCACCTGTGGCCAGCTCCCGCCCGTGGCGAGCTGCCGGTTGGCGAGCTGCACCAGGCCGTAGCCGAACAGGGCGGCGAACATGGGCAGCGCGCGTCCGTCCACCAGCAGGATCTGCGTCCCGGCGACCAGCCGGTCCAGGGGGCCGCCGTCGAGCGCGTAGCCGCGGAAGCCCGCCTCGTGGCCTGACAGGTACATGTGCGCGTGCGCCAGCGCGATGAGCAGCAGCATCAGCCCGCGTGCGAGATCGGGCGCGAGCGCGCGCCGGGCGACGGGAGTGGCCCCGTGAACGGGAGCCGGTGGGGCGATGGACATGGTTGTCCCCTCGAAATTAGATACATGAGTGTAGCTAATGCTTGAGAGTAAGATACGCCCGTGCAGCTAGGCAAGGGGGACCGATGGGCGATCACAACGCCCGGACGCGCCGGCGCGGGGAGGAACTGTTGAAGGCCATCCACGACGCCGTGCTGGAAGAGGTGGTGGAGGTCGGCGCGGGGCGGCTCACCATGGACGGCATCGCCCGGCGCGCGGCCACGCCCCGCACGACCCTGTACCGCCGCTGGTCGGACCCGCGGGAGGTGCTCCTCGACGCGCTCTACCACCAGCACCCGGTCGAGGAGCCGACGGCGGGGGCCGACGACCTGCGCGGTGACCTCGTCCGCGCCCTGCGCCTCATGGTGGACTGGGCCCTCAGCCCGGCGGGCCGCGCCGTCGCGTCCATCCTCACCGACCCGAAAAGCGCCGCGCTGATGTCAGAGGCCCTGTTCGAGCGGGTCTTCGCCAACCGGGGCGGCACGTTCACCCGCACCGTGCTGCAGCACTACGCCGATCGGGGCCACTTCCCGGCCGAGCTGCTCACCCCGGTCGTGGCCGACATCGGCGAGGCCCTCGTCACCAAGCGCCTGATCGACGCCGGGGCACCGCCCACTGACGAGGACCTCGCGGCGATAGTCGACCAGGCGATCCTGCCCGCGATCGGGAATCCCCCGGCGGCGGGCCCGGCGTGACGGCGGGTCCGTTCAGCCCTTCAGGCCCGAGCGGGAGATGCCCTCGATGACCCAGCGCTGGGCGACGAGATAGAGCACGATCACCGGCAGGCTGGCGATCACCGCGCCGGCCATCAGCAGGTCGTAGCGGATGCTGTTGGCGCTCTGGAAGTTGCCCAGCCCCGCGGGCAGGGTCAGGGACTCGGGGCTGAGCAGCACGAAGATCGGCCACAGGAAGTCGTTCCAGTTGGTCAGGAACGACAGCAGGAACAGCGTCACCAGGGCGGGGCGGGCCAGGGGGAGCGCGATGGTGGTGAAGATCTGCCAGCGGTTGCAGCCGTCGAGTTCGGCGGCCTCCTCCAGCTCGCCGGGCAGGGTGACGAAGAACTGCCGCAGGAAGAACACGCCGAACGCGCCGGCCGCGGCCGGGACGATCACGGCGGGCAGGCTGTCCACCCAGGCGAGCTCGTTGACGATGAGGAAGTTGGGGATCAGCAGCACCACCGGCGGCACGAACAGCGTCGCCACGACCGTCGCGAAGATCGTGTTCCGGCCGCGGAAGCGGAGCCTGGCCAGCGCGTACGCGGCCGGTGCGGCGGTGACCAGGACCAGGGCCGCGTGGCCGGTGGCGGCGGCGAGGCTGTTGACGAACCAGGTCATGATCGGGCTGTCGGCGCTGCCGAGCAGCTCCCGGTAGGCGTCCAGGGAGGGCGGGTCCGGGATCCACTGCGGCTCGGTCGCCCCCGCCGCCTCGCGGGTCTTGAACGAGGTGGAGAACATGTAGATCAGCGGGCTCAGGTAGAGCGCCGCGATCACCGCCAGGACGAGGTGCAGCAGGGAGCGCCGCAGCCGCCGGGTGTCGAGGGTCATCGCCCGCTCCTGTCTCTGAAGGCGCCGAAGACCAGGGCGCTGGCCGCCATCAGGAACGCGGCGAGGATGAAGCTCATCGCCGACGCGGTGCCCATGTCGAACTGGCGCAGGCCGGTCTCGGCGATGAGGTAGATCGCGGTCTTCGTCTGGTCGGCGGGGGCGCCACGGGTGATCAGGTAGGACTGGCCGAACATGTTGGCCGAGGCCAGGATCGTGGCGTTGACCACGAACACCGTGACGGGTCGCAGCCCCGGCAGCGTCACCGACCGGAACCGCTGCCAGGCGGAGGCGCCGTCGACCATCGCGGCCTCGTGCAGCTCGCGCGGGATGTCCTGGAGCCCGGCGAGGAAGATGACCGAGTTCAGGCCGAGCGTCCACCAGACCGTCACGCCCACGAGGGCGATCCAGGCGGGCGGCACGTCGGTGGTCCACTGCACGTCCAGGCCGAGGTAGTGGTTGACCAGGCCGATGTTGCCGTCCAGCAGGAACTGCCAGACGAACCCGACGACGGCCACGCCCAGCACGTACGGCGCGAAGTAGACGGCGCGGTAGACGTTGCGCCCCGCGAAGCGGCCGTTCATCAGCAGCGCGACCAGCAGGGGCAGCACGATGAGCAGCGGCACCGAGGCGACGGTGAAGACGCCGGTGGCCCGCATCGCCGTCCAGAAGCGCGAGCCGTCCACGCTGTCCGGGTCGAACAGCTCGGCGTAGTTCTCCAGCCCGACGAACGGCTTGTCCGGGAGGTTGATGTCCCACTCGTGCAGGCTGGTCCAGAAGCCGAAGCCGATCGGCAGCAGCATGAAGACGGCGAACAGCGCGAGGTAGGGGGCGAGGAAGGCGTACGGCGTCCAGGGCCGCATCCTGGGCGTGACCCCGCCGGCGGGGGGCCGGTCCCCGGCGGCGGGGGACCGGCCCTTCCGCTCGGTGAGCAGGCTCACTTCTCGTACTTCCGCTTGTTGGTGGCGAGCAGCTTGTCGGCGGACGCCACGCCCTCCTTCAACGCGTCGGCCGGGGACGCCTGCTTCAGCACGGCCTTGGCCACCGCGAGCTCCAGGGCCTTGGACTGCACGTCGCCGACGCCGGGCAGCGGCGGCAGGAAGCGGAAGATGCCCACGTCGGAAGCCATCCTGATCTGCGGCAGGTCGGCGATCGCGGGGTCCTGGCGGGCGGAGTTGCGCGCCGGGACCATCCCGGCCTTGGCCCACTCGGTGGACTGGCGGCTGATGTGGTCGATGAAGAACTTGGCCGCCTGGACCTTGTTCGGGTCCTTGCCCGCCTGGGAGGTCATCACGAAGTTGTGCGAGGAGGCCCAGGCCGCGGTCGTGCCGCCGATGTTCGGGATCGGGGACATGCCCCACTTCAGCGACCTGGCGTTGGTCTTCAGGTCGTTGATCTGCCAGATGCCGTCCCAGGTGAAGCTGACCTTGTCGTTCTTGAAGGCGGCGTACTGGCTGTCCTGGGCGACCTTGGCCGGGCTGAAGCCCTTGTCGATCTGCTCGACCATCCAGCCCAGGGCCTTGGCGCCCGCCTCGGAGCCCCAGAGCGCGTTCGCGCCGTCCTCGCTGTAGAGCTCGCCGCCGAACTGCCAGAGCAGGCTCATGAACATCAGGTGGGCCGGCCACTTGCTGGGCATCCAGAACGGGTTCTCGATCCCGGCCTCCTTCAGCCTGCCCAGGGCGTCCTCGTACCCGGCCCTGTCGGCAGGGGCGTCGTCGAGGTCGATCCTCTCCAGGTGGGAGGTGTTCCAGTAGTCGGCCAGGCTGTGCACGTCCAGCGGGACGCTGTAGCGCTTGCCGTCGTAGATCCCGGCGTTCCACACGGCGGGGATGAAGTCGGACTCGCTGAGCTTCAGCGCGCCGACCACGTCGTCCAGCGGGATCAGCGTCTTGCGGGTGGCGAAGGTGCCGATCCAGTCGTTGTGGATGACCGCCACGTCCGGGCCCTTGCCCGCGGTGATGGCCGTCGGCATGGCCGGGTAGAGATCCTCCCAGCGCCGGGTGACGTTGCGGACCTCGATGCGGCCGGCGTACTCCTTGTTGAACGCCTCCAGCATCGTCCGCATGTGCGGGCCGTCGCCGCCGGTGAAGCCGTTCCAGTAGTCCAGGGTCACCTTGGGGCCGGAGTACTCCCCGCCGGAGAAGGTCGGCGCGGCCGGGGCGGGGGAGGGGGCGCCGGATCCGAGCTTGGTGCCGCCGCCGCAGGCGGCCAGCGCGGCGGTGAGACCGGCGGCGCCGGTCAGGCCCATGAACGAGCGGCGAGACAGGGGACTGGTCATGTTCCTACTCCTGGGGGGAAAGGGGAGCGAAGCGGACGATGTTCCACGAGACGGGTGAGAGGTTCAGGACGGCGCGGCGGCCCTCCACGCGCGGGCCGTCGCCCGGCCGGGGGACGACACGGTCGGGCGCGCCGGCGGAGTTGACCGCCGACAGGTCGTCGTCGGTGAGCTCCAGGTGCTCCACGGGACGCATGCCCTCGGGAAGCGTGATCTCCAGCGCGCAGGGGCCGTGCCGGTCGCGGTTGACCGCGAACAGTGTCAGCTCGCCGGTCGCCTCGTCGTGCGTGGCGGTCGCCCAGATCGCGGGAGCCTCGCCGTACCTGGCGGTCGGGATCACCTCGCACTCCGGCTCCACCCGCAGCACCTGGCCGCGGGCGTGCCGGGCGGTCAGCGCGAACGGGTGGAAGACGCTCTGCCGCCACGCCGGGCCGCCCGGCTCGGTCCTGATGGGGGCGATGACGTTGGCCAGCTGCGCCTGGCAGGCCACCCCGACGCGGTCGGCGTTGCGCAGCAGCGTGATGAGCAGGCTGCCGACCACCACCGCGTCGGTGACGTCGTAGGTGTCCTCGATCAGGCGCGGGCGTTCCTCCCAGTCCAGCGACGACTCGCCGGGGAAGCGGCTCTGGTACCAGACGTTCCACTCGTCGAAGGAGAGCCTGATCTTCTTCTTGCTGCGCAGCTTCGCGCCCACGTGGTCGGCGGTGGCCGCGATCGAACGGATCATGTGCTCCATGTCGGCGCCGCTGGCCAGGAAGGAGTCGACGTCGCCGTCGGAGGGGTCGTAGTAGGCGTGCAGCGAGATGTAGTCGACCATCTCGTACGTCGCCTCCAGCACCTCGGCCTCCCAGGCGCCGAACGTCGGCATGCCGCTGTTGGAGCTGCCGCAGGCCACCAGGGAGAGCTCCGGGTCGAAGCGCTTGAGGGCCCGCGCGGTCTCGGCGGCGAGCCGGCCGTACTCGGCGGCGGTCTTGTGGCCCATCTGCCACGGGCCGTCCAGCTCGTTGCCCAGGCACCACAGCCGCACGTCGTGCGGCTTGTCGACGCCGTGCGAGCGGCGCAGGTCCGACAGGCGCGTGCCGCCGGGGTAGTTGGCGTACTCGACCAGCTCCAGCGCCTCGGCCACCCCCCGGGTGCCGAGGTTGAGCGCCATCATCGGCTCGACCCCGGCCTTGGCGGCCCAGGCCATGAACTCGTTGAGCCCGAAGCCGTTGCCCTCCAGGCTCCGCCAGGCGAGGTCCAGCCGCGCCGGACGCTCCTCGACCGGGCCGACGCCGTCCTCCCAGCGGTAGTTGGAGACGAAGTTGCCTCCGGGGTAGCGCACCAGCGTCACCCCGAGCTCGCGGGTCAGCGCCAGCACGTCGGTGCGCAGGCCGTCGGCGTCGGCCAGCGGGTGGCCGGGCTCGAAGACGCCGGTGTAGACGCAGCGGCCCATGTGCTCGACGAAGGAACCGAAGAGCCGGGGCTCCACCGGGCCGATCCGGAAGGCGGGGTCCAGGGTGAGACGGGCGGTGGTCGCCAAGACACGACCTCTCTGTTAATGCGACATTTCGTGGTACGGGGTTTCTACAACGTTGTTTCAACGTTGTAAACAGTCGCTTCGGAAGTCGATACCGGGGCGTTACGATCGTCGGAATCGGATCTCGTACGGTCCGTGGAGCGCCGGCCGGGCCGGGCCGGACGGCGGAGAGCGCGGCGGGAATGGGGGAGCGGGTGGGAGCGAGCCTGCGCGACATCGCGCGCCTGGCGGGGGTGTCGGTGAAGACCGTCTCCAACGTCGTCAACGGGTACGCCCATGTGTCGCCCGTGACACGGGCCAAGGTCGAGGAGGCGCTCTCCCAGCTGGAGTACCGGCCCAACCTGTCGGCCAGGAGCCTGCGTCAGGGGCGCACCGGCGTGATCGCCCTGGCGCTGCCCGAGCTCGACGCCCCCTACTTCGCCGAGCTGTCCAGGTTCGTCATCGACGCCGCGGCCGAGCTGAGGTGGCTGGTGGTCATCGAGCAGACCGACGGCAGCCTGGAGCGGGAGCGGCGCATCCTCGACGGGGTCCGCGACCACCGGGTGGACGGGGTGATCCTCAGCCCCATCGCCATCGGCGCCGACGAGCTGGCGGCGCGCACCGACGCCACCGCGCTCGTGCTGCTGGGCGAGCGGATCCACGACGGTCCCGCCGACCACGTGGCCATCGACAACGTACGGGCGGCGCGCGACGTCACCGAGCACCTGATCGGGCTCGGCCGCACCCGCGTCGCCGCGCTGGGCGCCGAGGACAACGCGGCCAGCGGCACCGCCCCGCTCCGCCTCGCCGGGTACCGCGAGGCCATGGCCGCCCACGGGCTGCCCGAGACGGTCGCCACGGTCGAGCGCTACCGCAGGGACCAGGGGGCGGCGGCGATGGCCGCGCTGCTGAAGCGCGCCGAACCGCCCGACGCGGTCTTCTGCTTCAACGACCTGCTGGCACTGGGCGCCATGCGGACCATCCTCTCCGCCGGTCTGCGGGTGCCCGAGGACGTCGCGCTGGCCGGCCTCGACGACATCGAGGACGGCCGTTTCAGCACCCCGACCCTGACCACGGTCGCCCCCGACAAGGCCCAGCTGGCCCGGACCGCGGTGGGCCTGCTCAAGGAGCGGATCGACGGCCCCGCCGACCGCGCCCCGAAGGAGGTGGGCGCGGGCTACCGGCTCATGGTCAGGGAGAGCACCGTCGGGCGGTGACCGGCGCCCCTTCCGGTCCGGCGATGAATCTACGTTGTAAAGGAGCCGGGCCGGGGGCCTACCCGTCGAGGGCTTCGGCGTAGCGGCGGGCGAGGGTGCGGATGTGGGCGACCAGTTCAGGCGGGCCGTCGACGCGGAAGTCCATCATCAGCATGCTGAGGTAGACGGCGACGGTCTCCAGGGCGTCGGCGCCGGTGACGAGGACGCTGGTGCGGGAGTCGACGGCCTCGACGACGCCGACGGCGGGGTTGATGCGGGCGATCACGGTCTCGGCGGGGGCGAGGACGGTGACGCGGGCGTGCACCTTCCAGCCGGTCCGCGCGACCTCGCGCAGGACGAAGGCGACCAGGTCGTCGTCGGGCAGGGAGCGGGGCGCGAAGCGGCGGGACGCGGACCGGACGCCGGTCAGGTCCGCGACGGGCAGCGCCCGCCAGGCGTGCGCGCCGAGGTCGTAGGCGACCAGGAACCAGCGGCGGCGCCAGCTGACCAGACGGTAGGGCTCCACCTCCACCTCGGTCGCGGTGTCGGTCGCGGTGCCGGTGCTCCCTCCTCCACCCCGGTCGCCGACGACCTGCTCCGCTACCTCGGCCGCACCCCGCGCTGACGATCCGACGGCCGATCGTCGGGCGAGTCCCGGTGAGACCGATGCTTTACGGGGTGCCGAAGATGATTCACAATTCCTGCGGGGGGTCACACGCCGACGCGGTTCGATAGGGGAATCATGCAACTCGGCAGGCGATCCCTGATGGCTGTCCTTCTCACCCTCGGACTCCTCACCCTGGCGTTACTCGTCGCCGTACCGGCGATCGGCCCGGCCGGGGAGACGGCCCTGGCCGCCGTCCCGGCCAGGGGCGCCCCGTACGCGGTCGCCCCGGCGGGGGAGGCCCCGTACGCGGTCGCCCCGGTGGGGGCGGCCGGCGACACCACCCCGCCGACACGTCCCGCCGGGCTGCGGCCCTGCCCGGTGCCGGCCGCCTCCACCCCGACCGGTTACGCCTCCATCTGCTGGAACCCCTCGACGGACGACACGGGGGTCGCCGCTTATGACCTGTACCGCCTGGAGGTCGGTGGTTTCGTCCTCGCCGCGACCACGACCGGCACGATCGGCGGCTTCTCGGGCGAGCTGAACCGCTCGTACACGATGTACGTCGTGGCCAGGGACGCGGCGGGGAACGTCAGCCCGCCCTCCACCCTGATCACGGTGTCAGCGACGGTCGGCATGACGCCGACCGCCTCGCCGACGCCCCCGCCCGGCGACCGCGTGCCCCCGTCCAAGCCGGCCGGCCTGAGCGAGCCCTGCCTGTGGGACTACCGGGGTGTCACGTTCTGCTGGCAGCCGTCGAGCGACAACGTGGCGGTGACGGCGTACGACGTCTACCGCGAGACCGCGACGGCCTACACGAAGGTCGGTACGGTCCCTCCCGGCTTCCTGCATTTCGCCGAGACCGGCCTGGTCACCGGGCGGCGCTACACCTACGTCGTGGTCGCCAGGGACGCGGCCGGCAACCTCGGCGCGCCGTCCGACCCGCTGTCCGCCCTGGCCAGGGAGGGTCTCCCGACCCCGACCCCGACCCCGACGCCCGGCCCTTCATGCGTGGTGTCGTACCACGCGACGAGGTGGGGTCCGGGGCTGACCGCGGACATCACCGTGCGCAACGCCGGCACGACCGCCATCGACGGCTGGACGCTGACGGTCGACTACCCGCCGTCGGCCGTACGCCTCATCTCGGGCTGGTCGGCGGACTGGACCCAGACCGGCTCGCGGCTCACCGGCACGAGCAAGCAGTGGAACAGGGTCATTCCCGCCGGCTCGACGGTGCCGGTCGGGTTCGTCGCCTCCTACAGCGGGCCCTGGCCCGTCCCCGTGGGCTTCGGCCTCAACGGAAGGCCCTGCTCCACTGGTTGACCGTGTCCGGGCGGTGCCCGCGCGGCACCGCCCGGACCACTGGGTCGGGTCAGCCTGTCTCACCGGGCCTGGGCCCCGATCCCCTCGTGGACCGCGTCGAGGAGGTCGGCGGCCCTGCGGTCGGGTACGCCCTCCTGGATGTGGTTCATCACGTAGCCGAAGGCGAGGCCGGTCGCCGGGTCGGCGAAGCCGAGCGATCCGCCGTAGCCGGAGAACCCGAAGGCGGTCGGGCTGTACCAGAAGGAGTCGGGGGTCGGCAGGCCGAAACCGGTGGCGATCCGGACGGGCGTCAGCAGGACGCGGTCGACGCCGCCGGCCTGTTCCGCCGTCGCCGCGGCCAGGGTGGCGGGGGAGAGGACACGATGCCCGTCGACCTCGCCGATGAGCGCGGCGTAGAAGCGGGCCAGCGCGCGGGCCGTGCAGATGCCGTTGGTGGAGGGCATCTCGGCGACCTGCTCGGCGGGGTCGTCGTGGTTCAGCATCGGTGTGACGACGGTCATCGCCCGCATGGTCAGCGAGGTGGAGTCGGCGTAGGCCCGCATCACCTCGCGCGCGGGCTCGGGAAGGGTGTCCAGGTCGATCCGGGCGAACGCGTCCAGGTCGATGGGGGCGGCGACGATGCGGCTGACCCGGGGCAGCTCCCTCTCCGGCAGCCCGATCCACAGGTCCAGGCCGAGCGGCGCGGCGATCTCCTCGGAGAGGAACGCGCCGAGGCTGCGGCCGGTCACCCGGCGGACGACCTCTCCGACCAGCCAGCCGTAGGTGTGCGCGTGGTAGCCGTGCGCGGTGCCCGGCTCCCAGAGGGGGCGCTGGGCGGCCAGCGCGGTCACCGCCGGCTCCCGGGCGATCGCCTCCGCCGGGGTGACCGGGTGGTCGAGCGCGGGCAGCCCGGCCTGGTGGGTGAGCAGCCAGCGGACCGGGATGTGTTCCTTCCCGTTCGCCGCGAACTCCGGCCAGTACGCGGCGACGGGCGCGTCGAGGTCCAGCTCGCCCCGTTGGGCCAGCAGGTGCGCGCAGGCGGCGGTGACGCCCTTGGTGGTGGAGAACACGACCTGCAGGGTGTCGCGCTCCCAGGGGCGTCCGGTCGCGGGGTCGGCGAGGCCGCCCCACAGGTCGACGACCTTCCGGCCGTGCAGGTAGACGCCGACCGCGGCGCCCACCTCCTGCCCGCCGGCCAGGTTGGCCGCGAACGCCTCGCGTACTCCTTCGAATCCCGGTGCGGTGCTCCCACCGATTTCGGGCATGCGTCATCGCCTTCCGTTTGGGGGTGTGCCGCCGGGAAGTGCTACCGGCGCCATTTCTCGATGAGCCAGGCGCAGATCTCCGGCTCGGTCATCTCGGGGAACTCCTCGGCGAACGTGACGAGCGCGCGCATCGCCTCGCCCCGGTCCAGGCCACGCGCCGCCGCGGCCCGGAGGTACTCCTGGCGCGCGGCGGAGGGACGGCCCCCGCCCGCGCCACGGCCCGGCAGGCCGTCACGCCAGCGCGTGATCTCCTCCAGCCGGTCGGCCCGCCAGCCGGGAGCCCCGTCGACCTCGACGTCGGGCTCGGGGAAGGGGTGACGCGAATCGCCCGGATAGCGGGAGCGCCACTTGTGCACCGCGTGCCGGCTCACTCCCAGCGCCTCGCCGATGCCGAGAACGCCGAGGAAGTGCTCGGTCATGGCGCACCAACTTGTCTGTCCGGCCTCCTCCGTGGGTCCCATTACTACCACGCCCGGGACAGGGCCCCGTGTCCGCGGGACGCGCCGAACTTTGTCGCTGACAGAGACAATGTTAGAAGGGGTGGTGGAACGTCGTCAATGAAGGGGACGAGGTTTTTTCGAGGGTTCGCGAGCGAGCCTGTGCTTCGTGCTTCGCACGGGATGAGGCCGGGGGAAGGGGCATGCTCGACTCCCCGGGGGCCAGGCCCCGTCATCTGGTGGAGGCGTTCGCCGCGCACGCCGGCCTGCTCTTCGAGTACCGGCACCACGCCACGGAGCGGGAGGGGCGCGCCGACATCGAGACCCGGGCGCGGGGGTGGCGCAGCACGGCGGACGCGGGGCTGCCGGTACGAGCGCACGGTGCTCGTCTCCGGCAGGGAGGAGTCGCGCTCCCTCACCGGCCTCGCCCTGCTCGACGCCGACGGGCTGGTGCTCGCCGACCTTCCCGGCGAGTGGCCGGCCCACGAGGTGGCCGCCTTCGCGGCCGGGCGGAGGCTTCCCGTGCACGACGCCCTGGTGGCGCCGCCGACGGTGGTGCGCACCGTGCTGAGCAGGCGGGCGCCCAGCTGGACGCGCCTCACCGGTCTGAAGGTCCACCGGATGTCCAGGACCAAGAAGGTCGTCGCGGTCTGCGCCGGGGCGGTGGGGCTGGTCGCGATGGCCTACGTCGTCACGGCGGGCGGCTGGTTCGCGTGGCGAGGGCTGTCCGCGCTGGGCGGGCTGCTGCTGGACCTGCTGGACGCCAAGTGGCTGGCGGTCTCCTTCGCCCCCTGCTCGTCGTCCTGAAGCCCGCGCGCGAGGCGTGGCACACCTGGCGCGTCCGGCGCGGCACCGCGCTCGGGCCGCCCGGGGGACCGTACCTCTCCGTCCCTCGCGGGAAGACGGTGCGCGTCCCGTACGGGAGGACGCTGCGCGTCCGGCTCGGCTCGCGGATGGTTCCCGACGACCTGGAGATCGGGCCCGACCTGGGCTGCGCGGCCGGTCTGGTGGCCTACCGCCACGAGAGGCTGTCCGGGCTCTTCGTCGTGGACGGCGAGGGCAGGCCGGTCCGTCACCTGCCCGGTCCCCGGCCGCTGGAGGACGCGCACCGCTTCGCCACGCGGCACGGGCTCGGCTTCGAGGTCCGCGCGCTGGGACGCGGGGAGTATCTCGACCTCACCGCGCGGGCTCGCGACGCCGTACCCTGACCCGCACGCCGGCTTCTCGATGCCCGATGCCTCTGAGCGGTGATGATTCCACGAGACGGATCGACGCCGGGTGGGCTCGTACGGCACCATTATGTGACGCATGACGGCAATGTCCTTGTCCGGCGATCGGCGAAGCCTCCGGCAGCTCGCGGATCGCGGCGGGGTCCTGCCCGGGTGGAGGCCCGCTCCTCTCGTGAACGATCTTCAACTGAACGCGCCGCTTCCACCCGCATACTTCTCACCTCCCTTGAAAGGCTCCCCTATGAGCGACCTCAACGCACTCCTCGCCCAGCGCGCCGAGCTGGACCGCCTGATCGAGGAACTCCAGTCCGGAGACCTGAAGGAGCGCGAGAACACGCTCGGCGACATCCTCGCGGCCGTCGCCGAGTGGGCCACCGTACGCGGCCACGAGGCACTCAGGAGGGAACTGAAGAACTGGGAGTACGTCACCTTCGCCGGTATCGAGGTCGGCGTGGGGCACGACGGCGGCGAGCGCTGGGGACTGCCGCAGAGCTCGGTCAGCGTGATGGACTCCGTCAGCGGGACCGACGTGGAGTTCGGCACCACGCCGCCTCCGGTCCAGGCCGTCCTCGGCCTGCTGGAGGGCCTGCTGGCCACGCGCTAGTCCTACCTGCGCCACGCGCGGACGCCGCGACCGGCCTGCGCGCCACCGGCCCGGCCGCGCGCCGACCCCGCCTTCGTCACGTGCGGGCGCCGGGACCGGCCCGGCCTCACGCGCGCGCCGTCGACCCCCGTTCTCCTCGGAGGGCGGGGGCGTACGTCAGAGCTTGCGGAAGGTCCTCGCCTCCTCGGCCGCCGCGAGTACGGTCCGCAGCGGGGCGCCGGTGCCCGCCGACACGACGGCCGAGATCGTCCCCTCCACGAACGGCACGTCGGCGATCACCACGCGCTCGTCCTCGAAGAGCCGGGCGGTGAGCACCGAGCTTCCCAGGTCGGGGACGAGGATCACGCCGTCCCCGCGGTCCACCTCCTCGATCGCCGCCGCCACCAGGTCGGGACTGGTGCCGAGGCCGCCGTCCTCGGTGCCGCCCGCGGCGGCCAGCGGGACGTTCGTGCCGCCGATCTGCGAGGCCAGCAGCGCCACCTCGGCCGCCAGCGGGCCGCTGTGCGAGATGAGGACGATGCCTACCACGACGGGCTCACCGCGCCGTCACGGTACGCAGGGCGGAGAGGATGAGCGCGGTGGAGGCGGCGCCGGGGTCCTCGTGGCCCACGCTGCGGGGGCCGAGATAGCTGGCCCGCCCCTTGCGGGCCTGCATCGGGATCGTCGCCTCGGCTCCGGCGCGGGCCGCCTCCGCCGCGGCGCCGACCGCCTGTGCCGCGTCCTTCCCCTCCCGTACGGCCTGCTCCAGTGCCCGTACGGCCGGGGCGAGGGCGTCCACCATGGTCTTGTCGCCCTCGGCCGCGGACCCCAGCTTCCGCACCCCGGCGAGCCCGGCCTCCAGGGCGGCGTGGAGCTGCGCGACGGACACCTCGGGGGTGTCGCCCAGCGTCTTGCCCGCCTCGCGGAACGCCGTGCCGTACAGGGGGCCGGACGCCCCGCCGACCTTGCGAATCAGGGTGTTGCCCACCAGCACCAGCAGCGAGCCCGGGGTGCCGGGCTCCCTGGCGGCCAGGGCCGCGGTGACCGCGGTGAGGCCCCGGTCGAGGTTGGCGCCGTGGTCGGCGTCGCCGATCGCGGCGTCCAGGCCGGTCAGCCGGTCCCGTTCCGCGGCGACGGTCCTGGCGGTCTCCTCGATCCAGGCGGCGAAAAGGGCGGTGTCCATCGCGGTGTTCATCTCGGCGTCCGTGTCGGTGTCGGCGTCCGTGTCGGTGTCGGTGTCGGTGTTCGTGTCAGTGTTGGTATCGGTATCAGTACCCGTATTCGTGTCGGTATCCGGGTGGGTGTCTGTTTCGGGGGTCATCAGCGGCCCCAGCGCAGGGCGGGGGTCTCGACCGGGGCGTCCCACAGCCGGGTGAGCTCCTCGTTCAACCGGCAGACCGTGATCGAGAATCCCTGCATGTCGAGGCTCGTCACGTAGTTGCCGACGAGGTTGCGCGCCGCCCGCGCCCCCTTCTCCGCCAGGTGGTCCACGACGGTCGCGTAGGCGACGTACAGCTCGATCAGCGGCGTGCCGCCCATGCCGTTCAGCATGACGAGGGTGTCACCGGACAGCGGCAGGTCCTCGTGGATCGCGTCCATCGCCAGGTGGACCAGCTCGCGGGCCGGGCGCATGGCCGAGCGCGTCCGGCCGGGCTCGCCGTGGATGCCGATGCCCAGCTCGATCTCGGTGTCGGCGAGGTCGAAGGTGGGCCTGCCCGCCGCGGGCGTGGTGCACGGGCTCAGCGCGACCCCGAAGGAGCGGCTGCGGGCGTTGACCTCCCTGGCCACCCGCGCGACCTCGGCCAGCGGCGCGCCGGTCTCGGCCATCGCCCCGGCGATCTTCTCGACGAACAGCGTGGCGCCGGTGCCCCTGCGTCCCGCCGTGTAGAGGGAGTCGCGTACGGCCACGTCGTCGTCGACCAGCACGCTCTCGACCTGAACCCCCTCCTCGCCGCTCAGCTCGGCGGCCATCCGGAAGTTCAGCACGTCGCCCGTGTAGTTCTTCACGATGTGCAGGACGCCTGCCCCGCCGTCCACCGCCGCGGTGGCCTCGATCATCTGGTCGGGGACCGGGGAGGTGAAGACCTCACCGGCGCAGGCCGCGTCGAGCATGCCATACCCCACGAATCCGGCGTGCAGCGGTTCGTGTCCCGACCCGCCGCCGGACACCAGGCCCACCTTGCCGGGGCGCGGCCCCGAGGCCCGGAACACGATCTGGTTCTCCACGTCCACCCGCAGCCCCGGATGGGCCGCCGCGACGCCGCGCAGCGCATCGGGAACGACGGACTCGACATCGTTGATGAGCTTTTTCACAGTTCCCAACCTCGCCCCGATCGCGGGCGATGGCAAGCATCGGCAGGGGGTGGCCCGCGGTGGCCCGCGGTGGCCCGCGGTGGCCTGCGGTGGCCCGCGGAGGGTCCGCGGAGGCTCGCGCCGGGTTCGCCCCGAACCGGGTGGCCGGGCCGGGCGGTCCTCGAGGGAGGCGGAGGTGGCGGGCGAAGGCGGCGCTGTAGGAAGATCTGCCCAGGTCTTTTCCCCGTTGGAGGCGTCATGTCGGTGTTGCGGAACCTGGTGGAGAGCATCCGGAACGGCGGGATCGAGGTGATCGACCTGACGGCGCCGCTGTCGTCGGAGACGCCGATCCTGCGGCTGCCGGAGCCGTTCGGCAACACCGTCCCGTTCGAGCTCAAGGAGATCAGCCGCTACGACGACCGCGGCCCCGCCTGGTACTGGAACGACATCGTGACCGGTGAGCACACCGGCACCCATTTCGACGCGCCCGTCCACTGGGTCACCGGCAAGGACGGCGACGACGTCTCGCAGGTGCCGGTCGACCGGCTGATCGCCCCGGCCGTGGTCCTCGACTTCGCCGCCGAGGCGGCCGGGGACGCCGACTTCCTGCTGGAGATCGCGCACGTCAAGGCGTGGGAGGAGGCCAACGGGCCGCTGCCGGAGGGCGGGTGGCTGCTCTACCGCACCGGCTGGGACGCCCGCTCCCACGACCAGGAGCGCTTCCTGAACGCGAACGAGACGGGCCCGCACACCCCCGGCGTCTCGGTCGAGTGCGCCCGCTGGCTGGCCGAGGAGACCCCGATCGCGGGGCTGGGCGTGGAGACCGTCGGCACCGACGCGGGCGCCGCGCACGGCTTCGACCCCGCCTTCCCGTGCCACTCGTTCCTGCTGGGCGCGGGGAAGTACGGCCTGACCCAACTGCGCAACCTCGACCGGCTCCCGGCGACCGGCGCCGTGGTCGTCGCCCCGCCGCTGCCCATCGCCGGAGGCTCGGGCAGCCCGCTGCGGGTGCTGGCCCTGGTCGAGAGGTGAACGTCGCCGAGGTCGTGGGGCGGACCCTCGCCTCACTCGGCGTGAGCACCGCCTTCGGGGTGGTGGGCAGCGGCAACTTCCACGTGACCAACGCTCTCGTCGCGTACGGCGCGCGCTACGTCGCCGCGCGTCACGAGGGCGGCGCGGCGACCATGGCCGACGCCTACGCCCGCCTCAGCGGCGAGGTCGCCGTGCTCAGCGTCCACCAGGGACCCGGGCTCACCAACGCGATGACCGGTATCGCCGAGGCCGCCAAGAGCCGCACCCCACTCGTCGTGCTGGCCGGGGAGGTGACCGAGCCCCGCTCGAACTTCTTCGTCGACCAGGCCGCGCTGGCGGGGGCGGTGGGTGCCGTCCCGCTGCGTATCGTGTCGGCGGAGACCGCCGCCGCCGACACGGCCGAGGCGTTCCGCATCGCCCGCGACGGGCGCCGTACGGTCCTGCTCAACCTTCCGCTGGAGGTGCAGGGCCTGACCGTCCCGGACGCGGACCGGGAGGTTCCGGCATCCGCGGCCGAAGAGGTCGTCCGGTCGCCGGAGCCCGGGGCCGGGCAGGTCGCCCGGCTGGCGGAGATCCTCGCGGCGGCCCGCCGTCCCGTCTTCGTGTCCGGGCGGGGCGCACGCGGGGCCCGGCGCGAGATCGAGGAACTCGCCGAGCGGACCGGGGCGCTGCTGGCGACCTCCGCCGTGGCCAGAGGGCTCTTCCGGGGCAGCCCGTGGGACCTGGACGTGAGCGGCGGCTTCGCCTCGCCGCTCACGGTCGAGCTCATCCGCGACGCGGACGTGCTCGTGGGCTGGGGCTGCGCCCTCAACATGTGGACCATGCGCCACGGCACGCTGATCGGCCGCGGCACCACCGTCGTCCAGGTCGACCTGGACGACGCCGCGCTCGGTGCCCACCGGCCCGTCCACCTCGGGGTGGTCGGCGACGTCGCCCGTACCGCGCGGGCCGTCACCCGCCTGCTGGGAGAAGGCGACGGTGGTGCTGTCTTCGAAGGGGGTGACGGTGTGCCGCGCGGCGGTGCGAGCGAAGGCGGGGCCGAAACCGGGTACCGCTCGGCGGGGCTGGCCGCGCGGATCGCGAAGGAGAACCGCTGGCGGGACGTTCCCTACACCGACGAGAGCGGCAACGGCAGGATCGACCCCCGGACGCTGACGATCGCGCTGGACGACCTGCTTCCCACGGAACGCGTGGTCTCCGTCGACTCCGGAAATTTCATGGGATATCCGTCGATGTTCCTCGATGTCCCCGACGAGCGAGGCTTCTGTTTCACCCAGGCGTTCCAGTCGATCGGCCTCGGCCTGGCCACCGCGATCGGCGCGGCCCTGGCCCGGCCGGACCGGCTCCCGGTGGCCGCGCTGGGCGACGGCGGCGCGCTGATGGGCGTCGCCGAGCTGGAGACGGTCGTGCGGCTCGGCCTCCCGATGGTGGTCGTGGTGTACGACGACGACGGCTACGGCGCCGAGGTGCACCACTTCGGCCCGGACGGGCACCCCCTGGACACCGTGACCTTCCCGCCCGCCGACGTCGCCGCGATCGCCCGCGGCTTCGGCTGCGAGGCGGTCACCGTACAGGATCGGGAGGACCTCGCCGGGGTGGCCCGGTGGCTGGAGGGAGCGCGCGAGCGGCCCCTGCTGGTGCACGCCAGGGTCGCCCGGGCGCGCGGGTCGTGGTGGCTGGAGGAGGCGTTCCGCGGGCACTGAGGGCCGGTCACACGAGGGCCCGGGGAAGGGGATCGGGGGAGGTCGGGCCGGGGGGAGAGCTGAGGTACGGTTCAGCCATGGCTGAGATCGTGTACCCCCCGGTCGTCGGGGCGGCGTTGACCTTGTTCCGCGCGCTGGACCTCAAGATCCGCATCGAGGGCGCCGACCGCATCCCGCGGACCGGCGGGGCCGTGCTGGTCAGCAATCACATCAGTTACCTCGACTTCATCTTCGCCGGTCTGGCCGCGCGCCCCTCCAAGCGCCTGGTGCGTTTCATGGCGAAGAAGGAGGTGTTCGACCACCGGATCTCCGGGCCGCTGATGCGCGGCATGCACCACATCCCGGTCGACCGCGCGGCCGGGGCCGCCGCGTTCGGCGCGGCGCTGAAGTCGCTCAAGGAGGGGGAGGTCGTCGGGGTGTTCGCCGAGGCCACGATCAGCCGGTCCTTCACGATCAAGGAGATCAAGAACGGCGCGGTCCGGATGGCCGTCGCCGCCAAGGTGCCGATGATCCCGGTCTCCCTGTGGGGCACCCAGCGGCTGTGGACCAAGGGCCACCCCAAGAAGCTGTTCCAGCGGCACGTGCCGATCACGATCGAGGTCGGCGAGCCCATGTACCCCCAGCGCGGTGACGACTACGACGCCGTCACCGTGGACCTGCGCGAGCGCATGGCCGAGATGCTCGACAAGGCGCAGCGGAGCTACCCGGAGATCCCGCCGGGCGTCTGGTGGCAGCCCCGCCACCTCGGCGGCACCGCGCCCACCCCCGAGGAGGCCGCCAAGCTGGACGCCGCCGAGGCCGAGGCGAGGGCGGTCCAGGACAAGTCATAGACAGGTGGTTCGCAAGTCGCGTGTCTCATCGTTGCCCCATGAGCAGCGCATTCGAGAACGTGATGGACGCCTTGCAGCCGGCGCCGGCCCCCGGCCCGGGACGCACCCCGGGCAAGGTCGGCATGGCCGTCCTGCTGATCCTCTGGGCGGGGCTGGGCGTGCTGCCCTTCGTGGTCGCGGTGCCCGACCTCAAGCTCGCGACGGGCTCCGTCGGCACCCCGGGGACGCTCACGGTCGTCTCGTGCGAGGACCTGGGCCGGGGCCGCTACGACTGCAAGGGCAGCTTCGCGCCCGACGGCGGTGGCGACGCGATCCCGGTCGACGCCTCACCCGACTCCAGCGCCGGTGACGTCAAACCGGCCAGGCTCACCCCCGAGGGCGACCGCGCCGTACCGACCGGCACCTCCGGTGTCCTGGCCGCGCTGACCATGCCGTTCCTCGGCGTCGGCGTGCTGGGCTTCCTGCCGTACGTCCTCCTCTACGTCTCCAGGGCACGATGGGGCTTCCGGGCCGCCGTGCTCCTCGGCTGCCTTCTCACGCTCGTCTCGCTCGCCGGTGTGGTCGTCGGGTTGGTCGCCTCGTACGCCTGAGCGTGCCGGGGGCGCGGGGGGCGCGCGGGATGTGCGGGCGGCGCGTCCCGCGCGCGTCCGGGAGACAGGCCGACGACAATCGTCGGATGGAGAAGATGACCGACGCCGAATGGCGTGAGTTCGTGATGACGGGGACGCGCACCGGCAAGCTCGGGGTGGTCAGGGCCGACGGCAGGCCGCACGTGACGCCGATCTGGTTCGTGCTCGACAGGGACGACGTGGTGTTCACCACCCACGAGAGCGGCGTCAAGGGCAAGAGCCTGCGGCGCGACCCCAGGGTGGTGCTGTGCGTTGACGACGAGACCCCGCCGTTCTCCTACGTCATGATCGAGGGCATCGTCACCCTCTCCTCGGACCAGGACGAGCTGCTGAGGTGGACCACCGAGATCGGCGGCCGGTACATGGGCCGCGACCGCGCCGACGAGTTCGGCCGCCGCAACGGCGTGCCGGGGGAGTGGCTGGTGAGGCTCCGCGTCGGCAAGGTCGTCGCCGACCGGGGTGTGGCGGACTGAGGACCCCGCCGGGCATCCCGTACGGGACGCGGGCGACGATCGTCGGCCCGCGGGACCCGGGGCACCCCTTCTCCGTCCGGCACCGGGATGACGGGCCCGGCAGGGACGAATCTGGTCAAAATTCGATTTTTTAACACGGTGGTGAGCTGCTGGAACGCCCGATTTAGGGTGTCGTGCACTTATTTTGTTCGCATGGGTCCGCTTGAAGCGGGCACTCTTTCCCGCGCCCTTGACAGAGGACCACGACCGGGCGGTGGTCCTCGGTCTCGGCGGCGGGCGTAGGCACCCCCTCGACGCCCCCGCTGGTTTCGGATCGAACCAGATGGAGGACAAGGTGACGCGAACAACCCCCGGCAGGTCCAACGAGGTGTCGTCGAGCGGATCGGGTGGAGCACCCAGGCGCGTTCCACGCCCGATGGTCCTCGCCACCGCCTTCGTACTGGCGGCCTCGGGCGGCGTCGGGGTGTCCTCGGCGTCGGCGGCCTCGCCGCCGCCCGCTCCCGCGCCGACGGAGACGCCGACCCCCAGCGTGACGGTGACGGTGAGCGAGCCCCCCGCCCCGGACCCCACGCTGACCCCGACCCCGGCCCCGACGCCACCGCCGCGCGTACCCCGGGTGGCGTTCCCCGGCGTGCTGCACGGCGAGTTCGTCCTACCGGCGAAGGACGGCTGCGGCTTCACGGTGTTCGCCCAGACCGGCGAGGCGATCGCCGTGGCGGAGGACTCGATCACGGTGCGAAGCCAGGACGGCTTCGAGAAGGTGTACGCGATCACCGACTCCACCAGGTCCCTCTCGGGACGGCGGGGCAACATGATCAGGCAGGGCGACTGGGTCTCGGTGACCGCCACGACCGCGACCACGACCACGGGCGGACCGGCGACGGGCGAGACGACCCCGAGCACACCGCCCACGGACACGCCGCCCACGGACACGCCGCCCGCGAGCCCGCCGCCCGCGAGCGAGACGCCCACGAGCCCGCCGCCCGTAAGTGAGACGCCCACGAGTACGCCGACCGTGAGCGAGACGCCCACGGACACGCCTACTGACACGCCGACCGAAACGCCCACGAGTACGCCGACCGTAAGTGAGACGCCCACGAGCCCGCCGGCCACGGGCGAGACGGCGACGGCCGCCTACGTCTTCGACCTGACGCGGCCCAGCAAGAAGTTCTGGCGCGGCGGCGACTGGTGGTCGGTCAACCATTGGCGGTCCAGCAAGTGGCGCGAGCCCAAGGTCGTCTGCCCCACGCCGCCCGTCGTGACCCCCACGCCGCCTCCCTCGGAGACGCCGACCGTCCCCACTCCCGAACCGACCCCCACCGTGACGGAAACCCCCGTCCCGACCCCCACTCCGACCCCGACCCCCACTCCGACCCCGACCCCCACCCCGACTCCCTGAGCGTCCGAGGACCGGACACGGCCGTCACGCGGCCCTGACCCTGCCCTGACCTTTCCGGCTCCGGTTCCGGCCCCGCGCGGTGCGGGACCGCGACGGCCGGGTCTCCGAACGGAGACCCGGCCGTCACCGTGTCCCGCGTACCGGATGGCAGGCCACGGGACGGCGAACCGGCGGGTGAGCCCGATCGCCCGGTGGCCGTCCGTCCACGGTCGTGAACAGGGCGGCGGGCCGGAACGTCGCACAAGGGCGTGCGGGACCGCGCCCGGCCGTGTTTGACCGATCCTCGCGCGGGTAGCGATGGTCGGCCGGGGGCCGGTCGCTCCTCGCACACGAAGAACGAAGCACGTAAAGCACGAAGCAAGCGAAGAACGAAGCACGCGAAGAACGAACAAAACAGCGCGATGGGTGGTGGTTGTCCGGGCAGGCAGGACCTCCGACAATTCAAGTCGCCGATGGCGTGTTCTCCCCGCCGTCGCCGGCCGCGACCAGGACCTGGTCGCGTACGCGTTTTTCATCGACACCGTTTTCGTGGCCGGACATTCTTGAATTCGGCCGTACCCGTGGCCCGGGAATTCCCGCACCGTACGAGGGTTTGGTAATCGGGGAATGACGTTCTCCCTGAAGCGGGGGTGTTCCCTCCTGGAATCCGAAACGTTCTGTGGCACGGTCCTTCGCCCCTGATCGGTGATTCGGCGACCGGGTGCCGTGAACGAAACGTGCGGGACCCGGCGATGTTGACCGAAATTCGGGTCCGTCGCGCCCGGTCACGGCGAGCCGCCGACGCCCGATGCCGGGCCCGGTCGGCCGCCGAACCGGAGACAGGGAACCTTCCCTGGTGAACCGCCTCCTCCGCCCTTTCGGCTCCTCGCTCGCGGGCCTCCTTCCCCACGGCTTCCCCGGGACGACGCGTGCGGAACGGGGCGACGTGGCGTGACGAATTATGTCACGGTAAAAATTGGAATTACGTTGGGAGACTTATGATTGATGGGCGCTTATTGGCCGTGACCATGCAATTTATCGCTGGCTTGCCACGTGTGCGGTGATTTGCTATATGTAAAGAGGGTGAGGTCTTGTTAAATCAAGATCACATGTGTTGAATAGTGATCACCCGGAATTGGCGGTATGGGTGCGTCACATTCACCCCGCGTCGCCGCTCCTCCGGCGAAACGGCGATCCATCGTGAAAGGAAAGGCAAGGTGACGAACGGTCGTGACGGTCCCCCTTCCATGGTCAACCGGGTTGTCGCGGAGGGCGCCGTGAATACCCGACCGGGAATGGGGATTGATGGGACGAGGCGAGACGATCCGATTAGATTGCCGTTAACGGAAGTGTCGAGGCGCACATGCTGTTTCGTATACTGGGTCCACTTGAAGTGCTGATCGGTGACACACCCGTCGTCGTCGGCAAGAACCGGCAGCGCATCGTTCTCACGATGCTCCTGGCCGGCGCCGGCCGCATCGTGACGGTCGGGGAGATCGTCGAGGCCCTCTGGGCGGGCAGGCCGCCGCGGACCGCCGCCGAGCAGGTGCAGACGTGCATATGGCAGCTGCGCCGCTCCTTCGCGCTCGCCGGAGCGGTCGCGGACCTCATCGAGACGACGTCACCGGGTTACGCCCTGCGCGTCGACCCGCAGACCGTCGACGCGCACCGGTTCAACGAGCAGGTCGCCGACGCCCGCTCGCTGGCCGCGCAGGGCGACCGGACGCTGGCGGCGTCCCGTTTCCGCTGCGCTCTGTCGCTGTTCCGCGGCCCGGTGCTCGCCGAGGTCGACAGCCCCGCCGTGCAGGCCATCGCCGCCAAGTGGGAGGAGCGGCGGCTGTCGGTCATCGAGGAGTGCATCGACCTGGAGCTCCAGTGTGGCCGGGGCCGGGAGCTGATCGACGAGCTGATGGCCCTGGTGGAGCGGTATCCCCTGCGGGAGGGCCTGCGCGCGCAGCTGATGTACGCGCTGTACTGCGCCGACCGGCGGGCGGAGGCCCTGGAGGCGTACGCCGCGGGGCGGGCGCTCCTCGTCGACGAGCTCGGCCTCGAACCCGGCCCGACCCTGCGGGAGATGCACCAGCGCGTCCTGGCGGGCGAACCGGTTCACACCCTTGAGGAAACGCCCGTCAACGTGCCCGCCCAGCTTGTCGCGGACCTGCCCGACTACGTCGGCCGGCCGGAGCACGAGCGCCGCATCCGCGCCGCGCTGACGGCCGACAGCCAGGGCGCCCGCATCTGCGGCGTCTACGGCAAGTGGAGCTCCGGCAAGTCGGCCATGGCCCTGCACGTGGCCCACCAGCTGCGCGGCGAGTTCCCCGACGGGCAGCTCTACGCCGACCTGCGCGGCTCCCGGCCCGACCCGGTCGACGTCGGCGACGTGCTGTCCTGCTTCCTGCGCTCCTTCGGCGTCGCCGACACCGCGATCCCGAAGGAGCTCTCCGAGCGGGCCGCGATCTACCGCAGCCTGCTCGACCGCAGGCGCGTGCTCATCATGCTCGACGACGTGCTCGGGGCCGGTCACGTCTGGCCGCTCATCCCGGCCACGCCCGAGGCCGCGCTGCTGATGACCAGCCGCTCGAACCTGTCCGACGTCCCGGGCAACTTCCCCGTCGAGGTGGGCATGCTCACCGTCGACCAGTCGGTCGAGCTCCTGCGCAAGGTCGTGGGCGTCCACCGCATAGCGGCGGAGCCCGAGGCGGTGGACCAGGTGGTCGGCGCGACCGGCAGGCTGGCGCTCTCGGTGCGTGCCGCCGCGGCGCGCCTGGCCGCCCGCACCCACCTCAAGATCGGCCGTCTCGCGCAGCGGCTGAGCGACCCGGACCGCCGGCTGGACGAGCTCTCCCACGGCGCGTTCGACATGCGCTCCTACCTGGCCCCCAGTGTCGAGGCCCTCGACCCGGACGTGCGGCGGGTCTGGTACGCGGCGGGCATGCTGCAGGTGCCCGACTTCGGCGCCTGGGTGATCGCCGCCGCCGTCGACACCCCGATCGCCGACGTGGAGCCGATCCTGGAACACCTCGTCGACCGGGGGCTGCTGGACGTGGCGGGCACCGACCACATGGGGGTGTTGCGCTGCCGGATGCACCAGCTGATGGGGCTGTACGCCAGGGAACGCTCCCTCAGCGAGCTGACCGCCGCGCAGCGGACCGGCATGCTCGATCGCGCCACCGACTGCTGGCTGGGGCTCGCCCAGGGCGCCGAGCGGCTGCTCAGGGGCGAGGCGGGGGCGTCCGGCCTGATCGAATGCCCGACGTCGGTGTGCGAGCAGATGATCGAGATGGTGACGTCCGATCCGGGCGCCTGGCTCGAACTGGAGGCCGAGGGGCTGCGCTTCGCCGCCCGCCACCGCGGCCGGATGTCCCGCGTGCCGTCACCGTCCCGCCCCCGGCTCGGCCGCCGGGAACTCGGCATCGTCGGCGCGGACGCGGACGACCAGGACGGTGTCGCGGCCGTGCCGTCCGCGAGCTGACGGCCGTCGTACGGAGGCGTGGGAGACGGACGGGGCCCGGCCGGGATGGGACGCGTACGCGTGAAACCCGGCGGGCCCGGTCGCCCGCGCCTTTGAATTGAGATCTGTCGAATGAACAGTTGAGAGGTGTGCTGATGAATACCCGAATCGCAGTGATCTACTATTCGGCCACGGGCAACGTGCACGCGCTCGCCGAGGCCCTGGCCCGTGGTGCCGCCTCGGCGGGGGCGGAGGTCCGGCTGCGCCGGGTCACCGAGCTGGCCCCCCGTTCGGCGATCGACTCCAACCCGGCCTGGCGGGAGCACGTTGACGCCACCGCGCATATCGAGGAGGCCACCGTCGACGATCTCGTCTGGGCCGACGGGTTCGTCTTCGGCACGCCCACCCGCTTCGGCAACGTCAGCTCCCAGCTCAAGCAGTTCCTCGACATGACCGGCAAGATCTGGCAGGAGGGCGAGCTGGCGGGCAAGGCGGCGACCGGGTTCACCAGCAGCTACGAGGTCCACGGGGGGCAGGAGACCACCCTGGTCGCCCTCTACAACGTGATGCACCACTGGGGCTCGATCATCGTCCCCACCGGGTACGTCGACTACGACCTCATCCACGCCGCGGGCGGCAACCCGTACGGCATCAGCATCCGCGACGGCGACGAAGACCTGGCCAAGCACGTGTACGCCGCCGCCGAATACCACGGTGCCCGTTTCGCCCGGATCGCCGAGGCGCTCAAGCCGCTGCGAGCCGCGCACACGTGACGTCCCGCCCGCCACCGGCTCCTGGTGAGCCGTGAGCCGTGAGCCGTGAGCCGTGAGCCGTGAGCCGTGAGCCGTGAGCCGCGAACGCGTGACACCCAGCCCGACGACGACAACGACGACGACCATGACGACCCACCGAGCCGCGGGCACCTGACGCCCGGCACGGCACGACAGGCGTCACCCGAGGCCGCCGGAGCATCGCTCCGGCGGCCTCGCCGTCTCATGGCCCGCCCAGGTCAAGGCCGGTGAGAGAGGGTGAAGAGAGCTTCGAGAGCCGACGCCCATAGCGTGAACTCACGTGATTGCAGGCGGTTCCCGGACATCGTCGCGTACGGGTCCGGACCGGGCTCCCGGCCAGCAGAGGCGGTATCACATGCGCGAAGTACCGAACACGAATCAGAGCGGCCAGGACGACTTCCGCGCCCTGATGGCGGGTTTTCCCACCGGGGTGGCGGTCGTGACGGTCGTCTCCGCCGACGGCAGTCCCAAAGGCATAACCTGCTCGTCGGTCTGCAGCGTCACCCTTGCCCCGCCGACCCTGCTGGTGTGCGTGCGCAACGCCAGCCCGACCCTGGCGGCGGTGCTCGCCGCCCGGCGGTTCACCCTCAATCTTCTCGACCACAACGCCCGGCCGACCGCCGAGCTGTTCGCCTCCGGCGATCCGCGCCGCTTCGAGCGCGCCGAGTGGACGGTCGACGGCAGGGCGTGCGGCCCGCACCTGGTGCGGGACGCCCACTCCATCGCCGACTGCCTGGTGTCGCGCGCCGACCGGGTCGGCGACCACACCGTCGTGATGGGCGCGGTCCAGCGCGTGCTGCGCCGGGAGTCGCGCCGTCCGCTGCTGTACGGGCTGCGCCGCTACTCGGTGTGGCCGGAACCGCACGAGCCCGTACCCGCCGAGGTCGCCGAGCCCGCCGTCGCGGGACACCGCCACCGGCCCGCGCTGACCGCGGAAACCGCGAGTCACCGAATGTCATGAAGGAGCACAGATGACCAGCTCGACGAGGAGCGCCTTCGCCCCGGTCTCCGACCCGTACCAGCACACCGAGAACTTCCGCCGCGCCTTCAACTCCGGTGAGGCGGCCGCCGTCGAGGCCGGCCTGGAGGACGGCGCGGTGTTCGTCCGAGGCCCCGGCGACCCCGTCACCGGCGGCGAGGCGAGCAAGGCGATCGCCGACTTCCTCGCGCTCGGGCTGCCCATGGACATCCGCGACCGCCACGTCTACGTCGCGGACGACATCGCGCTGATCATCGCCGACTGGGTGGTGGAGGGCACCGGCCCCGGCGGCGACCACATGCGGATGGAGGGGACGAGCACCGACGTCATCCGGCGCGGCGCCGACGGCCTCTGGCGCTCGGTCATCGACAACCCGCACGGCACCACGCGCCCCGCGGCCTGACCGTCCCGGCGCCCTGATCCCCCCGACACCCTAAGGAGAGAACGTGACCATCACCACGCCCGCCCCTTCGGGGGCCATACCCCGGCCCGACTGGTCGGCCAGGCCGGACACGCCGAAGGGCTGGGTCGACCGCGCCCGGGAGGTGGCCGACGTGCTGAGCGTCGGCGCGGCCGAGCGCGACCGGGCCAACCAGACGCCGCACGAGGAGATCCAGGTCCTCAAGGAGTCGGGACTGGTGCCGATCTTCGGTCCCGTGGAGCACGGCGGCGCCGGCCAGGAGTGGCCGACGGCCTACCGGGTCGTGCGGGCGGTCGCCTCGGCCGACGGGTCGATCGGCCAGCTGCTGGGCGACCACTACACCTGGTGCTGGCTGCCCCGGTGGCTGGGCACCGAGGAGCAGATCCGGCGGCTGGAGATCGAGGCCACCCGGGGCAACTGGTTCTTCGGGTGCGCCCTCAACCCGCGCGACGCCGACGTGGTCGCCACCGACGAGGGCGACCACCTGGTCTTCAACGGCAGCAAGCACTTCTGCACCGGGGTGAAGGTCTCCGACCACACGGTGCTGGAGGGCGTGCTGAACGGCAAGGACCACGTGCTGGCCGTCGTGCCCACCGACCAGCCGGGCATCATCCACCACAACAACTGGGACAACATGGGCCAGCGCCTGACGGAGAGCGGCGGGATCACCATCCGCGACGTCAGGGTGCCATGGGAGGACGCGCTGGGCTACCGGGACAAGGAGTTCAACCCGCGTACCTACGCGACCACGAACGTGCCGACCGGCCAGCTCCTGTTCTGCAACATCTGGCTGGGCGTGGCCGGGGGCGCGCTGCGCGCCGCGATCGAGTACACCCAGAACGGCCGCGGCTGGGGCGGCTACGAGCGCACCGTCGACGAGCCCCGCGTCCAGGACACCATCGGTGACCTGACCGCCAAACTCTGGGCCGCCGAGGCGCTGGCCGACCAGGTCGCCGAGGAGGGCATGGAGCTCCATCGCGACCCCGACTCGGTCACCCCCCGGATCCGCGGCGAGTACAAGGTGCGGACCGCGGCGGTCAAGGCGCGGGCCGACGAGGTGGCACTGGAGGTCACCTCACGGATCTTCGAGGTCACCGGCGCCCGCTCCACCGCGAACCGGTTCGGCTTCGATCGCTTCTGGCGCAACGTCCGTACCCACACGCTGCACCACCCGGTGGCCTACCAGCGCCGCGAGGTCGGCCTGTACCGGCTGCTGGACGAGGTGCCCGAGCCCGGCCGCTACTCCTGACGACGGCCCCGAACAGGAAGGACGAACCTGCCGTGACCACGATCCCGCACGTGCCCCTCAACGATGGCGTGTCCATCCCGCAGCTCGGGTACGGGGTGTTCCTCATCCCCGCCGACCAGGTGGTGGAGCCGATGACGACGGCGATCGAAGAGGGCTACCGCCTGATCGACACCGCCGCCGCCTACCAGAACGAGGCCGGAGTCGGAAAGGCGATCGCCAACAGCGAGGTTCCGCGCGAGGAGTTCTTCGTCACCACCAAGCTGTGGAACGACGCCCACGGCTACGACGAGACCATGCGGGCCTTCGACGACAGCATGGCCAGGCTCGGCCTCGACCAGCTCGACCTGTACCTGATCCACTTCCCGCGCCCCGCGCTGAACCGGTACGTGGACAGCTGGCGGGCGTTCGAGAGGTTGCGGGCCGACGGCCGCGTCCGGTCGATCGGCGTGTCGAACTTCGGCGTCGCCGAGCTCGACCGGCTGGCCGAGGAGTGCTCGGTGGTCCCCTCGGTCAACCAGATCGAGCTGCACCCCCTGTACCCGCAGCACGAGCTGCGCGCGGCGCACGCCGAGCGCGGCATCGTGACGCAGGCCTGGAGCCCCATCGGCCGTGACCAGGGACTGCTTCAGCATCCCACGGCGGTGGAGATCGCCAGGGAGTGCGACAGGACGCCCGCGCAGGTCGTGCTGCGCTGGCACCTGCAGCACGACATCGTCGTCATCCCGAAGTCGGCCAGGCCCGAGCGCATCCGTGCCAACATCCAGGTGTTCGACTTCACCCTCGACGAGTCCCAGATGGCACGGCTGGACGACCTGGGCACCGAGCAGAGATGCCACCCCGTCCCCGGCACGCTGTTCGACGTGTCGTGACGGCCCCACGCGCGAGAACACGGGAGGAGAGCGCGGTGTCCCTTCACAACCATCAGGGTCCTCACGATCATCAGGGTCCGCGGAAGGTGCGGTCACGTGAGGATCTCGTCGGCCCGCTGTTCGGGGCGGCGGCGTTCCAGATGCTCAACGCGGGCTGCGAGCTGGGCCTGTTCGCCCTGCTGCGCGACAAGGGGGAACTGGCCGCCGAGGAGGTCGGCGACGCGCTCGGGCTGGGCCCGCGGCCGGCGGAGATCCTGCTGCTCGGCGTCACCGCCCTCGGGCTCACCGAGGTGACCGGCGGGCGCTACCGCAACTGCGCGGTGATCCGGGAGATGTTCGAGGACGGTTCCTGGGAGGTGCTGGCCGACATCGTCGCCTTCCAGGCCCAGCTCGTCTACCTTCCGCTGGCCGACCTCGTCGAGTCGCTGCGGGAGAACACCAACGCCGGGCTCGCCCGGTTCGCGGGGACGGGCGACGACCTGTACCACCGGCTGCCCGAGACGCCGGAGCTGGAGCGGCTCTTCTACCGCTGCATGCGCTCCTGGTCGCTGCTGTCCAACCCGGTCCTGGTCGCCAAGGCGGACCTCACCGGGGTACGCCGGGTGCTCGACGTGGGCGGCGGCGACGGGGTCAACGCGATCGAGCTGGCCCGCGCCAACCCCGGGGTCGAGTTCACCGTCCTCGACCTGCCGGGCGCGGTGGACATCGCCCGGCGCAAGATCGCCGACAACGGCCTGAGCGACCGCATCGACGTGCGGGTGGGCGACATCTTCAACGACCCGTACCCCCAGGGCCACGACGCGGTGCTGTTCGCCAACCAGCTGGTCATCTGGTCCCCGGAGCAGAACCGCGACCTGCTGCGCAAGGCGCACGCGGCGCTGCCCGAGGGCGGCAGGGTCATGGTGTTCAACGTGATGTCCGGCGACACCGGCGACGGCCCGCTCTACTCGGCGCTGGACAACGCCTACTTCGCCACGCTCACCGCGCCGCGCAGCATGATCTACAGCTGGAGCCACTACGAGCGGTGGATGCGCGAGACGGGGTTCGACGAGGTGCGCAGGCTGCCCGGGGACACCTGGACCCCGCACGGGGTGATCAGCGGGATCAAACGGGCTCCCGCCGCGAGCTGAGCCGCGCTTCCGGACGGGGCGCCGATCGGGCCCCCGTCCGGCCTTCCGAGCCCCGAACCCCGGGTCCCGGGCTCCGTCGGACCCGTCGAACCTGCGGGTCCCGAGCCCCGGGCCCTGTCCGGACCCGTGAGTCCCGGACACCGAGCACTGAGCACCGAGTCCCGAGCCGGTCCTGCCGTACAGGAGTCTTCGAGATGAGTGCCGCACGGCGTATCGAGGGAATCCTCGACGAGATCCGCGCCATCGCCCCCGCGTGGCGCCGCGCGCTGGACAACGCCACCCTGCGCAGGCTGTGGGAGCTGACCGCCGAGCTGACCGCGACGTACCCGGCGGGCGGCGCGCGCTACCGGCACGTCCTCGCGCCGGTCGGGCGGGACGTCGGCGTGCCGCACCGGCGGGTACGCGACCTGGTCGGCGGCCGTACCGTGCTGGTCATCGGGGCCGAGGGACGCATCGGCGGCATGCTGGTCGCCGGGCTGGCGGGCATGGGGCCGGGCAGGCTGCTGACGGCCGGCCTCTCACCGGACGCCTCCGTGGACAGCACCGTGGACGGCACCGTGGACAGCACCGTTGACGGCGCAGTGGGAGGCACAGTGAACGGCGCCGAGCACCGCGTCCTCGACGTCCGCGACCGGGAGCGGGTCTCCCGGCTGATCACCGATGTCCGTCCCGACGTCGTCTTCCACCTGGCCACGCGTCCCGTCACGGGAACGGCCGAGGGCGGCACCCACGACTCGGTGTGCACCGACGTGCTGGGCACGCGCCACGTCGTGGACGCCTGCGCCGAGGCGCGGGTCGGCGTCCTGGTCGTCGCCTCCGCCGAGGAGTCGCTGCTCCTGTACGCCCACGACGTCCGGTCGGCCAGCAAGCGGGCCATCGAGCTGATCGTCGCCGACGCCGCGTCCCGGGGGCGGGTGAACGCCGTCATCGCGCGCCTCGCCCACGTCGCCGACGACTCGCCGCTGCTGCGCCGCTTCCGCCGCTCGTGCCGCGAGGGGACGGTGCTGTGGCTGCCGGCACCGGCCCGGCGATTCCACCTGCAGTCCGCGAAGGAGGCCGCGCAGCTGCTGCTGGTGGCGGCGATCGGCGCCCGCACCGGCGCGGCGGCCGTGCACGCCGTCCGCGACCTCGCCCTGCCGGCGACCCCCCTGGACCTGGCGGTCGGGGTGATGAGAGAGGAAGGGGTGACGGCGATGCGCATCGCCGACGACGTGACGGGCAGACCGCCCCAGCACTGCCCGGACCTGACGGGCCAGGCGGGCCTCACCGGGATCAGCCCGCTGTTCAACGCCTTCGAGGCCTCCTGCGCCGAGCGCTCGGTCTCCCCGGACGTCGACGTGGTGGCCTGCCGGTTCCGGCTGCCCGCGGCGGCCGTACGGCAACTCGACCGTCTCGGTGACCTCTGCCTGGGGACCCGGGAGCACGACCTGGCCGACGCGTTCGACCGGTTCGCGCGCACCCTGCTGGAAGCCAATCTGGCACAGACGCCCCGGTCCGTCGTACGCCGTGTCGCGCACCTGAGCGAACCGCACCGCCGGCACATGACGGCCACGGACCGCATGGTCAACGACCGCGTCAGGTGGTGGGCGGCGCGATGAACACCTCCGGACGCACCCGGCTTCCTGGAACGGTCCTGCTGCTGTGCCTGAGCCAGATCGTCGGATCGCTCGGGCTCGCCGCGGGCGCCACCGCGGGCCCCCTGCTCGCCGAGCTGATCACCGGATCGGCGGCCTACGGCCCGACGGCGATGGGCGCGCTGGTCACCGGGTCGGCGCTCGCCGGTCCCGCCGCGGGCGCGATCATGCGGCGGCTCGGGCGCGTGTGGGGCCCGGCCGCCTGCAACCTCTGCGCGACCGCGGGCGCGGCCGTCGTCGTGTTCTCGGTGAACTGGGGGCTGGCGAGCCTGCTGCTCGGCACCGTGCTGCTGGGCGCGGGCACCACCGGTGTGATGCTCGGCCGCTATCTGGCCACCGACCTCGTCGACGAGCGCCGTGCCCCGCAGGCGATGGGGATGGCGGTGGCCGCCGTCACCGTCGGCGCGGTCCTCGGCCCCGTGCTGCTCGGACCGACCGGTTCGGTGGCGCGGGCGGTGGGCCTGCCCCCGCAGACGGGTCTGCACCTGCTCGCGGTGGTGGTGTTCCCGCTGGCCTCGCTGATCCTGCTCAGGCTGCGTGGTGGCGGCGGGCCGGAGGCGTCCGCGACGGACACCCCGGCCGCCGGACGCGGGACGGGGCGGCTGCTGCCGCTGCTGGTCCTGGGCACCGGCAACCTGTCCATGGTGGCGATCATGGGCTCCGCGCCGAACCACCTGCAGCACAGCGGGTGGGACCTTCAGGCGGTCGGGATGTTCGCCGCCCTGCACATCGGCGCGATGTTCGCCTTCGCGCCGGTCTCGGCGGCGCTGTGCAGGCGGTTCGGCCCCCGCCCCGTGGCGCGGGTCGCCGCGCTGTGCATGACCGGCTCGCTGGCCTTCGGCGTTCTCGGCGGCGGCGTCGGCTCCGACCTGGCGCTGCTGGCGCTGGTCGGGGTGTCGTGGAACCTACACCTGGTCAGCGGCAGCATGTGGCTGGTGGAGGTGACGCCGGAACCGCTGCGCAACCGCGCCGAGGGGCTCGGAGAGCTCGCCATGGGCGCCGCCGCGGCGGCCGGGAGCCTCGTCCTCGCCGGGCCGCTGCTCTCCCTGGGCGGGCTCCCGCTGCTCTGCCTGGCGATGGCCGCGGTCAACGTCGCGACCGCCGTGGCGCTCTCGGCCGGGGCGCGGTCGCGCCGCACCCCGGCGGCCCCGGTCCCCGCGGACTCCTCGAAGCCGTGATTCCTCGGAGCCCTGTGATCCCTCGAAGTCGTAATGCCCCGGCGCGTACGGGGAAGGTCACCGTCGGAGAGACCGACCACGATCCCATGGAGCCGAATTGAGCACGGAGTCCAAAGCAGGGAACGAAGCAGGGACCGAAGCAGGGGCCGAAGCGGAGTCCGAGTCCGTGATGTCCCCCAGCCACTTCGACGCCCGGATCACCGCGGATCCGGGTTCGGCCTGGCCGGTGGAGCCGGGCCGCTACCGGCTGGTCGCCAGCCGCGCGTGCCCGTTCGCCAGCAGGGCCGTGGTGAGCCGCAGGCTGCTCGGCCTGGAGGACGCGATCTCGCTGGCCCTCGTCGACCCCATCCAGGACGACCGGGGCTGGAACTTCGGCCTCGGCCCCGGCGGCAGGGACCCCGTCCTCGGCTACCGCTACCTCAGCGAGGCGTACCTAGCCGCCGACGCGGACTACGACGGCGGGTTCAGCGTTCCCGCGATGGTCGACGTGGCCACCCGGCGCCTGGTGACCAACGACTTCGGCGCGATGACCCTGGACCTGGCGACCCAGTGGACGGCACTCGCCCGCCCCGGCGCCCCGGACCTGTACCCCGAGCCGCTGCGCGCGGAGATCGACGAGCTGAACGAGCTGGTGTTCCGCGACGTGAACATCGGGGTGTACGAGGCGGGCATGGCCACCACCCAGGAGGCGTACTCGCGGGCCTACGACGCGCTGTTCGCCCGCCTGGACGCGCTGGAGGAGCGGCTGCGGACCCGCCGCTACCTGGTCGGCGACACGATCACCGAGGCCGACATCCGGCTGTTCACCTCGCTGGTGCGCTTCGACGCGGTCTACCATGGGCACTTCCGGTGCAACCGGTCGAAGCTGACGGAGATGCCGGCGCTGTGGGCGTACGCGCGCGACCTGTTCCAGACCCCCGGCTTCGGGGACACGGTCGACTTCGACCACATCAAGCGCCACTACCACCTCGTGCTGGACGAGAGCAATCCCCGTCACATCGTGCCCGGCGGCCCGGACCTGTCCGGATGGCTCACCCCGCACGGCCGCGAGGAGCTCGGCGGCAGGCCGTTCGGGGACGGCACCCCGCCGGGGCCGCCACCCGGCCCGGAGGCCGTGCCGCCCCGGGGACGCGCGGCCTGAAGCGGCTTGAAGTGGCTTGAAGTGGCTTGGAGTGGCTTGGAGTGGCCACCCCGGTGTCCCCCGAGGCGGCCTGACCCGAGCCGTGTTTCCCGAGCGGCTCAACTTTTCCGACCGGCCTGACTTTTCCGAGCGACCTGACTTTCCCGGGCGGCCTGACGCGAGCCCCGGTGTCCCTTCGCCGCCCCCGAGTCGTCCCGATCTTCCCGCCGCCCCCGTGGCCGGTCCTGAGCCTCCGGCCCGGCGTTCCCCGATGCGTCCTGGCTCCGGAGGGGGCCGGAGCCAGGACGGGCCGGGGTCACGCCGCGCAGTGCCGCCGCAGCAGCCGCGCCACCGCGAAGGCCAGCTCGATGGACTGGCCGGCGTTCAGCCGCGGGTCGCACGCGGTCTCGTACCGGTGCCCGAGGTCGACGTCGAGCACCTCCTCCACCCCGCCGAGGCACTCGGTGACGTCGTCGCCGCTCAGTTCGAGGTGGATGCCGCCGGGGAAGGTGCCCGCGGCCCGGTGCACGGCGAAGAACCCCGCGACCTCGCGGGTGATGTCCGACAGCCGCCTGGTCTTGTAACCGCTCTGCGAGCGGAAGGTGTTGGCGTGCATGGGGTCGCAGGCCCACACCACCGGCCGCCCGGTGGCGCGGATCTCGTCGACCAGCGGCGGGAGCAGGTCGAGCACCCGGTCGGCGCCCAGCCTGCTGATCAGCACCAGCCTGCCGGGCGTGTGGCCGGGGTCCAGCCGCTCGCACAGCAGCCGCAGCTCGGCGGGCGTGACGTCCGGCCCGATCTTCACCCCGACCGGGTTCGCGATCCCGGACAGGTACTCGATGTGCGCGGCGTCGCGCCCCCGGGTCCTGTCGCCCACCCACAGCATGTGGGCGCTGGTGCCGTACCAGGCCCCGGTCTCCTCGTCCCGCCGGGTCAGCGCCTCCTCCCAGCCGGGCAGCAGCGCCTCGTGCGAGGTGTAGAGGTACTCCTGCGGGGTGCTCCGGTCCGGCCGCTCCGCGCCGCACGCGGACATGAAACGCAGCGCCCACGCGATGTCGGCCGCGACGTCCTCGTGCTGCCGGGCCGCGGGGGTGCGCCGGACGAACTCCTGGTTCCAGGCGTGCACCTGCTCCAGGTCGGCGAAGCCGTCCTGCAGGAGCGCGCGCAGCACGTTCAGGGTCGCCGACGCGTGGTTGTAGGCGCCGCGCAGCCGCTCGACGTCGGGGGTGCGGGCGGCGCGGGTGGGCGCCGTGTCGTTGACGATGTCGCCCCGGTACACGGGCAGCTCGACACCGTCGACGATCTCGGTCGGGCTGCTGCGCGGCTTGCCGAACTGCCCGGCGATCCGGCCGACCTTGACCACCGGCAGGCCGGAGCCGTAGGACAGCAGGATCGCCAGCTGCAGGATCAGCCTGAGCTTGCCGCGTACCCCGTTCTCGATGCAGGAGCCGAACCGCTCCGCGCAGTCGCCGGCCTGGAGGAAGAAGGCGCGGCCGTCCGCGACGCGGGCCAGTTCCGCGCGCAGGTCCTCGATCTCGCCGGGCAGTACCAGCGGCGGGAGCTGGGAGATCTCGTCGAGGACGCGGCACAGCCCGCCGGGGTCGGCCCAGTCGGGTTGCTGGGAGATGGGCAGCCCGCGCCAGGAGTCCGGACGCCAGCCGGCCGGCGGCAGGTGCGCGCCGGTACGGGCCGACGGCGGGGCGGGGGCACCACGGGTCGGAACATCGATAGTCTGCATGCCGCTGACAACTCCTTCACCAGATCTGCGCGTCGCACCCGACCTGGGGTGACGCGTCGCGGTCGCCGTTCCCGGCCGCGGGAACCGCGAAGGCCATGGGAGCCGGGGGGCTTCCGTCGCGCGCCCGCCTCACCGGCGGGCCGGTCAACCGCTCTTCAGGAAGTTCGCCATGAGCCGCTTGCCCATGGGGGTGAGCACGGACTCCGGGTGGAACTGCACGCCGAAGGTCGGGTGCGACCGGTGGCGCAGCCCCATCAGCACGCCGTCGTCGGTCCACGCCGTGGGTACGAGCTCGTCGGGCAGGCTCGCGTGGTCCACCACCAGCGAGTGGTACCGCGTGGCGGTGAACGGGTTGGGCAGCCCGGCCAGGATGCCCGTGCCGTCGTGCCTGATCGTCGAGGCCTTGCCGTGCATCGGCGTCGTCCGCACCACCTCGGCGCCGTACGCCGCGGCGATGCCCTGGTGGCCCAGGCACACGCCCAGCACCGGCATCCGGCCGGTGAGCGCCCGCGCGGCCGGGGCCGACAGGCCGGCCTCGGCGGGGGTACGGGGGCCGGGGGAGATCACCAGCATGTCGTGGCGGGCCAGCCCGCCGATCGTCGTCTCGTCGTTGCGGAACACCGACACCGCGGCGCCGAGCTCGGCGAGGTAGTGGACCAGGTTGTAGGTGAAGGAGTCGTAGTTGTCGATCACCGCCACCTTGGGGGTCGCGCTCATCTCCCGGCCTCCATCTCGCCTGCCGCGCCGAACAGCGCGTTCGTGGCCTCTGTCCGGCCGGTCGCGCCGGGCGGTGCGTTCGTGGCCTCCGCCTCGCGTACCGCGCTGAACAGCGCGCCGGCCTTGTGCAGGGTCTCCAGGTACTCCGCGGCCGGGTCCGACTCGGCCACGACCCCGGCACCCGCCTGGACGTACACCGTGTCGTCGGCGATCACCATGGTCCGCAGGCCGATGGCGAGGTCGGCCTTGTCGCCGACGCCGACGAAACCGATCGCGCCGCCGTACACGCCGCGGCGATCCTCCTCCAGCCCGGCGATGATCTCCATCGCGCGGATCTTCGGCGCGCCGCTCAGCGTCCCGGCGGGGAAGGCCCAGCGCAGCGCGTCCAGGCAGGTCGCCTCCGGCAGCAGCTCTCCGGCGACCGTCGAGGACAGGTGCATCACGTGCGAGAAGCGCTCGACCTCCATCAGGCGCTCCACGCGCACGGTGCCGGGGGCGCACACCCGGCCGATGTCGTGCCTGCCCAGGTCCACCAGCATGACGTGCTCGGCGCACTCCTTGGCGTCGTCGCGCAGGTCCCGCTCCATCGCCAGGTCGTCGTTCGGGGTCGCGCCGCGGGGCCGGGACCCGGCCAGCGGCTTGGTGCGGGCGGTGCGGCCGTCGGTGCGCACCAGCAGCTCGGGGGAGGCGCCCACGACGTGACGCCCCCCGCCGAGGCTCAGGTGGTACATGTACGGCGACGGGTTCACCGCGCGCAGGTGCCGGTACAGGTCCAGCGGGGTGACGCGCAGCGGCCGGGAGAAGCGCTGCGAGAGCACGATCTGGAACGCGTCGCCCGCGGCGATGTACTCGCGCGCCCGCACGACCCGCCGCTCGAACTCCTCGCGGGTGACGTTGGAGCGCCACCCCTCGACGTCCGGCGCGGTGCGCGGCCCGTCGGGAACCGGCCGCGCGGCCCGGCCGACGAGCTCGGGGGCCCAGGGCGCGGACCGCAGGCACAGGCCCATGCGGTCCAGCCTCTCCACGGCGTCCCCGTAGGACTCGCGGTCGGGCCGGAACAGCGTCAGCGTCAGCAGCTTGCGGGTGGCGTGGTCGAAGACCACCAGGTCCTCCGCGGTCATGAACGCCGACTCCGGCACCCCCGGCGCCGGCCCGTCGGGAACCGGCAGGCGCTCGAAACGGCTCGCGGCCTCATAGCCGAGATAGCCGACGACCCCGCCGTGGAACGGCGGCGCCCCGGGCACCGGGGCGGCCCGCGTCGCGGCGATCTCGCGCAGCGCGGCCAGCGGGTCACCCGCCGGCTGCTCCAGCAGCCGGGGCCGGTGCCCGACGTAGGAGTACCTGCCGACGTCACCGCCGACGGGCACGCTCTCCAGCAGGAATCCGGTGTCGTCCGGCCCGCAGAGCCGGTTGAACACGGTGATCGGGGTCAGCGCGTCGGCCAGGAACTCCCGGTACACCGGGATGACGGCGTAGTCGCGCGCCAGGGCCGCGGCCTCGGCACAACCGGGTACGGTGTCCAGGTCGACGACGGCGCGCACGGGTGAAAGGGTCATCAGGGCCTACTCCTCGACAACGCATCGGGTCCGCTCGGGCGCCATGAAGATCCCCTGCTGCCGGGCGGGGGGGATCGGCCCGGTCGCGCGCATGCGGACCGACGACAGCACCATCGCCAGGATCATGCGCATCTCCGCGCGGGCGTACCCGCGCCCCACGCAGGTGCGCGAGCCCCCGCCGAACGCGCCCCACACGTAGGGGTCGACGGAGGCGTCCACGAACCGCTCGGGCCGGAACAGCGAGGGGTCGGGGTAGTGCTCCGGGTCGCGCTGCAGCAGGTACGCGCAGTGGACCAGGAACGTCCCCGGCGGCAGCTCGTAGCCGTCGATCCGCATCGGCGAGACGACCATGCGCACCCCGTTGAGCGCCGAGACCGGGTGCAGCCGCAACGCCTCCATGAGCGTGGCGTCGAGGTAGTCGAGCCCGCGGAAGTCCTGGGCGCGCACCGGGCGGGAGCGGAAGCGGTCGCCGAGCTCGCGGCCCAGCTCCGCCCGCACCCGGTCGTCGTCGAGCACGTGCAGGAACGTCCACGACAGGGTGTTGGCCGTGGTGGAGAAACCGGTGTACAGCAGGCTGAACACCTCGTCCCGTACCACCTCGTCGGTCAGGGTGCCGTCGCCTTCGGCGGCGTGGCGCAGCAGGGCGGCGAAGACGTCGTCCACGCCCGCCTCCGCGCAGCGGTCCAGGTGGCCGGGCAGGCGCTCGTCGAGGAAGGCGCGGACGGCCCGGTCGGCCGCCAGGATCTCCTCGCGGCCGCACTCGGCGTTCTCCATGGGGAGCAGCATCGCCGCGAGGACGGCCTTGTCCTCGGCGTCCATCCCCCCGCAGACCACCTCGACGATGATGTCGCTCGTCAGTGCCTGCAGCGCGGTGAACAGGTCGAACGGCACCCCGCGCGGCCAGCGCGCCACGTGCGCGTCGACCGCGTTCGCGGTGATCGCGGCGTAGTCGCGGCTGCCGCTGAAGGCGGGGTGCAGCTGGGCGCGGCGCCTGCGGTGCATGGTGCCGTCGATGTAGCCGACGGACTCCTCCTCGGTGCCGAAGAACACCTTGTTGGCCAGGGCGCCGCTGGTGCGGTCGTCCGAGCCGTACATCACCTTGAGCTGGTCCGGCCGGGTCAGGAACACCCAGTCGTCGCGGTGCTCGACCGCGGTGAGGTCCTCGTTGCCCAGCGCGCCCAGGCGCAGGGTGAACATGTCGCCGTATCGCCGGGCCGCCCGCTCGACGCACCCGAAGGGGTCCCGTTCGAACGCGGCGAGCTGCTCGACGACCGGCCCGTCAGGGCCTGGGGGAAGCCGCCGTACGGGGGTGGTGGTCAACATCGTCCTGTCACTCCTCTCCGAGCCTGTGCAGGGCCCAGCGGACGTCCTCGACGAACTGGTCGATGACCCCCGCGTCGGTCTGGTGGTGCATGATGCACGCGCGGATCACATGTCCTTCGCGCGGCAGCTCCGAGGTGGCCACGTAGATGTTGCCCCGGGAGCAGATCAGCTCGCAGGCCCGCTCGGTGAGCCGGGCGGCCTCGGCTGCGTCGTCGGTGTCGTCGGTGTCGCTGACGTTGTTCGCGCGCACCCTGAACGCCACGGTGGGCAGGTGCGGCTCTCCCCGCGAGACGATGTCGATCCCCTCCACCCCGGCCAGCCGCACGGCCAGGTCCTCGGCGAGGTCGAGCTTGTCGTCGAGGCAGCGCTCGAAGGCGTTGATGCCGTGCATCTTGATCGGCAGCCACGCGGTCAGGCCGCGGAACTCGCGGGTCAGCTCGGGGCCGTAGTCCATGAAGTCGGGGCGGTCGTCGTCCTGCGACAGCTCCGGGATGTAGGCCGCGTCGGGGATGGCGAACGCCTGCTTGAGCGTGCCCTTGTCCCGGACCAGCAACGCGGAGCTGCCGTGCGGCAGGAACAGCGACTTGTGCGCGTCGACCGCGATCGAGTCGGCCTCCTCGATGCCGTCCAGCAGCACCCGCCCGCGCCGGGTCAGGCGGAAGAAACCGCCGAAGCAGGCGTCGACGTGGAACCAGACGCCGTACTCGCGGCACAGCTCGGCGACGGCGCGCAGGTCGTCCACCGCGCCGGTGTTCGTGGTGCCCGCGGTGGCCACGACGCAGGCGGGCGGCGTGCCGTAGCGCAGGTCCCGCTCGATCGTCTCGCGCAGCGCGACGAGGTCCATGCGGTACGCGCCGTCGGTGGGCACGGACCGGTGTCCACCGGCCCCGATGCCCGCCAGCCGCTCGGCCTTGGCCACCGAGAAGTGCCCCTGCTCGGAGACGTACACGGCCGCCCGGTGGTGCTGGTGCTCGGGGAGGCGTTCCAGCGCGCACCGCAGCGCCATGAAGTTCGCGATCGACCCGCCCGTGGTCAGGTAGCCGAACGAGCCCTCGCCGTACCCCATCAGCGAGCAGAACCAGTCGATGACGTTCGCCTCCAGCCGGGCGAAACCCGGCGCGGCGGCCCAGGCGCCCGCGAACCGGTTGAGGCTGCGGGCCACGAACTCGCCGACGGCCCCCTGGAACAGCCCGCCCGAGGGCACGTGGGCCATGAACCCGGGGTGGGGGTGCATCATCCCGTCGGGGAGCGCGGAGTCGAAGATCTCGTCGAGCAGGGTGGCGACGGCCGTCCCGGTACGCGGGGCCCGCTGCTCGGCCCGTGGCGGCTCCGCGGCGGCGACCCGGTACCAGGCGGGGTGGTTGCCCTTGCTCAGGTCCTCGTGGAAGTCCATGAGCCGGGACGTCACGACGTCGAGCAGTTCCTTCTGCTGCGCTGGGTCCAGGTGCAGGCCCGTCCCCGTCGTGCCGTGTATCCCCCCGGGCCGCTGTTCCGCCCGAGGAGCGGGGACGAGGTGGCCGATCCCCGCCGCCCGCCCGTCCGACCGGCCGGAACCGGAGTCAGGGGCAGGGGCAGGAACGGGACCGGAGCCGGGGTCGGCGCGGCCGATCGCCTCCGCGTACGCCGCGATGATCAGTTCCGCCTCGCCGGCGGGGTCGTGGCGCGCGCACAGCTCGTCGAGCACCGCCCGGTGCCGCTCGTGGCGGGCCACCGCGTCCTGGTAGGGGGTGTCGGTGAACGCCACGGCGTGGTACAGCGGCACGTACAGCCTGGGGTGCCGCAGGTGCAGCTCCTTCTCCAGCTTCTTGCGGGTCTGGAACGCGACGTCCCCGCTGCGGTCCTTGAGCTCCGAGGCCATCGCGAGCGACAGGTCGGCGATGGTGTCGCCCGCGGGCCTGCGCCACTCGGTGTAGGCGGGCAGCGTGGCGGCGAGCGCGGCCGCGGCGTCGTGCCCGGTCCCGGTCCCGGTCTCGCTCCCGGTTCCGCTCCCGGTCTCGGCGAGGTTGCGGTCGAAGAGGGCGAAGAAGGTCCGCACGTCCTCGAAGCTGCAGTTGATGCCCTGGCCGAAGAACGGCACCAGGGTGTGCGCCGAGTCGCCGATGAGCACGGTCCGGCCGTGGTGGTAGGGATCGCAGCGCACGGTCTTCAGCGGCGCCGGCGACCACTGCAGCACGTCGTCGGCGTAGGAGGAGGCCAGGTCCACCACGTCGGGGAAGTGCTCCTCGAACAGCGCGCGCACGTCCTGAGGCGTGCGCACCCGGTCCCAGCCGAGCCGCTCGCCGCCCTCGCCGTCGTCCCCGCCGACCATCGGCATCCACAGGCCCGCGGTGTACGAACCGTCCACGTTCGGCTGGGCGAGCAACATGAACTCGCCGCGGGGCCAGATGTGCAGCCCGTGCCGGGGGTGGCGCGGCCGCTCGGGGTCACGCGCCGCGTCCAGCAGCGCGTGGCCGCCGCCGGTGAGAGCGGGGATGCGGATCTCCACGAAGCCGTCGGCGACGTAGTCCTGGGAGATCCGCATCTGCGCCCCGCGCCGGAACATCTCGTGACGGACGATGCTGTTCGCGCCGTCACAGCCGATCAGCAGGTCCGCGCTCGTCCGTACGATCCCCGCCCCGCCGTCCACGAAGGTCGCCGACCCCGACGCGGGCTCGACGCCGATGCACTCGAACCCGAAGTTCAGCCGCGCCCCGGCCTTCTCGGCCTCGTCGAGCAGCATCTCGTGCAGCAGGCTCCGCGGGATCGACAACAGGTGGTGCAGGTCGGGGTCGGTGCCGTAGGGCTGGCAGGACGTCGTCCCGTCCACATGGTGGATGACCCGCTGCGGCAGCACGACCCCGTTGCGGTAGAGCATGTCCACGATGTGTTCGTCCAGCGAGGTCAGGCCACGTCTGGTCAGGGTCAGGTTGAAGGAGTGCCCTCGGGCTCCGGTGGCCAGGCGCACGTCCGAACCGCGCTCGTAGAGACTCACCTCGAATGATCGTTTCCGAAGTTCGATCGCCACCAGACAAGCGACCGGTCCGGCGCCGACGATCGTCACCCGCACATCCCGGGCTGCCAGCATCGCGTCTCCTCCCCGTTCGATGGAGTCCTGTCAAAGCCTGGGACCGACGCTATGAGCGGCATCTCTCGCCGTCCTCTCGCCTTACTCTCCGTACCGGCGCGGAGCGGAACGAGAGACGAACGAGAGCACGGCGGCGTATGGCGGGATACGTCGGCCCGTGTGCCATGGATGAGGGAAGGGCGCGGACGGGGGAGGGCTCGCGGAAATATGGGGGCGTCGCCCCCATGTCGCGGGGCGGGGGGATCGTCATACTTGGCGGCTGTGAACCCCGCGAGCCCGCCCGTCGCCGTGCCGCCCCGAGGCCGGGCCGCCGCTCACGACGCGGCGCGTCCCGCCGCTCCCGCCGCTCCTGAGAGGCGTCCCGTCGACAGGACCGCCGTGCCCGCTGTGCCCGCCGCTCCTGCGGCTCCCGAAGCGGGGCGTCTCGTCGACAGGACCGGCAGGACCGGCGCGCCGGAGGCCAACGCGGACGTCACGGATGTTCCGGACGTCACGGATGTTCCGGACGTCACGGATGTTCCGGACGTCACGGATGTTCCGGCGGGGCGGGAGGCGACGCTGTCGGACGCGGTGCGTCCGCTCGTCCGGCAGGCGGTGGAGCGGCTGGTCGCCGGTGCGGCAGGGCTGGAGGGCGGGGCCGGGCCCGCCTCGGTACGGGAGCGGTTCGCGGCGGACCTCACGGCCCGGCTCACGCGGATCGCCTCCCGGGTCCTGGTGTTCGAGCTGAACGCGCGGCGGGTGCGGGGAGAGCTGTCGGGAGCCACGCCGGCCGAGCGGTTCGCCGATTTCGTGGGCAGGGTGGGCGGCGACAGGGGGCTCGCCGGGCTGCTGGGGGAGTACCCCGTACTCGCCCGCCTGCTGAGCCAGGCCGCCGACCAGGCGGTGGAGGCGGGGCTGGAACTCCTGACGCGCTTCGCGGCGGACCGCGAGCACCTGCGGGAACTGCTGGGGGACGAGCCCGGGGGCATGGTGGAGTTCTCCGCCACCGGTGACAGCCATCTCGGGGGGCGTTCCGTCACCGTGGTGACCCTGACCGGCGGGGCGAGGGTCGTCTACCGGCCGCGCCCGGTCCAGGCGTACCCGCGCTTCGCCGAGGTGCTCGGCTGGCTCAACGGACGGCTCCCCGGCCTCGGCCTGCGCGTCCCGCGCGCGGTGCCGAGGGAGGGCTACGGCTGGACCGAGTTCGTGCCCGCCGGGCCGTGCGCGGACGCGGCCGAGGTGGAGCGGTTCTACACGCGCGCCGGTGCGCTGCTCGCCCTGCTGTACGCGCTGAACGCCATCGACGTGCACTACGAGAACCTCGTCGCCCGCGGCGGGCAGCCGGTGCTGGTCGACGTCGAGACGCTGTTCCACCCGGCGCTGCCCGCGGAGGCGTCCGCCGACCCGGCGCTGCACGCCCTGTGGGACTCCGTCCAGCGCACCGCGCTGCTGCCGAGGATGCTGGTCGGCGAGCGGGGCGCGCTGGACGTCTCCGGCCTGGGCGGCGACAAGGACGGGACGTACCCCTTCCTGTCCGCCCAGTGGGAGGGGGCGGGGACGGACACCATGCGGCTGGTGCGCGGTGTCACCCGTTTCGCCGGAGCGGCCAACCGCCCCACGCTGGACGGGGTGGACGCCGACCCGGCCGACCACGTGCCGAGCCTGCTGGCCGGTTTCCGGCGTGCCTACGACGCCATCGCGGCGGGACGCGACGAGCTGCTGCGCGGGCCGCTGGCGCGGTTCGGCGAGGCCGAGGTCCGCGTGCTGCTGCGGCCCACCCGCTTCTACGGCGAGTTGCTGACCGAGTCGACGCATCCGGACGTGATGCGCTCCACCGCCGGCCGGGACGGGGTGTTCGACCTGCTCGACGCCGTGTCGGCGGGCGACCCCGCGCGGTCGGCCGCGGTGCCGTCCGAGCGGGCCGACCTGTGGGCGGGGGACATCCCCTACTTCGGCGCGTCCCCCGGCGAGCGGGAGATCCGCGACGGCCTGGGCAGGGCGCTGCCGTGGCGCCCGGAGGAGAGCGGGCTGGACCTCGTGGCCGCGAAGCTGGCCCGGCTGGGCGCCGCCGACCGGGAGAACCAGGAGTGGATCATCCAGGCGTCGATGGCCGCCCGGGTGACGGGGGGGCGGCACGCGCCGGGCGAGCCGTCAGAGGCGCCGCTACCGGCCACGGTGCCCCATCCGGCGGCGCTCGTGGCCGCCGCGCGGGGCATCGCGGACCGCCTGTGCGCGACCGCGCACCGCGACGGCCGTACCGTCAACTGGCTGGGCCTGGAGCCGGTGGAGGACGGCCGGTGGACGATCATGCCGCTGGGCGCGGGGCTGGCCGGCGGGTACCTCGGTGTCGCCCTGTTCCTGGCGCAGGCGAGTCGCGCCACCGGGATCTCCCGCTACATGGACTTCGCCCTGATGGCGGTACGGCCCCTGCCGCGGCTGCTGGAGCGGATCGCCGCGCACGAGGCCCTGCTGCGGACCGTGGGCTGCGGGGGGTTCGGCGGCCTCGGCGGCATCGCGTACGGCCTGTCGCGGCTCGGCGTCCTGCTCGGCGACGCCGAGGTGGCGAGCTGGGTGGAGCCCGCGGTGGAGGCGGCCGGCGCGGCGGTCACCGACGAGGCGCCGCTGGACGTCCACGACGGCCTGGCCGGGTGCCTGGCCGCGATGCTCGCCGTCCGGCACGACACGGGGTCGGTCGCGGCGGGCCGGGTGGCGGCGGCGTGCGCGGAACGCCTGGCGGCCGCGGTGTCCTCGGTGCCCCCGGCGCTTTCAGTGTCCTCGGGGTCCTCAGGGTCCTCAGGGTCCTCAGGGTCCTCGGGGTCCTCGGCGTTCTCGGCGTTCCCGGCGGCGGATCTGCCGCCGGGTTTCGCCTTCGGCGCCGCGGGCGTGGGGTGGGCGCTCCTCCGGCGGGGGCCGAGCGCGGACGGCGCCCGCCTGCTCACCCGTGCCGCCGCGAGGGTGGCGGGGGAGGACACCTGGTGCCACGGCCGGGCGGGAGTGCGTCTGGCCCTGTCCGACGCCACCCTCCCGGGCGATGGCGCCGCCCTCTCGGGTTATAACATCCAGGGCTATGACGCCCGGAGGTACGACGTCCAGGGTGATGGCGCCCCGGGTGACGGCTCCGTCCTCCCTGGTGACCCGGCGGCGTCCCCGATCTCCGACGTCCCGCTGGGGGGACACGGCCTGTGCCACGGCGAGGCGGGGCGTCTGGAGACGCTGAGCGCCCTCGCCCGGCGAGGCGACCCCGCGGCGCGGCGGTCACTGCACCGCCACACCGGCAGGCTGCTGGCCTCGCTGGACACCTACGGGGCGCGGTGCGGTACTCCCCGCCACGCGTCGACCCCGGGCCTGCTGGACGGCCTGGCCGGTATCGGCCACGGCCTGCTCAGGCTGGCCCTTCCCGAGATGACACCGTCGGTGCTGCTGTTGCGGCCGACTGATGAAGGAGAGATCCGTGGACTCTGAGAACCGTTCGACCGCCGGGGAGCAGGGCGCGCCGTGGCAGGACCGGCTGGGTGACCCGGTCGGGTCGATCGTGGTCAGGCTGGCCGGGGTGTCCCCGGTGACCCGCGCGCTGGTGCTGGCCGGCCTGACGGCGGGGACGACGATCGCCTTCGGCTCGCCGGACACCGCGGCGCACACGGTGCTGGCCATGGGCGGGGACGAGACCGTCGACCCCATCTCCATGAGTGCCCGCTAAATAGCATATTTCGTGACATGGCGGCAGTTAACCTGTCGTCATGTCATTTACCTCCCCCATTCTGGTCGGACGCGAAAGGGAGATCGAGCAGCTCGAACGGCGCCTGGCCGCCGCGCGAGACGGCCGGGGTGGCGCGGTCTTCCTGCTCGGCGATCCCGGAATAGGCAAATCCCGCCTTTCCACGGAATGCGCGTACCAGGCGTTCGACACAGGAATGACCGTGCTGCGAGGACGGGGCGGAGGTGTCAGCGCGGACATTCCCTTCAAGCCGTTGTGCGAGGCGCTGCTCTCCTACACCAGGACCAAGGAGCCGCCGGACGACCCGGCCCTGATGCCCTACCTGCCGGCGCTCACCAAGCTGGTCCCCGAGTGGCGCGGGGCGGGGGTCACCGACCACCTGGAGTCGGTGATGGTGCTGGCCGAGGCGGTCCTGCGGCTGCTGGCCGTCATCGGGCGCGACGGCGGCTGCCTGCTCGTCCTGGAGGACCTGCACGACGCGGACGCCGACACGCTCGCGGTCGTCGAGTACCTGGCCGACAACCTCGCCGGGGTGCCCGCCCTCCTGCTGGCAGGCACGCGCAGCCACGCCGGGCCGGCCCGGTCGGTCGCCGAGGCCTGCGCCCAGCGGCGGACCGCGGCCCTCGTCGAGCTCGCGCCCCTGCCGCCGGAACAGCTCGCCCGGCTGACCGCCGCCTGCCTGGAGGTCGCGCCCGGCGACCTGCCCGGGCAGCTCCTCACCCGCCTGGAACGTGACACGGCGGGCGTCCCGTTCGTCGTCGAGGAACTGCTCGCCGCGATGGCCGACGTCGGCGCCCTGGAACGCGACGGGCGGCGGTGGCGGCTGAACGGCGACCCCGCGATCGACGTGCCGACCACGCTGGTGCGCAGCATCGCCCTGCGCGCCGCCCAGCTGAGCCCCTCCGCCCGGGAACTGCTGCACGCGGCGGCGGTCTTCGGCTCCCGCTTCCCGGTCCCGATGATCCAGGAGGCCACCGGCCTGGCCGAGCGCGAGGTGATGGAGTTCCTGCGCGCCGGGACGGGGGCGCGGCTCATCACGCCGGACGACTCCGCGGGCGACTGGTACGCCTTCCGGCACGCGCTGACGGCCGAGGCCCTGCGCTCCTCGCTGATCCCCGCCGAGCGGGCCTCGATCGCGCGCCGCGCCGCCGACGCGCTGGAGCGCCTGCACCCCGGGCTGCCCGGCGAGTGGTGCCAGATCGCGGCCGGCCTGCGCCTGACCGCCGGCGACCCCCTCGGCGCGGCCGGCCTGCTCGCCGACGCGGGCCACCGCCTGCTGGACGACGGCGCCGCCGACCTGGCCGTCACGCTGCTCGACCGCGCCTACGCCATGCTCGGCCCCGCCCCCGCCGACCTGCGGACACGCGTCCTGCAGGGGTTGTTGCACGCGCTGACCGAGAGCGGACAGGCCGACCGCGCCTTCGCCCTCGCCAAGGACCTCCCGATCGGAGGCGACCCGGCGATGACCCTCTCGCACGAGATGGACCTGCGCACCAAGCTGGCCTGGGTCGCCGCCGAGATCGGCGAGACCGCCGGCGGCCTGGCGCACGTCGCGGCGCTCCGCAGGCTCCTCGAGGTCAACCCGGACGAGGCCCGTACGGCGGCCATCGACGTGATCGAGGCCCAGCTCATCGTCCCCGACCACGGGGTCCTCCAGCAGAGCCCCCAGCGGATGGCCGCCGCCGAGGCCCTCGTGCGGCGGGCCGTGGAGGTCGCCGAACGCGTCCCGCTCCCCGAGGTGGCCTGCCAGGCGTGGGAGCGGATGGCGATGTTCTCCCGGACCCGCGGGTTCGACGAGCCCGACCGATGCCTGACGCGGGTGGTGTCCATCGCCGACGCCCACGGCCTGAGGCTGTGGAAGCTGCGGGCGACGCTGCGCCTGGCCGCCAACCACGCCCTGCGCACCGGCGAGCGGGAGCCGCTGGAGGAGGCCGACAGGGCGGCGGCCAGGGCGGGCGCGATCAGCCTGGTCCACACCGCCCGTGCGTCCCTGGTGATGACGGGAGTGCTGCGCGGCGAGTACGGCGACGCCCACGAGCTCGCCGTCCCGTGCGTGGAGTCCACCATCCGCCTCGGCCACACCGCCTACACCCAGTACCTCCTGCTCGCCCAGGCCACGCTCGCGGCCCATCAGGCCAGGCGCGCCGACATGGAGAGAGCGCTGGAGCGGTTCCGCGAGTGGGGCGGCGAGAGCAGCCTGCACATGCCGGTGGTCCACGGCCTGTGCCAGGCGATGTGCGCGCTGCTGGAGGAGGACCGCGACCTCTGCGGCGAGATGCTGACCAGGGCGCGGAAGTGGGAGGACGACAACCCCACCATCTACTACCTCACCGGCAGGTACGGCCTCGGCGTGCTCACGGAGGTGCTCGCCGGCCGGGCGGGCGACGCCGAGTGCGACGCCGCGGAGAGCACCTCGGCCGCCGAACTGGCCTGGAACCGCACCTTCCTCCACCTGGCCAGGGCCGTGCTGCTGGGCCGCCGGGGCGACCCCGAGGGCGCGCTCGCCGCGTTCGGCAGGGCCGCCGAGACCGCCCGGCCCTTCCCCCTCGCCCGTCACCTCGGGCTGCGGCTGGTCGCCGAGGCCGCCCTGGCGGACGGCTGGGGCGAGCCGCTGGTCTGGCTGCGCACCGCCGAGGAGTACTTCCACCAGGCGGGCGTCCCCGCGGTCACCGGGGCCTGCCGGGCGATGCTGCGCGGGGCCGGCGCGGCCGTGGCGCAGCGCCGTACCGGACGGGAACAGGTGCCGAGCGGGCTGCGCGCCCAGGGCGTCAGCGTGCGGGAGTACCAGGTGCTCGCCCTGCTCGCCGAGCGGCGCGGCAACGTCGACATCGGCAAGCGGCTGTTCATCTCGCCCCGCACCGTGGAGAAGCACGTCGCGAGCCTGCTGCAGAAGACGGGCCTGCCCGACCGGGCCACCATGTACGACCACGCGGCCGAGCTGATGCGCCCCACCTGACGCGGCGCTCCCGTGACGCCTCGACGTACGAGCACGCGGCCGGGCCGGCACGCCACGGTCCCACCTGAAGCGGCCGGGCTGACGTGCCGAGATCCCGCCTGAGGCGGCCGACGCCCCCATGACCCCCGGCGGGCCCGCGCGAATATGGGGGCGGCGCCCGCATGTGGCCCGCGCCGCGCGTCGGCAGAGTGCCAGCCATGAGCGGAGACGAAATCACCCCGGGGGCGGCACCCGAGCTCGGCGCCGCGTGGTGGGCGGACGGGCTGACGCTGGCCGAGCGGCTGGATCGGACCGGCGGGGACATCCCCGCCGGACGGGCGCCCGAGTCGGCCGGCGAGACCGCGCGCTGGCGGCTGCGGGAGTGGCGGAACGCTCACGGGCTGCTGGAGAGCGGGCAGTTCGACCGGCGGCTGGCCGCGGCCGGGCTCACCGTCGAGGAGCTGACCGCGTTGCTGGACGAGGAGCCCGCCGCGCTGGCCGGCCGTACCGCCCGGCCGGACTGGGCCGTACAGGCCGCCGAATCGATCGCCGCGGCGCGCGCGACGCCGCGAGCCGAGGCAGTCGCCGGCGCGGACGGGATCCCCGCCGGCGAGGGGTTCGCGGCGATCGTGGCGCCGTTCGCCGAGGGCGCGCTGCGGCGCCTGGGCGACGCGCTGGACGCGTGCGGCCCGACCGTCCAGGCGGACACCCTGCTCGCGGCCTGGGGCACCGAGCTGCGGCAGCTGCTCGTGGCGCCGGCGTCGCGGACGCTGGTGCTGGAGCTCAACGTCATGCGCGTCTCGCGGAGGCTTGAGGGGGCGACGCCCGAGGAGCGGTTTGCGGACTTCGTCCGGTGGTTCGGGCGCCCCGAGGCGCTCGCCGCGCTGTGCGAGGAGTACCCCGTGCTGGCCCGGATGCTGGCCCAGACGGCCGACCGGTTCGCGGCCGGCCGGATCGAGATGCTCGCCCGCTACGCCGAGGACCGTCCCTACATCGTGCGGACGCTGCTGGGCGGCGCCGACCCCGGCCCGCTGATGGAGGTCGAGGGCGGCGGCGACACCCACCAGGGCGGCCGCGCGGTGAGCCTGCTGACCTTCGGGAGCGGCGCGCGGGTGGTCTACAAGCCGCGCCCGCAGGCCGTTCACCGGCACTTCAACGACGCCCTGGCCTGGCTCGACGAGCGCGTCGAGGGCCTGGACCTCATCCGCCTGGCCGTGCTGGACCGCGGCCCGTACGGCTGGGTGGAGTTCGCGCCCCACCTGCCCTGCCGGGACCGGGAGGAGGTCGCCCGCTACTACCACCGGCTCGGCGCGCTGCTCGCGCTGCTGCACGCCCTCGACGGCGCCGACTTCCACTGCGAGAACCTGATCGCCTGCGGCGACCGGCCCGTGCTGGTCGACCTGGAGGCCCTGCTGCACCCGCTGGTGCCCGGAGCGGGGATCGAGCGCCTCATGGACGACCCGGCGGCGCTGGCCCTGGAGTCGTCGGTGAACCGCAGCGGCCTGCTGCCCGAGCTGATGGTCGGTGAGAGCGGCGTGATCGACCTGTCCGGCATGGGCGGCGACAAGGACGCCGTGCTGCCGATGAAGACGCCGACCTGGGCCGGACAGGGCACCGACGAGATGCGGCTGGTCCGCGAGAACCTGGTCTTCCCCGGCGTGCGCAACCGCCCCCGCCTGGGCGAGGACGAGGCGGACCCCGCCGACCACCTGGACGACCTGCTGGCCGGGTTCGGCCGCGGCTACGAGGCCATCGTGGCCGACGCCCCCGCCCTGGTCCGGCTGCTGACCACGTTCTCCGGCGACGAGGTCCGCGTCGTCCCGAGGGCGACCCGCACGTACGGCAAGCTGATGATGGAGTCCACCCATCCGGACGTGCTCCGCCACGGCCTCGACCGCGACCGCGTGCTGGACTACCTCTGGGCGATCACCTACGGCGACCGCACCCGCGAGCGGCTGATCGCCCACGAGGCGGAGGACCTCTGGGCGGGTGACATCCCGATCTTCACCACCCGGCCGGGCAGCCGCGACCTGTGGAGCTCCGGCGGCGTCCGGATCCCGGACGTCCTGCCCGAGCCCAGCCTGAGCCGCGCCGTCCGGAAGGTCCTCTGCATGGGCCGGGAGGACCGCGCCCGCCAGGAATGGATCATCCGGGCGTCCATGGTCACCCGGGACCGCTCCGGCCTCGCCGCCCTGGCCACCGGCACGACACCCCCCACCCCCACTCCCACCCTCGCCGTCGGCACGACGCCCCCCGCTCCCACCTCCGCCCCTGCCGTCGGCACGACGCCCTCCGCCCTCGCGGTAGGCGCGACGCCCCCCGGACCCGCCCCCACCTCCGCTTCCCCGGCCGCCCCGCCGGACGAGGCCCGCCTGATCGCCGCCGCCCGGGACGTCGCCGACCTCATCGACCGCCACACCTGCTCCTCCGGACCCGGTGGGCGCGTCAACTGGCTCGGGCTGGAGCTGATCGAGGACAAGTACTGGAGGTCGCAGCCGCTGAGCTGGGACCTGTACGGCGGCTACCCCGGCGTGGCGCTGTTCCTGGCGCAGTGCGCCGCCGTCACCGGCGAGGAACGGTACGCAGACCTGGCCCGGCGCGCGGTCGCCCCGCTCGCGAGGCTGGCCGACGACCCGCCGGAGGAGGGCGTCATGGGCGCCTTCACCGGCCTCGGCGGGGTCGCGTACACCCTGACCCACCTGGCCGCCCTGCTGGACGACCCGGTGCTGGCGCGGCCGGTCGAGGACCTGGTCGAGGCGTGCGCGAAGGCGGCCGGCCAGGACGAGGCGCTGGACGTCATCGTCGGCGGCGCCGGAACCCTGGCCACGATGCTCGCGATCCACCAGGTCACCGGGTCACCCGCGGCCTGGCGCGCCGCGGAGGCGTGCGCCGAACGCCTGCTGGCCACCGCGGTCCCCACCGGGGCCGGAGTGGCCTGGCACACGCCCATGAGCGGCGAACGGCCGCTGACCGGCTTCTCCCACGGCGCCGGCGGCATCGGCTGGGCGCTGCGCCGCTACGCCGAGGCGGGCGGCGACCCGCGCGCCCGTGACACCGCCCTGGCCGCCTTCGCCTACGAGAGCGAGCACTACCGGCCGGACCTGCGGGGCTGGCCCGACTACCGGCAGGGACAGGGCGGCGACGACATGCTCCACGCCTGGTGCCACGGAGCACCCGGCATCGGCCTGTCACGCATCGGCGGCCCCGCGCCCGAGCACCTCGACCGGACCCCCGACCAGCACCCCGACCGGACCCCCGACCAGCACCCCGACCGGGACCTCGACCGCGCGCTCGCCGCCGAGGCGGCGCGCGGGCCGATGACCAACCACAGCCTCTGCCACGGCGAACTGGGCAACCTCGAACTGCTCGTCCAGCTGCGCCACCGGCCGGAGGCGGCGGAGCTGCTGGCGACCCGCACGGCCCACCTCCTCGACGACCTGGCCCGCCGGGGCCCCCGCTGCGGCGCGCCCGGCGCCGCCCCCACCCCCGGCCTGATGAACGGGCTGGCCGGCATCGGGTACGGCCTGCTGAGGCTCGCCCTGCCCGACCGAGTCCCCTCCGTGCTGCTGCTCGACGCGCCCGCGCGGCCTGACCGCGTCCCGTCCGTGCCGCCGCTCGACGCGCCCGCCGGGGGTGAGCGCTGATGGGCAGGGTCCCGCTGCGCCACCAGCTCACCTCCACCGAATGCGCCGCGGCCTGCCTGGCCATGATCGCCAGCTTCCACGGCAGGGACACCCGGGTCGCCGAGTGCCGGGAGATGCTCGGCATCGGACGCGACGGCGTGTCCGCCGCCCACCTGATCGCCGCCGCCCCCCGCATGGGCCTGCACGCGCGAAGCGAGCGGACGGAGCGTCTCGGGCCCGTCGACCGGCCCGCCATCGCCTATCTGTCCGACCACCACTTCGTCGTCGTGGAGAAGGTCACCGCGCGGCGCGTCCGCCTGGCCGACCCGGCCGGTGGCCGCCAGTGGCAGAGCCTGAAGGACTTCGACCGGCGCTTCGGCGGCGTGCTGATCCACGCCTCGCCTGGCCCGGAGTTCGTCCGGCGGCGCACTCCCATGCGGGAGTGGCTGATGCTGCGCTACCTGCGCGACTTCGTGGCGATGCCCGGCAGCCGGAGCCTGCTCGCCGCCGTGCTGGCCTGCGCGACCGTGCTGAAGCTGCTCGCCCTGGTACTGCCGCTCGCCACCCAGCAGGTCGTCGACACCTTCGCCCCCGACCGGCGGACGGACATCCTGCCGCTCTTCGCCATGGTGGTGCTCGGCACCACCGTCCTGGCCGGGGTGACGACCCTGCTGAGGGAGATGGCGGTGCTCACCCTGCGCGTCCGCGCCGAGGCGACGCTGGGACGGCAGCTCATCCGCCACATGCTGCGGCTGCCGCTGTCGTTCTTCATCCAGCGCCGCAGGGGAGACCTGCTCGCCCGGCTCGGCAGCGTCTCCACCACGCGCGAGACCGTCACGCAACGGCTGCTCATCCTCGTGCTGGACGCCGCGCTCCTGGTGGGCTACCTGATCGGCCTGGCCGTCCTCGCCCCCGGCTACGTGCCCGTCGTCCTCGCCCTGGGCGCCGCCCACGTGCTGCTGGTGGTACGGGTCTCCTCCCGGGTCGCGGCCGTCTACCAGCGGGAGCTGTCGGCCAAGGCCGAGGAGCAGAGCTACCTCACCGAGACCCTGGAGGCCGTGGTCCCGGTCAAGGCCAACGGCGTGGAGGGACGGGCCGAGCAGCACTGGGCGCGCCTCTTCGACACCTACCGCGTCGCCCTGGTCGCCCGCGGCCGGATCACCGCCGGCCTGGAGTCCTTTCACCAGGCCCTCACCGTCGCCGCCCCGCTGCTCCTGCTGCTGACCGGCCTCGGGCTCGTCCTGAACGGCGGCATGACGATCGGCACCGCGCTCGCCGCCAGCACCGTCGCCCTCGCCGTGCTCGCCCCCCTCCAGGGGCTGGCCAGCGCGGGCCAGAGCTACCCGATGCTGCGCAGCCAGATCGAGCGGGTCTACGACATCGTCGACGCGGACGAGGAGCCCACCGGCCCCGTACGCCTGCCCGCGCACACCGCCAGCGGCGTCGAGGTCGAGGACCTGGTCTTCCACTACCAGGCCGACGCCCCGCCGGTACTCAGGGATCTCACCTTCACCGTCCCGCCCGGCACCAAGCTCGGCATCGTCGGCCGTACCGGCTCCGGCAAGAGCACCATCGCCCTGCTGGTCCTCGGCCTGCTGCGCCCCACCACCGGCGTGGTGCGCCACGACGGGCACGAGCTGGACGACCTCGACGTCCACGACCTGCGATCCCGCTGCGGTGCCGTGCTGCAGGACCTCAACCTGTTCAACGGCACGATCATGGACAACCTCACCCTCGGCCGCGAGGACGCCACCGAGGAGGAGGTGGTGCGCGCCGCCCGCATCGCCGGGCTGCACGACGACGTGAAGGCCATGCCCATGGGGTACGGCACCCTCGTCGGCGAGGCCGGAGCCGCGCTCTCGGCCGGGCAGCGCCAGCGGGTCGCCCTGGCCCGCGCCCTCGTCCACAAGCCTCGCCTGCTCATCCTGGACGAGGCCACCAGCCACCTCGACCCCGAGACCGAACGCCGCGTCGACGCGGCGCTGTCCGGGCTCGAGGTCACGCGGATCGTCATCTCACACCGGCTGAGCGCGATCCGCGACGCCCACAGGATCCTCGTGCTCGACCGCGGCCGCATCGTCGAGCGGGGCACGCACGAGGACCTCGTCGCACGAGAGGGGACCTACCGAGAGCTGTTCGCGCACGACGCGGCCCCCCGGCAGCGCGCCGGGGCGCTGAACGCGTGAGGCGCGCCCGGTCCCGTGGACCGATCCCGACGCACGAAATCCCGACCCAGAAGGAGGGCACGTCATGCCCGACAACGAGCTGATCCGTCAGTGGAAGAACCCGCAGGCCCGCGCGGCCGACCTGGCCCACCCGGCCGGGGACATCAGCCTGGACGACACCCGCGTGGTCGGCGGCCGCGAGCCGCGTACCGAGTACGCCATCTCCTACGGCTGCTGCCCCACCGGCATGTGGTGCGGCTGATCCGCTCCACCGCGAAGGGTCCCAGACCTACCTCCGCGCCGGTCCAGCCGGAGCTTCCCGAAGTATCGAATCCCGCAAAGGAGTCATGAAATGTCAGATAACGAGCTGATCCGTCAGTGGAAGAACCCGCAGACCCGCACCGACGGCCTGGCCCACCCCGCCGGGGACATCGCCCTGGACGACGCCCGCGTGGTCGGCGGACGCCCTCCGGTGACCGAGTTCCTCTTCTCCGTGGGCTGCTGCCCCACCGGCATCTTCTGCTGATCCTCGTCCGCCCGTACCAAGGAGTCATGTGATGTCCGACAACGAGCTGATCCGTCAGTGGAAGAACCCGCAGGCCCGCACCGACGGTCTGGTCCACCCCGCCGGGGAGATCAGCCTGGACGAGCTGGTCGGCGGCCGTGAGCCCGCCACCGAGGGGCTCACCTCCTGGGGCTGCTGCCGCACCGGCCCCTACTGCTGAATTACGCATCACCGATCCCGACCAATCCCGACCGAGGAGACATGCGATGTCCGACAACGAGCTGATCCGTCAGTGGAAGAACCCGCAGGCCCGCACCGCGGACCTGGCCCACCCCGCCGGGGAGATCAACCTGGACGAGCTGGTCGGCGGCCGCGAGCCGCGGACGGAGCACTACCTCAGCATCGGCTGCTGCAGCACCAGGACGCTCGCCTGCCCGGTGTAGTCCCGCCCGGCCCCGGTAGCGGCCCGGCGTACGGGCCGCACCGGTACTGGCCGGACGTGAGCGGCGGCGTGTCGCGGTCGGGGCCGACACCCTGACCACAGCCGGAAACGCCGTGAACCACCGGAAACGAGTGACGCCTGGGTTTCGCGCGAGACCCAGGCGTCACCTCTTTTCACGGCCCGTCCGGAACAGTCGAACTTCTTGAGATCAGACCGCCGCACGCCTGGGTCAGCCCTCGATGTTCTCCGTACCCCGGCCGGAGGTGTTCCCGCGCAGCACTCCCGGCAGGGTCAGCGCGACGACTACGGTGGCGAGCGTGCCGCCGCCCGCGATGATGAGGGTCACCGGCGCGGAGGTGGCGTCGAGCAGGAAACCACCGGCGACGTAGGACAGCGCGGCGGCCACCCCGACGGCTCCGTAGAGGTTGCCGAAGACCCTGCCGAGCATCCTCGGCGGAACCAGCCGCTGCAGCATGGTGTTGGTGGCCACGTCCATCGCCGCGATGCCGAATCCACGGACGAACTGGGTGGCGAACGCGGCCGCGACGGCCCAGGCCAGTCCGGTGAGCAGGTTGCCCACGCCGCTCACCGCGAAGCCGGCGATCAGCAGGACCACCAGCGGCACGCGGGTGCTGTAACGGGTCATCAGGGCGTATCCGAGGAGCAGCCCTATGCCGACCGCCCCCAGAAGCAATCCCACCGCCGAGTCGCCGGCGGCGAAGTTCACCTTGGCCAGGAGCACCAACGCGACGTCATCGACTCCGTTGAACGCGACGACGGCACAGAAACCCAGGGCGATGATCCGCACCACCTTGGCCGACCAGATGTAGCCCAGCCCGGACTTCGCGTCCTGCAGGAGTGAGGACCCCTCGCCGCCCTCGGCGGGGATCGGGGGGGGGGATCTCAGCCGGAGCAGGAGCGCCCCCGCCAGCAGGAAGGAGGCCGCGTCGACCAGGAGAACGCCGCGGACGCCGATGAAGGGGAACAGCACCGCCGCGATTGAGCCGACGCGGGCTCAACGAGCGCTTATCGGTCCGGTGCTCGTCGGACCAGGCCGGGCATTCGCACTCGGTGTTTTCTTTTCCGCGTCGTTCTGTCCGGGCGGGCTGTCACGATCCTGTGGCAGGCCGGAATACCGGCCTTCATGGCCGACCACGACTTTACAGGGATCCTCGTCTTCGATAAGCGGCTCGACTCCCTTTCGTTTTGATGGTGTTGTACATCGCTGCTCGCACCCTTGTCGGTGAGGAGTGATACGTCGCTGGAATCGTGGTCGGGGGTGGCCGGATTCAGAGAGCCGTCACCATCTGGGATGAGCGCCGCGATCCCGTCGCGTGGATCCTTTCCGGTGATTGAAGCCTCCTTGCAGAAAGGCCCGATTCCGTGTCCCGGTGATTATCGGGGAGGCGAATTCCTCTACTTCTTCGTCCATCGCCTCGCGACAGGAGGTGCCGTTGCGGTGGTGGACGGTCGCCGGGCGCCGCTGGAGGGCATCCGCGCGTCGTCGATGACCCGGCTCTCATCGGAGGCGGTGACCAGCGATGGAAACCCGGCGACGTGAGGCTGGGCCGGGTCCAGCCACTCCGAGGGATGTCACCCCTGTATGGTCCCCCGACAGCCGGAGGGGCGGCCGCCTCCTCCACGGGGCCGGGGGCGAAGGGTCAGCCCGGGGTGAGGAAGTGGCCGTCGGTCCTGACGGCCTCGCCGGTGGTGTTGGTGTTGGCGGCCGAGCACAGATAGACGATCATGCGCGCGGCGTCGTCGGGGTGGCTGACGCGCTTGGTCGCGGCGGCCTCGCCCGCCTTGTCGAGCAGGTGCTGCGGCATGGGCTTGTCCGCGGGGGTGAAGCCCGGCATGACGACGTTGGTGAGGATGCCGGCGGAGGCGAGCTCCCTGGACATCACGCGGGTCAGGCCGTGCAGGCCCGCCTTGGCGGCCACGTAGGAGACGTTGCCGGGGAAGCCGTCCTCGACCAGCCCCGTGGAGACGTTGACGATGCGGCCCCACCCGTTCGCCCGCATGTCGGCCAGCACGGCACGGGCGAGCAGGTAGGGACCGACCAGGTTCGCGGTCACCGACGTGGTGAACCGCTCGGGCGGCGCGGTCTCGAACAGCTCGCCCGGCTCCGGCCAGTCCGGCCAGCGGACGGCGTTGTTGACCAGGACGTCGACCGGCCCGAGCCGGTCGCGGGCGTGCGCGACCGCCGCCTGCAGCGAGTCGGGACTGCCGAGGTCGAGTCGCCAGGCGATCGCCTGGGCTCCGCGCCGTTCGGCCAGGGCGACGGTCTCCTCCGCGGCCCGGAGGTTGGTGTGGTAGCCGACGGCGACGTGCGCCTTCTCCTCGGCGAAGGCCAGTGCGGTGGCCCTGCCGATGGCCGTGCTCGCGCCGGTCACCAGAACGACCTTTCCTGCGAGTCCGAGTTCCATGCGCTCCTCCTGGGAGTGGTGGTCAGGTGAGGTTGTCGCGGACGGCGCGCAGCAGCCGGATGAGACGTGCGGCGTCGTCGGGGGAGAGCCCGGCGCTCGCCCGGCTCTCCACCTGAGCCCACGCGGCCACGACCGCGTCGACCACGGCCTCGCCGCGCTCGGTCAGCCGCAACCGGGTCACCCGGCGGTCGCCGGGGTCCGGGGCGCGCTCGACGAACCCGGCCCGTTCCATGCGGGTGATCGCCTTGGCGATGGTGGGCTGTTCGACGCCGATGCGCTGGACGAGGTCCGCCTGGGTGGTCCCGGGATTGTGGTGAAGGTCGACGACGAGAAGCTCCTGGCCCAGATGCAGGCCGAGCTCGGCCATCCGGCGCTGCATCTCGGCGTGGTGCGCCCTGGCGACCTCGGCGAGGGCGTAACCGATCGGTCCCTGTTCGGCCGCGACCTGCCGCCCGGCGGTCACGCGGGCACCGCCGGGCGGTCGTCCGCGACGCGGGTGAGGACGCGCCGCCACAGCAGGGTGATGTCGCGCCGTGCCTCCTCCTCTGTCAGGACTCCCTCGGCGTCGATGTGACGGTGGGCGAAGCCGACCGCCACGTCGAAGTCGGAGAGCACCTCGGCGCCGACCCGCCGCAGCATGTCGCCGAGCTGCAACTGGGCGAAGACCCCGCCGAACCGGTTGGGGGACGCGCTCATCAGCGCCACCGGCTTGCCCACCAGCGGGCGCGGCGGCGCGAGGATCGACAGCCAGTCGACGAGGTCCTTCAGCTGCCCCGGGATGCCGCGGCCCAGCTCCGGTGTCACGAGCAGCAGCACGTCGGCCGCCGCCACGCGCTCGCGCAGCGCGCCGACGGCCGGGGGGAAGGGCCGGCCGCGGGTGGCGTCCAGGCGGGGAACCCGGGCGTGGTCGTCCCACACCTCCACCCGCAACGGGGGCTCCGCCAGCCGTTGCGCGGCGCGGAGGAGCGACCGGTTGTGCGATCCCTCGCGGGTGCTCCCGCAGATCGCCAGCACGTCGACTATTTCCATAGTCGGCTATCTTATAGTCGGCTATACAAATGCCGCAACCGTCGGGGATCGCTTCGGTGGTACGCCCGCCGTGACCACCGGCGGATCAGAGGTGCGCATGTGAGATCGTCCCCGAGCCCGACGCGTCGAGGACCGATCGTGGAAGTGCGCCGTCGTCGCCGGCAAGACCGATGCCCGGGTCTCCGATTCGAGACCCGGGCATCGCTCCGCCGTGTGACGATTACCGGAAAAATCCGGCGGCGTGCGAAATATCAGCCCATGTGCGGGTAGCGGTGGTCGACCGGAGGCACGAAGGTCTCCTTGACGGTCCTGGCGCTCACCCAGCGGGTCAGGTTGAGGATCGACCCGGCCTTGTCGTTGGTCCCCGACGCCCGGCCCCCGCCGAACGGCTGCTGGCCGACGACCGCGCCGGTCGGCTTGTCGTTGATATAGAAGTTGCCCGCCGCGAAGCGCAGCCGCTCCGACGCCGAGGCGATCGCGTAACGGTCCTGGGCGATGATCGAGCCGGTCAGCGCGTACGGCGAGACGCTCTCCATCTGGTCCAGGACCGTGTCGAAGTCCGCGTCGTCGTAGACGTGCACGCCGAGGATCGGCCCGAAGTACTCCTTGACGAAGATCTCGTCGGTCGGGTCGGCCGACTCCAGGATGGTCGGCCGCACGAAGTAGCCGGTCGAGTCGTCGTACGAGCCGGTCAGCACGTTGATCGAGTCGAGCGAGCGGGCCCGGTCGATCGCGGCCCTGTTCTTGGCGAACGCCCGCCCGTCGATGACCGCGCCCATGAAGGTCGACAGGTCCGCGGCCACGTCGCCGACGGTCAGCGACTCGGCGGTGCCCACGAGCTCGTCACGGATCACCGACCAGACCGAGCGCGGCACGTACGCGCGGGAGGCGGCCGAGCACTTCTGCCCCTGGTACTCGAACGCGCCGCGGACCAGCGCGGTGGTGAGCACGGCGGGGTCGGCCGAGGGGTGGGCGAGCACGAAGTCCTTGCCGCCGGTCTCGCCGACCAGGCGCGGGTAGGACCGGTACGAGGCGATGTTGGCCCCGACCGTGGACCACAGGTGCTGGAAGGTCGGCGTGGAGCCGGTGAAGTGGATGGCAGCCAGCTCCGGGTGCGTCGTCGCGACCTCGGAGACGCCCGCGCCGTTGCCGGTCACCATGTTGATGACGCCCGGCGGCAGCCCCGCCTCCTCCAGCAGGCGCATGGTGAAGTGCGCGGAGAACTGCTGGGTGGGGGAGGGCTTCCAGACGACGACATTGCCCATCAGGGCCGGCGCCGACGGCAGGTTCGCGGCGATGGCGGTGAAGTTGAACGGCGTGATCGCCAGGACGAAGCCCTCCAGCGGCCGGTACTCCATCCGGTTCCACACGCCGGGCGAGGAGACCGGCTGGTCGGCGAGCAGCCGGCGCGCGAAGTCGACGTTGAAACGCAGGAAGTCGATCAGCTCGCAGGCGGCGTCGATCTCCGCCTGCTGCGCGGACTTGGACTGGCCCAGGATCGTCGCGCCGTTCAGCGTCTGCCGGTACGGGCCGGACAGCAGGTCGGCGGCCCGCAGGAAGATCGCGGCCCGCTCGTCGAACGACAGGGCGCGCCACGCGGGCGCCGCCGCCAGCGCGGCGTCGATCGCCGAGCGCACGTCGTCGGCGGTCGCGTCCGCCGTGCGGCCCAGCACCGAGGCGTGGTTGTGCGGCTGGACCACCTCGATCGAGGCGCCGCCGCCCATCCGCTGCTCGCCGCCGATCGTCATCGTCAGGTCCAGCTGGGCCCCGGCCAGTTCCTTGACGCGGTTCTCCAGCGCCGTGCGCTCGGCGCTGCCGGGCGCGTAGCCGAGCACCGGCTCGTTGGAGGGGGCGGGAACGTTGAAGATGGCATCCATTACTTGCCTCCAAGGGCACGAAGGAAGAAGGCGACGTTCGCCGGGCGCTCGGCCAGCCGGCGCATGAAGTAGCCGTACCAGTCGTCCCCGTACGGGATGTAGACGCGCACGGTGTGACCCGCCCCGGCCAGGGCCTGCTGCTTGTCGGCCCTGATCCCGTAGAGCATCTGGTACTCGTACTCGCCCCGGGACCTGGCGAACCGGTCGGCGAGCGTCTCGGTGATCGCGATCAGCCGGTCGTCGTGCGTCGCCACCATCGGGTAGCCCGCGCCCGACATGAGGATGCGCAGGCAGCGCACGTAGGCCTTGTCGACGTCGGTCTTGTTCTGGTGCGCCACCGAGGCGGGCTCGGCGTAGGCGCCCTTGACCAGGCGCACCCGCGACCCCTCGTAGGCCAGGTCGCGGCAGTCGGCCTCGGTGCGGAAGAGGTAGGACTGCACGGCGACCCCGGTGGAGGGGAAGTCCGCGCGCAGCGCCCGCAGGATCGCGAGCGTGGAGTCGACCGTGGTGTGGTCCTCCATGTCGAGGGTCACGTTCGCCCCGGAGGCGCGGGCCGCCTCGCTGATCCGCAGCGCGTTCTCCAGAGCGATCTTGTCGCCGTCGGCGCCGAGCGCCTGGCCGACCGCGGAGAGCTTCACCGACACCTCGGCCCGGTCGCCGAGCCCCAGCCCGCTCAGCGCGCCCAGCAGCGTGACGTACGCCTTGGCCGTCTGGGTGGCGGCGGCGGAGTCTCTCGTCTCCTCGCCCAGGTGGTCGACGGTGACGGCGAGCCCGGCGGCGGCGAGCTTGCGGATCGCCTCGACCGCCTCCTCGGGCGTCTCGCCCGCGACGAAGCGATCGACGACCTTGCGTGTCAGCGGCACGCCGGAGACCGCGCGCCGCACCAGCGGCAACCGGGATGCGCCAAGAAGGAGAGAACCGACCATGTATCCACCCTAAATCTCCTGCTCGACCGGCATCATGTGCATCTGCCACGATCAACGGGCGAGGGCTTCATACATATGTACGACAATGGTGAGGTGTTGCAGGAGACGGTAGACGAGATCGCCGCCAGGCTGGGCGCCTCGGCCACCCTGGAGGACCGGGCCTTCCAGCTCCTGGCCTACGCCGCGCAGAGCGGCGACATCGACGTGGTGCGCCAGGAGTCGATCCTGCGCCGCCGCGCGACGGACCAGGTGCGCGCCTACTTCGAGGGGTACGGCATCGCCGGGGCCCGCGGCCCGGTCCGCATCCCCGCCGACGCCGACCTGGGCGTGCTCGCGCGGGTGTGCGTGCCGCTGCGGCACCACGAGGTGACCTACGGCTACCTGTGGCTCCTCGACGACGGCACGCTCGGCGACGACGCCCTCGCCTCGGTCGGCGACCTGGTCTCCCGGGCCGCCACCGCCCTGGCCCAGGAGGCCCGCAGCCGCCAGGACCTGGGCGCGAACCTGCGGGAGCTGTTCTCCTCCGACGCCGAGGAACGCTCCCGGGCGCTGTCGCGGCTGGACGACGTGAGCGGCCCGGTGGCGGCGATCGCCGCCCGGACCTCACCCGGCCGGGTCGCCGCCCTCTGGACGCTCCCGCGCGCCGCGCTCGCCGACCCCGCCTTCCCGGTGCGGGGCGAGCCGCTGGTCGCCCTCCTGGTCCCGGCGGGCCAGGCGGCGGAGCTGGCCGACCGGATCCAGGGCATGTACGGGACCGTGGTGGGCGTCGGCGCCCCCAGGGAGGAGCCCGCGCAGGCCTGGCGCAGCTGGCGGGAGGCCGTGCACGCGCTCGGCGTCGCGGGCCGGGTGCCCGCGCTCGCCCCCGTCGCCACCTGGCCGGGGCTGGGCGTCTACCGGCTGCTCGCCCGGATGTCCCCGGCGGGGTTGCGGGAGCTGGCGGAGGAGGTCGCCGGGCTGGCCGAGGAACCGGAGCTGGCCAGGACCGTGGAGGGCTACCTCGACCGCGCCGGTCACGTCCAGGAGACCGCCGGCGCGCTCGGCGTGCACCGCCAGACGCTCTACTACCGCCTCGCCAAGGCGGAACGGCTCACCGGCAGGGACCTGGCCGACGGCGAGGACCGCCTGCTGGTCCACCTCGCCCTCAAGGCCGCCCACCTGCTCTGACCCGCGCTCAGACGGGAGCCCGGTAGACCTTCACCCAGTCGACGTACATGCTCACCGTCGGGGGAGTGGAGCGGTTGCGGCACGGCGACCACTCGTTGCACGTCACGTCGTTCTGCAGCGTCAGGTGCATGGAACGGCTCCTCGGCACGTTGGGCCCCCGGTAGTCCCACACCTTCCTGCCGTCCAGCCAGAACGTGAGCCGTCCGGGCAGCCAGTCGACCGCGACGGTGTGCCACCGGGTGAAGTCGGCCCTCATCTGCCGCTGGGCCTGGGGCCGGTCGCCCCGGTGCACGAAGATCCCGCCCGACCTGCGACTCGGGTCGATGATCTCGGCGAAGTCGACCTCCGCGTACTCGCCGCCACCCTGGTCGGAGGGCCAGAGCAGGGCGACCGGGGTGTAGCCCGCGCCGCGCTCGGCCCGCAGCCGCACCTCCCAGCGTCCGTACCGCTGCGCGCTCCGCGTCGCTATGCCCCCCGACAGGTCCCTGCCGCCTACGATGCCGCCCTTGAGCCGCAGCACGCCGCCGCCCACGCTCGTGGCCCGCCCGGTGCGCGGGTTGGTCTCGGCGCCGGGGGAGTGGTAGACGACCCACTTGCGGCCGTCGACGCGGGTGCCGTCGAAGTTCTCCACCAGCACCGGGGCGCCCCAGCCGGGCGCGGCGGACGGGCTCGCCTGCGCGGACGCGCCCGGCGCGGTGAGCGACGAGAGGGCGAGGGAGGCGGCCAGGACGCCGAGGAACGTGCCACGAATCGACATGGGAACATCAAAGCAACGATCGCACTCCAGTAACAGGGGTATCCCGTTTTCGCATACGTCCCACGAACGCGGGGGGTGCCGTCCCGGCCCGGCTGTGTCACGATTCCGCACATGAACGACGTTGACGCCGTACGACGGGCGCTGGCCCGGCTGGTGGAGTCCGGTGAGCTCCGCGCCGAGCAGGTGGAGCCGGTCGCCCTCGCCGTCGGCGAGGCGCTGCGCGAGCCGCGGGCCGGAGAGCGGGTCAGGTGGAGCGAGATCCTCGCCTACGTCGGCGGGGGGCTCGTCCTGGCCGGTGCCGCGGCCTTCGTCTCTCTGGGCTGGGACCGGATGACCGAGCCGGCGAGGATCACGGTCCTCGCCGCGGTCACGCTCGTCCTGCTGGCGGTGGCCGCCGGGCTCGGCCGGGCGGCGCGCTCGGCGACCGGCAGGACGGCCGCCGTGCAGGGCAGGGTCGCCGCCACGCTCGCCGCGCTGGGCTCGGGCACGGCGGCCCTGTGCGCCGGGGTGGCGGTCGACCGCCAGGAGGTGCTCGTCGCCGGGGTGGCCGGGCTGGTGGTCGCGGCGGCGGCCTACGCGCTGCTGCCCACCGCGATCGGCCTGCTGGCCTGCGGCGGATTCGCCCTGGTCGCGCTGACCGGCCTGATGGACGCCTCGGCGGGGGAGGGCCCCGGCTGGGGTCTGGCCTACGTCGCGCTGGGCGCGCTCATCCTGCTGGCCTCCCTGGCCGGGCTGCTCGTCCCGCGCGACCTGGGGCTGGGGATGGGCGCCGCCATCGCGATCTTCGGCGGCCAGTGGCCCGTCCTGTGGGACGGAGGCGCCTGGGGATACTGGCTGACCGCGCTGATCGCGCTGGCCTGCCTGGCGCTGTACGGCCGGCGCCGCACCTGGGTGCTGATCGTCAGCGGCGTGGCGGGCCTGACGCTCGCCGTCCCCGAGGCCGTCTGGGACTGGACGGACGGGGCCGTGGGCGGCGCGGTGATCCTGGTCCTGGCCGGCGCCGTCCTGCTGGCCGCGAGCGGCCTGGGCGTCGTCCTGCACCGCCGCGCGACCCGGCCCTAAGACACAGGCGCCGCGAAAGCCCGCACGCGAAGGCCCCGGGGACGGAACCGCGGGAACGGAAGCCCGGACACAGAAAGCCCAGGCGCAGGAAGCCCTGATACAGAAAGCCCTGGCACAAAAAGCCCTGGTTCGAAAGGGCCCCGCACGCGAGAGACCGGGGGTCCCGGAGGACCCCCGGTCTCGGGGTGTGTCCCGCGCGGCCCGCCGTGCCAGGCCGGCGCGGCGAGCGCGGTCAGCGGGCGGAGCCGGACAGCGCGGTCTCGTAGACGTGCACGAGCTCCTGGCTGATCCGCTCCCACGAGTAACGCGACCGGGCGCGGTCGGCACCGGCGAAGCCGAGCGCGGTGCGGCGGGTCGGGTCGGCGAGCAGCTCGCGGGTGAGGCGGGAGGTCTGCGCCGGGCGGTCGGCGGGCACCAGCAGGCCGGTGACCCCGTCCACCACGGAGTCGAGGTGGGCTCCCACGGCGGAGGCGATGACGGGAACGCCGCAGGCCATGGCCTCCAGCGCCACGACGCCGGCCGGGGCCTCCCTGGGCAGCGAGACGACCACGTCGGCGCTGCGCATCAGCTTGGCGATCGAGGCGTGCGGGACGTGCCCGAGAACGGTGATCCGGTCGTCGACGCCGATCTCCTTGGCCAGCAGCATCATGCGGTGCGCGTCGGCGTCGTGCTCCAGGTCCACGGACTCGGGACCACCGGCGATGACCAGCTCGGCCTCGGGGATGCCCTCCAGCGCGCGGATCGCGGTGTGCACGCCCTTGTCGGCGGTGAGCGGGCCGACGTGCAGCAGGCGGGGCCGGGTGCCGCGGGCGGCGGCCGGACCCTGGCGGCGGAACCGCTCGACGTCGACGCCGCACGGGATGACCGAGATGTTGCGGCGCGGCACGCCCAGCCGGATCAGCGAGCTCTCCTCGTCGCCGCACCCGGCGATCACCGCGCTGGCCCGGCGCCCGATGGCCCGCTGCAGCCGGACCTTCTTGGCGTCGCGGGGGTTGTTCTCGCTGCTGAACGTCTGGGTGAACGGCACGTTGAGGCCGTTCGCCCCGGCGATGGCGGCGAGCCCGCCGGTCCAGGAGTGGGCGTGGATGACGTCGGGGCGGTCCTGCCCCCAGCGGTGCATCAGCTGGTCGCCGAGGTCGGAAAGGTAGGGCAGGACGCTGTCCTCGGGAAGGTTCTGCGCGGGCCCGGCGGTCAGGTTCTCCAGCGTGACGCCCTGCGACACGCGGACCTTGGCCTTCTCCGAGTCGGAGTTGCGGCGGGTGTAGATCGTGACCTTGTGCTCGCGGCCGAGCTCACGGGCGACTGCCATCAGGTGAGCGCGCTGGGCGGCGAGGTCGGACTCGTCCTGGGTGGAGGAGAGAGCCTCGGAGGAGACGAATGCAATGTTCACGGCACACCTCTGGGAGGAGATTAGGCATGAGAAGCCTGTGATTCCTTCAGGGGTGCCTGCGTCTTAGGCACACGTCTGTATGAGGTCAACCATACCCCGATCTCCGCCAAAGCCAAACCCTTGGCGCGGAGCGGAGCTTCTCAATAGGACCGGCTCTGCCGGGACTCCTCGGCCCTGGCGCTCGGAACGTGCAGCTGGATCACGCATCCGCCCTGGTCGTTGTGGATGTCGAGGCGGTCGCACAGCTGCCGGGCGATCCACAGGCCGTCACCGGGAGCGGCCACCGAGCCCGGTGGGAGGAACCCGGCGACCGGGTCGGCGACGCGCCCGCCCCGCCGGTCGACGTGACAGGTGATCGCGCCCAGCCGCTCCCACAGCCGCACCGTCACGGGCGGCTCCAGCAGGGCGGCCACCTCGTAGGCGGCCACCGAGAGCAGCTTCGCCCGGTCGTGGCTCAGCCCCATGAAGGACGCGTGGCCGGTGACGAACACCCGCAGGGCGTGGAGCGTTTCCACGTGCGCGACCGCCGAGTCGCCCGGCGGTTCGAGGGGCGGGAAGGAGTCGCACTCGCCGATGAAGCCCGCGGGGTCGGCGTACTCGGGGCAGGGCGTCATCGAGACGCCGTCCTCGGAGAGGGTGGGATGGGTGCGCCGGGCGCCCGCCACCACCCCCGGATCCGCCGTCCGCTCGTCGTACGGGCAGATCATCCACACGTTGGTGTCGCGCAGCAGCAGGTTCAGGCCCGACTCCATGCGCTGCCAGGCCCGTACGTCGGCGGGCGCGCGTCCGGCCCACACCGGCTCGGCGAGGATCCGCACGTGCCCGCCGCGCGGGGCCTCGGGCCCGCGCCGCTGCCAGTAGCGGTGGAAGGCGGTGGCACGTTCCACCGTCCGGCGGCCCAGGAACGCGGTCTCCGCGTAGTCGACCAGCCGGCCGTCCCTGCCCAGGGCGTCCCCGAGAAGCTCCAGGTTGGCCGAGGTGGTCGCGACCATCACCGGGTCGCCCTTGGCGAGGCCGTCCCGGACGAACGGCAGCGCCATCGCCAGGAAGCGCCCGTCGGAGCCGTACACCGCGGCCTGGTGGATCGAGGTCATGCGAGACCGCCCCCACTCCGTCGGACACGGGTGCCGCCGGGTGCGGCCCCTCCTCGCTCGGTGAGACCGAGAGGTCACCCCGAGTCAGCCAACTTATACGACACGGAGGGCGAGTATCACGATCTCATCCCAAACTCTCCCGCCGGAGAAAGCGTGCCGATCCTCCTCCACGGTCTTGACGACCTCGGCCGGAGACTGCGCCACGCAGCGCGCCAGCACGTCGGCCAGCCTGATCTCGCCGTAGGACTCGCCCTGCTCGTTCTGCGAGGCCACCAGGCCGTCGGAGTAGAAGACCAGGGTCTGGCCGGAGGTCAGCGCGACCTCCTCGGTGAACATCTCCGCCTCGGGGGCGATGCCCAGCGGGACGCCGCCCCCCGCGGTGAAGCGCACCCCGCCGTCGGAGCTCAGCAGCGCGGCGGGGTGGTGCCCCGCGCTGGCCAGCCTGATCTTGCGCGCCTTGATGAACCCGGTCACCGCCATCACGAACATGCCGTTGTGCTGGGCGGTGAGGGCCTGGTTCAGCTTGCGCATCACCTCGCCGGGGTCGGTCTCCCAGACGCTGAGCACGCGCAGGCCGTTGCGCACCATGGCGCTGACCGACGCGGCCTCCTCGCCCTTGCCCGCGGCGCCCCCGAGGGCGAACCCCCACCCCTCGCCCGCCCGGAAGACGTCGTAGAACTCCGCGCCGACCGGGCTGGAGCCCGCGTTGTAGATGGCCGCCGCCTCGAACCCCGGGATGTCCGGCAGGCTCCGGGGCACCACGCTGGTACGCAGCGCGTCGGCCGCCCGCGAGCGGGTCTGGAAGCTGCGCCGCGCGCGCAGCGCGAGCCCCAGATGGGCGCCGATCTCCTCCATCAGCCCCAGGTCGGCCAGCGAGAACGGCTCGCGGTCGCGCAGCCGCACCAGGGTCAGCGAGCCCAGCACGTTGTTCTCGCCGCCGATCGGCACGATCAGCACCGAGGCGGCCCCCATCACCCGCAGCAGCGGCGGGCCGCCGGGGACGTCGCCGAGCAGCCCGTCGTCCTCCAGCATCTCGTGCACCACGCCCGAGCCGCCGGTCAGCACATGCGCGAGGGCCGGCGCGGTCAGCGGGTTCATCCCCTCGGCGAGGCGGACCAGCTGGGTCACCGGCTTGTCGCTGGGGCCGAGCACGCTCGCCCGCCTGGGCATGCCGTCGCGGACCACGTCGGCGATCACCCAGTCGGCCCACTCGGCGGCCAGCAGCCGGGAGGCCCTGGTGACGGTCACCGGCTGGCGCAGGCTCTCCTCGTCGAGCAGCAGGCGGGTCATCCTGGACAGGAGCTCCTGCCGGCGCGCCGCGGCCATCACCAGGGTGGCGTCCGAGCGGTCGGCCGGGCCGTGCGGCGGCCCCGCCACCTGCGCCTCCAGCGGCAGGATCATGACCGCGACCATCTCCTGCGGCTCACCCGGCATCGTGAGCCGGGTGACGGCCAGCTGCACCGTGTGGGCGCGGCCCTGGTGGGCCAGCCGCGTCTGCAGGGTCGCGGTCTGGCCGCCCTGCTGGACCGCCGTCAGGTGCGAGCGGAACGCCGCCCGCCGCGAGACGTCGACGAACAGCGGGAACGAGCGGCCGATCAGGTATCCCGCGGGGCTGCCGAGCATCCGGGAGGTCTCGGCGCTGATCCGCCGCACCACTCCCGAGGCGTCCAGCACCACCACCGGGATGGGGAAGGTGCGGAAGACCTGCCGCAGCAGCTTGAGCTCCCGCTGCGACCCGCTCTCCCGCTCACCCGACCGTTTGGGCGCCTTGCGCAGCTCGCGCACCGAGGCTTCCAGCAGCTCGCGGGCGGTGTCGAGCTCCGCGAGCGCCGCGTCGAGTGTGGACCGGGGGTCGGCGGGGTAGGCGGACTTCGCCTCGCGCAGGGAGGCGACCCTGGCGGTCAGCGCGGTCAGCGCCTGCTCCAGGGTCGGAAGGCCAATGGCGTCGGTCAATGCTCGTCCTCGTCAGGGGCCGGAGTGGGCTGGTCCCGTCGTAGACGGTACGCCACCCGGTGGGCCGGATCGGTGCGCGGTCGGATACTGGTTAAGTTAGCGACACAGGTGAGGGGAGTCGCGAGATGGACATGGTCACCCCCGTTCTCGCCCGGGATCTCGCGGTCCTCGGCAGGGTCAGCGAGGAAACGTCGAGCGAGAGCGTGCTGCGCGGCCTCACGGCCACCCTCGCGGGCGGCGTGCCCGGTTGCGCGGGCGGTTCGGCCGAACTCTGGCGCGGAGAACGCATGGTCGTCTCAGCTTCCCACAGCGAGCTCATCGTGCTCGTCGACAGCGAGGAGGAGATCGGCGAGGGCCCCTCGTCGGAGGCCCGCGCCACCGGGCGCCACGTGATCGTCCAGGACGTCCTGCGCGAGTCCCGCTGGCCGTCGTACACCGGCATGGCCGTCCGCTGCGGCGTCCGCTCGGTCCTGGCGATGCCCATCGTCATCGAGCACGCCGTCCTGGTCCTCGGCATGTACGGGGTGCGCCCCGGCGTCTTCGCGGCCAGGAACGTCCCGCCGCTGGCGGAGATGCTCGCCGAGCAGGTCGGGGTGGCCCTGGCCAACATGTGGGACTACGACGAGGTCCGCACCGACGCGGCCCAGATGCAGGAGGCCCTCGCCGGCCGGGCGATCATCGACCAGGCCAAGGGCATCATCATGAAGTCAAGCGGCTGCTCGGCCGAGGCCGCCTTCGACGAGCTGCGCCGCATCTCGCAGCACCACCAGGTGAAGGTCGCGGACCTGGCGAAGCTGCTGGTCGAGGAGCACCAGCGCAACCGCGAGGCGAAGAAGGAGGGCTGAGCTTTTTGCGCCCCCGCGCCCTCCGCCGCTTGCGACGACCTGTCCTGACGATCGCCCCGGCCGGCCGGGGTGGTCTGTGGACGGTTCCCGGCCGGCCGAGGCGATCGGGGTCAACCGAAGGCGGCGATCGCGTCGTCGATCGTGTCGTACAGGGGCAGACGCTGGGCCAGACCGGTGATCCACATCACCTTGGTCTTGGCGTACTCCACTCCGATGAGGGCGAACTTGGCGCCCGCGGTGGTGCTGACCTGCCAGTGGTGGACGATCAGTCCCAGCGCGCGCGAGTCCATGAAGGTCACCCCGCTCAGATCCAGCGCCATGTCGAGACCGTGCTCGCCGGTCTCCGCCGCCAGGTAGTCGGCGAACTGATCCCTCGTCGTCGCGTCCAGCAGACCCGTCACCCGGATCACGTTGATCCCACTGACGAGCGCCGACGTGAGAGTCAGGGCTGCCGATCTCTCGCCGTTCTCCGACACCGTCACTCCGGGCCTCCTCGTGCCATTCGATTAGCAACCTTACTGTTACCTGGGGGCGAGTAATACTCCAGGATTCCGGGCAATAATGGAATCAGAGGTCCAGCAGAGGGCCTCGCCTCGAAAAATTGGTCGAGGCGATGCCGTCTGCCCGGATGTTGCTTCCGTGGTCGGCTCGCCCGACAGTAATACCAGGGAGCAGCAATGTCTGTTCAGGCACTCGCACTCACCGACATGACCGCTGAGGACCTCCTCGCCGAGATGTCCCTGCCTGAGATCTCCGAGTACCGCGCCGAGCGTCTGCGCGAGCGCATCGTCGAGATGCACCGCCACCTCGCCATGGAGATCGCCCGCCGCTACCGCTACCGCGGCGAGCCGCTGGAGGACCTCCTGCAGGCCGCGTACGTGGGGCTGATGAAGGCCATCAACGGCTTCGACCCGTCCCTCGGGCACCCCTTCCGCGGCTACGCCGTGGTCACCATGACCGGTGAGGTCAAGCGCCACTTCCGCGACCGCACCTGGGCCATCCGCGTCCCCCGCGTCTACCAGGAGCGCAGGGCCGAGCTGAACCGCCTGGTCTCCGACCTCAGCCAGGACCTCGGCCGCGCCCCCACGGTCGCCGAGCTGGCCAAGAAGATGAACATCTCCGAAGAGGACGTCCTGCTCACCCTCGACGCCTCCGCCGCCTACAGCGCGCTCTCGCTGGACGCCCCGCTCGGCGCCGACGACGACGCCGCCGCGCTGGGCGACGTCATCCCCGACGAGGACGACGCGCTGGGCACGCTCGTGGACCGCGAGGCGATCAAGCCGCTGATCGACAAGCTGCCGGACCGGGAGAAGAACATCCTCCTGCTGCGTTTCTTCGGCAACATGACCCAGGCCGAGATAGCGGCCGAATTCGGGATCTCCCAGATGCACGTCTCCCGTATCCTGCGGAAGGTGCTTGACCAGCTCCGTGAGGAACTTGTCGCCGAATGCTGAATACACCGCTCGTAACCGGGCACCCAAGTCGGCGACAACGGACGTGGCGTAAGGTGCGTTTGAATGGATCCCGGATGCTGAGGACAACGGCGGACTGGGACAGGGGAGGCGGATCTCGGGTGAACGAGGACGGTGTTCGTCCCGCCCGCTTCACGGCGAGTGGCGGCCGTTCCCCGATGATCCCGGCCGGAGCCGCTGTCGCCGAGCTCGCCTTCTGCCTTCCCGACCTTCCCGACGTGCGCGACTTCGCCGCGGCCCAGGCCGTGCGGAGCGGTATGTCCCAGGAGGGTCTCGCCGACTTCCTGGTGGCGCTGAACGAGGTGGCCACCAACGCGGTCACCCACGGTCACACCACCGCCAAGGCCGTGCTGCGGATGTGGACGGTCGGCCGGACCCTCGTCGTGGAGATCCACGACGAGGGCCGGTGGGACCCGGGCCCCAACCCGGGGGAGACGCCCCCCGGGCCGCACGCGACCAGTGGCATGGGCCTGTGGGTGGCCCGGATGGTCAGCTCCGACATCAAGTTCGAGACCGGGGCCTCGGGAACGTTCATCACCATGTCGTTCAAGGTCTGATCTTCTTCGGGTTCCACCCGGAGGCCCCGCACAGGGATCGAGGGCGGCGCTACGTGGCCACGTACGCCGCCCTCCTGCTTTTCCCCGCTGGATCCCCCTTCACCGGCGCGAGGCGCGCGACGCCGCCATCGACGCCGGTTTTTCATGGGCGTTCTCCGTATCTGGACGGGCGTACCTCGCGGGTGTGGACGCCTTCAAGGCGGGGCTGCCTGCGATGGACAGGGGACCTCGCGAGTACGCAGGATCCCGCGGGTGTGCCGACACCTCGTGCGGTGGGCCCCAGGGCGCCGGTCTTCCGGGTCGCCGGTCTTCCGGGGTCTCCGGGGCCTTTGAGCTTCCGGGGCCTCTGAGGGCGGATGAACGGAACGGGAGCGCGAACGGGAAGGGCCCCGTCCACATGGACGGGGCCCTTCCCGTTTCGACAGGTGTCCGGAGCGGGTTCCTCTGCCGAGAACCCCTCAGGAAGGTTCTAGCGCCTACGGCGCCAGCCGCCCCCGCCCCCGGTGCTGGTCCGCGGGCCGGCCGAGCCGATCCCGGCCTGGTGCAGCGCGAGGAGCAGGAGTCCGAGGAGGAGGAAGCCGGTCCCGGTGAGCGGGCCGAGCCTGGTGTTGATCAGGTCGAGCAGGAATCCGAGGCCGAAGACGACGGCGGCGGCGATTGCGAGCATGATTACCTCGTTCCAGCGGAGATGTTCAGGAGCTGTTCCAGCGTGGCCCGGTAGTCGCGCAGGGCGGTCCGGAGGTCTTCGGTGTCGTTCTTCTCGGTGTTCTTCCAACGTCCCTGGAGCTCGTTGGTCCGGGCCTCCAGCGCGTTCCTCAGCGAGCTCGTGACCTCGTCGAGCAGGGAGTCGGCCCGTTCCACCGCGTCACGGGGGTCGTCCACGAAACCGGCCTGGACCTCCTGCCAGCGCCGCCGTACGTCGTCGGAGTCCTGATCGAACAGGGCCCCGGCGGTGGCGGGCGCGGTGGGGGTGGGCGTCTGCCCGGTCCGCTCGGTGGGGGTGAAGCCCGCGTCCTCGTCGAGGACGTCGTCCGGCCGGTCCGCGGTGTTCTCGGGGAAACCGGGGGTGACCGGGGAGTCCTTGCCGGCCACCGGGGCGCCGGGCGCGGCGGTGCCGTCCACCGGCGTACCCGGGGGAGTGACGGGAGTCTGGGCGTGGGCGAACGGACTGTCGTTCCTGCCGTCGCCGTCGAGATCACCCGGTACGTCGCGCCGCTCGTCGTCGTGCGGGGCGTCCGGACCGGTGGTGGTGCCGAAGACGCGCCGGTCGTCACTCGATTCGACGACGAGGATGTCGTCGCGCTCGCTGACCAGAGGGTCGCGTTTACCGGTGTCCGGGGTGTCCGGGGTGTCCGTACGGCCGGCGTCGCCGTGGTGCGGCTCACGGAGCCCGGGGGCCACGTCCTGGTCGTGCCGCGACGCGTTCAGGTCGTCCTCGTCGAACTTGCGGACCGTCCGGTCGTCGTTCTCGTCCGTCTTGTGGACCAGCCGGTCCTTGTCCGGGGGGAATCGGTCGTTCATGTCAGGTCACCGTCCTTGGGTGTCGCGCCGGGAGGCTCGCTCGGCGTCGTCAGTGGTCTCAGGGGCGGTGGAATCCGCCTGCGGGGCGTTACGGTCGGTGGGAACCGTGGCACCCGTCCGCCCGGGATCCCCGTCGACGCTCTCGGTCCGCCGGGAGGCCCGGTTGTCGTCGGCCGGGCTGCCGGGGGCCTCCAGCAGCTCCTCGAACAGGGCGCGGTAGTGAACCATGGCCTGCCGGAGCTCCTCGGTGGAGGCCTCCTTGTGGGCGGCCCGGGTGCTGATCTCGTGAGCCTGCCGGTAGTGGTCGAGAGTGCGGCCGTGCGCGACCGACAGGTCGGAGAGCCGCTGCTCGAAGTTCTCGGTCGGGTAACCCCGCTCCGCCATCACGGAGGTGACCAGGTGGTCGGCCTCCGTCACCGCGAAACCGGGAGCGTCCACGAAACGCTCCTGGACCTCCATCCACTTCTTCGCGTAGATCTCGCGCGTCCCGGCGTCCAGGGCACGGATGTCGAGGGAGCTGAAGCGCTGCTCGCGAGCGATGAGCTCCTGCTCGGCGTCACGCCTGTTCTCGCGCTCCTGCACGGTACGTTCGTATTCGGGGCCGAAGCGGTCGCGAAGTCGGTGTCGGCGCTGCTGCTGCAGCACGAGATAGCCGACTGCGACGATCGCCACCACCGCGACCACGACGACGGCCACCCAGATCACGGTGGACATGTCTGCCTCCGGTTTGTGTAGGCGCTTGTACCCGTGCGCTGCCCTGGGGTCAAGGCTCGAAACCGGTTGCCGACATCTGTGAAGTGCGACTACTCAGGCTGAATTTGATGTTTTACGAAGGTTTTCCGGGTACTTGATACCCCTTTGCCCGCGCCTTCGATGGCGGCCCTCAGCCTCGCGGAGGCGGCCCTCGGGCTCGCGCTCACCTCTCCGAGTGATCCTCGACGGCTTTCTCCGCGCGCCCCTCGGCGACCCTGCCGGAGGCTTCCGCGTGATCCTTATGATCGGCGTCGACGGCCTTCCGGGCGTCGTTCAGCATCCTCTCGACCAGCCAGTCCTCGGGAGCGGCGGGAACCTCCAGGAACCCCCGGCCGGGCTCGTACGAGACGTCCATGCCGGAGGCGACCAGCCGCCCGGCCCACCGCAGCGCCGTGTTCAGCTTCTCGGTGGGGATCGCCCGTCCCTGCGCCACCGACGAGAGGTTCCGCAGGTTCGTCGCGGGCCCTGACTGGTTGTGCGCGCGGTCCAGCTTCCACGGGATGGCCCGCGAGTGATCGAGCATCGGCTTCGAGAGCCCGGCCGCCCGCTTCGCCTGCAAGATCCCGGACTCGCTCACCCCGAACCGCGCGGCCAGCTCCGCGTTCGACAGCCCCTGCCCGGCCAGTCGCCGCAGCTCCTCCTGGTCGATCAACGCCTTACGCCCCACGTACTCCCGCCCTTCACACGATTGCCTGCTCTCACGGGCGTCGCCGTGTGCGAAGCCCCCTCGATCTGCGCTAAGGTTAAGACCGTTCAGCCCGCGAGGGCGACGAACAACCGGGACGTAGCGCAGCTTGGTAGCGCACTTGACTGGGGGTCAAGGGGTCGCAGGTTCAAATCCTGTCGTCCCGACCAGGTTTTAGCTGGTCGGCAAGGGTGTCACCCGAAAGGGAGGCACCCTTTCTTCGTTCTGGGTGACTAACTGAGTGACTACGGCTCCCGTCACGTGAAGATCCGGTCCATCGCCTCCGCCCCGCCGAGCAAGATCGGGCGGATCTGCTTGCGGTAGACCGCCTCCGTCACGGCGGTCCCGCTGTGGCCGACGAGTCTTGCGATGATCCTCCAGGGGTACGCCGAACAACCGCTACGAGATCGGCGACAGCGCCGAACCGGCCGACGACACCAGTGCGGTATTCACTTCCGAAGAACTCGCCGACAACGACATCGCCCTCATGATCTGGCGCAACACCGGGAGAGGACCTCCTGACGGAGCCGCTATTCCATCTCGGAGCCGTCGTCCTCACGGTGCTCAGCTCGGTATTCGTCCAAGAAGGCGAAGAACGACTCCAGCGGTGTGGTCCCCGGTTCCACCTGACGTTCGATCTCGGCTGCCCAGCCCACCGCGCTCGACCGGCCATAGCGGGCCAGCCATTCGGAGAACGGCCCATCCGGCCACAGGTCGAACCGTTCCTCGACGCCGTGAACATCCAGCGCGAGCCGATATCCGACCAGCATCATTTCCAGGTCCCGGAGGGAACCGTTGCGAATCCACATCCCTGGCCGACGTCGAACCTCGTCGAGGAGGCCGTACATATCTCGCGACTCAGACGGAGGCTTGACCCTTGGCGGCTGTGTCTCCTCGTCCGGCATGGCTCCACACTACTGATCATCGAAAAGCGGGCCGGCGAATGAGGCCAAGCCGATATCGCCAATCCGGCTTGAGAGTCAACGGCACACCGGTCATGGGGTGCTCGGAGTTCTTCACTGGTTCCGAGCGTGCCGCCCTGGTCACCGTGGCTACGCGCCGGCCCTGCGGACCCTTCACGGTCAGTTCCGGCGGATGCCGCTCCATCCACGGCCGGGGAGGCGGCTGGTCTGGCCAGGTGGCCACACTGTCGGCGAACAGCCCGAGGAGACGGCGCGCGCGGTGTCGTGGACACTGGGCATGTCCGCCGACCTCACCGGCGACCGCGTCACCCGGCGCGCCCGCGTGGTCCTGGCACGGCTCAAGCCCTACGCCGACGTTCCCGGGTGCGAGAGCTGCTGACCCGCCGCCCCATGAGCGCCTGAGCTTGCTGAAAGGCAGGTCTCCGTATGGGATGCCGGTCAGTCTTCCAAGGGTTCCGCACCGAGGAATCGCAGCTCCAACATCTCTGGAGAGAAGGGAAGGGTGGTGATCCTGCTCGCCAGGGCGAACGAGCGCTCTATCGGGGAGTCGATGTGGGAGTCGTCGCTGTCGATGTCGTACTCGGGGTCCAGGCCGACTTCGCGCATTTCCTTGACGAAGCGGTCTGGATCGTTGCCCGACCGCGCGTCCGGAAGCATCGGGTCGAACCAGACGACCGGCTGTCCGTCGACGATGTAGGCGAAAGTGTCCGAGGCGTAGTCATGACGGCAGACCGACACGACCTCGGTTCCCCGCGAGACCCGAGCCATGATCTCGGAGTCGACGGCGATCTTCCATCCTCCCGGTTCGATGACCAGGGTCCAGTCACCGACCTTCACGGCGCCGATGTAACCGGCCGCGTCGTCCATCATGCTCTCCGCCGAGCGTTCGTCCAGTTCGTCGAACGTGACCTCCTCCATGGTGCTCTCGTCCACGCCGAACCTGCGGAGGACCTCCTCCGGGGAGACATCCCGGACGAAGGACACGCAGTAGATTTCCCCCATTGCTCCGTGTCCGGAGAGCCAGGGGAATTCTTCGGGGGTCTCTGTCATCGCCATTCCTTTGATCGAGTGAGCGGCATGATCGCAGCGGTCACCGACAAAAAGGTTCGGCTCCCGGTCGGCGAAAGAACGCCGGGTGATGTTCCCGAGTGACCAGCCGGGTGACGACGACCCCGGACAAGGGTGGACTGTATACGTAGGTGAGGGCGGGTTATCAGCCACACCGGCCCGACGCCGGCCGGGTTGCGTGCATGGAAGCGATAGATCATCATGATGGCATGACCAAGAGAAAGGGCGATCTCCGCCCAGGCCGTTGAGGCCTCACGAGCCGGTCCAGGGACCGGCCGATCACGTCACCGCCGAATCGCTGAAGCACCTCGACCCGCTGCCGTACCCGCGGCGCATGCGGGAGCTGGCACTGCTCGCCCGCCGCATGACCGGCACCTCTCAGCTGCGCGACCTTCTGGCCGATCTACATCGACAGGGCCGGGACGAGCGACGTACGGCACTCCACATGGCCATGGCGGCCCGGGAACTCGGTTTCGTCGAAGCGGTCCTCGCCGGGCCGGACATGGATCTGCGCCGCGCGGCCCTGCGAGCGGTACGGACCCTTCCCATCGGGGACCAGGCTGTCACCGCCGCTCTGCACGACGCCCCCGCCGAGCTGCGTCTCGCGCTGTACCGCACGCTGGTGATCGCCCGCCGCCGGGAGACGGCGGAGAGGCTGCTGCCGGACGTCCACGCCCGGTGGGGGGACCGCGAGGCGGCCGCACTGCTGCCGGCGTGCGGCGGTCCGACCGTCTCGCGATGGCTGCCGAACCTCGCTCACGCGGTGACATCGTGGCACGCGCTGAGCAAAAGACACGCGGGAGTCGTGCTGGAGGTCGCGGATCAGGAGCTGTCCACCGGAATCCACGCGTGGAGCTGGTGGCGCCGTCGTGGCCCGGGAGCGGCACTCGCGGCGCTCACCGAGCCGACGCGCATGCTGGACCTGCTGGAGCGGCACGACCTGTGGTTCCCGCGCATCCCGTTCCCGGCGGGGGTCCTGAGCGCGCTGTTCGAGGCCGACGCCGTCCGTGCCACGCGGGTGCTCGCCCGCAGATCGAGGACCGATTGGTCCGGGCCGCCGAAAGCGCTGGTCAAGCGTCTGCGGTCATGCCCGGAGGCGGAGATCCTGGCCGTGGTCTCCGACAACCCTCATCGGCTGGTCACCGTACTGCGGTCGCTGCCGCCGGAACGCAGGGAGGCGGTCTTCGATGCCGTCACCGAGCGGACGGGCGGTTCCTCGGGCCTGTGGGCGATGCCGCTGCTGGACTCGCTCCCCTCCGGACGCGCGGCGGCCGAGGCGCGGCGGATGCTCGCGTGGCATGCCTCGGTGTGGAAGTCTCCCCGAGCCCACCTGGACGATCCCTCCATCCCGCTGGAACTCGCCTCCTACCTGCCGCTCGCGGAGGCCGCGGGCCCGTTGCGGGAAGCCGCCTTCGGCGGTGATCCGCGACGGCGGGGACTGGGCCGGTCCCTGCTGCTGCGCTGCGCGGCCCGTGCTCGGGACGGTGCGACGCTGCGCGGGCTCATCGCCGAGCTGGCCGGGCGCACAGCCAACGAACAGGACCCGCTCCGCCGTGACCTGCTGACCGCGATCGGCGGCGTCGCGCCGGCTCTGCTGGACGACTCCTTCGCCGATGTCCTGGAGCGCGTCGCCGCCGACACGGTCGACGCGCCGGATTCCTCCCTCGCCACCCGGGAGGCGCTGCGGCTCCTGGCCGGACGGGTGGTACGACACCACGATCCCGTGACGGCGCCCGCCTTGACGGCCTGGGCGTTGGGGACGTACGCCAAGCTGGTGGCGCGCCACGGAGCCGGCGAGCTTTCCGCTCCGTCGGCCCAGTCCCCTCCCTCGCCCAGGCGCCGATGGAGGGCTGAGCCGGTGGCGACGTCGTACGGCCTGGACCGGGTGCTACGCCGCGGCCAGGAGCGCCACCTTTTCGCGGTGCTTGGCCCAGAGCTGCGCGCCGCACGGGACCGGGGGGATTTCACCCTGGCGGTGGCACTGGCCCGGGCGCTCGGCCGGAGGTCGTGGGCACTGGACGAACTCCAGGACGACCTTCGGGCCGCGGTGCGCGCGGCACCGGAGCCGATCGCCCGCCAGGCGGCCGGCCTGTGGCTGGCACGCCCGTCGGAGCGGGAGGAACGGGTCGCCGAGCTCGTGCGGGAGGACCCGTCCGCCATGAGGTTGCCCGCCGTCTGGCGCACGGTGGCCGGACGGCGTACCGACCTGCTCCTGCCGTCGCTGGACGGAGTCCATCGGGGCCGGTTCACCGAGGGGACGTGGGTACCTCCCGCCGACGGTGTCGTCGCGGGCAGGTGGACCCCCGGTCAACGCGACCACGTGCGCGCGCGGCTCGTGTCCGTCGTCGGCGACGGCGGGCTGCCCATTACCGATCGGCTGGCCGCCATCCAGGCGGCGGGCCGGCTCGGCGGTGGCCTGGAGCTTCTGAGGGAGTGGGCGGCCCGGGAGGAGACGGTGCCGGCCGAAGCGGCCATCGCGGCGATGGCGAGCACGGACTCGCCCGCCCGGGCGCTGCCCGTACTGCTGGAGCACGCTCGGGGAGCCGCCTCCCGGGTGGCGGTGGCCGCCCTGGCGCGGTGCTGCCGCTCGGTCACCCCGTCCCGGCTCGGCCCCCTCCTGGAACAGGCGTTGACGGACCCCGGCGGCAAGGTGACCCTGCGCAAGCACGTCGCGCGCCAGGTGGAGCGGAACCGTCCGCCGGGAGCGGCCGACCTGCTCCTGCGGGTGTGGGCGGACGCCGGCCTGCACCGCGACGTGCGAGCGGCGGTGGCCTCGGCGCTGCTCCGGATGCCGGAGGACGCACGGACCCTGGACGCGCTCGGGGCCGAGGCCGGGCGGTACGCCGACGAATCGATGTTTCGCATGCTCTTCCAGGCCGGCCCGCTGGAGTACGCGCCCCCCGTCCGCCCCGGTTACGCGGATCTGATGGGCCGGCTCCTCTCGGCGGCCACTCTTCCCGGCGTGCGGTTCCGGGGATCGAAGGCGTTCGCGGCCTGGGCGCACTGGTACCGGGGTGACGTGGAGCCGATCACGACGGCCGTGGGCGACCCTCGGGCGGAAGGCGGCGAGTCCGTCCTGCCGATGTTCCTCGCTCTGCTGCGGACCGGGGCCATCCGGTCGCAGGCGCTCGACGTCCTCACCCGGCTGGTCGCAGCCGTACCCGGCGAGGGCCAGGACGGATCCCTGAGGACCCCCTCACGAGACCGGGTGACCGCCATGGTCGAGGAGCTGGTCTCCATCCAGTACTCCGACGGCGGCTCCTGGCGGGACGGGTTTGTCCGCGACGCCGTGGGCGTTCTGGCCGCCGAGCCGCTCCTGCTCTCCCAGGCCGTCCGGCTCGGCACGGCCCTGCTCAGGGGATCCGCCGAGCGCGGGCCTGTGGAACTCGGGGATGACCTGTGCCTTCTGGCCGACCTGCTTCGCGACCGGCCCCTCCTCGCGGCGGCGACCGCGGACAGCGCGATATCAGGCCATTTCGGGTATAGAGCCGTGCGCGACATCGGACCCGATACCGTGCTGCCGGTGGCACGGCGCCTGGCGAGCCGGGACGACCTCGCCGCGGGCCTGTTCGCCCTCGAGCTCACCCGCGTCGTCGGGGAACAGACCGACTGGGCCGACCCGTGGCGCGAGCTCCTCCGCGACCTGCGCGACGCCCCGCACCTGGAGGTACGGCAGGGGGCCTGGGACACCTTCGTCCCGTAGGCGTCACTCCGGCCATGAGGTGAACCTCTGTCGCAGGCCGCCGTACGGGGGAGTGAAGGCGGAGAGCGGCTACAGGCAGTTGACCGACTCGACCCGGGAACTGTTGTAGGAGCAGGAGTCGACGAGCTTTCCGGACGGGTCGCGGACGTACCCCGTGTCCGAGGCCTGGTTCCAGATGTAGGCGAACGTCCCCCCGGCCCGGCCCCAGTAGCGGATGGTCGAGGTGTTCGTCCCCTTGCCGGTCCGTACCGTGACCGTCTTCCCGGCGCCGAGGGTGAACGTGCCGAACGTGTAGACGTGATCCGGCGCGGACGTCTTGTCGCGGAGGGTCCACCCCTTGAGGTTGATCGCCTTTCGGGTGGTGTTCCTGAGTTGTGCCCACTCGCCGTTCAGGCTGCTGTTCGCCCCATTGTCCGGCGAACCGGGCGAATTGTAATAAATCTTCGCGAATTGGACCGCGGGGAGTGCGGCGGCCTGCGCCGGCGCGACGGGAACAAGCGCCATGGCCAAAGCGGCAGCGGACAAAACCAGGGGGAAAGAACGCACCGGTGCATCCTCCAGCATGTGAAATATGGGGCGAATGTAGACGGTCAGCCCGTGGTGCAGGTTGGCACGTTAATTCAGATTCTTTGGGGCGCCTGAACATGACGGCGCCCCTACCCGATCGAGGAGTGAGGGCGTCGGGGTAGGTCCGGAGGTACGGCCACCGCGTGGCGGTGCGCAACCTCATCCCCATCGGACGCCTTGCCGGCGAGCGACCGTACTGCAGCGGCAAACACCGGCGACACGGGATGAACGTGCAACTACCGGCCGATCCCGCAGGTCGGCTGGTGTGGGTCCTACCTGCGTTGCCGGGCACCGTCCGCGACATCACCGCCGCACGGACGGCCGGCCTGATCGACGCCCTGACCGGCACCGGCGTGAAGACCTTCGGGGACAGGGGCTGTCAAGGAGCGGGCGGCGACCTTCACGTATCGCGTGAATACCCAAGCAGCTCCATAGCTGTGACGTTATCGGGGCGGGACCAGAAGAGCTGGCGCAGTTCCTCTGACAGCTCGTCCGAGTGTGTGCCTGTGTGTCCTCTCCGGAAGAAGCCGCCATCGACCCGGTGGAGCTCTGCGAAGGTGGGAATGCGGGCATCAGGCAGTGGCCATAAGGTCGGTGCCAGCGTGGCCAGCACCTTCTCGACGGTCTGTCGCGGCTCGCGAATCAGCTCCTCGTAGCGGAGCATCACGCGATGGGGCGCGGGCGGGCGTAGCCAGCTCAGTACGTTCCGGCCCCAACTGCCGGTTCCCGCCTCGTCACGGCGGTTGACAATCGTGCGGAGTTCCGCCTCGACATCAGGCGCACCGGTCAGGTGGGCCCATGAGGTTATGGAGTCGCGGCCGTCTCGAACGAGACAGATCGCGCGATCCTCTTCTCCGGCACGCTGCCGGTGCGTCTTGACGAAATGCAGCTTCTCGGAGGCGCGCATCTCCTCGATCGAGGAAGGACGCTCCTCGAAGCCGATCAGGTCAGGACCAAGTCGCGCGGCCACGCCATCCACGTCGTAGACGGTTGAGGTGTACACGCCGTACACCTGCTTGAGGATGATGCGGAAAAAGGTGTTGCCTGATCGGGGGAATGAAGCGACCCAGATGATCATGCCCTTAACGGTAATGTCTTCGCATATCGCGTGCGCATGGATTGGTCCGTTCGTGACCGCAAGCCTCCAAGGAGGCGGCCGATCGCTCCCATGCTCGGCTACGCGGACCCGGCGAACGCACCAACGTCCAGCTCGGGAGACGACGCATCCTCCGCCGGCTCTGCTGCCCCCGTAAGGCGGGCGAGCTTTACAGGGTGATCGCCGTCCTGCGAAACCACGGGATCACCCGAGGATGAAAAGCCTCGCTGATCAGGTTCGTCGCCAGACCGGACCCATGACCTCCGGCCTGATGTAACCCTCGGTTTTCTCGCTCGGTACGGGATTTTTTAGCGCCACATGATTGGAACCAAAGTCCGATGTTGACCGTTTCACGGTGGGCGGCTCTGCGGCGCGGAGGAGAGAGAGTGAACAGGCCGAAACAACGATCGAACAAGAGAGAAAAGCGGCTGCGGGCACAGCGATTTCGGAAAATGAAGGCGCAGGCTCGGCGGAACACGGTGGGCAAGGGCGTGTTCCTGAAGTTCGCTCCCTACACCGTGGCCGGTGTCGCCGCGATCTGGGGGGTGGTTCTTCTTGTCGCGCCGGGATTCGAATGGCTGACAGCGGCCGGCATGGCTGCGATGCTGGTCTGCTTTGTTGCGTTGGCCATCCTGAGATACTCGGAAACGCCGATCAGAAACGGTCTGCCCGTCGGCGTCGTCGCGTCGGTCAGCGGGATCATGGGAATCAGTTTCTGGGTTGTCGCGGAGATCCTGAAAGCCGGCGGATCCTGAAAGCCGGCGGGTCCTGAAACGCGGTGGAATCCCGAGGAGGTGAAGGGGTTCACCCTCCTCTGCCCGGTCGCCGGGTGTCACCCGCGGATCCGCCTACGAGTGCACCCTTTGCGGAAACGAGGCGGCAGGGCCGCCCCGGCGTCCATGGAGCCATCGGGGCCGGCCAAACTTCACCGACGAGCAACCGGCGGAGCCCTCGGAGCCCTCGGAGCCCTCGGAGCCCTCGGAGCCGGAAGACGATGATCGACGGTGGAGGTGGGTGTCGGCAGGACCGAACCACCTCACAACGACACGTTCACGCCCTCCAGCACGCGTATGAAGGCACGCGACCATTCGGGCAGGTCCGCCCTCGACACGCAGACTGCCGCGGCCCGCCGGCATCGCCCGCACATGGCGCTGGCGCGCCTCTGGCAGCCCGCTGTCGGAGGCTGTCGCCGCGCTGGAGGTGGTGACGGTGAAGGGGGCGGTTCTCTCGCTCCTGTTTCCGGCGTTGTCGCCCGCTTGGTCGCCTCACGCGCCCGCCTGACCGTCCTACGCGACCGCCCGGGCGGCGGCGCGGCCGGCGGCGCGGCCGGAGAAGAGGCAGCCGCCGAGGAAGGTGCCCTCCAGGGCGTTGTAGCCGTGGACGCCGCCGCCTCCGAACCCGGCGGCCTCCCCGGCCGCGTACAGGCCGTCGATGGGGGTGCCGTCCGCGCCGAGGACGCGGGAGTCGAGGTCGGTCTGGATGCCGCCGAGGCTCTTACGCGTCAGGATGTGGAGCTTGACCCCGATCAGCGGGCCGGCCTGCGGGTCCAGGACACGGTGCGGGGTGGCGGTGCGGCTGAGCCGGTCGCCGAGGAAACGTCGTGAGTTGTGGATGCCCTGCACCTGGGCGTCCTTGCTGTACGGGTTGCCGATCTGCAGGTCGCGGGCCACGATCTGGCGGCGCAGCTCGGCGGCGTCGAGCAGGGGTTCGTCGGTCAGGCCGTTCATCTTCGCCACCAGCTCCTCCAGCGTGGTGGCGACGACGAAGTCCGCGCCGCGCCGTTTGAAGGCGTCCACCGGAGCGGGCGCACCCTTGCCGAGGAGCCGGTTGCGCAGTACCGCCTTCCGGTCGCCGCTGGTGATGTCGGGGTTCTGCTCCGAGCCCGACAGCGCGAACTCCTTCTCGAGCATCCTCTGCGTGAGGATGAACCACGAGTGGTCGTACCCGGCGATGTCGGGGGTGGTGCGCAGGTACTTGAGGGTGCCGAGGGTGTCGTAACCGGGCAGGTACGGGGCCGGCAGGCGGCGGCCCAGCGCGTCGAACCACATCGACGACGGCCCCGGCAGGATCCGGATCGCGTGTCCTGGCCAGACGGGGTCCCAGTTCTGCACGCCCTCGGTGTAGTGCCACATCCGGTCCTCGTTGACCAGCCGGGCCCCCGCCGCGGCGCTGATGGCCAGCATCCGGCCGTCCACGTGGGCCGGCACACCCGTGATCATGTTCTGCGGGGCGGTGCCCAGCCGCTGGGGCCAGTAGCGGCGCACCAGGTCGTGGTCGGCGCCGATCCCGCCGCTGGTGACGATGACCGCCTGCGCCGTCAGCTCGAAGGAGCCCGTCACCTCGCGGTTGGAGGCCACCCCGCGCGGCGAGGGGTCGTCCTTCAGCACGCTTCCGCGTACCCCGGTGACCGCGCCGTCCTGGACGACGAGCTCGTCGACCCGGTGACGGTGGTGGAACGTCAGCAGTCCCGCCTCGGCCGCCTGCTCGGCGGCCCGCATGAACGGGCCCACCACGCCCGTTCCCGTACCCCAGGCCACGTGGAAGCGGGGCACGGAGTTGCCGTGGCCGTCGGCGCGCAGGCCACCGCGCTCCGCCCAGCCCACGACGGGCGTCAGCTTGATGCCGTGGGCGTCTATCCAGGACCGCTTCTCACCCGCGGCGAACTCGACGTACGCGCGGGCCCAGCGTTCCGCCCAGACGTCCTCGTCCTCCAGGCGGTCGAACCCGGCGCTCGCCCGCCAGTCGCTCCACGCCAGCTCGAAGGAGTCCTTGACCCGCAGGCGGCGCTGCTCGGGCGAGTTGACGAGGAAGAGCCCGCCGAACGACCAGTACGCCTGCCCGCCCAGGTTGGCGGCGTTCTCCTGGTCCACCAGCGCCACCTTCCGGCCCTGGGCGGTCAGCTGTTGCGCCGCGACCAGTCCGGACAGGCCCGCGCCCACGATGATGACGTCCGCGTCCATGGCGGTACTCCCTTGCTCAAGCACCCCGTCGGTCCCGTCAGGGGGCGTGTCGATGGTAAGGCGACCGCTTGATCACCACGTAACCGGCCTGATCACCGCGCGGCGGCGACCTGGGCGGCGATCGCCCGGCCCAGTTCCAGGGTGGTGCCGCGGCCGTGGAGGTCGGGGGTGAGCGGGGCCTCTTCCGGGCCCGCCGCGAGGACGTCCTCGATCGCGGCCAGCAGGTGCGCGCCGGCGTCGGGGTGGCCGAGGTGGTCGAGCATCATCGAGGCGCACCAGATCTGCCCGATCGGGTTGGCGACGCCCCGGCCGGCGATGTCGGGCGCGGAGCCGTGCACCGGTTCGAAGAGGCTCGGGTGGGTCCGGTCGGGGTTGATGTTCGCGCTCGGGGCGATGCCGATCGTGCCGGTGCAGGCGGGGCCCAGGTCGGAGAGGATGTCGCCGAACAGGTTGCTGGCCACGACGACGTCGAACCGGTCGGGGTGCAGGACGAAGTTCGCCGCCAGCGCGTCGATGTGGCTCTTGTCGTAGGTGACATCGGGGAACCGCTTCGCCATCTCCTCGACCCGCTCGTCCCAGTAGGGCATCGAGATCGAGATGCCGTTGCTCTTCGTCGCCGAGGTGAGGTGCCGGGCCGGCCGCCGTCCGGCGAGCTCGAAGGCGTAGCGCAGCACGCGGTCGACGCCCACGCGGGTCATCACCGTCTCCTGCAGGACGGTCTCGCGCTCGGTGCCCTCGAAGATCCGGCCGCCGATGCTGGAGTACTCGCCCTCGGTGTTCTCCCGGACGACGACGAAGTCGACGTCGCCGGGCTCGCGGCCCGCCAGGGGGCTGCGGACACCCGGCATCAGCCGGCAGGGGCGCAGGTTGACGTACTGGTCGAACGTGCGCCGGAACTGCAGGAGGCTGCCCCACAGCGAGACGTGGTCGGGCACGACCTCCGGCCAGCCCACGGCGCCGAAGAAGATGGCGTCGTAGGAGCCGAGGATCTCCTGCCAGCCGGGCGGCAGCATCGTCCCGTGGCGCTGCCAGTACGCGGCGCTGGCGAAGTCGAAGTGGTCGAACCGCAGGTCGAGGCCGAACACCTCGGCGGTCGCCTCCAGGGCCCGGAGCCCCTCCGGGACGACCTCCGTGCCGATCCCGTCGCCGGGGATCACGGCGATCCGGTACGAGGGTGCTGTCATCGGTTCCTCCCGCGGGGGTGTGCTCTCAACGCGTCCAGACCGCCCTGGGCGTCCTCGATGACCAGCCGTTCCGCGGTCGCGGAGTCGCCCTGCCGCAGGGCGCGCACCAGCGCGCGGTGACCGGCGTAGCGGTCCAGCCCGAAGCGGTCGTCCATGGCGATCTTCTCAAGACGCAGGGCCCGGCGCTCGGGCTGGGAGAAGACCTGGGACTGTTCGAGGAGCCGGATCAGCACCGGGTTGGCCGCGCACGCGTTCACCGCCTCGTTGAACTCCTGCATCCGGTCGAGCAGCGCGGTGAGGTGCCGGTCGACGCTCTCGCCGTTGCGGTGCCGGGTGATGAGGACGATCAGCAGGTCATCGGCGGCGTCGAGGATCGCGTCGAGGACGTCCAGCTGTTCGGGGGTGGCGTTGCGGGCCGCGAACCGGGCCACCAGGCCCCGCAGGCCTATCTCGACCTCGGCGAGGTCGTCGATGGCGCGCTCGGCGATGTCGGCCACGACGACCGTCCGGGGCCCGGTGCGCTGGATGAGCCCGTCGTGTTCGAGCCGGAGCAGCGCCTCGCGCACCGGTGTCGGGCTGACCATGAGCCGCTCGGCCAGGCCCCGCTCGGTCACCTTCTGGCCCGGGCGCAGCGTGCCGGTCCCGATCGCCTCCCGGAGGGTCTGGTAGGCGAGGTCGGCCCGGGTCTCGCCGCGCGCGTGGGGTTGGTCCGTCGTCGACTTGACCGTCATGGGCTCACGATAACAGTCGCAATGGCACATTTCGATGCTATGTATTGACATTTTTGCTATGGCAAATAGTGTGACTGCTGCCACACCGAGGAGGACGCCATGGCCAGCGCGACGCGAGCCGAAAGCCGTTCGGCGGGCACCGGGAGGATCACGTTCTACGTGGCCCTGGCGGTGTTCGCCCAGGAGTCGACCTGGAACTTCTACGACAACCGGGTGCCCGAACTGCTGCGGGACCACGTCGCCAGCGTCGCCGTGATCGGCCTGCTCATGGGCATGGACAACCTGCTGGGAATCTTCATCCAGCCCTACATGGGCAACCGCTCGGACAACACCCGGACCGCCTGGGGGCGCCGGATCCCGTACCTGGCGGTCATGATGCCGCTGGGCGCCGTGCTGTTCCTGCTCATCCCGTACGCGACGTCGCTGACCTGGCTGATCCTGGTGATCTTCCTCTACGCGCTGGTGATGAACAGCTTCAAGCCGGTCAGCGAATCGCTCATGCCCGACTTCATCGAGCCCGCGCGCCGGAGCCGGGCGAACGCCGTGGTGAAGATCGCGTCGGCGCTGACGACCATCGTGGCCGCGCTGGTCAGCCTGCTGCTGGTCGACGACCACCCGGAGCTGGCCTTCGCCGTTCCGTCCGGCCTCATGCTGGTGGCGGCGGCGGTGCTCGTCTGGCGGGTACGCGACAGCCGGTCGCCGGCGTACAAGGCCGCCCTCGCGGAGGACGCGGCGTCGGCGGGCAAAACGTCAGGGGACAGAGCGTCAGAGGACGAAGCGGCAGGGGACGAAGCGTCGGCGGGCAAGGCTTCGAAGGCTTCGGGGGACTCGAAGGCTTCGGGGGACCGGGCATCCGGGGGCGGGGCGTCGCCGGAGGGCGGCGGGGCGCGCGATGCGGACGTCAAGGTCGGGCTGGGGGCCGTCGTCCGCGACCTGGTGCTCGCTCCCGACCGGAGCCGGCTGCTGCTGATCGTCGCCGTGTTCGTCTTCGGGGGAGCGTGGTTCGCCTCGCGTTCCCTGATGACCCCCTACGGCGTGGAGGTCCTCGGCCTGTCCGACGGCGAGGCGGGCGGGCTGACGCTGCCGAGCGGGATCGTCTTCATCCTCGCCGCCTTCCCCGCCGCGCTGCTCGCCGAGCGTTTCGGGCGGCTGCGGGTCATGTTCGCCGGGATAACGGTCTTCTGCGCGGGGGCGATCCTCGGGGCCGTCCTCCAGACCCCGACGACCACCGTCGTGGCGCTGTGCCTCGCGACGGCCGGCGCCGCCGGGTTCATGATCAACGCGGTCGTCGTGCTGTGGAACCTCGCCCCGTCGAGCCGCGTCCTGGGCACGTACACCGGCCTGTACACGGTCGGCTGGGCCGGCGGGGGATTCGCCGGACCGGCCCTCGTCGGCCTGGCGGTCGACGTCACGGGATGGCACCTGATGCTCCTGCACATCGCCGTCCTGGCCGCCGTCGCCGTACTGCTGGTCGTCCGGGTCGACCGGCTCCGGCGCGCGGGCGTGGCGGGGGAGGGCGCCCGATGAGCACCCCGCCCACCGTCCTCGTCACCACCGACTACCTGGTACCCGGCGACGAGGTGGACGGCCTCCTGCGCGAGGCCGGCCTCGCCACCCGGCACCGCCCGCTGCGGGGAGCCCGCGAGCGCGACGAGCTCGTCGCGATCCTGGACGGCTGCGTGGGCGCGCTGATCGCCCACGAGCCGATGACGGCCGAGGTGTTCGCGCGCGTCCCGGCCCTGCGCGCGGTGGTACGCACCGGCGTGGGACACGACTCCGTCGACGTCGAGGCCGCGACCCGCGCGGGCGTCTCGGTGAGCAACCTGCCCGGCGTCAACGCCAACGCCGTGGCCGAGTACACGATGGCCCTGCTGCTGGCCCAGGCCCGGCGGCTGGTGCCCGTCGCCGCCGGTGTCCGGGCCGGTCACTGGCCGCGCGAGGACGGCCACGAGCTTCGCGGCAGGACGCTCGGGCTCCTCGGGTACGGCGCGACGGCGCGGGCCGTGGTGCCTCTCGCCCAGGCGTTCGGGCTGTCGGTGCTCTGCACGACCGGCGTGCCGGAGAGCGGGCGCCACGACGCCTCCGTACGGTTCGTGGACCTTCCCGAACTGCTGGCCGCGTCGGACTTCCTCTCCCTGCACACGGCGCTCACCCCGGCCACCCGGCACCTGATCGGCGCGTCCGCGCTCGCGCGGATGAGACCGACGGCGCACCTGATCAACACCGCCCGCGGTGCCGTCGTCGACGAGACGGCACTGGCCGACGCGGTGCGCGCGGGCAGGCTCGCCGGTGCCGCCCTCGACGTCACCGGCACCGAACCGCTCCCGGCGGACAGCCCGCTGCGCGACGTGCCGGGCATCACGGTCTACTCCCACCTGGCCGGGCAGACCGCCGAGGCCCGGCGGGCCGCCGGTCTCGACGGCGCCCGCGAGCTGGTGGCCGCCCTGCGGGGACGTCCCCGGTCCTCGCTCAACGCCCACCTGCTCCCGCCCGCACTCCCGCCCGCACTCCCGCCCGTACGACCAGTGATCACCGAAGAGACAGAGATGAGGACGACATGACGGGTACGCCCGGGACCGAGGTCAGGATCCTGGTCCCCAGCGGGATGCTCGGGGCGGGGTTCCCGCCGGAGACGGTCGATCGGGGGATCGGGCTCGGGGCCGACGTGATCGCCGTCGACGGCGGTTCCACCGACTCCGGGCCGTACTACCTGGGCTCGGGGACGGCGAAGACGACCGCCGCGGCGGTCGCCCGTGACCTGCGGATCCTGTTGCGGGCCGCGGCCGGCGCGGGCATCCCGCTGATCGTCGGCTCGTGCGGCACGAGCGGCACCGACTCCGGCGTCGACTGGGTCGCCGGGATCGTCGGCGGGATCCTGCGGGAGGAGGGCCTGGACCTGAGGGTCGCCCGCGTCTACAGCGAGCAGACGGCCGCCGTCCTGAAGGAGAGGCTCGACGAGGGACGGATCCACCCGCTGGCGCCGATGGGCGACCTGGACGCCGCCACACTGGAGGGCTGCAGCCACATCGTCGGGATGATGGGCCACGAACCCATCGTGGCGGCCCTGGAGGCCGGGGCCGACGTGGTGCTCGCCGGCCGGGCCACCGACACCGCCGTCGCCGCCGCGTACCCGCTGATGAAGGGCATGCCGGCCGGTCCCACCTGGCACGCGTCCAAGATCATCGAATGCGGCGGGCAGTGCACCACCAACCCGCGCACCGGCGGTGTCCTCGCGACCGTCGACCGGGACGGCTTCACCATCGAGCCGCTCGACCCGGCCGCCGCGTGCACGACGACGTCGGTGGCGGCGCACATGCTCTACGAGACGGTCAACCCGTTCGAGATGCGCGAGCCGGCGGGCACGCTGGTGGTCTCCGACGCGGTCTACACCGCGCTGGACGAGCGCCGCGTGCGCGTCGAGGGGTCACGCTTCGAGATCGCCGACCAGTACACGATCAAGCTCGAAGGGGCCCGCGTCACGGGCTACGAGACCATGTCCTTCACCGCGATCCGGGACCCGCACATCCTCGCCAGGATCGAGGAGTGGGTCGCGCTGATGTACGAGATCCTCGCCGGGCGCGTGCGGCAGACACTGGGTCTCGAACCCTCCGAGTACGCCGTGGACATCCGCCCCTACGGGTACAACGCCGTGCTGGGGAGCATCGACCCGGCCTCCGGGCCGCCCCGGGAGGTCGGGGTGATGATGCTGGTCAACGCCCCGGACCAGGCCACGGCCACCGCGATCGCCAAGATCGCGAACCCGTTGATGCTGCATCTCCCGACTCCCGACATGGATCACCTGCCCAGCCTGGCCTTCGCCACCTCGCCGGCCGAGAGCGAGCGCGGGCCCGCTTACCAGTTCGTGCTCAACCACGTCGTGGACGTGGACGAGCCCACCGCCATGTTCCGTATCGAGATCGCCGAGGACGGTTCCCGTGACTGACGACCGCAGGCCCACGCTGGGGGAGATGGCGCTGGAGGTCCGCTCGAAGAACGCCGGCCCGTTCTGGGTCACCATGGAACTCTTCATGCGTACGGCGGAGGACTACGCGATCGTCGCCGACGAGGACTTCATCAACGAGGAGGTCGTCGCGCGGCTGTACGACCTCGACGCGGCGAGCGTCCAGATCTTCCGCGTCCCCGCCCTCAACGTCGTGAAGATCTCGTTTCCCCGGCCGGTGGCCCAGGGCAGCCTGCGCGACCGCGACATCCACGCGGGCCAGCACCACGTCCCCCTGGCGGCGCTCGTGCCCCCGTGAGAGTCACACGTGACAGCGGGTTCCGGGCTCGTGCGGGGCGAGGCTTAAACGCTTTGCCCGCGGGCGGCGCGCGTTGAGATGCTCGGCCGAGCAGGAACGGAGAGGAGACCGCGAGATGGCCGTCACCGAGTCCAGGAAGCCGTCCGAGCCTGGGTCGTCCGAGCTCGGGCCGTCCGCGCCTTCCGAACCGTCCGCGCCGGAGGTTCGCACGGGGGCGGGTGTCCTTCGTGGTCGCCGGGAGGCGGGCCTGGCGGTCTTCCGCGGCGTCCCGTTCGCCGAGCCGCCGGTCGGGGCCCTTCGTTTCGCCGAGCCGAGGCCGGTGCGCGGCTGGGACGGCGTGCGCCCGGCGCTCGCGTACGGCCCGCCGCCCCCGCAGTCCGGCGTGCTCGGGGTCTCTCAGGACGTCGCGGGCGACGACTGGCTCACGCTCAACGTCTGGACCCCGGAACCCGGTCCGGCGGCGGGGCTGCCGGTGATGGTGTGGATCCCCGGCGGCGGTTACGCCATGGGCGACTCCAGCCTCCCGGAGTACGACGCCGGGCACCTGGCCGGCAGCGGGACCGTGGTGGTGACCCTCAACTACCGTCTCGGCGTCGAGGGTTTCGCGCAGGTCGGCGGGGCCCCGGCCAACCGCGGGCTGCTCGACCAGGTCGCGGCCCTGCGGTGGGTGCGCGACAACATCCGGGCGTTCGGCGGCGACCCGGACCGGGTCACGGTCTTCGGGCAGTCGGCGGGCGGCGGATCGGTCGCCGCGCTGCTCGCCATGCCGCGCGCCGCCGGGCTCTTCCACCGGGCGGTCGCGCAGAGCGTGCCGGGAACGTTCTTCTCCCCCGAGCTGGCCGCCGACATCGCCGCCGCCTGCGCCGCCGAGCTGGGGGTGGAGCCCACGGTGTCCGGCCTGTCGGCGGTGGACCCGGCCCTGCTGCCCGCCGCGGGCGACGCGGTCTTCGCCAAGACGCTCCAGTGGCGGGAGCGCTGGGGACAGATCACCCACCGGCCGATCCCGTTCGCGCCGGTCGTCGACGGCGACGTCCTGCCGGCGACCCCCTGGCGGGCGCTGGCAGGCGGCGCCGCCCGCGACGTCGGGCTTCTCGTCGGGCACACCCGCGACGAGCACCGGTTGTTCAGCCTGATCGACGGCGTGCTCGGCCAGGTCACGCGCGAGCAGGCCGAGACCGCCCTGCGCATGCTCGCCCCGGGCCCCGACGGCGCGTCCCGATACCGGCGGGCGTTCCCGGAGGCGGCCGACGAGGAGCTGTACGAGCTGGTCAACGCCGACTGGTTGTTCCGTATGCCGAGCCTGCACCTCGCCGACGCGCAGATCGCCGGCGGCGGCCGGGCCCACCTCTACGAGCTGACCTGGCCCGCCCCGGGGCTGGGCGGCGCCCTGGGCGCCTGCCACGGCCTGGACGTGCCGCTCGTCTTCGGCAACCTGGGCACCGGGCAGACCGCCGCGCTGATCGGCGACCCGTCCTCCCCGGCGGCGGAGGAGCTGTCCGCGCGGATCCGCGAGGCGTGGACGGCGTTCGCCGCGCACGGCGACCCGGGCTGGCCCGCGTACGACGCCGACCGCCGCCTCGCGCGGCTCTTCGACACGCCGTCGACGGTCACCTCCTACCCGGAGGAGGCCTCACGGCTGCTGTGGCGGGACCACACCTTCCCGGCGCTCCCGCTGCTCGCGGGACAGTAGGGGAGGTCGCTTCCCCTACCGCCCGCGGGTGACGAGGTTCACGCGGTTTCCCGGCCCCCGCGGCCGGGAGGTCACGGTGACGATGGCCGCGCGGTTTCCCGGCTGCCCGCGGCTGGGAGGCCGCGGGCGGGACTCAGGGGCTCGTGCAACGGTAGCCGGACGGCGTCTGGGTGTTGCCGCTCGGGCGGCTCGCCTGCAGCCCGAAGGTGGTGCTCTGGCCGGGGCCGAGGGCGCCGTTGTGGCCGGCGTTCCGCGCCGTGACGGTCTGACCGCTGACGGTCGGAGTGGCGTTCCACGAGCCGGTGACGGCGTGGCCGTTCGGCAGCGTGAAGGTCACCGTCCAGCCGTTGAGCGCGGACGTGCCGGTGTTGGTGACCGTGACCGGCTGGAGCACGTACCCGCTGCCCCACTGCGCCTGGACGGTCGCCGTCACCGAGCATCCGCCGGGGTTCCCGCCGCCCGGGGTGGTGGTGACCGTCGCGGTGTTCGAAACCGGCGAGAGGTTGCCCGCCGCGTCGCGGGCCCGGACCTGGTAGCGGTACGTGGTGTTCGCGGTGAGCCCGGTCGCGGCGAACGAGGTGGTGGCCGAGGTCCCCACCTGCGTGAAGGTGCCGCCGGACGCGCCCGGCGCGCGCAGGACGTCGTAGCCGGTCACGCCCACGTCGTCGGTGGAGGCGGTCCAGGTCAGGGTGGTCGCGGTGGAGGTCGTCCCCGACGCGGCCAGACCGGCCGGCGCGGTCGGCGGGGTGGTGTCGCCCCCGGTGGAGGCCGGTGGGACGCGGACGACGCGGTCGTCCTGTGCCACCGGGGTGCCGCGGCCGTCCCGGTTGCTGGTCGTCACCCAGAGCCAGCCGTCGGGCCCGACCGCGACCGTGCGGAGCCGCCCGTAGGTGGACTGGAACTCGGCCAGCGGCGTGCCGGCCGTACCGCCGCTGGTCAGCGGTACCGCCCAGAGCCGCTGGCCGCGCAGCGCGGCGACGAAGAGCGTGTTGTTGGCCCAGGCCAGCCCGCTCGGCGACGCCTCGGCGGTCGTCCACGTGACGATCGGGTTGCGGAAGGAGGGGTTGGTGCACGTGCCCTCGCACGTCGGCCAGCCGTAGTTGGCGCCCGCGACGATCTGGTTGATCTCGTCCCGGGTGTTCTGCCCCAGTTCGGCGGCGTACATCCTGCCCTGGGAGTCCCAGGTCAGGCCCTGGACGTTGCGGTGGCCGTAGGTCCAGACGCGGGAGCCCGCGATCGGATTGTCCGAGGGCACGCCGCCGGTGGGCGTGATGCGCAGGATCTTCCCGGCGAGGCTGTTGAGATTCTGCGCGTTGGCGGTGTTGGCGGCGTCGCCGGTCGCGATGTAGAGCATGCCGTCGGGCCCGAAGGCGATGCGTCCGCCGTCGTGGATGGTGCTGCTCGGAACCCCGGAGAAGACCACCGGCTGCGTCTGGGGCGCGGTCAGCCGCAGCCTGACCAGGCGGTTGTCCCCGGCGGTGCTGGTGAAGTACGCGTACACCCAGCCGTCCTGGGCGTAGGCGGGCGACACGGCGATGCCGAGCAGGCCGCTCTCACCGGAGGCGCTCACCCCGCTGACGGTCGCGACCGTCGTGGGAGTCTGGCCGGGCCGCACCTGAAGGATGCGCCCGGTGTTGCGTTCGGACACCAGCGCGCTGCCGTCCGGCAGGAACGCCAGGCCCCAGGGGACCTGGAGGCCCGTGACGGAGACCTGCGCCCGGGAGAAGTCGAAGCCGCCCACCACCTGGGCGCGGGCCTCGGGGGCGGTGACGACCAGCGCGAGCAGCGCCAGAATCAGGGCCGGGATGACACGGGCGCGCATGATGGGCTCCTCGGGACTCCTTGACCGGACCACTGTGCGGATGCCAGCACCGTAGGCACGCGGGCCGCCGAACCTCAAACACCCCGGCCGGGCCGCCCTGACAATCTGCGAGGACGACGCCGCGCCCGTGAAACTTTCATGTGAGTGACGAAAGTCGTGGTTCGGGAGCGGTGTCGCGTGGTCGGTGTTCCGGGATCGGTTTCCGGGGGCTTGCGGGCGGGGCCGGGACGCCCGCGTGCGGTCCGCGTGCGGTGGTGGGGCTGGATGTCCGTGTGCCGGTGCCGGTGCCGGTGCCGGTGCCGGGGACAGGGGCGGGGACGGGGACGGGGACGGGGACGCCTGTGTGTGTCAGCGGTGGACGGTGTCCGGGGTGTCCTCCTCCAGGAGGAAGCCGCCGGACTGGTGGTGCCACAGGCGGGCGTACGGGCCCTGGGCCTGGAGGAGCTCGTGGTGGTCGCCCTGCTCCACGATGCGGCCCTGGTCGAGCACGACCAGGCGGTCCATGCTGACGACGGTGCTCAGCCGGTGCGCGACCACGAGGGCGGTGCGGTCACGCATCAGGCTCCACAGGGCCTCCTGGACGAGGATCTCGCTCTCGGAGTCGAGCGCGCTCGTGGCCTCGTCCAGCAGCAGGATCGGCGCGTCGCGCAGGATGGCGCGGGCGAGGGCGACGCGCTGCCGCTGGCCGCCGGAGAGTTTGACGCCGCGCTCCCCGACCAGCGTGTCGAAGCCGTCGGGCAGGGTCTCGGCGAACTCCGTGACGTGCGCCGCCCGCGCGGCCCGGTGGATCTCGGCGTCGGTGGCGCCCGGCCGGGAGAAGGCGATGTTGTCGCGCAACGACCGGTGGAACAGCGCGGGCTCCTGGGGGACGTAGGCGATGAGGCCGCGCAGGTCGGCCTGGCGGAGCCGGGTGATGTCCTGGCCGCCGACCAGGATCCGGCCGCCGTCGACGTCCATGAGGCGGAGCAGCAGCCGGGTGAGGGTGCTCTTGCCGCCGCCGGACCGGCCGACCAGGCCGATCTTGGTGCCTGCGGGGATGTGCAGGTCCAGGCCGTCGAACAGGGGCGGGTTGCCCGCGTGCGCGAACGCCACCCGCTCGAACCGGACACCGGCGTCGGCGGGGCGCAACGGCTGCGGGTCGTCCGGGTCGACCACCCCCGGCGGCGTGAGGAGGAGCTCGGTGAACTGCGCGGACTCGGTCAGCACGCTCTCCAGGCGACGGTAGATCTGGTTGAACTCGAACATGATGCCGATCGAGGTCGAGTAGTAGCTGAACGTCACCACGATCGCCTCCACGCCCAGGCCGCCTCGCAGGACGACGGTGAGCAGCAGGCCGACGGTGCCGGTGAGGATCGACATCGGCGCGATGACGGTGTCGACCCGGAGGTTGCCGTAGTCCCAGGAGCGGAGCGTGAGCTCGCGTTGCTCGGCGGCGCGGGTCCGGTGCTGCGCGGCCTCGCGGCCCTCGGCGGCGAACGCGCGGACCGTCTCCATGTTGGCCAGTACGTCGGCGACGTGCCCGGACACCCGCACCTTGGCGGCCTCGCGCCGGTCCACCAGCCGCTGGCGGCGGCGGATGAGCGGGGCGACGAGGAGACAGGTGACGGCGATGAGACCCACGAGGACGAGGACCAGCAACGGGTGGTAGTGCCACAGCACCACCGAGGCGAACCCCAGCGGAACCACCTTGGCGAGGATCGAGAACGTGAGCGTGTCGACGAAGCCCTCGAACCCGTTGGAGAAGCTCAGCACCCGTTTGGTCAGCGAGCCGGCGAAGTTGTCGTGGAAGAACGCGGCGTCCTTGGCCAGCAGCTCGTCCATGCCCGTCGCGCCGAGCCGCTCCATGCCCCGGGCGTCCAGGCGGTTCAGGAAGTGCATGGCCACCCGCCACAGGATCTCGCCCGTGAGCAGCAGCGCGCCGAAGCCGAGCACGTACGGCACGAGGACGGCGGTGGAGGCATCGCCGCCCTCGGACAGGCGCCCCACGATCGCGCCCACCATCAGCGGCGCCAGGTAGAACAGGCAGGTGTTCCCCATCGCCGGCAGGAGCAGCGCGGGTATGGCGACCCGCCACTGCCTCAGCAGCTCCCCGTTGTAGTAGCGCAGCGCCAGCAGGACGGCCGACCTGCGGGGGGACGGCCTGTCGGGGGAGTCAGGTGATTCAGGCACGGTCACTCCCCCCTCCGGACACCGACGGCCTTGGACACCGGCGGCTGTGGTCATGTTGGCCCAGGACGGGCGGGGGAGGCGAACGGTTTTTCGCCGGCCGGGCCGCCGGGGACCCCTCCCGGCTCGCGGCGGGAGAGGGGGTGCCGGTGGCACGATCACTCCTCATCGAGTACGAATCGGGTACGAACCAGGCGCTGAATCGGGCGCGAACCGGACGCTGAACCGGACGCGAATCGGGTGCGAGCCGGACGCGAATCGGGTGCGAGCCGGACGTGAACCGGGCGCTGGATCGGGCGTGAAAAATTCCCTAGTAAACCTGTAGGAATAGTTGACATTATTTCTTTCCCGGCACACGCTGTGATGGCCCGCCCGTACATCGCCCATCGAAAGGTCTCAGGGAATGACCCAGCTCCATGACCACGGGACGCCTGTCGTCCCCGACGGCTCCTATCGGCACATCGACGTCACGCGGGTCGGCGGCGTGATCGGCGCGGTCGTCGGCGGCATCCGGGTGGACGGCGAGGTCGACGCGGCAGCGGTCGCCGAGCTGCGTGCCGCGCTGCTGCGCCACCGCGTGATCTTCCTGCGGGACCAGGGGCATGCCACCGACGCCGACCAGTACGCGTTCACCAGGCTGCTCGGCACCGTCACCAGGCCGCATCCGACGGTGGCGGGCGACGGTGAGGCCGTGCTCCCGATCGACTCCGAGCAGGGCAAGGCCAACAGCTGGCACACGGACGTGACCTTCGTGGACCGCGTCCCGGCGATCAGCGTGCTGCGCGCCATCACGCTGCCGCCCTACGGCGGGACCACGGTGTGGGCCAACACGGTGGAGGCCTACCGGCGGCTGCATCCCGGCCTGCAGGCGCTGGTGGGCCGGCTGCGCGCGGTGCACTCGAACCTGTACGACTACGCGGCGCAGCGCCCGCAGATCGGCGGGATCGACGTCAAGGAGCAGGAGTACCGCGAGCAGTTCCGCAGCAGCGAGTTCGAGACCGAGCACCCCGTCGTCCGCGTCCACCCCGAGACCGGCGAGCCGTCCCTGCTGCTCGGTCACTTCGTCAGGTCGTTCGTCGGCCTGAGCAGCGCCGATTTCCACGACCTGTTCTCCCTGCTGCAGCGGCACGTCACCCGTCTGGAGAACACGGTGCGCTGGAACTGGCGCGACGGGGACATCGCCATCTGGGACAACCGGGCCACCCAGCACTACGCCGTCGCGGACTACGACGACCTGCCACGGCTTCTCCACCGCATCACGCTGGCCGGCGACATCCCGATCGGCGTCAACGGTGACGTCAGTGTGGTCCGCAAGGGCGACGCCGGTGCCTACTCGCCCATCGCCGGCTGAGCGGCGGCCTGTCCCGGCCGTTCCCGTCTCCCGGCCGTTCCCCGTCGTCTGGTCGTTCCCGCCCCCCCGGCCGGAGGGCGGGAATAAGATTCTTATCTCCACTATTCATGTAGGAAGAGTAGAGATAAGAGAGGAACGACATGCCGAAGGCGTACACGTACACCCAGCACGGCGGGCCCGAGATGGAGGCGTTCGCCGACCTTCCCCGGCCGGTCCCCGGGCCCGGCCAGCTGCTGGTCGCGGTGCGGGCGGCGGGGGTCAACCCCGTCGACTGGAAGCGGAGGACAGGCTACCTGCCGCCCGGCGCGCCGGCGGTCGAGCTGCCGGCCGTCCTCGGCGGCGAGGTCGCCGGGGTGGTCGAGGAGGCCGGCGAGGGCGTCGAGGGGTTCAAGCCCGGTGACGCGGTGTTCGGCAACCCCCTCACCGGCGGCTACGCGGAGTACACGCTCCTGCCGGTCGAGCTGGCCGCGCACAAGCCCGGCGCCGTGTCGTTCGCGGACGCCGCCACGTTGCCCATCGCGGCGGCCACCGCCTACGACGGCGTGCACCAGCTCGGGCTGCCTCCCGGCGCCACCCTGCTGATCGTCGGCGTCGGCGGCGGGGTGGGCGTGGCCGCGGCGCAGATCGCCCGCGACGCCGGGCTCAAGGTGATCGGCACCGCGAGCGCCGCCAAGAAGGACTTCGTCGAGGAGCTCGGCGTGGTCCACGTCGAGCCGGGGCCGGACGTCGCCGACCGGGTGCGGGCCGCGGCCCCCGGCGGGGTGGACGCGATCTACGACCTGGTCGGCGGGGACGCGCTGGAGGCCGTGGCGGGCCTCCTCGCCGACCCCTCGAAGCTGATCACCGCCGCCGACCGGGACACCGTGGCGCGGCTCGGCGGCTCGCCCGTGGCGCGCAAACGCGACCGCGAGGTGCTGGAGGCGGTGGCGAAGCTCGTCGAGCGGGGCGTGCTGCGGCCGTACGTGACCGCGACCTTCCCGCTCGACGAGGCGGCCGAGGCGCTGCGGACGGTGGAGGCCGGTCACGCGCGAGGCAAGATCGTCGTCGAGGTGGCCGGGTGAGCGAGCCCCACCCGCTGGACAACCCCGCCCGGTCGTCCCTGACCGGGCCGCACGCGTACCTGGCCGAACGGTACGGCAACGTGCTGCGCTACCCGGTCGACGTCTCCCCGTTCGTCGCCCTGCCCGCCGAGCCGGAGGCCGCCGACTGGGACGAGCTGGCGGCGCTGGCCGGTCCCGGCGGCCTGGTCCCGCTCGCGGGCGTGCGCGTCCCGCCGCCGGACGGGTGGGAGGTGCAGGTCATCGGGGAGGGGGTCCAGCTCGTCGAGGACGGCGTGGCCGCCCGTCCGGACGACGAGGCCGTCCGGCTGGGCGCCGAGGACGTACCGGAGATGCTGGCCCTCGCGGCGCGGACCAAGCCGGGGCCGTTCCTGCCCCGCACGGTCGAGCTCGGCACCTACCTGGGCATCCGGCGCGGCGGCGCGCTGGTCGCGATGGCCGGTGAGCGGCTGCACCCACCGGGCTGGACGGAGATCAGCGCGGTCTGCACCGACGAGGCGTTCCGGGGCCAGGGGCTCGCGACCCGGCTGGTGCTCGCCGTCGCCGCCGGCATCCGGGACCGGGGGGAGGGAGTCTTCCTGCACGCGGTCGCCACCAACACCGGCGCCATCCGCCTGTACGAGTCGCTCGGGTTCCGGCTCCGCCGTACCGTCACGTTCGTCTCCGCGCGCGTTCCCGGAAAGGTGCCGGTCGCGTGAGCGTGGAGCCGGCCGCCGCCGAGGTCGTCACGCTTGCCGGCGAGCCGGCACAGGGGAGGCCGAGGACGGGCGAGACCGAAGCAATCCGCGTCCCTCGATGTCCTTCCGCGTCTCTCGATGTCCCTTGATTTCCCTTGATGTCCCTCCGGTGCCGTACGGCCGCCGGAGGGGTTCAGGAGTGGTCGAGGCGGGCTCGCACCCCGTCCAGGAAGAGCGCGAGCTTGGCGCGGAACCAGTCGTGCGGATCGCCTTCGATGATGTCGCGGACGATTTCCGCGAAGGGGGCCGTGTCCGGGGCGAGGTCCTCGCCCGCCCACGCCTCGCGCAGCAGGTCGCGGCGCGTGGACACCTCCCGCGCCTCCCGCTCCTCCCGCGGCCCTCGCTCCTCCCGTTCCTTCCGCGCCTCGCCCGGTCGTACCTCGCCCGGTCGTACCTCGCCCGGTCGCGCCTCGCCCGGTCGTGTCCCGCTGAGGCGCTCCCAGCCGACGTAGACGTCCGCGGCCAGGTCGGTGACGGTGTCGACGGCGAGCACGGCCAGCCCGGGAGGGAACCCGAACCGGGTCAGCTCCCGTACGGTCGCGTAGAAGGCGTGCGTGATGGCGGGCGGGGTGCGTTCGAGGTCGCGGATCTGTTCGGCCATCCCCGGGTGGGCCGCGAAGATCCCCCAGACGGCGTCCGCCGTGCTCTCCAGGTAGGCGCGCCAGTCGTCCCCGGCCTCGGGCCAGTCGGCCCTCCGGACGGCGAGGTCCATCGCGGCGGTCACCAGCGCGTCGCGGCTCGGGACGCGCCGGTAGAGCGAGGAGTGCTTGACCCCGAGCCGGTCGGCCACCGCGTTCATGGTGAGGTCGCGGAACCCGACCGCGAGGGTCGCCTCGGCCACGTCATGGAGACTGAAGGTGGGCTTGCGCCCCCGGCGCGGGCCGGAGCGGGCGGGTACGGCGCTCATGACCTCCATCATCCCGTTCCCGCCCGGTCAGGAGGACAGCAGGCGCCACCCCAGCGCCCGGTGGCGTTCGCGCCAGAAGTCCGCGTACCTGCCCTCCAGGGACAGCAGGGTCTCGTGGTCGCCGGACTCGGCGACCCTTCCCTCGTCGAGGACGAGGATCTGGTCGGCGGCCATCACGGTCGACAGGCGGTGGGCGATCACCAGGAGGGTCTTGTCGGCGGCGAGCGCGCGCAGGGCGTCGCCGATGGCGGCCTCGTTCTCCGGGTCGAGCGCGGCGGTCGCCTCGTCCAGGAGCACGATGGGGGCGTCCTTGAGGATCGCCCGGGCGATCGAGACGCGCTGGCGCTCGCCGCCCGACAGGGCCGCGCCGCTCTCGCCGACCCTGGTCCGCCAGCCGTCCGGCAGCCGCTCCACGATCTCGTCGACCCGGGCCAGCGCGGCGGCGTGCCGTACCTCCTGCCGGGTGGCGCCGGGGCGGCCCAGGCGGATGTTCTCCTCGATGGTGTCGTCGAAGAGGTAGACGTCCTGGAAGACGAGCGACAGGCGGGACATCAGCTCCTCGGTGGTCAGGTCGCGGACGTCGTGCCCGTCCACCCGCACGGTTCCGGTCCCGGTGTCGAAGAAGCGCGCGATGAGCCGGGTGACGGTGGTCTTGCCCGACCCCGAGGGGCCGACCAGCGCGGTCAGCGTCCTCGGCGGGATCCGCAGGCTGACGTCGCGGAGCACGGGAGCGCCGCCGTAGCCGAAGGTGACGTGGTCGAACTCGATCGCGAGGGCCTCCCCGGCGACGGCCTCCGGGGGCGCGGCCGGTTCCGGCAGTACGGGGACGGCGAGGATCTCGGTGAAGCGGACCATGTTGTTGCGGCCCACCCGCAGGGCGCCCCCCAGCTCGGCGGCGAGCACCAGCGGCTCGGTGAACCGGGTGGCCAGGGCGAGCAGGGCGAGCAGCTCGGCCGCGTCCAGCGAGCCTCCCAGCACCAGGAACGTGCCGAGGGCGAGCAGCACGACGTAGGCCGTGTGCACGGAGAGGGCGTTGAGCCCCAGGGCGGGCACGACGCCGGTGATCGAACGGCGCGCCGCCCGGTGCTGGTCCCGCAGCGCCCGCTCCAGCTCGTCGTAGGAGGCCCCGGTACGGCCGAAGCCGCGCAGGACCGCCTGCGCCTGCGCGTACTCCACCACCCGGCCGCCCGCCTCGGCCGAGGTCGCGTCCACCAGATGGTCGACCCTCTCCGAGAGCCGTGCCGTGAGGCGGTAGGTGAGCGCCAGGAGCACGCCGGTGACGGCGAGCGCGGTGCCGAGCCGCCAGTCGAAGAGGAAGCTCACCAGCACCACGGTCGCGGGGGTGACGTAGGCGGTGACCAGCGGCTGGAGCAGGTGCGCAGGCACGCCCATCACCACGCGTACCCCCTGCACGACCAGCCGGCCGATCCGCCCGATCCGGTCGGCCTCGAACCAGCCGAGCGGGAGGGCCGCGAGGTGGTCCCCGAGCCGGTGGTAGAGGGTCCGCGACAGTTCGAGGCCGGCGGAGAAGCCCATCACCGCCTGCCGGTACTGCAGCACGGCGCAGACCGCGACGGCGACGGCCAGCGCCGCGAGCCACGGCCACGCCCGCGCCGCCTCACCCGCGAACAGGGCGCGCAGCACGGGGACGACCAGCGCGAAGGCGAGCCCCTGCGCGACCGCCAGGCTCACCAGGGTGAGCAGGTAGGCGCGGACCCGGCCCGCTCCCACGAGCTCCATCAGCATCCGGATCATCGCGTCTCCTCGGGTACGGCGGCCTTCTCCCACATCGACCGGTACGGTCCTTCTCCGGCCAGCAGGTCCTCGTGGCGGCCGCGCTGCACCACGCGGCCCCGGTCCATGACGACGGTCTGGTCGACGCCCGTGACCGTGTGCAGCCGGTGGGCGATGACGAGCACGGTGCGCCCGGCCACCAGCGCGGAGAGGGCGTCCTGGATCGCGGCCTCGGACTCGGGGTCGGCGTACGCCGTCGCCTCGTCGAGCACCAGGATCGGGGTGTCGGCCAGCAGCGCGCGGGCGATGCTCACCCGTTGGGCCTCGCCGCCGGACAGGTGCGCGGCCTCGCCGACCACCGCGTCGTAGCCGCCGGGAAGGGCGAGGATCCTGTCGTGGACCCGCGCGGCGCGGGCCACGGCCTCGACCTCGGCGTCCGTCGCGCCGGGGCGGCCGAGGCGGATGTTGTCGCGCACGCTCATCCGCAGCAGCCGTACGTCCTGGAAGACGGTCCCGACCAGCCGGTGCAGCTCCTCGGCCGGGATCCGGCGGACGTCGGCCCCGCCGATGAGGACCCGGCCGCGCGTGGGATCCCAGAAGCGCGGCAGCAGCCGGGAGAGCGTCGACTTGCCCGACCCGGAGGGGCCGACCAGGGCGGTGACCGTGCCGGGCCGCAGGGTGAGGGTGATGTCGTGCAGGACCTCGGAGTTCCCGTCGTAGGAGAAGCCGACCGCCTCGAACTCCACGGTGTGCCCCTGCGGTGAGACCCGCTCCCGGGCGAGGGGCAGCTCCTCCGCGTCCAGCACGGCGGCCACCCGCCCGGCCGCCTCGCGCGCCTCCTGCATCGCGCCGATCCCGAAGCCCAGGCCGATGATCGGCTGTCCCAGACCTAGGCCGAGCAGCGCGAACGGCAGCACGTCCACGGGCCGCAGCGACCCGGCCGAGACGAACAGCGTGCCGGCGACGAGGACCAGCAGCAGCATCGTCACCGGCGCGATGGCGTTCTGCGCCGAGGCCTCGATGCGGGTCATGGGCTCCACCCAGCGCCGGAACCGCGCGGAGAAGTCGTCGGCGGCCTCGACGAAGCGGCGGTGCGACCTGCGCGCCTGGCCGAAGGTCTTCACCACGGCGATCCCGTTCACGAACTCGACGGCCGCCGTGTTGATCCGGTTGGTGGCGTCGTTCATCTCGGCCAGCTTGGTCTGGCAGCCGCGCATCATCACCGCGTAGGCGGCCAGGTACACCGGCAGCGTCGAGGCCGTCACGAGCGCCATCCGCCAGTCCACCCAGAACAGGTAGGCCAGCGTCAGGACCGGGACCACCACCGCCGACACCAGGTCGAGCACGGCGTGCCCGACGAGGTGGTGCAGGTTGTGGACGTCGTCCTGCACGGCCTTCTTCACCTCGCCGGAGGTCCGCGCGGTGAACCAGCCCAGCGGCACCCGCCCGATCCGCCGCACGATGTCGCGGCGCAGCCACAGCTGGAGGTCGACGTCGGCCAGGTGGGTGACGGTGGCCGCCGCGCCCATGGCGACCGTCCTGACCACCAGGCCCGCGATCGCCGCGACGACGATCGTCCGGACGCGCCCCTCGTCCACGGGAGCCGGGCCCAGCAGCTCGCGGGCGAGCTCGGCGACCATGATGTACGGGGTGAGGCCCGCGGCCGACGCGACGACCTGCAACGCGGCCGCCACCCCCAGCCGGGGGACGACCGGGCCGAGGATCCTCCCGAACACCCCGCGAGGCCGGGAGCCCGGGGCCCGAGGCTCCGCCGGGTCCGGGTCCGGGTCCGGGTCCGGGTCCGTGTCCGGGTCCGGGTCCGTGTCCGGGTTCGGGTTCGGGTTCGGGTTCGGGTTCGTGGACGGGGACGGGGACGGGGACGGGGACGGGGACGGGGACGGGGACGGGGACGGGGACGGGCCGGTCGCGGTGGCCGGACGTCCTCGCGTTGTCGGATCGGCCTGCTCGGCCGGGGTCGTCGGCATGCGCACCTCGCCTCTCAGGCGGTCCTCACCAATTGGCGACAGCATGTTGCGAAATGGGACCACGCGTCAAGGAGAGCCGAGGAAGGGTGGGGTCCCCCTATTGGGAGTCCTGCGACCGGGCCTGGCGGTAGCGGGCGGGGGAGACGCCGAACTCGGCGACGAACGACTGCCGGAGGCTCTCGGTGGAGCCGAACCCGCAGCGGGTCGCGATGTCCGCCACGGAGAGGGACGACGAGACGAGGAGCTGCTCGGCCGCCCGCGTGCGCGCGTGCCTGATGAAGCGGCCGGGTGTCCTGCCCAGGTGCTCCAGGCTGAGCCGGGTCAGGTGGCGCTCGCTCACGTTCAGCTGGGCGGCCAGTCTCGCGGGGCTCAGGTCGCCGTCGAGGTTGCTGACGACCTGGTCGACCACCTGCCGGATCAGCGGGTGTTCCGGCGGCGGCGCGCCCACGAACATGCTGATCTGCGCCTGGTCGCCCGGCCGCTGCAGGTACGTCACCAGGGCGCGCGCCACGATGCGGGCCAGGTGGGGGCCGTGGTCCTCCTCGATGAAGGCGAGCGTCAGGTCCAGGGCGCTGGTGACGCCGGCCGCGGTCGACACGTGTCCCTCGCGGATGTAGAGCGGGCACGGGTCGACGGTGACGTTGGGATGGTGGGCGGCGAGCGTTCCCGCGTACCTCCAGTGCGTGGTGGCGCGACGCCCGTCCAGCAGCCCGGCGGCGGCGAGCAGGGTCGCGCCCGTGCACACCGACGCCACCCGCCTGCTGACCGCGGCGAGCCGGCGGATGTGCGCCAGGAGCACGGGATTGCCCGCGGCGGCCTCGTGGCCGATCCCGCCGGAGACGACCAGGGTGTCGAGCGGCCCGGTGACGCGTTCGAGGGCCACCTGGCTCTCCAGCGTCAGGCCCGAGTCGCAGGCCAGCGGCCTGCCGCCCGAGGTGGCGAGACGGGTCAGGTAGCGGGGAGCCGCCCCCAGCTCGTTGGCCATGTGGAGCGGCGTGGTCACCGAGGCGATGTCCAGCAACTCCGACTGGGGGTACCCGATCACGACGGTCAGCCGCTCGTCCATGAATGCCCATCCTGCCGGAGAACCGACACGAATCCTCAGTTTACCGACAGGATCGTGACCGGCCACGGTTCGCACGACCGGCTGTGCCCGCGTCCTCCCCGCCAGCTGGAAGAGGTGACGTCGGTGCTCCGCCGGTGGCCGTCCGGAAACGAGTGTGGGCCCCCGGAGGCCAAGCCTCCGGGGACCCACGGGTGTGGCCTACCGGCCGGGTGCCGCTACTTGGTGAGCGGGGCCAGCTTGGGGTCGTTGGCGTACGCCTCGACGACGTTCTCCTTGGTCACGATCAGCGGCTCAAGCAGGTACGACGGGACGACCTTCACGCCGTTGTCGTACGACTTGGTGTCGTTGACCTGGGGGGCCTTGCCGGCCTGGAGGTCCTTGGCCATCTGGATGGTCTGCTTGACCAGCTCGCGGGTGTCCTTGTTGATCGTCGAGTACTGCTCACCGGCCACGATCGACTTGACCGACTCCGCCTCGGAGTCCTGGCCGGTCACCACGGGCAGGTCCTTGCCGGCGCCCTTGACCGAGGTGATGATGGCGCGGGCCAGCGTGTCGTTGGGGGAGAGCACCCCGTCGAGGGTCTTGCTGCTGTAGGTGGAGGTGAGCAGCGAGTCCATCCGGCGCTGGGCGTTCTCGGCCTTCCAGCCGTCGGTGGCGGTCTGCTTGATGTCGGTCTGGCCGGAGCCGACCACCACGGTGCCGTCGTCGATCTTCGGCTTCAGCACCTCGATCGCGCCGTCGAAGAAGACCGCCGAGTTGTTGTCGTCCGACGAGCCGGAGAACAGCTCGATGGTGTACGGGCCGTCGGCCTTCTTGGCCTTCATGCCGTCCAGCAGGGCCTGGCCCTGGAGCTGGCCGACCTTGAAGTTGTCGTACGCGATGTAGTAGTCGACCGCGTCGGTGTTCTTGATGAGGCGGTCGTAGGCGATGACGGTCGCGCCGGCGGCCTTGGCGGCCTCGACCTGGGTGCTCAGCTGCGCGGCGTCGGTCGCGCCGATGACGATGACCTTGGCGCCCTTGGTGACCATGGCCGAGATCTGCGCCTGCTGGTCGGCGACGGTGGAGGAGGCACCGGCGTACTGCACGTCGGACTTGAAGCCGGCCTCCTTCAGGCCGTTGGTGAACAGGTCACCGGCCAGGACCCAGTTCTCCGAGGTCTTCGACGGCAGCGCGACGCCGATCAGCGAGTCGGCGGCGAAGCCCTTCGCGCCCTCGGAGGCGCCCGCGGAGGCACCCGTGTCGGCGGCGGGGGTCTGCGAACGCTCGGAGGCGCAGGCGGTGAGCGACAGAAGCGCGATGGCCCCGGCCGCCACGCCCTTGACGAGGATATTGCGCATTTTCAGAGGTGCCCTTCTTAGAAGAATGACGGGGTGGAGGCCTTCCGCCCCGTCGACGGTGACCGGTTAGCCGGCCACCGGACTCTTGCCGCGGTCCTGGTCCGTCTCCGTGCCGGACGCCGGGCCGCTCGGTGTCTCCCGGCGGAACGGGCGCGTCAGCGACCCGATGACCGAGAAGCGTCCCTGCTTCTTGTTGTAGACGTCGAGCGCGACGGCGAGCAGCAGGACCAGGCCCTTGATGATCTGCACCCGGTCGGAGCCGACGCCCATCAGCTGCAGGCCGTTGTTGAGCACGGCCATCACGAGGCCGCCGACGATGGAGCCGCTGATCGTGCCCAGGCCTCCGGTGACCGCCGCGCCGCCGATGAAGACGGCGGCGATCGCGTCCAGCTCCCAGCCGATGCCGTCCTGCGGCCCGGAGGCGGCCGAACGGGCGACGAAGATCATGCCGGCCAGCGCCGCCAGCACCGACATGTTCATCATCACCAGGAAGTTGACCCGCCTGAGCTTCACGCCGGACAGCTCGGCGGCCCGCGGGTTGCCGCCGACCGCGTAGATGTGCCGGCCGCCGGCGGTGTTGCGGGTGATGAACGCGTAGATGACGACCAGGACGCCGAGGATGATCCCGGAGACCGGGAAGCTGGTCCCGATCCGGCCGCCGGCGAACTGCAGGCTCGCGAACACCACCACGACGATCGGGACGGCGACCCGGATCGCGGAGATCCACATCGGGGCGACGTCGGCCCCCATCTCCCGCCTGGTCTTGCGGGCCTTCCACTCCCTGACCACCACGGCCACGCAGACCAGCAGGCCGAGCAGGAGCGTGAGGTTGTTGTAGCCGGTGTCCGGGCCGACCTCCGGCAGGAAGCCGGAGCCGATGACCCTGAACCCCTCGGGGACGGGGATGGTGTCGGCGTTGCCGATGTACTGGTTGCCGCCCCGGAACAGCAGCATGCTGGCCAGGGTGACGATGAAGGCCGGCACCCCGACGTACGCCACCCAGAAGCCCTGCCAGGTGCCGATGAGGACACCCACCGCCAGGCCGATCAGGATGGCGAGGAACCAGGGCACCGAGTAGTCCTGCATGACCTTCGCGACCACGATGCCGACGAACGCGGCGATCGAGCCGACGGAGAGGTCGATGTGCCCGGCGACGATGACCATCAGCATCCCGATGGCCAGGATCAGGATGTAGGAGTACTGGCTCACCAGCGAGATGAGGTTGCCGGAGTTCAGCGTCAGGCCGTCGGTCAGGATCTGGAACAGCAGGACGATCGCCACCAGCGTGAAGATCATCCCGAACTGCCGGGCGTTGGAGGTCGTCCCTCCGAACAGGGACTTCTGGAGTTCTTTCACACGGCTCATGGTCGGCGTGCCTTCTTCGCTGAGGTCATCTGCTTCATCAGGAGTTCGGGGCTGGCGTCTTTCCGGTCGATGTTGCCGGTGATGGTCCCCTCGAACACCGTGTAGATCCGGTCGCACAGGCCGATCAGCTCGGGCAGCTCCGAGGAGATGACGATGACGCCCTTACCCTGGTCGGCGAGCCGCTGGATGATGCCGTAGATCTCGTACTTGGCGCCCACGTCGATGCCGCGGGTCGGCTCGTCGAGGATCAGCAGGTCGGGGTCGGTGAACATCCACTTGGCCAGCACCACCTTCTGCTGGTTGCCGCCGGAGAGCTTGGTGACCCCCTCGTCGACGGTGGGGGCCTTCACCCGCAGGCTCGTCCGGTAGCCCTCGGCCGCCCTGTGCTCCCGCACCGGGTCGATCACGCCACGGGTGGAGACCTTGGACAGCTTGGCGGCCACCATCGAGGTCTTGATGTCGTCGAGCAGGTTCAGGCCGATCGACTTGCGGTCCTCGCTGACGTACGCCAGGCCGTGCGCGATGGCGTCCGACACCGACTTCAGCACGATCTCCCGGCCGTCCTTGAGGATCTTCCCGGAGACGTAGGTGCCGTAGGAGCGGCCGAAGACGCTCATCGCGAGCTCGGTGCGCCCGGCGCCCATCAGGCCGGCGAACCCGACGATCTCGCCGCGGCGCACGGTGAAGCTGGAGTTCTTGACTACCAGGCGCTCGGCGGAGATCGGGTGGCGGACCGTCCAGTCGCGCACCTCGAAGAAGACCTCGCCGATCTCGGGGGTGTGGTCGGGGAAGCGGCTGTGCAGCTCCCGGCCGACCATGCCCCGGACGATCCGGTCCTCGTCGACGCCGTCCGCCTTGATGTCGAGGGTCTCGATCGTCCGGCCGTCCCGCAGGATGGTGATGGTGTCGGCGATCTGCTCGATCTCGTTGAGCTTGTGGGAGATGATGATCGAGGTGACGCCCCGCTGCTTGAAGTGGCGCAGCAGGTCCAGCAGGTGCTGGGAGTCGGCCTCGTTCAGCGCGGCGGTGGGCTCGTCGAGGATGAGGAGCTTCACGTCCTTGGCGAACGCCTTCGCGATCTCCACGAGCTGCTGCTTGCCCACGCCGATGTCCTTGATCAGCGTGTCCGGGTCCTCCTCCAGGCCGACCCGGGCCATCAGCTCCAGCGCCTGGCGGTTGGCGACCTTCCAGTCGATCACGCCGCCGCGGCCCGGTTCGTTGCCGAGGAAGATGTTCTCGGTGATGGACATGCCGGGCACCAGGGCGAGCTCCTGGTGGATGATCACGATGCCGGAGTTCTCGCTGGCCCGGATGTCGGAGAACCGGCTCTCCTTGCCCTGGTAGCGGATCTCGCCGGAGTAGGTGCCGTACGGGTAGACCCCGCTGAGCACCTTCATCAGGGTGGACTTGCCGGCGCCGTTCTCCCCGGCGATGGCGTGGATCTCACCGGCCCGCACCACCAGGTTGACGTCGGAGAGCGCCTTGACCCCGGGGAACTCCTTGGTGATCGAACGCATCTCCAGCAGGACGGGTGCGTCGCCCATCACCGGCTCACCCCGGTCCGGGCCCGCGCTGGGCACGGCCTCGGGGCGGTGTCGCCGTCTCTGGGCCGGCAGCGGGATCCGCGCGCGTCCGGCTGCAGGGGACCGCGCCAGGTCACCACCGACATGGTTGCCTCCGGGAGGTTCGTCATCAGTTCGTTCGCTTGCTGTGGCCTGAACCACATCGGAAGCCAGGGGCTTTCCGCAAAATCTAAATTAATTCATTCTTTTCGAGATCCGCCCGCGAGGCGGTGACGCGTGCCGCCGCCCCGTCGTGCCCGCCACCTCGCCGTACGCGAAGCCGGGGGAGGGCGGAAGTCGATGATCATAACGATTCCGGTTCCCTCCGATCGGCCATGACATCGTTGTCAGCAGGCAGCGGGTAGAGACTCCACCCGCGTTACGGGCGTGTCAATTGGACCCCTCCCAATGTGGCCATTTTGTAACGTATCGTGACGCCCAGTGAGTTTTACGGCACATGATCCTTTGGCCGGCTCCCCGGTGCGGCCCGGCGCTCCCCGGTGCGGCTCAGTGTGGCTCAGTGTGGCTCAGTGTGGCCCGGCGCGGCCCGGTGCGTCTCAGTGCAGGGAGATGCCCCGGTCGACCAGCTTGGTGGGGAGCACCACGGTGCGCGGCCACGACCGGTCCCCCCCGATCCGCAGGAACAGCAGCTCGGCGGCCGTCCTGGCCAGCTCGCGGGCGTCGTAGGCGATCACCGTCAGCGGGTACGGGACCAGGTTGGCCATGTCGAAGTCGTCGAACCCGAGCACCGCGGCGTCGCCGCCGCGCCGGTGCAGCTCCTCGATCACGCCGAGGGTGATCCGGTTGTTCAGGCTGAAGAAGGCGGTCGGCGGGTCCGGCCGGTCGAGCAGCTCGGAGACGACCCGGGCGGCCGCCACCGGATCGCGGACGCCGTCGCGCACCAGCCGGGTGTCGTACGGCGCGCCGGCCGGGGCGAGCGCGTCCTGCGCGCCGTCGAGCCGCTCGCGCATCGTGTAGACGCCGATCGAGTCGAGCAGGATGGCGATCCGGCGGTGGCCCGCCTCGACGAGCCGGGCCACCCCGGCCCGCGCGCCCCCGCGGTTGTCGAGCAGCACCGTGTCGGCGAGCAGCCCGCCGGCCGGCCGGTCGAGGAAGACCACCGGGGTACCCAGCTCGACCTCGGCGCGCATGAACGAGTGGTCGTCGCCCGCGGGCACCACGAGCAGCCCGTCGACGCGGCGGGCGCACATGTCCCGCAGCAGCTGCTGCTCGCGCGCCGGGTCCTCCTCGGAGCTGGCGATGATGAGCATCGTGCCGTGCTGGCGGGCCACCTCGGCGGCGGCCCCCGCGATCGTCGCGTAGAACGGGTTGGCGATCTCCTCGATCAGCAGCCCGATCGTGGCGGTCGCCTGCCCCGAGCGCAGCGAGCTGGCCAGGTGGTTGCGGCGGAAGCCCAGCTCGGCCACGGCGGCGAGCACCCGCTCGACCAGCTCGGGCTGGACGTGCGGCGCGTTGTTCACGACCCGCGAGACGGTCTTCAGGCTCACTCCGGCCCGGGTCGCCACGTCCACCATGGTGGGCCGCCTCGTACGGCCGCCGTCGCTGGTCATGCCACGAACCATACAGACACGTCGATCGAGGTGGTGACAACGTTGTCCAAGCCGTCGCTCCCGCGAGGACGCCGGTGCGGGCGGCGATAGCACCCGCCGCCCGGCATGCCACCCCTCTGACCGGGTCCGGAGGTCGGCCCGGGGGACACGTCCGGCCCGGCCGGGCGGCCCGGGGAAGCGGGCGGTTTCCGGGAGGTTATCCGATCAGCTCTTGACAACGTTGTCTTCCGGGGGAAACGCTGGGCCGCGATCACACCCGGGTGCGCTCCTCCGTGAGCACGCCTTCCCCCCACGTGCCCCCATGGAGCTTCCCGCATGGTCTGAGACCCATGTCCCGGCACCGGTACCGGTGACCACGCCGCCGCGTGGCGAGCCGTACCGGAATGCCGTGCCGGAGTGCCGGCGGGCGCACCCGCGCTCTGCCGCGGCCGACCGGCCGCGACGGTCTGGCTCCTCCTCCTTTTCCCCTCCTTCCCGCCGACGTTCGACGTTCTCGACGCCCCTATCGAGTCAAAAGGCACCCGCCATGTCGCATCCCCCCATCGCCCGAATCCTGTCCCTGCGGCGGTTCGCCGTGGCCACGGCACTGTCGCTGCCGCTGTGCCTGCTCGTCGCCGTACCCCCGGCGAGCGCCGCGGCCCCTCCGGGGAATTTCGGCTCCTCCTTCGAGTCGCCCGACCCGCAACCCGCGACGAGCACCGTCGAGGTCGGTACGGACGGCAAACCGATCCAGGCGAACCTGAGCGGATCGAGCCCGACCGGACTGCCCGGCAGCCTGCTCGGCCAGGTCGGCGCGGTGTCCGCGAGCGCGGAGAACCCGCCGAACGAGACCGCCGCGGCCCTCAAGGACGGCAACCCGACGACCAAGTGGCTGGCGTTCGCCCGTACCGGCTGGGCGACCTACAAGCTCGCCAAGCCCGCGGCGGTGGTGCGGTACTCGCTCACCTCCGCCGACGACGCCCCGGGCCGCGACCCCAGGGACTTCACCCTGCAGGGGTCGGACGACGGCGGCACGTGGACCGACCTGGACAGGCGGACCGGGCAGAGCTTCGGCGGGCGGTTCGCCACCAACGTCTACGAGTTCGCCAACACGACCGCCTACGAGCACTACCGGCTGAACGTCACCGCGAACTCCGGTGACTCGATCATCCAGCTCGCCGACTGGAACATCAGCGACGGCTCGGACGTCAGGCCGCCGGTCACCCCGATGGTGAGCGTCGTCGGCACCGGTCCGGTGAGCGGCCACACCATGAAGCCGCGGGCCGGGTTCACCGGAACGGCCTCGATGCGCTACTCGGGCGGCGCCGAGACGGCCGGCCGCTCGTACGCGACCAACCGGCTGTTCGACGTCGACATCCCGGTCGGGCCGAAGACCCGGCTGGCCTACAAGGTCTTCCCCGAGTTCACCGGCCAGGACGGCGGGTACCCCTCCACCTACGTGGCCCTCGACCTGCACTTCACCGACGGCAGCTACCTGAGCGGGCGCTCGCCCGTCGACCAGCACGGCTACCCGCTCACCGCCGCCGGGCAGGGCGCCTCGAAGGTGCTCTACGCCGACCAGTGGAACGCGGTGCGCTCCGACATCGGCGCGGTCGCGAACGGCAAGACGATCGACCGCGTCCTGCTCGCCTACGACAACCCCCAGGCGACCGCCTCGACCCGCTTCCAGGGCTGGCTCGACGACGTCGTCCTGACGGGCGTCCCGGCGCCGATCGACGGCTCCAGGCTGACCGACTACGTCGACACCCGGCGCGGGACCAACTCGACGGGCGGCTTCTCGCGCGGCAACAACCTGCCGATCACCGCGGTGCCGAACGGCTTCAACTTCCTCACCCCGGTCACCAACGCCGAGTCCAACTCCTGGGAGTACGACTACCAGCGGGGCAACAACGCGGCCAACCTGCCCATGCTGGAGGGGCTCGCGATCTCGCACGAGCCCAGCCCGTGGATGGGTGACCGCAACCAGATGTCGATCATGCCGGTGCCGGCCGGCGGGCCGCTCACCGGGGCTCCCAGCGGCCGGGCGCTCGCCTTCAGCCACGACGACGAGATCGCGCGGCCGGACCTCTACCGGGTCAAGCTGCAGAACGGCCTGGTCGCGGACATGACCGCCACCGACCACGGCGGGGTGATGCGGTTCGCCTTCCCGTCCGGGCAGGCCACCGGGAGCCTCGTCTTCCACAACGGCACGTTCACCATCGGCACGGACGGCACCTTCACCGGCTGGGTCGACAACGGGAGCGGCCTGTCGGCCGGGCGCAGCCGGATGTTCGTGTCCGGCACCTTCGACCGGGCGCCGACGGCGTCCTCCGCCGCGTCGGCCACCTTCGACGTCTCGGAGAAGCGGGAGGTGACGCTGCGCCTCGCGACGTCGTTCCTCTCGGTCGACCAGGCGCGCCGCAACCTCGACATGGAGGTCACCGGCAGGAGCTTCGACCAGCTCCAGGCCGCCGCCACCGCCGCGTGGAAGGACCGGCTCGGCCGGGTCGAGGTGCGGGGCGCGACCGAGACGCAGCTGGTGACGCTGTACTCGAACCTGTACCGGCTGAACCTCTACCCGAACTCGCAGTCGGAGAACACCGGCACCGCCGCCGCCCCGCGCTGGCAGTACGCGAGCCCGGTGTCGGCGCCGACCGGCACCTCGACCGCCACCCAGACCGGCGCGAAGATCGTCGACGGGCAGATCTACGTCAACAACGGGTTCTGGGACACCTACCGGACCGTGTGGCCCGCGTACTCGCTGCTCTACCCGGACGTCGCGGCCAGGATCGCCGACGGGTTCGTCCAGCAGTACCGCGACGGCGGATGGGTCGCCCGCTGGTCGTCGCCCGGCTACGCCGACCTGATGACCGGCACCAGCGCGAACGTCTCGCTGGCCCAGGCCTACCTGAACGGCGTCAAGCTGCCCGACCCGCTCGCCGCGTACGACTCGGCGGTCAAGGACGCGACCGTCGCGTCCGGGCGCAGCGAGGTCGGCCGCAAGGGCATCGAGACCTCGCTGTTCCTCGGCTACACGCCGACCTCCACCGGCGAATCGGTGTCGTGGGCGCTGGAGGGCTTCATCAACGACTACGGCCTCGGCAACATGGCCGCGGGCCTGGCCAAGGACCCGGCCACCCCGAGGGCGCGGCGCGACGGGCTCAAGGAGGAGTCGGAGTACTTCCTGCAGCGGGCCCGCAACTACGTCAACCTCTTCGACCCGGGCGCGAAGTTCTTCCGGGGCCGCGACGCCGCGGGCAACTTCCTCGCCGCCGACCCGCTGGACTGGGGCGGCGTCTACACCGAGACCAACGGCTGGAACTTCGCCTTCACCGCGCAGCAGGACGGCCGGGGACTGGCCAACCTGCACGGCGGCCGGCAGGCGCTGCGCCAGAAGCTCGACCAGTTCTTCGCCACCCCGGAGAACGCCGACAGGCCCGGCGGGTACGGCGGCACGATCCACGAGATGCTCGAAGCCCGCGCGGTGCGGATGGGCCAGCTCGGCATGAGCAACCAGCCCTCGCACCACATCCCGTACATGTACAACCACGTCGGGGCGCCGGCGCGGACGCAGGCGATCGTGCGGGAGATCCTGCGGCGCCTCTACGTCGGCGGTGAGATCGGCCAGGGCTACCTGGGCGACGAGGACAACGGCGAGATGTCGGCGTGGCACGTCCTCAGCTCGCTGGGCCTCTACCCGCTGCAGGCGGGTTCGTCCAACTGGGCCATCGGCTCGCCGCAGTTCACCCGGATGACCGTCCGGCGCAAGAGCGGCGACATCGTCGTCAACGCGGCGGACAACAGCACGCGGAACGTCTACGTGCAGAGCGTGAAGGTCAACGGCAAGACGCAGCGCGAGGTGTCCCTCGACGCCTCCGAGCTCGTCCGCGGCGGCACGATCGACTTCCGGATGGGCCCGAACCCGTCGTCCTGGGGCACCGGCGAGAAGGACGCGCCGCCTTCGCTGACCAGGGGCGAAGCGGTGCCCAAGCCATTGCAGGACACCACGGGCCCCGGTCTCGGCACCGCGACCGCGAGCGGCGGGCAGGACGCGTCGAAGCTGTTCGACGACTCCTCGACCACGCAGATGACCTTCACCTCCGGCACCCCGCAGGTGAGCTGGGCCTTCCGCGGCGGCAGGCAGACGCCGGTGTACTACACCCTCACCTCCGCGGCGAGCACGGGCGCGCCCGTGGATTCGGGAGCTTCCGAGAAGAAGAAGGGCGGCGGGAAGGGCGACCCGGTCTCCGGGGCGACCACCGGCGACCCGGTGGACTGGCGGCTGCAGGGCTCCAACGACGGGATCACCTGGGCCACGGTCGACTCGCGCAAGGGCGAGGTGTTCTCCTGGCGCAACCACACCCGGCCGTTCAAGATCGACCGTCCGGGACGGTTCGCGCAGTTCCGCCTGGCCGTGACGAAGGCCGTCGGCGGCGAGCGGACGAACCTCGCCGAGATCGAGCTGCTCGCCGGCGGCGACGTCCAGCTCGGCGGCGGCGCCATCACGGTCACCCCCGCGAGCGGCGCGAACGCGACGTCCGGCGTCGAGGCGCCGGTGGCACTCGCCTCCGTCACCGGGGGCACCGCGAGCGGCTACCGGGCCACCGTGGACTGGGGCGACGGCTCCCCGGCCACCGAGGGCACCCTGACCCTGAGCTCGCGGGGCGTGTACGAGGTCACCGGCTCGCACACCTACGACAAGCCCGGTCACTACCAGGCGAGCGTCACGGTGACCGACGGCACCGGCCAGGGGTCGGGAACAGCCGGCGTCGACGTGGCCTACGCGCCGGAGTCGAGCCTCGCCGCGGCGTTCGACACCGTCTGCGTCGGCGACGAGGGCGTTCTCGCGGCGAACTGCGACGCGAAGTCGTGGGCGTACTCGCGCGCGGCCCTCGCGGCGGCGGGCGTGACCCAGGGCGAGCGGCACGAGGTGCCGGGAACGGCGCTGCGCTTCACGCTGCCGGCGGTCCCGGCGGGGCGGCCCGACAACGCGACCGGCAACGGCAAGAAGATCGTGCTCAACCTGCCGGCCGACGCGAGGAGTGTCTCGTTCGTCGGCGCCGGCACGCAGGGCAACCAGAACACCACCGGCACGGCCACGTTCGACGACGGGAGCACGGCCGACATCCCGATCCAGATGAGCGACTGGACGCTGGGCGGCAACCCCGACGGCACGCCGTCCTACGGCAACATCGTGGTCGCCAGGACCGCGTACCGGCTGCTCGGCACGACCCGGAACAACGCGCAGCCGTTCCTGTTCGCGACCGCGCCGTACCGGATCCCGGACGGGAAGAGGCTCGTGTCGGTGACCCTGCCGGCGCAGACCGGGGAGCCGGGCTCGGCGGGCAGGATCCACGTGTTCGCCGTCGCCGACGACGGCACGGCGGGCGTCCCGCTGGCGAGCACCACTCCCAAGGACCGGAAGGCCGTCGCGGGGCAGGCCCTGTCGGCCGACCTCGGTTCGGTGACCGGCGGCGTCCCCGGCCCGGCGGGCTACCGGGCCCGCGTCCAGTGGGGTGACGGCACGGTCCCGGCCGACGTCACGGTCGGCCCGTCCGGCGCGATGAGCGGGCAGCACACCTACGCCCGGGAGGGCACCTACACGGTGCGCGTCACCGGCTGGGACACGCTGTCGAGCGTCACCGCGACGTTCACCGTGACCGTGACGCGGGCCGGGGCGCAGCCGTCGATCTCGGTGTCGGCGACCGCCCCCGTCACCGCCGGTGACCCGATCACCGTCAGGGGCAGCGGGTTCGCCGCCGGGGAGCGGGTGACCCTCAGGATCGGCACCGGTCCGGAGGACGGCTCGACGGTCGTGGCCTCGGCGAGTGGAGAGGTGCAGGCTTCGCTGACGCCGTCCGGTGACACGCTGCCCGGCCGGTACGCCGTCACCGCCGACGGCGCGTCCTCCCGGGCGGCGGCTGCGGCGACGGTCCAGGTGGCCGAGGAGCCGGTGGCGCGCACCTACCGGCCGAGGGTGATGCTGTCGACCACCTCCGGGCCGCGCGGCACGGCGATCGTCGTCGACGGTTCCGGGTTCGCGCCGAAGGAGGCGGTCACGATCGGCTTCGGTGACGGTCTCACCTCCGTCACCGTGCACGCGAACGCCGACGGCGTCATCTCCGGCCAGACCGTCAGCGTGCCGGGGACGGCGAAGCCGGGGACGACCGGCGTCACGCTGGCCGGTGCCGGCTCGAAGACCCGGGTCGAGCTGACCTTCACGGTCACCGGCTCGGACTGAGCCACCGAGGCCGCCGGTGGGCGGGCCGTCATCACGGCCCGCCCACCGGCGGCCTCCCGTTCGGTGCCGTCGCTCCTTCGCGACCGCCGGAAGCACATCCGGCCCGTACGAAGATCGGGCGGAATCATGGTATTCATGTCGGCCTGTGTGGCTCCGGGGAGAAAGCCTGTCCAGGCGCGGCGAAAAGGGTTCATGTTTAGCCAGAGTCCGGCGAATAACAGATTTCCGCCAGATGATCGGGTAATAGCTATAATTCGGTCATGAAGGCTGCGGTCCGCACCAGGTATGGCCCACCGGAAGTGGTTCGTCTCGCGGAGGCGGAGAAGCCGACGATCAAGGACGGAGAGATCCTCGTCAAGGTCCACGCGACGACGGTCAACCGCACGGACTGCGCGCTGCGGGCCGCGAAGCCCTTCATCTGGAGACTGCTCACCGGCCTCGTCAGGCCGAGGCTGAGAATCCTCGGGAACGAGTTCGCGGGGGAGGTCGAGGCGGTCGGCGCAGGCGTCACCTCCTTCAAGGTCGGCGACAGGGTGTTCGGATACAACGAGGGCGCGTTCGGGGCCCACGCCCAGTACATGTCGATCTCCCAGGACGGCGCGCTCGCGATCATCCCGGAGGGCCTCACCTACGAGGAGGCCGCCCCCAGCACCGAGGGCTCCCACTACGCCCTCACGATCATCAGGAGGGCGGGCGTCCGGAGCGGCCAGGACGTCCTCGTCTACGGCGCGACCGGGGCCATCGGCTCGGCGGCGGTCCAGCTCCTGAAAGGGCTCGGCGCCGGCGTGACCGCGGTCTGCGACACGAGGAACGTCGAGCTGGTCAGGGGGCTGGGGGCCGACAGGGTCGTCGACTACACGGCCGGGGACTTCACCAGGGACGAGCGGGAGTACGACGCCGTCATCGACGCGGTCGGCAAGAGCTCGTTCGGCCGGTGCAGGCGGCTGCTGAAGCCGCGCGGGATCTATCTCGCCTCCGACCTGGGCACCCTGTCGCAGAACCTGTTCCTGGCACTCGTCACCCCGCTGTTCGGCGGCAGGAAGGTCGTCTTCCCCATCCCGAAGCAGGGCGACCCCGAGGTGGCCCGGTATTTCAAGGGGCTCATCGAGTCCGGGGAATTCACGCCGGTCATCGACAGGCGGTATCCGCTGGAGGAGATCGTCGAAGCGTATCGGTACGTAGAAACAGGCCAGAAAATAGGAAATGTCGTAATTACTGTCGGGCATTGAGCCTTTCCCGGTGACCGCTCGTGATCGAAGCGGCGGTCTGGGCGGCGGCGAGCCACAGAGCTCCCACCGGGCCATGGGCACGGGCGCGGGTCAGGTCGTGTTCACACCCCGGCCGGGCCGCCGGCACCCGGGTCGGCCCCGGCGAGGTCAGGTCGGAGGAGAGGGCGGGATACCCTGCCTGCGGTGCCTCGAACCACGTGACCGGAGGAGTCGATGCTGAGATGACGGCAGGGCGACCGATGCCCACACTGGACGACGTGCTCGGATACTTCGACACGCTGTCGAACTGGGGGCGGTGGGGCGACGACGACGAGCTCGGCACCCTGAACCACATCACCGACGACGTCCGGCTGGCGGCGGCGCGGGCCGTGCGCCACGGCAGGAGCGTGTCGTGCGCGTGGGAGGTCTCCGTACCGGAGGACATGGAGCGGTCGACGACGACGTGCCCGTGCGCCGCCGACATGCCGGGTGCCGAGAACATGCCGGTGCCCGAGTTCCACAGCGACCGGCGCTGGGGCTTCTCGTCCGAGCGGCTCGGCATCGCCTTCCACGGCAACACCCTCACCCACGTCGACTCGCCGTGCCACATCTTCTGGGACGGCACGATGTACAACGGGCGGTCGCACTCGCTGGTCGACGCCGCGACGGGATCGGCGTGGGCGTCCGTCACGGCCGCGGCGAACGGGATCGTCACGCGTGGTGTCCTGCTGGACGTCGCGGGCGCGCGGGACGTGCCGTGGCTGGAACCGGGACAGGGGGTGTTCCCCGAGGATCTCGAGGAGGCCGAGCGTCGCCAGGGTGTGCGGGTGCGAGCCGGCGACGCGGTCCTCCTGCGGACCGGCTACGGCCGCTTCCGGCACGAGACCGGTGCGGTCGGCGGCTTCACGCAGGCCGGCTGGCACGCGTCCTGCCTGCCGTGGCTGCACGAGCGGGAGGTCGCGCTCATCGGCGCCGACACCCCCCAGGACGTCCAGCCGTCGGGGTACGAAGGCGTGCTGATGCCGGTTCACGCCGTGAGCCTCGTCGCCATGGGTCTGTGGATGCTCGACAACTGCGACCTGGAGGCGTGCGCGAGGACGGCCACCGAACTCGGCCAGTGGGACTTCCAGCTCGCGGTCGCGCCGGTCCGCTTCGCCGGTACGTCCGGCAGCCCGGTCAACCCGATCGCCACCTTCTGACCGGGGAGGTCAGGCCTTCTCCGGGGGCGTCGCGGGTCCCGGGGCGGGGGCCATCGGGGCGAGGCCGAGGCCGGCGAGCGCGGCCGCGCCGCGCTCCGCGTGGTCGCCGCCGGCGAGCACCATGCTCCGCGCGGCCTGGTAGCGGCAGCCGGCGGCGTCGAACGCGCCCGCCGTGACGAGCAGCGCCTCCCGGTCGCCGTCCAGCAGGGCCCCGGCCCGCTCCACGATGGCGGCGGCGACCGGGTTGCCGGCCACGACGCCCCGGGCTTCGGCCAGGCGGCCGCGGGCGCCGGGGCTCCCGGCCAGCACGGCGGCCTCGGCCCGCAGCGCGACGTACCAGTGGTGCCAGATCCAGGTGACCCACTTCCAGACCTGGCCGGGCTCGGGGGCCATCCGCTCCAGCGCCTCCGGTGCCCGCCCGCGGTGCAGCAGGACCATCGCGTCGAAGACCGCCCCGTAGCCGTAGGTGTGCTCCGGCGGGCTGCCGAGCCGGCCGAGGACCTCCCGCCATTCGCGCCCGGCGTCCCGGTCGCCGCGGAGGTCGTGGATCATCGCCACGGCGGCCACGGCCGGGCAGAGGATCGGCAGGGCGGGGCCGCCCGCCCGCCGCCACGCGTCGAGGAACCGGACGCTCCCGGCGAGCACCTCGCCGGCGTCGCCCGCCAGCGCGTCGGCCATCAGCAACCGGCACGTGGCGCGGTGGCCGGCCTCCGCCAGCGACGGATGGCCGGCCAGCCGGCGCGCCCACCGGCGGGCGCCCGGCACGTCCCCCGCGCCGAGGCAGGCCTCGGCGGCCATGCCGAGCGCGTCGATCAGCTCGTGGGTGCCGGCCGGCGAGACGGGAAGCGACGACAGGAGCGTGATCCGGCGCCCGGCCGTGGCCGCGGTGGCGAACGTGTCCCCGGCCCAGCTCTGGGCGCCGGTGAGCGCGTCGAGCGCGGCCGACTCGGCGAGCGGGTCGCCGGTCCGGCGGGCGAGCTCGACCGCGAGCTCGGCGCGCGCGATCGTCGCGGGCACGGCGTTGCCGGGCGGGCCCTGGGCGGCGCCGAACGCGTCGGTGAGCACCGCGGCCTCGGCCAGCGCCACCGCGGCCCGCGCGGCCGGATCGTCGCCTGCGGGCTCCCGCGCCTCGGCGATCAGCGCGAGCGCCTCCTCCCGGGACGGGACCCGCACGAACGTGGTCGAGAACCGGTACGCGATGGTGGCGGCGGTCGCCAGGTCGGCGGCGGCGCCGACGGTGTCGCCGGACTCGCGGGCGGCGTCCGCGGCCGCGCGGCGCAGGCGGTACATGTCGTCGCCGGCCGTCCGGCAGCCGGCCACGGCCGCGGCCCGCCGGAGCGCCGACGCGGCGGCGGCCGGGTCGGTCGCGAGCGCGGCCGCCTGCTCGTGGCGCCGCTGCGACTCGCCGGTCAGGTTGCGGGCGAAGGTGAGCTCCGCCAGGCGCAGGGCGAGATCGTACGCGTCCGCGCGCCGCTCCGGCCGGTCGGCCGCCCACGCCAGGGCCGCGCGGAGGTCGTCGGCCACCAGGTCGAACCGGGCCCGCCGGTCCCGCCCCGCCACCGCCAGGCCGGCGGCCTCGGCCAGGCACCAGCGAAGGTGCCGGGACCGGGCGTCGGCCAGCTCACCGGCCTCGGCGAGCCGTTCCGTCGCGTACTGGCGGATGGTCTCCAGCGCCCGGTACTCCGTGCCGCCGGGGGAGGCCGCCACCACCAGCAGGCTCTGCTCGGCGAGCCGGGCCAGCCCGTCGGCGACCGGGCCCTCCTCCGACCCGGTCACCTCCGCGGCGGCGGAGGCGGTGAACGGCGCCACGAACACCGACACCCGGCGCAGCAGCGCCCGGTCGGCCGGCTCCAGCAGGGCGTGGCTCCAGTCCAGCGCCGCGCGTACCGACCGGTGCCGTTCGTCGGCGCGGGAGCCGCCGGTGAGCATCCGGAGCGGGTGGGACAGGGCGGCGGTGATGCCGTCCAGCCCGAGCGCGGGATGCCGGGCGGCGGCCAGCTCGATCGCGAGCGCCATCCCGTCCAGCCGCTCGCAGATCGAGGCGACCCGGTCACGCGACGCGGGGTCCGGCGGCCGGCCGGCCGCCGCCGCCCGCTCCATGAACAACGCGACCGCGTCCGACCCGCCGCCGGTGGCCAGCGACAGCGGCGGGACCGGGTACACCCGTTCGAACGGCACCATCAGCCGGGCCCGGCTGGTCGCCAGCACCGTCACGCGAGGACACGCCGCCAGCAGCCGCCCGAGGAACAGCGCCACCCCGTCCAGCACCTGCTCGCAGTTGTCCAGGACCAGCAGGGCGTGACGGTCGGCCAGCGCGGCGACCACGGACTCGGCCAGGTCGCGGCCCGGCTGCTCGCCGAGGCCGAGCGCCCCGGCGACCGCGGCCGCGATCATCCCCGGATCGGCGACCGGGACCAGGTCGGCGAACCACACCCCGTCGGCGTACTCACCGGCCGCGTCCGCGGCCACCGCCAGCGCGAGCCGGGTCTTGCCCACCCCGCCGGGACCGGCCGCGGTGACCTGGCGGTGCGCCCTGACCATCTCGCCCAGCTCGGCCCGCTCGCCCGCCCGGCCGACGAACGAGGTCAGCGCGGCAGGAAGGACCGGCGCCGGGCGGGAGGGGCCGGGACCGGCCCGCTCGGGCGCCCGCCGGGCGAGCGCCCGCCGGTCCGGTACCTCCAGCTTGCGCAGCAGCGAGGAGACGTGGCTCTCCACGGTACGCACCGAGATGCACAGCCGGGCCGCGATCTCGGCGTTGCTGAGATGGGCCCCGACCAGTTCCAGCACCCCGGCTTCCCGAGGTGAGATCTCCACTCCTGCCGTCACTGTCCCAGTTTGCCGCATCCCCTCCGCGCGCCCTTCGGTAATGGCCGCCGTGCGCGGGGGTCCGTGCGCGGGTCCGTGCCGTCGGTCGGTGGCCGGTTCCGTGGCCGGTTCCGTGGCCGACTCCGTGGCCGGTTCCGTGGTCACCACGGATGTGGACCGGGCGGGCCGGGAGAGAGGCTGTGAACACGAACACGGCGGGTCGACGTGGCCCAAGACCAGACGTGACCCGCGACCAGACGTGACCCACGACCACAGGAGTGACCATGACCGGCTCTTCCACCCGGGGAATCAGGACCGTGCTGCACCCCGTGTCCGACCTGGCGAAGGCCAGGGCGGTGTACGCGGCCCTGCTCGGCGTCCCGCCACAGACCGACTCGCCCTACTACGTCGGTTTCGAGGCCGAGGGCCAGCACATCGGGCTGGTGCCGGGCGGCGGGCCGCAGGACATGACCTCGCCGGTGGCCTACTGGCACGTACCGGACATCGAGGCGAAGCTGGCCGACCTGGCCGCCGCGGGGGCCACCGTGCGGGAGCCCGCGCACGAGGTCGGCGGCGGCCGCCTGACGGCCACCGTCACCGACCCCGACGGCAACGTGCTCGGGCTCCTGCAGGACCGGTGAGCACCCGCCGTTTCCTGGCGGACGCCGACACGACGACGAACCCACCTCCCCCGAAGGACCTGCCATGACCTCTCTCGAATCCGTCACCCTCGAGGTGTCCGACCCCGCCGCGGCGAACGCCTTCTACGACGCCCTCGGCCTGGACCCCTACGTGGACGTACGCGCCTCGGACGCGCCGGCGACCGGCTTCCGCGGGTTCGCGCTGTCACTCGTGGCCTCCCAGCCGGGCGACGTCGACGCCCTCGTCGACGCCGCCCTCGACGCCGGCGCCACGACGCTGAAGCCGGCCACGAAGAGCTTCTGGGGGTACGGCGGCGTCGTGCGCGCCCCCGACGGGACGATCTGCAAGATCGCGACCTCACGGAAGAAGGACACCGGCCCCGCCGCCCGGCGGATCGACCAGGTCGCGCTCCTGCTGGGAGTGGCGGACGTCAAGGCGAGCAGGCGTTTCTACGTCGGCCGGGGCCTGGCCGTGGCGAAGAGCTTCGGCGGCAGGTACGTCGAGTTCGACACCCCGTCCTCGGCCGTCACGCTGGCGCTCTACCCGCGCCGCGCCCTCGCCAGGGACACCGGCCTCCCCGAGGAGGGCGGCGGATCGCACCGGATCGTGATCGGCGGCGACGCCGGGCCCTTCACCGACCCGGACGGGTTCGTGTGGGAGGCCGTGCCCGCCTGAGGCGGGGGCTTCTCACGGCGACGGGAGACGGGCCGGGGCCGTGCGGCGCCGTACGTGCGGATGGTTTGCCGCACCTCTCGCCGGGCAGGCGGCCGAAGATCGGAGATGTCGTCTCCGGTCGTCGTCGGCGCCGAGGAGGTGCGATCCCGATGAGCGTGCACACACTGTCCGTCGCGTTCAGCTGGGCACTGCTGGCGGTCGGATGCGTGATCGCCGCGCACAGCGTCCACGTGCTGGTGACGGGCCGGGCCCCGCGCGTGGTCGCCGGGCCGGGCCACGTCCTGCGGGTGAGGCTGTACGCCTGGTCGATGCTGTTCTTCGCGCTCTTCGCCGTCTCGACGGCGTCGCCCCGGCTGCTGGGCTGGACAGACGAGCTGTCGCTCACCGTCTTCACCCTGCTCGCGCTCGCCTTCGCGGTGGTGGCGCTCGCCCTGATGGCGAAGGCGAAGAAGGTGCTGACCTCCACCACCTCGCGCGACCGGGAGGCGTGACGACGCCTCACCGGGCCCGCCCGGCGGCCACCGGTCCGGAGAGGGAGCGGTGGCCGTACGCGAACCCGCCTGGCGGGCGTCAGGGGGCGGGGACCTCGGCGACGAGCCTGGAGGTCCAGGGGCAGAAGAAGCAGCCGGGCAGGAAGGCGCCGCACGCCTCGTCGAGGTGCTCCTCGACGTAGGAGAGCGTCGCGTCGCAGACCTCGATGGCCATCTGGAAGAAGTCGATCGTGTTCGGGTCGAGGTGGAAGCCGTAGGCGGGGTTGTACGGGGCCGGCCTCTTGATGATCCGGCCCATGACGTGCGTCCGCTCGGTCTCCTGGCCGCTGAGGATCCGCCGGGCGTGCCTGATCTTCTCGGGGTCGGTGAGCTTGATGACGAACGGCCTGGGGGAGCCGGCGGTCGTCATCGTGAAGTAGACCGGCTCGGACTCGGCGGCCGGTGAGGGCGCGTCGGTCCGCACGGTGAGGGGCGTCGCGCAGGCGCGCGTCGCGGGTGCGGCCTGGGCGGGTACGGCCATCATGGTGGCGAGCATCGCGATGACGGCCAGACAGCCGGTCCTGCTGAAGAGACGTCGCACGGGTTCCTCCTGGGGCCTGCGGGCCGTGACCATCACGGCCCCACCGCTCTTCTAGGGCCCCTCACCCACCGGCCACCCGGTCCCACGCCGATTTTGATCAATGCGTCTCCGCCCCTTACCGCGACTTTCCCCGCCGCCGCTCCCGCGCTTACGGTCGCCGGGGCCGGCCGCGGCCGGCCGTCGCCCGAGGCGGCTCCGGACAGCCGCTCCCGTGAGAGCCGCCCCCGCGAGGAGGGAATGTTCTCCCACGTGTCCGCCACTCTCCGTGGCGGCGACGGCGTTTCTCGTTACTCCAGGCGATCGCTGCTGGTAGTGGTGGCACATGCTGACACGACAACGGTGCCGTACGGCCGCCGCCCTCACAGCCCTGCCCGCCCTCCTCGTCACCCTCGCCGGGCCGTCGGCCGCCACGGTCAGGCTGCCCGAGCCGTCGGTCCCGCCGATCGCCCGCGCCGAGCTGAACCTGCTGGTCGTCGCGGAGCCACGGTCGATGGACGGCTACGGCCGGGACCGCTTCCCGCACTGGAGCCCGAGCGGCCCGGCCTGCGACACCCGCGAGACCGTGCTGGCGCGCGACGGCCAGAACGTGCGGCGCGACGACGACTGCCGGGCGGTGTCGGGCTCCTGGTACTCGGCGTACGACGGGCGGACCCTCAGCTCGGTCAAGGAGGTCGACGTCAGCCACATCGTGCCGCCGGCCAACGCCTGGCGCTCCGGCGCCGACACCTGGACCGACGCCGAGCGCGAGAACTTCGCCAACGACCTGGAACGGCCGCAGCTGCTCGCCGTCTCCGCCGCGTCGAACAGGGACAGGGACGACCGGGGGCCCGAGGCGTGGAAGCCGCCGCTCGCCGCCTCCCGCTGCATGTACGCCCGCGCCTGGGCGGACGTGAAGTACCACTACCGCCTCACCGTCACCGCCGAGGAGAAGGCCGCCCTCGCCGAGATGCTCGACACCTGCCGCCCGCAGCCGGCCGGCGAGAAACGCGGGTGAGCGACGTGACCGGCCGCGAACACTACGACAACCAGGTACTCGCCGGGCCCGGCGGGGTGATGACCGACGAGGTGGGGGTCATCACCGGTGACCTCGTCGTCCGCACCGAGGTCCACGACGACCAGGCCCACGTCGCGGTGCAGTACCTCGGGGCGGAGGAGTGGTACACCCTGACCGGCAGCCCCGCCCCGCTGGCCGGTCACACCGGCGAGGAGGTGCACGAGGCGGTGCTGGCCGCCATCCAGGCGGGCCTGCCCGGCGGGCTCGGCTGATCCCGCCCGGCTCCGGTCGTGCTCCGGTCGCGGCTCCGGCTCCGGCTTCGGCTTCGGCTTCGGCTCCGGCTTCGGCTTCGGCTCTGGTCGTGGCCCTGGCCCTGACTACGGTCCCGGTCCCGGTCCCGGCTCGGTCGTGACCTCGGTCGAGGCTCGGCTCCCGGTCCCGGGCCCGGTCGCGGGACCGGGCGGGACGGGGCCGAGGAGCTCACGCCGGTCTGGCGAGCCGGGCGAAGGAGAGCACGACGACCGTCGACAGCAGCCAGCCCAGCAGGGCGGCCACGTTCAGCAGCGCCGAGGTGAGCGCGCCCGCCTGGCTGCGCGTCTCGGGGTACCACGTCGCGCGCTGGCCCAGCGAGATGAGCGGGACGACGGTGTCCACCGTGTAGAACAGCGGGTCGAAGCAGCGCACCTGCCCGTCCCCGCACGGCCCGGGACGGGCGCCGCGCCCCGACGCGGTGGCCGTGCCGTCCGCGGGCGCCGTCACGTCGTCCACGGTGACGAGCCTGCCGTCCACCGCGTAGACGTTCCCGCGCGGATCGGTGGCCCGCAGGGTCTCCTGGACCGCGGGGAGCAGCATCATCACGCCGACGAGGGCGAGCAGGGCGCCCAGCAGCCACAGCACCCGGCCCGGCCGGTAGCCGTAGCCGACGGTGAGCCCGTAGAGCAGGTCGCGGGCGTTCCCGAGCAGCCGGCGCGGTGAGCGGCCCCCCGGCGACGGCGCCCGCCTGGCCTGCCGGCGCTGTTCGATGAGGAGCTGTTCGGCCTCGGCCGGATGGCCGTGCTGGCGGAACACCCTGGCCGCCTGCTCGTACGGGCCGGCGTCGAAGGGGGCCATCCCGCGCAGCCAGTCACGACGGGCCCGCCAGTCCCAGGCGCCGTCGAAGCGGTCGTAGACGAATCCCGCGATCAACGAGTCCCGTGGCCATCCGGCCGGGTCGTCGGCGAGCAGCGTGGTGGACGCGCCCGTCAGGTTCACCAGCGGCGGGACGTCGGCCCAGCGCAGGCGCATGCCGCCGCGCGCCGTGGCCGACACAGCCTCGACCCCTCCGGCGAAGGTGCCGCCGTCGCAGTCGATCCGTCCCTCGACCACGCACCGGTTCAGCAGCACCCGGCCCTCGGCGACGAAGCCCTCCCTGAGCAGGACCGACCCCCGTACCACCGCCTGCTGGAGCAGGAGCGCCTCGGCGCCCGGGTTGCGCAGCCGGGCGTGGTGGGCGTCCAGGGCGCCGCCGATCGTCGCGGAGCGGAACCGCAGCCTGCCGCCGGTGGCCTCCATCTCCCGCAGGTCCACCATGCTGTCGACGACCACGCCCTGGGCCGCGACGAGCGAGCTCCTCTCCGGCAGGCTCCACCGGGTTCCCCGGAGGACGAGGCCGCCCCTGATGTGCGCCCCCGCCAGGCGCAGCGTGCCCTGTACCGCCACGCCCTCCTCGACGACGAGGCTGGAGCGCACCTCGGCGTTGGTCAGGTCGAGGGCGCGCCCCCCGCCGACGGTGAGCTCGCAGCCCCGGTGGATCCGGACGGTGCTGAAGGAGCCCATGGAGAGGTTCAGGCCGCCGCCGATCCGGCACTCGCCCTCGACGCCGAAATCCCCGCCCACGAAGAGGCCGGGAGCGTTGATCGCGCTCCCGCCGTCGCGCCTGCTGGAGTATCCGGTGCCGCTGACCACGTCGACGGGCTCGAAGGTGGCGTCGCGGATCAGGAACTGGCCGGAGATCCGGGCGTTGCCCAGCTCGACGCGGCCCCGGACCAGCGGGCGGCGGCCCGTCTGGTCGTCGATGAGGAAGACGCTGCCGCCGATCTGCGCGTCGCCCAGGTCCAGGGCCAGCCCGCGATCGGGACGGGTCAGCCGGGCACCGGTCAGGTCCAGCGAGCCCGCCACCTGGACCCCCAGCAGCCGCATCCCGCCGCGCGCCTCGAAACCGTGCAGCAGCCGGATCGTCCCGCCGACCCGCATCCGGTCGGCCTGGACCGCCCGCATCGCGGAGTCGATGACCGTGTCCAGGCAGAGCAGGCGCCCGCCGATCTCCGACTCGCACAGCCAGACGGCCGCGCTGCGGGAGGTGCTGGCCGAGGTCCACAGGTCGCCGGTGACGCGCGACCTGGACAGGTCCAGGTCGCGGCGGACCCGTAGCCCGTTGGCCAGCAGGCCCGGCACCGTGCAGCCGTCCAGCACCAGCAGGTGCAGGTCGGCGCCCTCCAGCCGGACGGGCCGGTCGAACACGCACCCGGTGAAACGCAGCGGGAAGAGCACCTCCATCCCGCTCAGGTCGAGGTCGCCGCCGATCCTGGCGCCCTGGATCTCCAGCCCGCGCGGGTCTATCTCCTCGCGGCCACGCCGGCACAGCTCACGGATGAGGCCGCCCTCGACGGCGAGTTCCTCGCCGTCCCGAGCCCGCAGGACCTGGCCCGCCGCGCAGGCCCGCAACAGGGTCACCTCGTCGATCACGGTCACGCCGCGCGGCCTCCCGTCGGGCACGAGAAACAGGGGGAAACCGGCTCCCCGGGGGGAGTCGGCCCGGCCACCTTACCCAGGCCGGGAGGGCTCGTGGCCCGGTCTCGACGCGGGGCCGGGACCGGGACCGGGCCTGGGACCAGGGCCGGGTCCGGGACCGCGGCCGTCGGAGGCCGGGTGCCCAGGCCGGTGGCGCGAGCCGGGTCACCCGGCGGCGGGCACCCAGCCACCGGGCCTGTCGCCGCCCCATCGCTCCGGGTGCGACCTTCTCATCACTTCTTGGGAGCGAAACCGTGCCTGACCTCGCCCTTCGTGCAGCGGGGGCAGGGGCGGTACTGCCGGGGGAAGAAGGTGGCCTTCAGCGTGCCCGACCCTCGGCATTTGCGGCATTTCGATAGGTAGTTACGCACCCAATCGTAAAAAACCCATATGACGAGCACGGCGAGGACGAGCAGCACGGGTTCCACGGTGAACTCCCGGTGAGGGTTGCGCGAGGCCTTCCCTCATGACACCCCGTGACGGCGCGGACGCGTTACGTTTTGACGGGCGGTATATCGCCTGCTCATACCGCTTGCGGCGGCTCGCGGCACTGTGATTACCCCTCTATATGGGGTTTCGGGGCCGGGGTGACAAGGGTGCGGGCCGGTCGTCACCCGGACATCGCGGACAGCCGTCGCCGGGACGTCGCGGACACCGGAGAGACCGGCACCCCCGCTCCCGGCTCCCCCCGTTGGAGCCGGGACCGGGACGCTCAGCCGGCCGCGAGGTGCTCGGCTTCGTGGTGCAGTACCTCGACCAGGATCAGCTCCAGATGGAGGTCTGGATCCGCGAGGTCGTCGGACGGTGTCATCGGATACCTCCAGCCTCGCCGGTGGGGACGCCCCGCCCGCCCCGGGGGTGTATCCGCCATACCAGGCCGGTATGAAGGTGAAGGCCCCGCCCGGTGTCCCGCGCGGGGCCTGGCCCTCCGGTCCCGGCGCCCTCGGGGGCCGCCGGGGAGCGTGTCAGTCGGTTCCCGGCTCGGCCCAGAAGACCGTTCCGTGGCCGTGCAGCTCGACGGGCCCGTGGGCCGCGGGGACGAAGACGGACTCGCCGGGGCGCAGGGTGTGCTCGCCGGTCCCGATCTCGCCCTCGGTGCACACCAGGATGCGCGGTACCCCGCCCTCCAGGGTGAGGCCGGGGCCGGGGACAGCCGTGCCGAGGCGGAACTCGGGGACCGGGACCCGGTAGAGGTTGCCGGACGGCTCGATCCGCAGGGCCGGGACCGAGGGGTCGGTGACCCGCAGCAGCTCCTCCACGTCCATCGGCTTGCCGGTCAGCCCGGCGCGCAGCACGTTGTCGGAGCCGCCCATGATCTCCACGCCGAACCCGCTCAGGTAGCAGTGCAGGACCCCGGCGCCCAGGAAGAGCGCCTCGCCGGGCCGCAGCTCGTGGCGCCGCAGGAACAGCGGGGCCAGGCAGGCGGGGTCCTCGGGGTGGATGCCCGCCAGGCGTACGACCAGCTCGTTGTCGGGGCCGCCGGCGGCCGAGGCGGCGCGCGTGATGGCGGTCACGAGATCCGCCCTGCCGTCCTTCGGCCACTCCACCAGCGCGCGGAGCGCGGCGGAGGCGTCCCCGGCGGCCAGCGGCGCGACGACGGGCTTCAGCTCCGCGACGCCCAGGGCGCCGATGAGGGCCGCGGCCTCCTGGGGAGGACGGAATCCGGCCAGCGCGGTGAACGGGGTCAGCGCGCAGATCAGCTCGGGCTTGGGGAACGGGTCGACGTAGGTGCCCCTGGTGAACCCCTCGCGCGCCTGCTCCTGCGAGGGGTGGACCTGGAGCGAGAGCGGCAGGTCCACGGCGATCAGCTTCAGCAGGTACGGCAACCGCGAGCCGAACCGCTCGACGGTCTCCTCGCCCAGCTCGGCGACCGGGTCGGCGGCCACCGTCTCGGCGAGGGAGTGCCAGGTCCCGCCGCGCAGCACCGACGAGGAGCCGGACGGGTGCGTGCCGAACCACATCTCGGCCTCGGGCAGCTCCGCGGGGGAGGGGCGCCCGGCCAGCGTGGCGATGGCCGTGCGCGAGCCCCAGTCGTAGTTCTTCACCGGGTTGCGCAGGAGGTCCGTCATGACGCCTCCACCGATGCGGGCGCGGCGGTGCCGGGCCGTCCGCGGCCGTTCTCCGGCCGGGAGGACCGCAGCGCGGCGGTGCCGCCGGGCCCGGCCTTGCCTGCCGCCGCGCGGGCGGCGGGGATGAAGGAGTCGTTCATGATCCTCTGTGTCCGTGTGAGTCCGGGTGAGTTTGTGTGAGTCCGGGTGAGCTCGGGTGAGCCCGCGAGCGGGAGCCGGGTGAATGTCGCAGCACGCCGATGTTACGCGTCCTCGATGCCGTACGGCCGCCGGGGCGTGCCGGGGACGCCGTACGGCCGCCCGGGGCCGCCAGGACGAAAGTCCCGGTTTCAGGGCCGGGCGGGTCCCGATTTCCGGGCAGGGAACGGGGGTGCGCGGCCGGGACGCGGACCTCCCGCGAGCGGAGAGTGAAACGCGGTGAAAATGGTGTTTACTCAGGTCTGCGCGGCGCGGGTGAGACCGTCTCTCGCGGCGTATCAGGGGACAGGAGGTTCACCGTGGGCACAGGCCGCCGCGCGAGCCGTGAACGCGGGTTCCCGGAGCGGTACCCCTGGGGGCGGCAGACGAGGTACGTGGTTCTCGCCGTCGCGGTGGGAGCCGTCGCGATCGGGGTGCCTCCGTTGCTGATCCCCGAGCGGGACGGTTCGATCACCGCGCGACCCCGGAACGCCCCGCCCGCCGTCACGCTTCCCGGCACGCCCCCGGCGACGCCCGCCGCCACTCCCGAGGCGACCCCAGAGGCCACCTCCGAGGCCGACCCCAAGACCACCGCCGGATCCCGGACGCCGGACCCCGCCGTCTCCCCGAGCGCGTCGAGGAGATCCCGGCCGGCCCTCCGGCCGGAGGCCTCGCCCGCCGTGCGGTCCACCTCCCGCCCCTCCGGTGCCCCCGGGCTCTCCTGCGTCGCCCCCACCGGGTCCGGCGCGGGCCGTACCGTCGAGATCACCTCCACCGGCCCCTCCTGCGCCGTCTACACCGACGTCCTGGACACCGGATGGCAGGCCCTCGGCACCGGGACGAACGTCACGCCCGGACAGAGGCCGCCGGACGGCGAGCAGACCGCGATGAGGGTGCAGAAGAGGGTCAAGAAGCGGGAGGACCCGGCGACGGTGACGCTGCTCGCCGCCTCGCCGTTCACGGTCGGCGGGAACACCACGCTACGTCTGCGGATCTTCGGCGGCCGGGAGTTCGGCACGATCCTGCGGGTCTCCGCCTCGCCGTCCGCCGGTCGCGCGGGCACCCGGACCATGGTGCTCCGGGCGCCCCCGCTCCGCTGGTCCAGCTTCACGCTGCGCGTCGGGGCGCTGACCCCCGGGCGGCTGCGCCGGGTCGACCTGGCCATCGCCACCGACCAGATGCCGCAGGCGTACGAGTTCTTCGTCGACGACATCGTGTTCAGGGGCTGAGGGGGGCAGGACGGTGACACGCTCGCCCGCCTACGCGGTGGACCCCGTGGTGGCGGCGGCGGCACTGTGCCGCGCGGTGATGCTGGGCCGCGCGGCGGTCGTGCTGACCGCGGCCGGGGCCGGGCTGCTGCTGGTGACCGACCGCTGGCGAGTGCTGGCCGTGCTGGCCGTGACCGTCCTCGCCACAGTGGCGGAGGTCACGGTGCTGACCCGGTGGCCGGCCGTCGTACGCAGGGCCCTGCCGGTGATCGCGGCCGACTGGCTCGTCGCCCTCGCGATCCTCGCGCTCAGCAAGGGCGGGATGGCCTACTTCTGCTACGCCGCGGGCTCGGCCGCCCTGGGGGGCGCGTTGCTGGGGATGCGGGCGCTGGCCATCTGGGCGGCCCAGGCCGCGTGCGGCTTCGCGGCCGCGGCCTGGGCCCTGCGGGAGAGCATGCCCCCGCCCGACGTCGCCGCCTTCGTGATGGCCTTCCCGATGACCAGCGTCCTGGCCGGGGTGGGCGGCGCGGTGGCCACCGCCGCCCTGGTCCGCTACATGGACCTGGCCGTGGAGGTGGTGGCCTCCGCCCAGCGCTCGGCGGCGGCCGACGAGCGCGCCCGGCTGGCCAGGGAACTGCACGACTCCGTCAGCAAGACGCTGCGCGGGGTGTCCTTCGCCGCCCTGGCGCTGCCCTCCTCGCTGCGCCGCCAGCCCGCTCTCGCCGAACAGCTGGCCGACACCGTCTCCCGGGGCGCGGAGGCCGCGGCCAGGGAGGCGCGGCAGCTGCTGGAGGGGCTGCGGAGCGACGTGCCCGACCAGGCGTTCGAGGAGACGATCCACGGGCTGTGCCGCTCCTGGTCGCGCCGGTCCGGTGTCGGGGTCCGGATCACCGCCGCCCGCTGCGACCCCGGTGTCGCGGTGCGCTACGAGGTTACCCGCGTCCTGCAGGAGGCCCTGGCCAACGTGCAACGGCACGCCGGCGCGCGGGAGGTCGTCGTACGGCTGACACCGTTCGACGCCTTCCTGGAGCTCGTCGTCGCCGACGACGGCCTCGGCTTCCACGTCCCGCGCGAGCTGGACGGGCTGCAGGCCCGCGGGCACTTCGGGATCGTCGGCATGTCGGAGCGGGCACGAGCCCTGGGGGGCTCGTTGCGCGTGGTGTCCGGCCCGCGCGACGGCACCGTGGTGACGCTGCGGGTGCCGACCTCAGGGGACGCGCCGGGCGCCGGCGAGTTCTCGCGCCGCGCGGTCCCTCCCGCGTCCCTCACGCCGCCGAACGCCGTGGAGCCGTCCCTGTGATCGACGTGGAGCCGTCCCTGTGATCGACGTGCTGGTGGTCGACGACAACCCGATCGTCCGCGCCGCGATGTGCGCCTTCCTGGACGCCGACGACGGGGTGCGGGTCGTGGGCGAGGCGTGCAACGGCCGCGAGGCGCTCGCCGCCGCCCAGCGGCTGAGGCCGGCGGTGACCCTGCTGGACCACCGCATGCCGATCGCGGACGGGCTCTCCGTCCTGGGCGAGCTGGCCCTCCACACGACCGTCCTCGTGCTCACCAGCGACTCCGGCGAGGATCTCATCACCGCGATGCTGCGCGGCGGGGCGCGCGGTTACCTGGTGCACGGCCAGTTCGATCCGCCGGACCTGCTCCGCGCCGTCCACGCCGTCGCCGCCGGACGGGGCTGGCTCTCTCCCGCCGCCGCCTCCGTGGCCACCTCGCTCTTCCGGACCCAGGCGGAGCAGGAGCGCGAGCAGCGCGAGCGCGCCGAGCGCCGCCGCACGGCGCAGACCCGCTACGGGATCACCCGGCGCGAGCGCGACGTGCTGACCCTGCTCTCCCAGGGCCTGTCCAACGCCTCCATCGCGGTGCGCCTGGGACTGACGGAGAAGACCGTCAAGAACCACCTCAGCCAGATCTTCGCCAAGCTCCGGGTGAGCAGCAGGACCGAGGCCGTCATCGTCTGGACGGGGGACCCGCCCGCCTGAGGTCTCGCCGGGCTCCCCGGAAAGCCCGAGCCCGTACCGGGGAAGGTCCGGCACCCCGTCGAGTCCGTCCCAGGGAAAGTCCGGCACCGGCCCGGGTCCTCGGGAAGGCTTGACGGCTCACCGGGCACGTGCCCGGGAAGTGGGCCGTGGTCCTCGGCCGGACCGGGACCTTTGGCCCGGTTCGTGGCCTCCCGCCCGCCGTTAGCGTACGACGCGCCGTCGCACGGGGCGCTCGCCGGACGTGGCAGGGCGCTCCCCGGCGATCAGCCGGCCACGGGACCGTGGCCGCGCTGCGGCCTCACGCTCCACCGGCGGGCCGCGAGCCCGCCTGCACGCCTCGCTCAGCCATCCGAGTAGCAGTCATCCGAGTACCAGCCATCCGAACAGCAGTCATTCGAAAGGACCTTCATGGTCGACCAGAAGCGACGACGGGGCGGGGCCGACGCCGGTCTGCCGGGCGTTCCCGGATTCCGGGCCATCGCGCGGCGGGGACGTCGCCTGGGCCGCGCCGCCGCGACCGCCCTCCTCGCCGCCGGTCTCGTCGTGGCGGTGAGCCCGCCGGCCGCCGCCACGTCGCCCGCGGGTCTCGCCGCGGGGGAGCGGGCGTGGGCACTGCCCGCCGCGTCCTCCACCACGAAGCCGGCCGCCACTCCGGCCGCGACCGCGACCCCGGCCCCGAGGCCGACCTCGACCTCGACCAGGCCGGCCGCGACCCCGACGCCGGCCTCGACCAGGCCGGCCGCGACCCCGAGCCCGACGTTCTCCGGGCCGCCGCCGCGGGCGCAGTACCGGGAGTTCGCGGCGAACTGCACGATGACGCATTACCTGCCGGACGACCCGATCGTTTATCCGGGTCTGGCGGGCGCGGCGCACAATCACACGTTCTTCGGCAACAAGGGGACGGACGCGCGGTCGACGAACGCCTCCCTGGTTTCCGGGCCGACGAGTTGCCAGGATCCGAAGGACGGTTCGGCGTATTGGTCGCCGACGTTGTTGCAGGGCGGTAAGCCGGTCAAGCCGGAGATGGCGACGATCTATTACAAGTCGGGTGTCTCCGATTATCGGACGGTGCAGCCGTTCCCCGTGGGGTTCCGGTTGATCGTCGGTGACACGAAAATGACGTCGGAAGCGGATTTCAAGGGTTACTGGAGTTGCGGCAACGCGAAGTCGAAGGATTTCCCGGCGTCGTGCCCCGCGGGGTCGTCGTTGATCATGCGGCACCAGGCCCCGAGTTGCTGGAACGGCACCGATCTCGACAGCGCGAACCACAAGAGCCACGTGGCGTACCCGGTGCGCGGGGTGTGCCCGGCAAGCCACCCGGTGCCGGTGCCGATGCTGGAGATGAAGATCCCTTACAAGCTTCCCGGGGGCGTCACCAAGGGGCTGTCGTTCTCCTCGGGGGTCAGTTACTCCTTCCACTACGACTTCATGAACGGCTGGGACCAGCAGCGCCAGGTGGCCCTGGTCAAGCACTGCGTCAACGGCGGACGCCAGTGCAACGGCGTCGGCTACGACCGGCACAAGCCGTGACCGGGGTCCGGTAACGCCGCTCCGACCGGCGCGGGGGTGTCACGCGGGCGCGTGACACCCCTGTTCGCGTCCGCAGATGAGGGGTTCCCAAGGTGGGCACGGAACTGAAGACTCCGCTGGGAGGAGGCCCGCGGCGCCCACGGCCTCACCGTCTCACGCCATCCGCCCGTCGGCGGGACGGGGCGTGATCCCCGGAAGGAGACAGTGATGAGCATGCGCCCGCTTGGCATCGACGGCGCGTGGGTGTTCGAGCCGAAGGTGTTCCCCGACAGCCGGGGCAGCTTCCACGAGTGGTTCCACGGAGACGGCTTCCGCGAGACCACCGGCCAGAGCCTGGCCCTCCTGCAGGCGAACCACTCCGTCTCACGCAGGGGGACGCTGCGGGGCGTGCACTTCGCCGACGTCCCGCCCAGCCAGGCGAAGTATCTCAAGTGCGTCAGGGGGGCGGTCTTCGACGTGATCGTCGACATCCGCGTCGGGTCGCCTACCTATGGGCAGTGGGAGTCGGTCCTCCTGGACGACGAGCGGCACCGCTCCGTCTACATCTCCGAGGGGCTCGGCCACGCCTTCATGGCCCTCACCGACGACGCGACCGTGGTCTATCTGTGCTCCGAGGGGTACGCGCCCGGCCGCGAGCACGGGATCAACCCGCTCGACCCCGAGCTGGGGATCGAGTGGCCCGCCGGGGTGGAACCGCTGCTGTCGGAGAAGGACGCGGCGGCGCCGACCCTCGCGCAGGCGCGGCGCGCGGGCATGCTCCCCGTCTACGAGGAGTGCCTCGGCTTCTACGCCAAGCTCCGCGCCTGAACGTGGACACCCGTGCCCCCGTCCCGCACACCCCCGCCCCCAGGCCGGCCCGGGGGCGGGGGTCTCGCGCGACGGGGGCACGGGGACCTGAGGACGGGATTCAGCCGACGCGCGCCCCGGCCTTGAGGGGCTCCCACCAGGCGCGGTTGTCGCGGTACCAGGCCACGGTCTCGGCCAGGCCCGTCGTGAAGTCCTTGCGCGGCCGGTATCCCAGCTCTTCCTTGATCTTGGTCCAGTCGACCGAGTAGCGGCGGTCGTGGCCCTTGCGGTCCTCCACGTAGGCGATGCTGCTCTCGTCGGCGCCGAAGGCCTCCAGGAGGAGGCCGGTGAGCTCCAGGTTGTTCAGCTCGGTGCCGCCGCCGATGTTGTAGACCTCGCCGGGGCGGCCCCCCTCGCGTACCAGCTCGATGCCCCTGACGTGGTCGTCGACGTGCAGCCAGTCGCGGACGTTGAGGCCGTCGCCGTACAGGGGGACCTTCAGCCCGTCGAGCAGGTTGGTGATGAACAGCGGGATGACCTTCTCGGGGAAGTGGTGGGGCCCGTAGTTGTTGGAGCAGCGGGTCACCCGCACGTCCAGGCCGTGGGTGCGGTGGTAGGAGAGCGCCAGCAGGTCACCGGCGGCCTTGGAGGCGGCGTAGGGGGAGTTGGGGCTCAGCGGGTCGGTCTCCGGCCAGGAGCCCTCGGCGATCGAGCCGTAGACCTCGTCGGTGGAGACGTACACGAAGGTCGCGAGCCCGCTGTGGAGGGCGGCGTCCAGGAGTGTCTGGGTGCCCACCACGTTGGTCAGCACGAACTCGGAGGCGCCGAGGATCGACCTGTCGACGTGGGACTCCGCGGCGAAGTGCACCACCTGGTCGTGCTCGGCCACGAGCTTGCCGACGAGCTCCGCGTCGCGGATGTCGCCGTGGACGAACTCGAAGCGGGCGTCGTCGCGGACCCGGTCGAGGTTGGCCGGGTTGCCCGCGTAGGTGAGCTTGTCCAGGACGGTGACCGTGTCGAGGCCGTCGAGGCCGTCCGGGCCGAGAAGGGTGCGTACGTAGTGGGAGCCGATGAAACCGGCGCCTCCCGTGACGAGAATCCTCATCTGAGATCCACCTCGCTGTGGTCGCTGGGCGGGGGAGATCCGGCCCTGCGGCCGGGGGCGTCGCAGGGGCGGTGCCCTTCCGTGAATGCGCGGGTCCTGGAATTCCGGCACGCGCGCCGTATTCCGGTACGCGTACGGTAACTCGCTATTCGGCCGTGATTCACCACCGTGGAATTCCGGCCCGCGGCTCCGACTGTAGGTGGGGGATCCGATGTGAGAAACCCTGATTGCGCCGGTCAAATATTTGGCGATAAGTAGGGGGACAGGGGCGGCGATAGGGGGTTGTTGGCCTTTATGCCCCCTGCGAGTCTTCCGTTACCTGCCGGCTCGCTGCCCGATTGACCTTCAGGCGCCGGCCTCGTCATGAGGGGTTTTTCCGTGAAAGGTATCATTCTCGCAGGTGGTCACGGCACGAGGCTTTATCCGCTGACGCTCGCGGTCTCCAAACAGCTCCTGCCCGTGAACGACAAGCCGATGATCTACTATCCGCTCTCGGCGCTCATGCTCGCGGACATCAGGGAGATTCTGATCATCTCCACGCCGACCGACCTGCCGCAGATCGCCCGCCTGCTGCGGGACGGATCGCACCTGGGTTTGGACATCACCTACGCCCAGCAGGACGAGCCCAGGGGACTGGCCGACGCCTTCATCGTCGGCGCCGACCACATCGGGGGCGACCCGGTGGCCCTGGCGCTGGGCGACAACATCTTCCACGGCAACTCCTTCTTCGACCTCCTCCAGGAGAGTGTCGCCGACCTGGACGGCTGCGTGCTGTTCGGGTACCCGGTCAGCGACCCCGAGCGCTACGGCGTCGGGGAGACCGACGAGAACGGCAGGCTCCTCTCGATCGAGGAGAAGCCGGCCAACCCCCGCTCCAACCGGGCGATCGTCGGCCTGTACCTCTACGACAACGACGTGATCGACATCGCCAAGAACCTCAAGCCGTCCGCCCGCGGCGAGCTGGAGATCACCGACGTCAACCTCACCTACCTCGCACAGGGCAGGGCGCGCCTGCGCGACCTGGGCAGGGGGTTCGCGTGGATGGACGCCGGGACGCCCGAGTCGATCCTCCAGGCCAGCCAGTACGTGCAGGTGCTGGAGAACCGGCAGGGGGTGCGGATCGCCTGCGTCGAGGAGATCGCGCTGCGCATGGGCTTCATCGACGCCGAGGCCTGCGACCGGCTGGGGGCGCGGCTCTCCACCTCCAGCTACGGCCGCTACGTGCGCGCCGTCGCCGCGGAGTTCCGCTGAGCGGTCTCCGCGGCACGGGCGGCGCGGGAGCGGCCCCGGCCGGTCGCGGGCCCTGGCGGGTCCCGGCGGGCCACATCGGCTGAACACACCGACCGGAGGTATTCCAGGTGAGCGTTTCCATCGGTTCCATCGGTTCCATCGGTTCCATCGGTTCCATCGACCGGGGCGGCCAGGAGGGCGCGGCGCGAGAGCGCGCCCTTCCCGGAGCCGTTCCGCCACCGCCCGGCCCGGCGTACGTGGAAGTCGTCCTCGAAGGCGGCCCCGTGGACATCCCGAGGACCCTCCGGGTCGACGAGGCGGTGTTCGCGTACGGGAAGATAAAGATCCCCAGGAAGAACGGCTACGAGCACTTCGAGCGCCCCCTCGCGCCGCCAACCCCCGGCGGCGCGATCCCCGAGGACGACGCGCTGGTTTTCCGATGGACGACCCGGACGAAGATCGCGGAGTAGCCGAGACGCGGCCCCGGCCCGGCGTGGTCCTCCGGTGGGACGGCCTTCCGGTGAAGGCGCCCCCGGGCGGTCCGGGGCGGCTCGCGCCCCGGGACCCCGCCGGGCCGCCTCTATCTCGCCAGGTCGCGCACCGACCCCTGCCGCACGCCGTACCCCGACCCCTTGTCCCGGTCCTCGATCAGGACGGCGAGGCCGTCGAGGAGCCGTCGCAGGCTGAACTCGAACCACTTGTCGATGTCGATCGCGTCGCCCTGCTCCGCGTAGAGCCTGGACAGCATCGGGAACTGCCCGGACTCCAGGATCTCCAGCAGCATCGGCGTCTTGGAGGCGCGCCACTGCCTCGTCGTGACGCCGGTGCGGCGCTCGGCCTCCACCTCGTTCACCAGCAGCAGGGCCGCGCCCTGCACCTGGGCGCTCACCATGATGGCCACCCAGTGCATGGTCGTCGGGTCGAGGCCGAGGCCGTCCATCGCGCGCATCGCCCACTCGACGTCGGCCAGCACGTTGGGCCCGATCGGAGGCTGGGGCGTGGCGATGACCCGCAGCGCCCAGGGGTGCTTGGAGTACATCCCCCACTCCCTCCTGGCGGCGACCTCCAGCCTGGTGCGCCAGCCCCCGGGAACGGGGGAGGGGTAGGAGGTCTCGCCGAAGACGGACTCGACCATCAGCTCGACGAGCGCGTCCTTGCCCGACACGTAGCGGTACAGCGACATCGTGCCCGCGCCCAGCTCGGCCGCGACGCGGCGCATCGACAGCGCGTCGAGCCCTTCGGTGTCGGCGATGTGAACGGCGGTGCGCACGATGCGTTCCGTGCTCAGGCCGCTCGGAGGTACGTAGTGCTCCGCCAGCTGCCCGGTGCCCCCGGCCTGACCGGACACGGCGCGGCCCCCGGAGCCGTTGGTGGACGGAGCGGTCGTGGTGGTGGAAGAAGCGGGTGGAGTGGTTCGTTCGGCGGTGCGAACCCGGTAGGCCCGTGCCTGACAGGCACGGGAACAGTATCGCGGGCGCCGCCCCCGTGGTGCGGCGTTCAAAGTCTTGCCGCACTGTGCGCACGTCAACATATGGTCCTCGTCCGACTCCGGCGTAACCAGCTGTGTGACGAAATCCTAACACATGACTTTTGTGACGTAATGAATGCCTCCGCGTGATGATATTCAACGGTGGGAGCGTGCCTCCATGGTGCTGATCTGGCCATTTATCCGGTCCCTCAACTGCATCTTACTGTATATGATCACAGTTCCCAGTGAATCGTTGCTTAGGGCCCAGAATTGTGCGTACGATGTATGCACCTGACGACGTACGACGTACCCGAGGAGTTGTGCTCATGACACAGGGCGTAGCCACGGCCGGGCGGAAGGAGTGGCTCGGGCTGGCGGTGCTGGTCCTGCCCGTCTTGCTCATCTCCATCACCGTCACCGTGCTGTACTTCGCGTTGCCCTTCCTCAGCGCCGACCTGGCGCCGACCGGTTCCCAGCTTTTGTGGATCGTCGACATCTACGCCTTCCTGCTGGCGGGGCTGCTGATCCCGATGGGCACCCTGGGCGACAGGATCGGCCGCCGCAAGCTCCTGCTGCTCGGCGCCACCGCGTTCGGCATCACGTCGGTCGTCGCGACGTACGCTCCCAACGCCGAGCTGCTCATCGTGGCCCGCGCCCTGCAGGGCGCGGCGGCGGCGAGCCTGATGCCGCCCACCCTCGCGCTGATCCGCAACATGTTCCACGACCCGCAGCAGCGCCGGATGGCCGTCGCCATCTGGGCCGCCGGCTTCGCCGGGGGCAGCGTGCTGGGGCCGATCGTGGGCGGCTGGCTGCTGGAGCGGTTCTGGTGGGGCTCGGTGTTCATGATCAACGTGCCGGTCATGGTCCTGCTGCTGGTCCTGGGGCCGATCCTGCTGCCGGAGTACCGCGATCCGAAACCGGGGCGGTTCGACCTGCTCAGCGCGCTGCTGTCGCTCGCGGCCGTGCTGCCGACGGTCTACGGGATCAAGCAGTTCGCCGCCGACGACTTCAGCCCGCAGGCGCTGCTCAGCGTCATCGTCGGGCTGGCGTTCGGCGTCGTGTTCCTGCGCAGGCAGCGGGCCCTGCCCGATCCCATGCTCGACCTGAGGCTCTTCTCCAGCCGGGGCTTCAGCATGGCCCTGATCACGAGCACGCTCGCGATCTTCGCTCTCGTGGGGCTGTTCTACTTCATCGCGCAGTACCTGCAGATGGTGCTCGGGCTGCGGCCGTTCGTCGCGGGACTGCTCACCCTGCCCGCCGCGGGCACCGCCCTCGTCGGCTCGATGCTCGCCGCCGTGGTCGCGCGGTGGGTGCGCCCCGGATACATCATCGGCGCCGGCATGATGCTCGCCGCCGGGGGCTTCCTGGTGATGAGCTGGATCGAGGTCGACTCCGACCGGTGGCTCCTCATCGCCGGCCTGCTCCTGCTGGGGTCCGGGATCGGAGCGGTGCAGGCGCTGGCCTCCGACATGATCGTCGCGGTGGCCCCGCCGGAACGCGCGGGCTCGGCGTCGGCGGTCATGGAGGCCTCCACCGAGCTGGGTGGCGCGCTCGGCATCGCGATCCTGGGCAGCATCGGCCTGGCCGTCTACAGCGAGGAGTTCGCCGAGGCGAACCCCGCGGGTCTGGTCGGGGAGGAGGCCCGGGTGGCGCACGAGACCCTCGGCGGCGCGCTCGGGGTGGCCGCGCGGCTGCCCGAGCAGGCCGGGGCGGCCCTGCTCGACGTCGCCCGCTCGGCCTTCACCAGCGGCATGCAGGTGGCCGCCATCCTGGGCACCGTCGTCATGGCACTGACGGCGGTACTCGCCATGGTCCTTCTCCGCTCGGTAAAGGTGGACAGCCATACCGAGTGAACCGCCCGCCGCCCGCGCCCCCGGCTGCCCCCACCGGCGCGCGGGCGGCGGGCAGGTTCGATCGGGGAGGGCCGGGGGGACGGGGGCGTCGGATCTGATCAGAGGGTCAATCGGAAAAGCGCGGTTCCCCGGGTTCCGGGAGAACCGCGCCCATGCCGTGAGCGGGTCAGGAGAACTGTGCCGGCAGGTCCCTGCGTCCCTTCACGTTGAGCTTGCGGTAGATGCGGGTCAGGTGCTGCTCGACCGTGCTGATGGTGATGTAGATCTTCCTGGATATCTCGCGGTTGGTGTAGCCCAGCGCGGCGAGGGAGGCGACGCGCTGCTCGGCGTCGCTGAGCATGTTCATCCCCTCCAGCCCTCCGGTGTTGTCGTAGCCGTCGGTGTTGTGCCGTACGGCCTGCCGCAGCGGTTCCGCCTGGCACTCGCCGGCCACGCTGACGGCCCGGTGGCCGACCATCCGCGCCTTGTTGGGCTCGCCGAGCTCGGTGAGGGTGTGGGTGAGGTCGACCAGCGCGTACGCCATCTCCAGGCGGTCGCCCGCGGCCTGCAGCATGTCGATCGCCTCCCGGAGCATGGACGGACGCTGCCTGAGGTCACTGGCCGCGGCGAGGAGGCGCTGTGAGATGCCCCTCGCCCGGAGCGAGTCGCCGCTGGGCAGGTCGTAGGGTTCCTGCAGCAGGGCCCTGGCCTGTTCCCGCTGGTCCGTCTGGAGCAGGGCCGCCGCGGCGCCGTGACGCCACGGCACCAGGGAGGGCGTGTCCAGCCCCCACGCGCGCATCAGCCGCCCGCACGTGGAGAAGTCGTCGAGCGCGGCGTGCGAGTGGTTGGTCGCCAGATAGTAGTGGGCGCGGGCCTGCAGGTAGTAGAGCCCGAACCGGGTCTGGAGGAGCGTGTCGGGTACGGGCCGCCTGAGGTGGTGCGCGGCCACGTCGTACTTGCCCATCTCGGTGTTGGCGCGGATCAGCACCGCCAGCGGCAGCCCGACGAGGACCCCCAGGCTCCGGGGCGGCACGATGTCCAGGGCCAGGCGCGCGTACTCCTCGGCGAGGACCAGGTCCCCCTGGCGGATGGCGATGCCCGCCCGCAGGGAGGCGAGCACCGCGCGCCAGGTGGGCGCGCCGCGCATCACCGCCTCCGAGTACATGACGTCGCACCAGGGCGCCGCGATGTCCGGGCGGTCGGAGTAGATCAGGGCGAAGAGCGCGGACTCGACGGTCTCCAGGTTCGCGTCGTCCAGTGAGGTGGAGTGCAGGACGCGTTCGGCGATCCCGAGCGTCCTGTCGTCGGGGCCGTCGCGCAGGACGGACGCCAGCAGCGACGCGGCCTGCGCGTGCGGGCCGCTCCCGGTGGCCGTCCACGCCGTCCTCGCGGGGGAGACGACGCCCGTGCCCGCGCCCACACCCACACCCGTGACGGATCGGGTGCGGGAGAGGACCAGGGGATGGGAGCTGGACAGGCGCCGGTGGAGGACGTCGAGCCGTGCCGCCTCCTCGTCGGCGTCGGGTTCGGTGGCCAGCACGTCCATCTGTTCGAGGACCTCCACCGCCTCGTCGTGCCGCCCGTTCCAGAGCAGGTACCTCAGCAGCGCGTCCAGCTCCTGGAAGTCCAGTCCCTTCTGCCGGGCGGTCGCCATGAGCCGGTTGACGTGGCGGTTGGCGGCGGCGGGGTTGAGGCGCCACTCGGCCCGCGCGAGCATCGTCGTCGTCAGCGTGCGCTGCCGGTCGTCGTCGCACAGTTCGAGGGCGAACTTCAGGCACCGCACCGCGAACTCGTGGCGGTCGTTCGTGAGCGCCTGCTCGGCGGCCTCGCGGAGCTCGGCCAGCGCCCAGGGCTCCTGGAAGAAGTGGGACGTGCCGATCAGGTGCTCGGCGATCACCGTGGCGGCTGCCCCCTCGGCGTGCAGGAGCTGCGCGGCGCGCCGGTGCATTTCCTCACGCTTGTGCGGGTCCAGGTCGTCGAGGACGGCCTCGCGGGCACTGGCGTGTCGAAAACGCGGGGGATCGAGGACGCCGATGGCCTCCAGGCAGTTCAGCGCCTGGTTGACCGTTGTCGTCGTGAGGTCGAGAAGTTCGGCCAGAAGGCTCGGCAGGGCGTATTCCCCGAGAATCGCGAGGCCGCGGGCGACCACCAGCATGGTGGGATCGCTGCGGTACAGAAGAGCGCGCACGGACCGTGAGAAAACGTCGGAGACGACGAGTTCCCCCGGGTCGCCGCCACCGTTCACGGCATCCTCGACCAATGCCTTGACCAGCAGGGGGTTACCTCCGCTGACCTTGTGGCACGCCGGCCCGAGTTTGGCCGCGACGGCGTCCCCCATGGAATCGGAGATTATCCTCTCGACACCCCTTAAAGATAGGGGTGCCAATCTGATGCGTTCGTAGTGGGGGTGGCGCATGAGGTCTATCTCGGTATGGGGATTCATTCCCTGAAGACCCTCGGTGGCCGTCAGGACGATGAATACATTGGCGCTTTTGAGCCGGTGCACGAAATTCAGCAGAAGCTGCCACGACATGGAGTCCGCGTATTCGACGTCGTCCACGGTGATGAGGACGGTGCTCGACTTGGAGAGTTCGAGGATGATGGCCCACAGCCCCTGGGTGACGCGGAGCCAGTCGGAGTCGTCGGGGCGCTCGCCCGGCGGTCTCGCCCCGGGAGCCGCGTCCTCTATGAGCCGCGCCGCCCGCGAGGCGTGGGCGATCGGCAGCGCCGCGTTGTGGAAGAGCTGGCTCACCACGCCGAGCGGCACGTTCTGGTCGTTCTGCGAGCAGGTGGCACTCAGCCAGACGGCCCCCGACTCCACGGCGCGCCGGCTGAAGGCGTACACCAGTTCGGTCTTGCCCGTCGCGGTGGGTCCGCTGATCGTCGTGACGCGGCCACGGCCGTGCGCACAGTCCGTTAACAGGTTGTTAAGAAATGTTATCTCACTGTTGCGGTCGATTAATGTCATCGGGTTCCCCGTTCGCCCCGGTGTCCTTAGATGAAAGCAGATGGTGGAACTACTGCATCTGATGCATACGGGCAGGACCCGGCGGGGACCCACCTTTGGCCACGGATGCTGTCAAGTTTCCCCCGCCGATGCCCCGAAAGGGGGGGAAGGTGGCTCGATGCATTTCATCACATGGATAAGTATGATTTCATCATTCCCCCTACGGCTAGTTTCATCACGGCATCGTGTATATGATGTCGGGGTGGCCCCTATGCGCCCAGCGAGATCATGTACTTATTCCGCGAAAAATGCAAACCCCCTATCAACCCTTATGCAGAAGGTTGATTTAGGGGGGTCGCCCGGTCCCGTTCCGCTGGATCCCCGCAGGTGGGTTTGGATATCGTGGCGCATGTAGACGGCCATGTATTGCCAATTTGTGATTGGCGGATCACGTTCGGTGGTGAATGAATCCGTGCGGGCGACGGTGACCTGGATCACTTTTCTTCGCTCGCAATTGTGAAACGGATTGATGGTTCCCGGGTTCGTGACGGCCGAAAACGGTTGTACGGGGATCGGCGCGAGGCCGGCGAACCGGCCGGGTGCCGGGTGGCGAAACCGAGAGTGGGACGGTGTCATGGACGACGTCAGAAGCGGCGACGACGCGTGGGTCCGGCGTCTGCTCTTCGGGCCCGCGGGAGCCGAGGCGGCCGGCGCGCCGGCCGCGCTGGTGTGCTTTCCGCACGCCGGAGGCGCGGCCAGCTTCTATCTCCCGGTGGCCCGCCTGGCGCCGCCCGGCATCGAGGTGCTCGCGGTGCAGTACCCGGGCAGGCAGGACCGGCGGGCCGAGAGGTGCCTGGACGACATCGGCGAGCTGGCCGACCGGATCGCCGACGCGCTCCAGGTGTGGACCACCCGCCCCCTCGCCCTTTTCGGTCACAGCATGGGGGCCCTCGTCGCCTTCGAGGTGGCCCGCAGGTTGCAGGAGCGCGGCACCGCGCCGCTGGTGCTGTTCGCCTCCGGGCGGCGCGCCCCGTCGATCCACCGTGACGAGCGGGCACACCTGAGGCCGGACGACGGGTTCCTGGCGGAGCTGCGCGGGCTGGGCGGGACCGCCGCGAAGGTGCTCGGCGACGACGACTTCATGCGCGCGGTGCTCCCCATGGTGAGAAGCGACTACCGGGCCGTCGAGACCTACCGCTACCGGCCGGGTCCGGGGCTGTCGTGCCCGGTCGTGGCCCTGTCGGGCACCGACGACCCGAAGGCTCGGCCCGCCGACGTGGGGGTGTGGCGCGACCACACGGAGGCGGGGTTCGAGATGCGGCTCTTCCCCGGCGGCCACTTTTACCTCACCGACCATGTCGAGGAGATCGTCGGCATCGTCGCCTCGCGCGTCTCGTCGGCCCTGGCCGTGGGGAACCCGGGGCGCTGAGCCCGCCGCACGGGCGCTTCGAGGCGCCCCGGCCGTGTTTCCCGCCCAGTCCTCCGTGGAGCGACCGTGGACGTGCTGCGGGCCGTCCTGTCGCCTTGTGGGACGGTTCTGTGGGACGTCCTGTGAACGTCGTGGGGGCGTCCTGGCGCGCGCCAGGGGGCCACGGGCCTCGCGCCCGGGGTGTCGTGGCGGTCGGCGCGCATCGGGCCGCGTGCCTGTTACCGGGCCGCGCGCCACCGCCGGTTCCGGGTCCGCATGTCCGCATGTCCTTATGTCCGTGTGTCCGTGTGTCCGTGTGTCCGTGTGTCCGTGTGTCCGTGTGTCCGCGTGTCGCCATCTGGCGTGTTTTCGCGGGGCGAAGTGTGACCCCGCGGTCTTCCCGGTCTCTGCGGTCTCCCTGGCCTTAGCGGTCCCTCTGGCCTTCACGGTCTCCCTGGCCTTCACGGTCTCCCTGGTCTCCGCGTTCTCCGTGGCCTTCGTGTTGAAAAACGTCTTTATCTCATTCCGTACACTGTCCACCCGTGTCGAAATGACTGCCGCCGCGTCGGAACCGTTCCGGTGTCCGCGTCGAAATGTTTCGACGCCGCCGCTCCCGGACGTCCTCCCGGGGATCCCGCGCCGGACGCGAGAACGGCGCCCGGACGGTGTCCGGGCGCCGTTCTCGAAGGCGGAGGGGAGAACCTGAGGAACCTACGGATAGGTGTGGAACCCCCGGCCGGTCTTCCTGCCGAGGAGGCCGCCCTCGACCATGCGCAGCAGGATCGGCGGGGGCGAGTACTGCTGGTCCTTGAACTCCTCGTACAGCGCGCCGGCGATCGAGGCCACCGTGTCCAGCCCGATCAGATCGGCGAGCTTCAGCGGTCCCATCGGGTGCGAGCAGCCCAGCACCATCCCCTTGTCGATCACGTCGGCGGTGGCGAAACCCGTCTCCACCATCCGGATGGCCGACAGCAGGTACGGGATGAGCAGGGCGTTGATCACGAAGCCCGCCCGGTCGGGGGAGCGGATCACCTGCTTGCCGAGTGTCCCGACCACGAACGCCTCGGCGCGGACGCGGGTCTCGTCGTCGGTGAGCAGGGACTCGATCACCTCCACCAGCGGCAGGGCGGGGACCGGGTTGAAGAAGTGCACGCCGATCACCTTGCCGGGGCGGTCGGTGGCCTTGGCCATCCTGATGATCGGGATGGACGACGTGTTCGACGCCAGGATCGCGTCGGGGTCCTCCACGATCTTGTCCAGCGCGCGGAACAGGTCGAGCTTGGTCAGCTCGTTCTCCGGCGCCGTCTCGAAGACGATCTGCCGGTCGCCGAGGTCGCCCAGGTCGGTGGTGAAGGCGACGCGCTCCAGCGCGTCGCTCCGCTCCGCCTCGGTGATCACCGATTTGCGCAGGCCGTGGTCGAGGGAGTCCCGCAGCCGCTGGCGGCCGCGGGCCACCGAGGCCCCGCTGGAGACCGCGACCCGCACGTCGAGTCCCGCGCGGGCGCACACGTCGGCGATGCCGGAGCCCATGACCCCGCACCCGACGACGCCGATCCTGTGGATGTCGTTCATCTCGCCTCCAGGGGAGTGGTGGCCGACCAGCGGAGCAGGTTCGCGCCCGTCGCCATGCCGCCGCCGAAACCGGCGAGCAGCACCAGGTCGCCGTCGCCGAGCATGCCCGTCCGGTTGGCCTCGTCGAGCGCCACGGGCACCGAGGCGCTCCCGACGTTCCCGTACCGTTCCAGCGTGCGCGGGGTGCGCGCGCCGGTGAGCCCCGACCGCTCGATCAGCTCGTCCAGCAGGACCCCGTTGGCCTGGTGCGGGACGAAGGCGCCGACCTGGTCGAGCCGGTGGCCGGTGCTCTCCACCAGCCTCTTCAGCACGGGCGGGACGTTCTCCATCACGAAGTCCCGCACCCCGCGGCCGTTCATCCTGAAGTAGTGGTCGCCGGCCGCGAGGGTCTCGGGGGAGGCCGGGAGCCTGCTGCCGCCCGCCTTGACGTGGATGAGCCCGTGCGCCTCGCCGCGGCTCGACAGGTCGCTGGCGAGGATCCCGTACGGCTCGGGCACCGGGCCGACGAGGGCGGCGCCGGCGCCGTCCCCGAACAGCACCGCGGTGCGCCGGTCGGTGAAGTCGAGGATGCGCGAGTAGATGTCGGCGCCTATCACCAGCGCGTACGCGTCGGGCCGGACCGCCAGCAGGGCCCGCGCGAGGGTGAGCCCGTACACGAACCCGCTGCACACGACGTTGATGTCGAAGCAGGCGGCGTTGTAGGCGCCGAGCGCGTTCTGCACCAGGTAGGAGGTGGGCGGCTGCGGGGAGTCGCCCGTCGAGGTGGCGACGATGACGTAGTCGACCCGTTCGGCGTCGAGTCCGGCCTGTTCGAGCGCGCTCGCCGCGGCCCGCGCCGCGAGGTCCGAGGTCGCCTCGTCCCGCGCGGCGTACCGTCGGAAGGAGATCCGGGTCTTGCGGTGGATCCACTCCGCGGTGGTGTCCGCGCGCTCCGTCAGCTGCTCGTTGTCGATCTCTTCCTTCGGAAGGTACGAGCCCGTCGCCAGAATCCCGGCGGATCGCCTGGCCGCGGCCACCTATGCCCTCCCCGCGACGAGGGGGGCGTCCAGCGGGGGCGCGGACGCGGTGCCGGGCAGTTCCCGCAGCGGGTTCAGCGCGGCCTCGCCGATCCTGGCGCGCGTCACGGGGTCGGTGACGCCGAGGCCAGGCCCGGGGGCCATGCACAGCACGCCCACCTTGCCCAGGTGCCCGTTGGTCTGCACCAGCCGCGCGGCCTCGGCGACCTCCTCCAGCGGGTACACCGACGACAGCGTCGGCATCAGCCTGCCGAGGTCGAACAGCCGCAGGCACTCCCACAGCTCCTGGAGGTTCGCCGCGTGGCTGCCGATGATGCGCTTGAGGTTCATCCAGAGGTAGCGGTTGTCGAAGTGGTGGTCGTAGCCCGTGCTCGACCCGCACGTGATGACCACGCCCCCGCGCCGCGCCACGAACACCGAGATCCCGAACGTCGCGCGGCCGATGTAGTCGAAGACGATGTGCGGGTCCCCGCCCGCCCTCTCTCGGATGATCTTCCCGAGGCGCCTGCCCAGCTCGATCGTCCGCTCCGGGGTGTTCGGTACGTCGTCGCCCATCCCGATCTCGTTGCGGTTGATGACGATGTCGCAGCCGAGCCGCTCCAGGGCCTCGGCCTTCGCCGCGGAGCCGACCACCCCCACCGGGATGCCGCCGCCGTTCTTCACCATCTGTACGGCGTACGCCCCGAGGCCGCCGGTGGCGCCCCAGATGAGGACGATGTCGCCCTGCTTCATGCTCGCGCCCTGGCGGCTGACGAGCATGCGGTAGGCCGTCCCCGCGCACAGCGTGATGGAGGCGGCCTCCTCCCAGGTCAGGTGGGCGGGCTTGGGGACGAGCTGGCTGGCGCGCGCCACCGTGTAGTGGGCGAGCCCGCCGAAGTTCGTCTCGAAGCCCCAGACGCGCTGCTCGGCGCCGAGCATGCCGTCGCCGTGGGTGGCCGGCTCCTGGTCGTCGACCTGGACCGGGCTGATCACGACGTGGTCGCCCACCCGCCAGCGGCGCACCCCGCTGCCGGCCCGGACGATCACCCCTGCGGCGTCGGACCCCAGGACGTGGTACGGCAGGTCGTGCCGGGTGGCGAACCCGCCCGTGGCGCCGAACCGCTTCAGGAAGGCGAACGTCGGCACCGGCTCGAAGATCGCCGACCAGACGGTGTTGTAGTTGATCGAGCTGGCCATCACCGCGACCAGGACCTCGTCGGGCGCCAGCTCGGGCATCGCCACCCGCCCGACGCGCAGCGACTTGCGCACGTCCTTGTCCTCGATGTCGGTGAACATGTCGACGTCCTCGACCCGCAGGTGGGCGGCGAGGTACTCCTCGGGAAGCGCGGTCCGCGCCAGCTGGTCCGGGGAGGCCCCGCCCAGCAGGGCCTCGGCCATCGGGTCCGCGAAGGGGGCCGCCGGGTTCACCGGGCGGGGGAGGGGCGTGTCGGGGGAAACGGCGTTCATCGGAATCCACCGGCTCCTTTCGGTGTGGTGGGCTTGCCTGCGGTGACAGCCGTCGGAGGACGGGCCCGTCCGTGGTCGTGAAGCGCTCTCCGGAGGTGACCGGAGAGGTCGTGGCGGGGAGGACCGGGAAGGCGGGCCGGAGGGGGATGTTCCCGTGGCCGCCGCGCGCGGCGGGCGCTTCCTGGCACGTGGGAACCCCCATCGAGAACGGGTGTGAACGCGACCGGCCTTTGACGGCCGGGAAATTCCAACGGTGACAGGAATGGTAATCAGCCCTGTTCTACCCGGCCTGTGGGTGAAACGCTATTGGGTGAAGCGTTATGTGTCAGCCGCGGGCAACCCTTATCGCACCCCTAACGGATTTGTCCATCCCGGTGGCCCTCCTTCGCCCCGAGGGACCGCCGTACCCGGCGCGGGGCGCGCGAGTTTCCCCCCGGGTTTTCGCGACGGGGGAAAGTAGGGGGAAGCGGCGGCGGAGCCGGCCCGCCCGCCGGTGCCCGGCACCGGACCGGACACCGCCGGGACGCGAACGGTAGCATCCCCGCCCAGCTCATCGCCGTTCCGGCGTTCGGGCGCGCGTGATCGCCCCCTTCCTCTTAAGGGGGGCTAGGGGGTTGTTCGCCGCCGCGCGGCTGACAACCATGAACGGTGTCGGCGAGAAGGCACCGGACGCGGAACCCGGCCCGCCGAACCTCGGTGAGACACCTCCTCCCCCCGCCCGCGGGCAGGTTCGGAAAAGGCGGGAGATAGGGGGTGCGATCGCCGGTGGCCGCGTTTTCCGAATGCCCGTCGACCGCGGCTCCGAATTGTGCGGGCCGTGTTTTTCTTGCGCGTTCCCGACGCGCGGGGAAAGGTGGCGTGCGTTTTTTCGTCGTGCCGTGGGGCGGCGTGCCGTACGAGGGCACGACGCCCGGTGGCGCGTCCGGCGACATGCCGCCGGCGCGTCGGCGGCACGTGCGGCGTGCGCGGTGCGCGGTTCCCCGGGCCCCCAGGCCGGCGGGTCCGGCGGGTCCGGCGACATGCCGGAGGCGCGGGCCGCGCGTGCTCGCGGCACCCGTCACCGATCCCGGCAGCTCCCAGAAAGGTTTCGGACATGCAGATCCACCAGCTCGAAGTGGACGGCTCGTTCCTGATCACCCCCCAGATCTTCTCGGACGACCGGGGGGTGTTCCTGGAGATCTTCAACCAGCCCGCGTTCCAGAAGGCGATCGGCCACCCCCTCTCGGTCGCCCAGGTCAACTGCTCGGTGTCCCGCGCCGGGACGATCCGCGGCCTGCACGCGGCCTCCCTGCCCGGCCAGGCCCGCTACGTGACCTGCGCGCAGGGCGCCATCGTGGACATCCTCGTCGACATCAGGGTCGGCTCGCCCACGTACGGCAAGCACGTCGCGGTCCAGCTGACCGCGGAGAACCGGCACGCCCTGTACCTGGCCGAGGGCCTGGCGCACGGCTTCGCCCCGCTCACCGCGCACGCCACGGTCGTCTACCTGTGCTCCAGCACCTGGTCGCCCCAGGGGGAGATCCAGATCGACCCGCTGGACCCGGAACTGGCGCTGCCCTGGCCGCGGCAGGAGGAGCTGCTGCTGTCGGACAAGGACCGCGCCGCCCCGTCGCTGCGGGAGACCGCCGAGCTGGGGCTGCTGCCCTCGTACACCGACTGCATCGCCAGGTACGCCGAGCTCGACGGCTACGCCTTCACCGGATGACGACCCCGCGGAAACCCTGGAGCCAGTGATGATCCCGTTGTTCAGCGTGTCGATGTCCCCCGAAGCCCCCGCCGCGGCCGCCCAGGTCCTGAGCAGCGGCAGGATCGGGCAGGGCGCCAAGGTCGAGGAGTTCGAGAGGGCACTGGCCGAGAGGATCGGCAACCCCCGGGTGACGACGCTCAACAGCGCCACCGCGGGGCTGCAGCTCGCCCTGCACCTGGTCGCCGGCGACCGCCGGGAGGAGGGCGACCCCGAGGGCGAGGTGCTGTCCACTCCGCTGACCATGGAGGCCACCAACTGGGCCATCCTGGCCAACCGGCTGCGCATCCGCTGGGTCGACGTCGACCCGGCCACCCTCAACGTCGACCTGGACGACCTGGCCCGCAAGATCTCGCCCCGGACGCGCGCCATCGTGGTCGTGCACTTCGCGGGCTACCCGGTCGACCTCGACCGGCTCGGCCAGATCCTCGACGAGGCCGAGGCCAGGTTCGGCTTCCGGCCGGCGGTGATCGAGGACTCGGCGCACGCCTGGGGGGCCACCTACCGCGGCGACCCGATCGGCAGCCACGGCAACATCTCCGTCTTCAGCTTCCAGGCCATCAAGCACCTCACCTCCGGCGACGGCGGCGCGCTCGTGCTGCCCGACGACGAGCTGCACCGGCGGGCCGGGCTGCTGCGCTGGTTCGGCATCGACCGCACGGCCGACCGGCTGCGCAACCCGCCCGACGTCGTCGAGTGGGGCTACAAGATCCACATGAACGACATCAACGCCTCGATCGGGCTGGCCAACCTGGCGGCCGTCGACGGGGTCCTGGCCAGGCACCGCGACAACGCGGCCTTCTACGACCGCGAGCTCGCCGGGATCCCCGGGCTGGAGCTGACCGAGCGGGCCGGTGACCGGGAGTCGTCCTTCTGGATCTACCCGATGAAGGTGGAGGACCGGGAGTCGTTCATGAAGCGCATGGACGACGCGGGCATCATGGTCAGCAACGTGCACGAGCGCAACGACCTGCACACCTGCGTCCGCGAGTACTCCGCGCTGCTGCCCAACCTCGAACGCGTCGCCCCGCGGATCGTCTGCGTGCCCGTCGGCTCGTGGGTCACCGACGAGCAGCGCGAGCACGTCGTCACCTCGATCAGGAAGGGCTGGTGACGGTCCTTCCGCCCGCGGGGCCGGGCGCGCGAGGGCGCCCGGCCCCCCGCCACCTCCGGGAAGGGAGGCTCACATGTCCATCGCCCCCAGCGTCAAGGGAACCCTGGCGTTCGGCGAGCACAGGACCTGGTACCGGGTGACCGGTACCCCCGGGTCCGGGAAGCCTGCGCTGGTCGCCCTGCACGGAGGGCCGGGCAGCACGCACGACTACCTGGTCGGCCTGGCCGTGCTCTCCGAGGCGGGCTGGCCCGTCGTCCACTACGACCAGCTGGGCAACGGCGGCTCGACCCACCTGCCCGGCGCGGACGTGGGCTTCTGGACACCGCGGCTGTTCCTCGACGAGCTGGACAACCTGCTGCGCGGCCTGGGCGTGGACGACGACTACGTGCTGTTCGGCCAGTCGTGGGGCGGCCTGCTGGCGGCGGCGCACGCCTCCGCCAGGCCGGAGGGGCTGCGCGGCCTGGTGGTCGCCAACGCGCCCGCCTCGTACCCGCTGTGGCTGAGCGAGATGCGGGTCCTGCGCGACCGGCTGCCGCCCGGCGTCGACGACACGCTGCGCCGGCACGAGGCCGCCGGCACGACGGACTCCAAGGAGTACTTCGACGCCATGATGGTCTTCTACAACCGCCACGTCTGCACGCTGCAGCCGTGGCCGCGCGAGTTCCTCGCGACGTTCATGGAGATCTACAACAACCCCGCCGTCTACTACGCGATGAACGGGCCGAGCGAGTTCCACGTGATCGGCTCGCTGCGCGACTGGGGGGTGGTCGACCTCCTGCCCGACATCGAGGTGCCCACCCTGGTGATCTCCGGGCGGCACGACGAGGCCACCCCCGCCACGGTGCGGCCGTACGCCGACCTCATTCCCGGTGCGCGCTGGGAGATCTTCGAGAACTCCAGCCACACGCCGCACCTGGAGGAGCCGGAGCGCTTCACCGCGGTCATGACCGAGTTCCTCAAGAGTTTGGAATAGCCATGAGTAGCCAGATGGACATCGACGCCAAGGCCGGCACCGCGATCGTCTTCCCCGGGATGGGCCCCACGAAGTTCGCCGACGTCGCCGCGTTCATGCTCGACAACCCCTCGGCGCGGCGGCTGGTCGCGCGCGCCGACGACGCGCTCGGCTACTCGCTGACCGGCCGCTTCCGCGACTCGGGCAACGACTACACCGAGGCCGCGCAGGTCGCGTTCATGGTCAACTGCCTCGCCCTGGCCGACTGGGCCGGCCGGGAGCTGGGCATCGAGCCGGAGGTGTGCGCGGGCCCCAGCTTCGGCGGCAAGGCCGCCGCGGCCTACTCGGGGGCGCTGTCCTTCGAGGACGCCGTGCGCATGACCGCCGGGCTGGCCCGTTGCACCGAGGAGTACTTCGCCCGCGAGCACACCGACATCGTCACCCACTCCTTCGTACGCGTCCCCGAACCCAGGTTGCGGGAGCTGCTGGCGGAGCTGGACGCGTACGGCGAGTGGCACGACCTGTCCTGCCACATCGACCACGACTTCCACATGCTGTCGCTGCGCGAGGGGCGGGTCGAGTGGCTGCAGGAGCGGGTCCGCTCGGTCGGCGGCCTCTCGCTCTACACGATGCGGCCCCCGATGCACTCGGCCGCGTTCGAGCCGCTGCGGCGCAGGGCGGCCGAGGAGGTCCTCGACGGCCTGAGCTTCGCCGACCCCCGCCTGCCGGTCGTCGACGACCACGACGGGACGGTGCTGACGACGGGGGAGCAGGTGCGGACGATGCTGCTCGACGGCTTCGTGCGGGCGCTGCGCTGGCCGGAGGTGGTGGCCGCCCTGCGGGAGCTCGGCGTGGCCAGGGTCTGCGTCGCCGGCCAGGACAGCCTGTTCGGACGGGTGCGGATCACGACGAGGAACTTCACCGTCGTCCCGGTGAACCCGCGGGTGGCGATGGCGCCGCAGCCGGCGCGGTCCTCCGGTGCCTGAGAGGGGCCCGCGGTTCCGGGGGGACGTGCCCGCGAGCCCCGGTGTCAGGTCAGGCGACGGGCCTGAGCATCCCGGACAGGGTCTTCCAGAGTGTCCCGGGGGTCTCGAAGGTCTCCATGGTCAGCGCGTCGTCCTGGAACCGCACGCCGTACTCCTCCTCCAGCGTGGCCAGGAGCTCGACGATGGCGAGCGAGTCGAGCCCGAAGCCCGACAGGTTGCCGTCCTCGCCGAGCTCCTCCTCGGGGGGCAGAAAGGGGAGCTGCCGGCGCAGGATCTCCTCGAAACGATCGTCCCACATGGCAATCGATTTCCCTTCTCAACGGTGGTCGCGACGAGGGGGCGCACGAAAAAGAACGGCGACCGGGGTCGCGTTTCTCGGAATTCGCCCCTGGGGCGGCGCCCGTACCGGGCACCACTGTGGATTCAGCCCCTATTCCGCTGAATGTAGCGCGCGCCCGCGCCGGTGTCCACCATTCCGGCCGGAATTCACGGAATTAATCCAGTGCTTTCCGCGAGGTGTATCCGAATATTTATGGGCGCCCATCGAGATCCGAGGACGGAAATGAACACAGAGACCTCCCACGCGCTCCACTCGCGTTTTCTGCGCGGTCTGGAGGCGTCCCCCGAGGGGGTGGCCTTCCGCGTCGGCGGCACCGCCGTCACCTACGCCGAGGCTCACCGCTCCGCGCTGCTGTGGGCGGGGGCGCTGCTGCGCTCCACCCCCGCCCCGCCCTCGGCCGTAGGGGTGCTCGCCGTCAAGGGCGCCACCTCCTACGTCGGCATCCTCGCCGGCCTGTTCGCCGGGGTGACCGTCGTGCCGCTGCAGCCGGACTTCCCCGCCGCGCGCACCCGGCAGATGATCGAGGCCGCCGGGGTCTCCGCGCTGGTCGTCGACGAGCGGGGCGCGGCGCGGGCCGCCGAGCTGCGGGCCGGGGGGCTGGACGTCGCGGTCCTGGAGCCGGGGGCCGCCGCCCCCGACCCCGCGCACGCGCTCGCGCGCCCCCGTCCCGTCGACCCCTCCGACGTGGCGTACGTGCTGTTCACCTCGGGGTCCACCGGCCGTCCCAAGGGGGTGCCGATCACCCACGCCAACACCGCCCACTACTTCGCCTTCCTCGACCGGCGCTACGACTTCACCCCCGGGGACGTCTTCTCGCAGACCTTCGACCTGACCTTCGACTGCGCGATGTTCGACCTGTTCTGCGCCTGGGGCGCGGGGGCGAGCGTGGTCGTCGTACCGCCGCACGCCTACCGGGACCTGCCGGGGTTCCTCGCCGAGCAGGGCGTCACGGTGTGGTTCTCCACGCCGAGCGCCATCTCGATGGTCCGCAGGGTCGGCGGCCTCGGGCCGGACGCGCTGCCGGGGCTGCGCTGGAGCCTCTTCGCGGGAGAGGCCCTGAAGTGCGCCGACGCCGCCGACTGGCAGCGGGCCGCCTCCTCCTCCACGCTGGAGAACCTCTACGGGCCGACCGAGCTGACCATCACCATCACCGGTCACCGCTGGGACCCGGAGACCTCGCCCGGCCTGGGCGTCAACGGCATGTCGCCGATCGGCGCCGTCAACGACGGGCACGACCACCTGCTCCTGGACGCCCAGGGCGCTCCCGACCCCGACGAGGGCGAGCTGTGGATCACCGGGCCGCAGACCACCCGCGGCTACCTCGACCCCGCCGACGACAAGGACCGGTTCGTCGAGCGTGACGGGCGCACCTGGTACAACACCGGCGACCGGATCCGCCGCGCGCCCAACGGCGAGCTGGTCTACCTGGGGCGGGCCGACGCCCAGGTGCAGGTCCAGGGCTGGCGGGTGGAGCTCGCCGAGATCGACCACGCCCTGTGCCTGTGCGAGGGGGTCGAGGACGCGGTGACCGTGAGCGGCAGCATCAACGGCGTCACCGAGCTGGTCGTGTTCTACACCGGGAGGCCCTCGCGCCCGGCCGACCTCGCCGCCCGGCTCCGCGACATCCTGCCGCCGGGCATCATCCCCCGCCACTACTGGCACATGGACGAGCTGCCGCTGAACCCCAACCGCAAGGTCGACCGCGTCGACCTGCGCGGCCGGGCCGCCGACCTGCTCGTCAACGGGAGCAGGGCGCGGCCCGCGTGACGCGGCCTCGTGGCCTCACGATCCCGGGGTCTCCGCGAAGGCGCCCTCGTGAAAGCGGCGCCGGAAAGGAACCCCGGAAAGGCACCCCAGTCCCGGAACGCGCCCCCCGGTTCCTTAGGGGGGCGTAGGGGGTGGGGGCCGCGATGAGGGGCGAGGTAGCGTTTCCTTGGATTTGTCTGGTCCAATCGTGAAGTAAATGAATGGGCCGCCGGAATAATTCTCTTTTTCTTTTCAGGGACGTTTCAGGGACGGGAGAGTCACGTTGGACGGCTTTATTCCCGGGGCGCCGCCCCTGCGGTCGGATCTCATACACAACCTGCTGGACGACGCCGCGGCCGCGAGGCCCGTCGACGCCGCGGTCAGCGACTCGCGGGGCGGCTGGGACTACCGGCGGGTCGAGGAACTCAGCCACGCCTTCGACGGCTGGCTCGCCGCCCGGGGGGTCGGCCACGGTGACCGGGTCATCGTCCAGCTGCCCAACCGGCGGGAGATGGTCCCCATCGTCCACGGGGTCTCCAGGCGTGGCGCCATCCTCGTACCGCTGAACCCCGGCATGAAGCCCTTCCACCTGCGGTCGGTCCTGGAGGACTCCGGGCCCGCCCTGATCATCGGATCCGGGGAGTCCGGCGAGGCCGTGCGGGACCTCGCCACCGTGCCCGTGCACGACATCGACGAGATCTGGGCCGAGGTCGAGGGGCGGGTGGGCCTGCCGGCCGGGCACGAGCCGGTCAAGGTCGTGCCGGAGGACGTCGCGATCCTCATCTACACCTCGGGCAGCACGGCCGCGCCCAAGGCGGTCGTGTGCCCGCACGCGCGGGTCACCTACGCCGCCTCCGCCATCAACGCGGTGCTCGGCTACCGGCCGGGCGACGTGGTCTTCTGCCGCCCGCCGATGTCCTTCGACTACGGCCTGTACCAGATCTTCCTGTCGGCCCTCGGCCACGCGGAGCTGGTGCTGGCCGGGGACGGCCCCGACCTGCTGCTGCTCGGGCAGATCCGCGACTGCGGCGCGACCGTCGTGCCGGTCGTGCCCTCCCTGGGCGCGATGATCGCGACGCTGGCCAGGCGCGCCCCCGGCTCCGTACCCACCGTGCGGATGTTCACCAACACCGGCGCGGCGCTGCCCGCCGCGACCATCGACAGCCTGCACGAGTCCTTCCCCGGGGCGCGGGTGGTCCGGATGTACGGTATCACCGAGTGCAAGCGCGTCACGATCATGGAGCCGGAGCTGGACCGGGAGCGCCCCGGCGCGTCCGGCAGGCCGCTGCCGGGCACCCGGGTGCTCATCCTGGACGGCGAGGGCCGCCCGCTGCCCGCCGGCGAGGTCGGGGAGATCGTCGTGGCCGGGCCGAACGTGATGGCCGGCTACTGGCGCGACCCGGTGCTGACCGCGCGCGCCTACCGCCCCGACCCCGAGACCGGCGAGGCGCGCCTGCACACCGGCGACTACGGCCGCCTCGACGAGGACGGCTACCTGTACTTCCAGGGACGTCGCGACGACATGTTCAAGCGCAAGGGCACCCGGATGAGCACCGTGGAGATCGAGGCCGCCGCGATGGACGTCCCCGGCGTCCGGGCGGCGGTGGCCCTGCCCCCCGACGGGGACCGCGACCTCGTGGTGTTCGTCGAGAGCGACCTGGCCCCCCACGCGGTGCTGCGCGAGCTCGCCCTGCGGCTGGAACCTCCCAAGGTGCCCGCCGCCTGCCACGTACTGGAGAAGTTCCCCCTCACCCTCAACGGCAAGAACGAGCGCAAGCGGCTGACGCTGCTGCTGGAGGACGCGCGATGAGCAGGAACGCCGATCTCGTCGCCAGGTACGGCTCCCCGCTGTACGTCTACGACCTCGACCGCGTCACGGCCGCCAGGGACGCCCTGCTGTCCTCGCTGCCGGAGAGCTTCAAGCTGTTCTTCTCCTTCAAGGCCAACCCCCACCCGGAGATCGCCCGCGCGCTGCGCGGCGACGGCGAGCGCGGCTGCCTGGCCGAGATCAGCTCGACCGGGGAGCTGACCGCCGCGCTGGAGGCCGGTTTCCACGGCTCGCAGATCCTCTACACGGGTCCGGGCAAGACCCACGAGGAGCTGAGGGCCGCGATCGGCGCCGGGGTGACCTCGTTCTCCGTGGAGTCGCCGACGGACCTGCGGCACGTGGGCGAGGTGGCGACCGAGCACGGCGTGGAGGCCGACTGCCTGCTGCGCGTCAACAGCGCCACGTCGAGCGCGGCCACCAGCATCAGGATGACCGGCACACCGTCCCAGTTCGGCATCGACAGCGAGACGCTGCCGGAGCTGATGCCCGAGATGAGCGCGGTGCCCGGCACCCGGCTGGTCGGGGCGCACCTGTTCTCGCTGAGCAACGCCAAGGACGAGGAGAGCCTCGTCGGGGAGTTCCGCCACACCATCTCGGTCGCCGCGGGGATCCAGCGGGAGACGGGCCTGCCCATCCGCTTCCTGGACATCGGCGGGGGCTTCGCCGCCCCGTACCTGTCGCCGGGGGAGCGGCCCGCCTACCCGAACCTCCGCGCGGAGCTGGAGGTCATCCTCGACGAGCACTTCCCGAGCTGGCGCGAGGGCGTCCCGGAGATCGCCTGCGAGTCCGGCCGCCACCTGGTCGGGGACTCCGGCGAGCTGCTGTGCACCGTCGTCAACGTCAAGGAGAGCCGGGGCCGCAAGTTCGTCATCCTCGACGCCGGGATCAACACCCTCGGCGGCATGTCCGGCCTCGGACGGCTGCTGCCGGTGTCCGTGCGGCTGGACGACGACGCCCTGCCCGAGGGGGCCGATCCCGGCGAGCTGGAGGTCGCGACCCTGGCGGGCCCGCTGTGCACCCCGGGCGACCTCCTCGGCAAGAACGTGCGGCTGCCGGTGCTCAGGGCCGGTGACGTGGTGAGCATCCCCAACGCCGGGGCGTACGGGATGACCGCGAGCCTGCTGATGTTCCTCGGGCGCCCCGCGCCCACCGAGGTCGTCACGCGCGGCGGCGAGGTCGTGTCCGCCTCCCGCGTCGAGTTCGTCCGGAAGTACAGCTGACCCACCCGGGCGCGCGGCCGGGGTCCGGCCGCGCGGCCCGGCGGGGCCGTCCCGCGTCCAGGCGGGCGGCTCCGGCGGATTCCGAAGATCGATACGGCTTTTTCACACGACGTGGAGTGGACGGATGAGCGAGTCCGAGCAGTTCGTTTCTGGCACCTCCGGCACGGCGGGCGGCGGGCGGGGAGAACCCTCGGCGTTCGAGTTCCCCCGCGCGGACCTCCCCGCCGAGCGGCAGCTCGGCTTCCTGGTCGAGCTCGTGCACGACCTGACGGTCGAGATCCTGCGTACCGTGCTGCCGTACGCGCCGGACGTCGTCGACCCCCACCAGGCGTTCCAGGAGATGGGCTTCGACTCGCTGGCCGCCGTCGAGCTGCACGACAGGCTGGCCGAGACGATCGGCGCGGAGCTGCCGATGACGCTCGCCTTCGACCACCCCACCCCCGCCGCCGTCGCCGCGTACCTGTTCACCGAGGTCTTCGGGATGGCCGCCGAGGAGACCTCCGAGGTCCGCGCGACCGTCGGCTCCGACGAGCCGATCGCCATCATCGGTATCGGCTGCCGCTACCCGGGAGGCGTCGCCACCCCCGAGGAGCTGTGGCGCATCGTCACCGAGGGCGCCGAGACGACCACCGGATTCCCTGCCGACCGGGGCTGGGACCTGGAACGGCTCTTCGACGACGACCCGGAGAAGTCCAACACCACCTACGCCCGCGTCGGGCACTTCCTGCACGACGCCGCCGAGTTCGACCCCGACTTCTTCGGGATCAACCCGCGCGAGGCCGTGGCGATGGACCCGCAGCAGCGGCTGCTGCTGGAGACCGCGTGGGAGGCCTTCGAGCGGGCCGGCATCGACCCGCGCTCGCTGAAGGGCAGCCAGACCGGCGTGTTCATCGGCGCCGAGCCGCAGGACTACGGCCCTCGGCTGGACAAGGCCCCCGGCGAGATCGAGGGGTACCTGGTCACCGGCAACGCCACCAGCGTCGTGTCGGGCCGCATCGCCTACTCCCTCGGCCTGGAGGGGCCGACGCTCACCGTCGACACCGCCTGCTCCGCCTCCCTGGTCGCGATCCACCTGGCCTGCCAGTCGCTGCGGACGGGCGAGACCCCGCTGGCTCTGGCCGGCGGCGTGACCGTGATGTCCACTCCCGGCACCTACACCGCGTTCAGCAAGCAGCGCGTGATCGCCGCCGACGGCCGCTGCAAGGCGTTCTCCTCCTCCGCCGACGGCACGGGCTTCTCCGAGGGCGTCGGCGTCATCGTGGTCGAGCGGCTGTCGGACGCGCTCCGCAACGGCCACCCCGTACTGGCGGTCATCCGCGGTTCGGCGATCAACCAGGACGGCGCGAGCAGCGGGCTGACCGCGCCGAACGGGCCCTCCCAGGAGCGGGTCATCCGCCAGGCGATGGCGAACGCCGGACTCTCCAGCGGTGACGTCGACGTGGTCGAGGCGCACGGCACCGGCACCAAGCTGGGCGACCCGATCGAGGCGCACGCCCTGATGGCCACCTACGGGCGCGGCCGGGGCGACGCCCCGCCGCTGCGGCTGGGATCGATCAAGTCGAACATCGGCCACACCCAGGCGGCGGCGGGCTCCGCCGGTGTGATCAAGATGGTGATGGCGATGCGGCACGGCGTGCTGCCCCGCACCCTGCACGTGGACGCGCCCTCCCCGTACGTCAACTGGTCCCTCGGCGCGGTCGAGCTGCTGACCGAGGACCTTCCCTGGCACAAGGACGGCGCCCCGCGCCGGGCCGCGGTGTCCTCCTTCGGCGTCAGCGGCACCAACGCGCACGTCATCCTGGAGGAGCCCCCGGCCGCCGCGCCCCCCACCGAGCTGGGGGCCGCGGAGCCCGAGGCGCCCGTCGCGGCGCCCGTCGCGGTACCGGTGGCGCTGTCGGCGAGGAGCGAGCAGGCGCTGCGGGCCCAGGCCGCGCGCCTCGCCGCCCACCTGCGAGACCGCGAGGACCGCGAGGACGGTGAGGACCTTGAGGATCTCGGTCTTACGGGCCTGGTCGACCTCGGGCACTCGCTGCTGACCACGCGGTCGACGTGGGACCACCGCGCGGTGGTCGTCGCGTCCGGCGGCGAGGAGCTGCTCGCCGGGCTGGACGCGCTCGCCGAGGGAGAGTCCGCCCCCGGCGTGTTCGAGGGCGTCGCCCCCGCCGACGTGCGCCCGATCTTCGTCTTCCCCGGCCAGGGCTCCCAGTGGGCCGGCATGGCCGTGGAACTGCTCGACTCCTCCCCGGTCTTCGCGCGCAGCATGCAGGAGTGCGCGGCGGAGATCGAGACCCACGTGGACTGGAAGCTGTTCGACGTGCTACGCGGCGCCCCCGGCGCGCCCACCCTGGAGCCGCTGGAGGTCGTCCAGCCGGTGCTGTTCGCGGTGATGGTCTCGCTCGCCGCGCTCTGGGAGTCCCACGGCGTCAGGCCGGCCGCCGTCGTCGGCCACTCGCAGGGCGAGGTCGCCGCCGCGTACGTGGCGGGGGGCCTGACGCTGGCCGACGCCGTCCGGGTGATCGTGCTGCGCAGCCGCCTGTTCGCCGAGACCCTGGTGGGCAGGGGCGGGGTCGCAGCCGTCGCGCTGCCCGCCACCGAGCTCGAACGACGGCTCGCCCACTGGCACGGCAAGCTGTCCGTCGGCGGCAAGAACGGCCCCTTCTCCTCGACGGTGGTCGGCGACTCCGACGCGCTGGCCGAGCTGGTCGCCCAGTGCGAGGCCGTCGGCGTGCGCGCCCGCGTCGTGGCCTCCTCGGTCGCCTCGCACTGCGCCCAGGTCGACCCGCTGCGCGAGCGCCTGCTGGAGATGCTCGCCCCGGTCTCCCCGAGGACGGGCGACATCCCCTTCTACTCGACGGTGACCGGCGGCCTGCTCGACACCGCCGGGCTGAACGCCGAGTACTGGTTCTGCAACGCCCGCTACCCCGTCGAGTTCCACCAGGTCGTCCGGACGCTGCTGGCCGACGGGCACCGCGTGTTCCTGGAGTCCAGCCCGCACCCGGTGCTCGCGATGAGCGTCCAGGACGCGATCGACGAGGCCGGGGCCGACGCCTTCGCCTTCGGCTCCCTGCGCCGCGACGAGGGCGGCCCGCGCCGCTTCCTCGCCTCGCTCGCCGAGGCCCACGTCCGCGGCCTCCCGGTCGGCTGGGACGCGGCGTTCGCCCCGTACGGGCCGCGCCGGGTCGACCTGCCCACCTACGCCTTCCAGCGCCGGCGCTTCTGGCTGGACGCCGGGACCGCCGGGGGAGACGTCACCTCGGCCGGGCTCACCGCCGCCGACCACCCCCTCCTGGGCGCGGCCGTGATGCTCGCCGACTCCGACGGGGTGCTGTTCGCGGGCAGGCTCTCGCTCCGGACCCACCCGTGGCTGGCCGACCACGCCGCCTCCGGCACGGTGCTGCTGCCGGGTACGGCGTTCGTGGAGCTGGCGGTGCGCGCCGGTGACCAGGTGGGCTGCGGGGTCGTGGAGGAGCTGACGCTGGAGGCGCCGCTGGTGCTGAGCGGTGGCGGCGGTGTGCAGGTGCAGGTGTCGGTGGGCGCTCCGGACGAGACGGGCCGCCGCGCGGTCGCCGTCCACTCCCGGCCGGAGGACTCCCCGCTCGACACCCCCTGGACCCGGCACGCGACCGGCTTCGTGGCCGCGTCGGTGTCCCCCGATGGGTCCCCCGGGGAGTCCCCCGAGGTGTTCGACCTCATCGAATGGCCCCCCGCGGGCGCGACGGCGGTCGACCTGGACGGCCTGTACGAGAAGCTGGCGGGCCAGGGCTACGGGTACGGCCCGGTGTTCCAGGGCCTGCGGGCGGCGTGGCGGCGCGGCGACGAGATCTTCGCCGAGGTCGCCCTGCCCGAGGGGATGGGCGCGCAGGCCGAGCGCTTCGGCGTCCACCCCGCGCTGCTGGACGCGGCCCTGCACGCCGAGTCGCTGCTGGACACCGGATCCGGCGGGGTGAGCCTTCCCTTCGCCTGGTCCGGGGTCTCCCTGTACGCCACGGGCGCCGCCGCCGCGCGGGTGCGGCTGTGGTCGGACGGCCCCGACACCGTGTCGCTGCGGCTGGCCGACTCCTCCGGGGCCGCCCTCGCGTCGGTGCGGTCACTGGTCTCGCGCCCGGTCTCCTCCGGGCAGCTCGCCGCCGCGGCCGCCTCCCACCACGACTCGCTGTTCCGCCTCGACTGGGCCGTACTGCCCGTGGCGGAGGCACCGGGGGAGAGCCGGGCCGTCCTGCTCGGCCCCGACGCGCACGGCCTGCGCGCGGCCGGCGCGGTGGCCGAGGGGTTCGAGGACCTGGACGCGCTGGCGGGGTCGGGTGCGGTTCCCGACCTGGTGTTCGTCTCCTTCGCGCCGGTCGACGGTGAGGAGGTCGTGTCCGGGGTGCGGTCGGCGACGCATCGGGCTCTGTCGGTGGTGCGGGAGTGGCTGGCCGAGGAGCGGTTCGGGTCGGCGCGGCTCGTCGTGGTGACCCGGGGCGCGGTCGCGGCCGGGCCGGGCGAGGACGTCCGCGACCTGGCGGGCGCCGCGGCCCTCGGCCTGCTCCGCTCGGCCCAGTCGGAGAACCCCGACCGCGTCGTGCTGGTGGACCTCGACGAGGAGGACGTGCGGGCGGACACCCTGCTGGCCGCCGCACGCTCCGGCGAGCCCCGGCTCGCCCTCCGGTCGGGCCGGGTGCTGGCCGCCCGCCTGGCGCGGGCCGCGTCCGGTGGCGGGCTGGTGCCTCCGGCGGGGGTGGCCGAGTGGCGGCTGGACGCGCCGGTGAAGGGCAGCCTGACCGACCTGACGCTGGTCCCGGCCCCCGAGGCGGGCCGGGCCCTGGAGCCGGGCGAGGTGCGGGTCTCCATCCGCGCCGCCGGGCTCAACTTCCGGGACCTGGTCGTCACCCTGGGCATGGTGCCCGAGAACGACGAGCCCATCGGCGGGGAGATCGCCGGCGTGGTGCTGGAGGCCGGGCCCGGGGTGGCGGACCTGGCGCCGGGTGACCGGGTGTTCGGCCTGCTGGACGGGGCGTTCGGCCCGGTCGGGGTGACCGACCGGCGGCTGCTCGCGCCGATCCCCGACGGCTGGACCTTCGAGCAGGCCGCGGCCGTCCCGGTGGTCTACCTCACCGCCTACTACGGGCTCGTCCGGCTGGGCGGCCTCACCTCGGGCGAGTCGGTGCTGGTGCACGCCGGTGCGGGCGGGGTGGGCATGGCCGCGATCCAGCTGGCCCGCCACTTCGGCGCGGAGGTGTTCGCGACCGCGAGCCCGGCCAAGTGGGAGGTGCTGCGGTCGCTGGGACTGGACGACGAGCACATCTCCTCCTCCCGCGACCTGGACTTCGAGGAACACTTCCTGCGGGTGACCGGCGGCCGGGGCGTGGACGTGGTGCTCAACTCGCTGGCCCGCGAGTTCCTGGACGCCTCCCTGCGCCTGCTGCCCCGGGGCGGCCGCTTCCTGGAGATCGGCAAGACCGACCTGCGCGCCCCCGAGGAGGTCGCCGCCGCGCACGCCGGGGTCGACTATCTCCCGTACTCGCTGATGGAGGCCGGTTTCGACGGCCTGCGCGACATGTTCTCCGAGGTGCTCGACCTGTTCGTGCGGGGGGTGGTGCGGCCGTTGCCGGTGCGGTCGTGGGACGTGCGGCGGGCGCCGGAGGCGTTCCGGTTCCTGTCGCAGGCAAAGCACGTGGGCAAGATCGTGTTGACGATGCCGCAGGTGTTCGGAGCGTCCGGCACGGTGCTGGTGACCGGTGGCACCGGGACGCTGGGTGGTTTGGTGGCCCGTCATCTGGCCGGGGCGCACGGGGTGCGTCATCTGCTGCTGACCAGCCGCCGGGGCCGGGAGGCCGAGGGGGTGGCGGAGCTGGAGGCCGAGCTGGCCGCGCTCGGTGCCGAGGTGACGGTGGCGGCGTGTGACGTGGCCGACCGGGCGGCGCTGGCCGGGCTGCTGGCGGAGATCCCGGCCGGCCGTCCGCTGACCGGGGTGGTGCACACCGCCGGAGTCCTCGACGACGGCGTCATCGAGACGCTCACCCCGGAGCGGGTGGACGCGGTGCTGCGGCCCAAGGTGGACGCGGCCTGGAACCTGCACGAGCTCACCCGCGACCTCGACCTGTCCGCGTTCGTCATGTACTCCTCGGCCGCCGGGGTCTTCGGCGACGCCGGCCAGGGCAACTACGCCGCCGCCAACAGCTTCCTCGACGCGCTGGCCGCGCACCGCAGGGCTCACGGCCTGGCCGGGGCCTCGCTCGCCTGGGGCTTCTGGAACCAGCGCAGCGGCATGAGCGCGCACCTGGGCGACGCCGACGTCGCCCGCATGGAGCAGTCGGGCGCCCGCGGCCTGTCGTCGGAGGAGGGGCTCGCGCTCTTCGACGCCGCGGCCTCGATCGACGAGGCCCTGCTGGTGCCGATCCACCTCGACCTCGCCACGTTGCGCGGCGCGAACGGCACGCCACCCGCGCTGCTGCGCGGCCTCGTCCGCGCCCCCGCCCGCCGCGAGGTGACGGCGCCCGCGACCTCCGCCGCCGGAGGCTCCCCCCTGCTGCGCCAGCTGACCGGCCTGCCCGAGGCCGAGCGCGACCGCGTGCTCGTCTCCCTCATCCGTACGCAGGCCGCCACCGTGCTCGGCCACGCCGACGCCGACTCGGTGCAGTCGGGCCGCGCCTTCAAGGAGCTCGGCTTCGACTCGCTCACCGCGATCGAGCTGCGTAACCGGCTCAACGCCGCGACCGGGCTGCGCCTGCCCGCCACGCTGGTCTTCGACTACCCGACCCCCGTCGCGCTGGCCGAGCACCTGATGGGCAGGCTGCTCGGCGCGGGCGTCCCCGCGCGGGCCGAGCAGCCGCTCGCGCGGGCCGCCGCGCCGGTGGACGACGACCCCATCGTCATCGTCTCCATGAGCTGCCGCTACCCGGGCGGCGTCGACTCGCCCGAGGCGCTGTGGAGGCTGCTGGAGGAGGGCGGCGACGCCATCTCCGACTTCCCCGCCAACCGGGGCTGGGACCTGGACCGGCTCTTCGACCCCGACCCCGCCCGGCACGGCACCAGCTACGCCCGGGGTGGCGGCTTCATGCACGAGGCGGGCGAGTTCGACGCGGGCTTCTTCGGCATCTCGCCGCGCGAGGCCCTCGCCACCGACCCGCAGCAGAGGCTGCTGCTGGAGGCGGCCTGGGAGGTGCTGGAGCGCGCGGGCATCGCCCCCGACGCGCTCAAGGGCAGCTCGACCGGCGTGTTCGTCGGAGCGTCGAGCACCGGCTACGCCACCGGGCTGGCCACGCTGCCCGAGGGCGTCGAGGGCTACCTGCTCACCGGCAACTCCAGCTCGGTGATGTCGGGCAGGGTCGCGTACGTGCTCGGCCTGGAGGGGCCCGCCGTCACGGTGGACACCGCCTGCTCCTCCTCGCTGGTCGCGCTCCACCTCGCCTGCGACTCCCTGCGCCGCGGCGAGAGCACGCTCGCGCTGGCCGGGGGCGTGACGGTGGTCTCCACCCCCGAGCTGTTCGTGGAGTTCAGCCGCCAGCGCGGCCTCGCCCCCGACAGCCGGGTCAAGTCCTTCGCCGACGCCGCCGACGGCACGGTGTTCTCCGAGGGCGTCGGCATGGTCGTCCTGGAGCGGCTGTCGGACGCGCGCCGCAACGGCCACCCGGTGCTGGCGGTGGTACGGGGCAGCGCGGTCAACCAGGACGGCGCGAGCAACGGCCTGTCGGCCCCGAGCGGTCCCTCCCAGCAGCGTGTCATCCGCCAGGCGCTGGCCAACTCCGGCCTCTCGCCCGCCGACGTGGACGTCGTCGAGGCGCACGGCACCGGCACCACCCTGGGCGACCCGATCGAGGCCCAGGCCCTGCTCGCCACCTACGGCGAGGGCCGACCCGAGGACCGGCCGCTCCGGCTGGGCGCGATCAAGTCCAACCTCGGCCACACCCAGTGCGCCGCGGGCGTCGCGGGCGTCATCAAGATGGTGCTCTCCATCCACAACAACCTGCTGCCCAGGACCCTGCACGTGGACGCCCCGACGTCCCACGTCGACTGGTCGGTGGGCGCGGTGTCGCTGCTGACCGAGCCGGTCGAGTGGCGCGAGAACGGCCACCCGCGCCGCGCGGGGATCTCCGCCTTCGGCATCAGCGGCACCAACGCCCACCTCATCATCGAGCAGCCCCCCGTCCCCGCCGGAAACGTGGAGCCCGCCGGGACGACGGCCACGGAGACGGCGGCGCTGCCGCTCCTGGTGTCGGCGCGAAGCGAGGAGGCGCTGCGGGCGCAGGCCTCTCGCCTGGCCGCATTCGTGGAGGAGCGCGAGGACCTGGACCTGCTGGACACCGCGTACTCGCTCGCGACGACGCGGGCGGCGCTCGACCATCGTGCGGTGGTGGTGGGCGGGGATCGCGCGGAGGTGGTGCGGGGGTTGTCGGCGCTGGCCGGGGACGCCGCGACTCCGGCGTCGGGTGTGGTGCGGGGCCGGGTGGGGGACGGCCGGTTGGCGGTGTTGTTCTCGGGTCAGGGTTCGCAGCGGGCGGGGATGGGCCGGGAGCTGTCGGGGTTGGTTCCGGGGTTCGCGGTGGTGTTCGAGGAGATCTGCGGTCACTTCGACGGGTTGCTGGAGCGGCCGTTGGGTGAGGTGGTGTTCGCCGGGGCCGGCTCTGAGGCGGCGGCGTTGCTGGATCGCACGGCGTATACGCAGGCGGCGTTGTTCGCGGTGGAGGTGGCGTTGTTCCGGGTGCTGGAGGGGTGGGGGGTCCGGGCGGACTACCTGCTGGGGCACTCGATCGGTGAGCTGGTGGCGGCGCATGTGGCGGGGGTGTTGTCGTTGGAGGATGCGTGTGTGCTGGTGGCCGCGCGGGGCCGGTTGATGCAGGCGTTGCCCGAGGGCGGCTCGATGGTCGCGCTGCAGGCGGGTGAGGCCGAGGTACTTGAAGTGCTGTCGTCGGTCGACGCCGACGGGACCCGGGTGGGGATCGCGGCGCTGAACGGTCCGACGTCGGTGGTGGTCTCCGGTGATGAGGACGCGGTCGCGGAAGTGGCCGAGCACTTCAGTGGTCTGGGTCGCAAGAGTCGTCGCCTTCGGGTCAGTCACGCTTTCCACTCGCCCCGGATGGAGGCGATGTTGGCGGAGTTCCGGACCGTGGCCGAGAGCGTGTCCTACGGTCCGGCTCAGATCGCGGTGGTCTCCAACGTCACGGGTGC